>CAYWVB010000039.1:0-59212 GCA_964461595.1 uncultured Terrimonas sp. | reverse complement strand
TTGCCACAGCCAACAACGAGCACACGTAATTTGTTTGTCTTTTCTGCCATAATAAATAATGTTTATGTTGTTAATTCAGTTTATTCCGGTATCCTCCTGGCATTGGGCTTAGACCAGCGCACCCGCGATATCCATACCACTCTCCGTGACCTCATGCGGCCAGTACCAGGTTTTGCCCATATCCCCGGTATGCATCTAATAAATCCCGAGTAGGCTCATCCGGGTTGAACAACGGGCTGCTATATCCGGATAGCCCTGCAAAAGATGCTATTACGGATTTCAAAAAGGAACGGCGAGGCACTATGCTTCCTTTCATTACAACCGTTCATCAGTTAACACCGGGCGGGCAGGGAGCTACGGGCGTCAGGTCCACCCGCCTGTAAAAGATCTCCGCACCTTCAGACTGGATTTGTATACGTCCTTCATCAGGTTTGGAATGGATCGCATAATTCACAAGCTTGCCGTTAAGATAAATAAAAAGCTCTTTCCCTCTTGCAATACATTCCAGCCTGTTCCATTCGCCCACGGGACGCTCCACATCATTCTTCCCTCTAAAGCCTTTCTCATCCTTCCAGTCCGGGTCACGACCATACCAGTTGATGCGGCCGCTGTTGACCGTTACCGGATCGCCGCCGGGCTGATAAATGTAGGAGCCGTTTTGCTTTTCGGGAGCTACCAGGCAGGTCAGCAAAAAATCATTGCTTTTATCGCCTACAACAATAAAATCACCCGTGCCGCCCTCTATAACGTTACATTCTATTGAATGCATCCATGTGTCTGAATATCCCCCATCGGCTCCTTTTGAATGAAAAAGAATACCATTGTCGCGGGCATTGTTTAACCGGGAGCCATGGGTTTTATTCCCCCATTTATATTCCACCACGAGCTTATAATTTTTATATTCTTTATTCGTGGTAATGCAGCCCCATTCCTCCCCGGAAATATGGATCATTCCGTCTTTTACGGTAAATACTTTTTTTGGGTCATTATTGCGTCCCCGGTCTTTAATAAAAGTATACCACCCGTCAAGGTTTTTTCCATTAAAAAGATGAACCGCATGCTCCGGGGATGAAGGAGCCTGAGCAAAGGTTTTCTCCGTTTTTCCATTTGTGAATAAAACAGCAATAACAAGGATCAGAATGATTTTTTTCATCTTTTGTTGTTTTATGTTTAGAGCGCTATTGAAGATAATATGGTTGTGTGGTGAATTATTTGCAGGTTACCGGGACATGACACATGACACTGATACCTGATACCTGATAGCTGACAGCTGATAGCTGACAGCTGACAGCTGACAGCTAATAGCTCAAAACCCATCTCCCGCTCACTCATGACTTTTTATCTGTCCCAATCCGTTGGGAAGAGACTCAAGATACGCTATCAAATCTGATATTTCCTGAACACTCAATTGCTTCAGCAGACCGGGAAGCATCAGGGAAGTATTTTCCGGTTCAATAGATACGATTTCATTCCGGGGAATACGCACTTTGGATCCCGGCCCTGTAGCCACCACTATCACATCGGGCAATTGCTCTTTAATGATCCCTGTATGCGAAGCTGTTTTAGTGACTACTTTAGACGTTTCATATTCCCGGGCAAAGCTGGCGCTGGGATACATTATGGCTTCAAGAATGTCGTGGCGTGAACGGATCTCCCCGATATTAGACAGATCCGGGCCAAATTCACCTCCCTTACCTGCTACAGAATGACAGACAAAACAAGTAGCCTTATTGAAAAAAAGCTGCCTTCCTTCCGCTACATCTCCTTTGGTAAGCTGCGACTGTAATTTTTCCAGCTCTTCCAGTCTTGACGCCTGCTTTTCTTTCAGTAGCTTTATAAGTGAACCCGAGGCATCCTGAACCGCCTGGGGATAGGAGGTAAACAGCTTTTGCATATCAGGAACAGAGAGGTTGTCCAGGCGGTCTTTTGAAGTTTCCAGCGCGGTGATCAGCGCTTTTCCTGCCGCCTCACTTTTCCCTCCCTTATATGCGTTTACAAGATCGGGTAAAAGAAAAACATCCGTTGTAGCAACCTGTTCATTGGCAAGCGTGACTAACTGCCCTTCGCTCAGCTTAGCCTGCGTTAAAAGACGGGATGCCTCCTGCCGGACAGGCGATTCATTCTTCGGTCCCAGATATGATGAGACCATCTCAAATTCTGCAGCAGTTAAGTCCGGATCAGACATAAGCCGCGCACCGAGTGCTTTAAGCCTGAACCCGGTTGGCATTTTTGCATCCTGAACAATTTGATTGAGCTCCTTATTCAATGAAGGTATGCTTCTTGATTTGATCACATTCAACACTTCCGAACGGATCTCGGGATCACTGCTACGGAGTAAGTTGCCAAGTTGCCGTATCCAGAGATCGGGCAATTTTCTGACTTCAGCATGATTGACAATATCCAGTAACAATATTTTTTTAGACAAAGCGAGGTCTTTATTATCTAATTGCGTGGTAATGAAATGCTGCATTTGCACATCAGGGCTGAATGTGATCATCAGGTTGCGGATATCAGCACTAAGATTGCCGGAATTAAGATTATGCTTCAAAAAATCCACAACAACATCAGCCCAGTCAGGATGATGCAGGGCTACCCATATACCGGCATTTTGCAGTTGCTCATTTTCGCTGTTCAGCAATGGTACCAGCTGATTTTTCTTTAATGGCGAACCATCCATCTGGTCAAGGGCAATCAAAGCTGCTTTGCGGATATTGGCAGAAGTGTCGGCTAATGCCTGAACGAGGGGCTCAGGCAACCGGAGAGTGATGAGCGCATAAATGACAGCATGCTCCACAAAACGGTCGTTGGGATTGGAAGATGCCTTTATAAGGGCGCTGATGGCTTCGTTATCGCCAATCTGCCCGAGGGCGGTAGCAGCCTGACGCCGCACAGGCGCTTCATCATTCTGCACTATCTCCGCCAGCTTTGCAACAGACTGCCGGTCTTTGGACAGCCCCAATACCCTGGCTGCGGCCGTACGCACTATAGCGCTTTTATCCTCCAGCGCTGTGCGTATGGCACCCATTGTTGCTTCCGGTGCATTGATCCGGTAAAGCATAAAAACAGCTGCGGTGCGCGCTTCGTCATTTGCCGAAGAGAGAAGGGTATTCCTGATTTCCTGTACAGCGGCTTCTCCTTTTAAAACCAGTTGCTCAACCGCCTGGCTGCGCACAGCAGGACGGTCATCCGTTACATACTGAACGATATCTTTAGGCGTCATATCAGCAAAATTCAACTTCCGCCCCCAGGGATCATCCGCCACCTTCGCATCAGACTTCCTTATACGGTAAATGCCGGCCTTTACATCCTTCTTGGCTACCACCGAAAGAGGGCAACCGGCAATAAACCATCCGCCGGTGTTTACCACCAGCAGGCTGCCGTCGGCATCTTCCAGTACATCTGTAGGATGTATATCGGGACCGGAAGAAGTAATAAACGGTTCATCTTTCGTTTGATAGGTAGCGCCATCGGGCGTAATAATATGCCGCATAATGCGCCCTGTATTGAATTGTGCGCTGAAAAGATTTCCTTTAAAGGAATCACCCCATGCTGAACCTTCATAGCGCATCAGCCCAGAGTGTGCTATACGGGGCAGCTTTGTCATTACAGGCATCAGGTCACCTGTCAGTTTCAGGCTGTCATCTGCTATCACCTGCTGCGGCTTGGGATAAACACCGCCATATACCCAGTGCATCAGCGCATCGCGAAAGCCGTTCATCGGGTCAGTGAAATAGGTCATGGTGCCGATGGTTTCTCCACCCGGCATAAACACCAGTTCCACGGCGTTATCAAACCCTCCCCCGCTAAAAGACTCCAACCCGCTGCCATCGGGGCGGCAGCGCCATATCCTGGCCCCTTTACCCTTAAGCTCCTTACCTTCCCTGGTAGTGATATCGAACCCGCGCCGCGCGTCGGTCAGGTACAGCCACCCGTCTGGTCCCATAAAAGGGCCACCGAATGCTGCGGCATTATGATTCAGCACCCATCCGGTAAGAAGCACCTCCCTTTTATCGGCAACGCCATCACCGTCAGTATCGGTCAGCTTTAAAAGATCCGGCGCAGAAGCCACATACAGGCTGCCCTGAAAGAACACCGCACCTTTGGGATAAGTGAGTGAATCTGCAAAGACGGTGCTCTTCTCAAATTTGCCATCTCCGTCCTTATCTTCCAAAAGACGGATATGATAAGGTGGCTTTTTGAGATGCTCTTCCGTGGAAAACGTTTCTCCTGTTGATTCACACAAAAAAAGTCTTCCCCGGTTATCGAAAGAAGCAAACATCGGGTAAGAGATCAAAGTAGAATCCACCACCTGCTCAATGGCGAATCCCTGTGGCACCCGGATGCCGTGTAATTCATTGACCGGGACATTGCTTTTACAACCGGCAAACAGCAGACTTATTCCCACGAAAAAAATATTGGCAGTTCCGGGCCAGGAAATACTTGCTGCTCCCATCCATGCTGCCTTCCTGAAAAATGGTTTTGCTTTTTTAAAACTACTATTATTGTTCATATGGCCTTATCTTGTTTTTATTAATAGTCTTTTATCTGTGCAGGAGCGAACAACGCTGCTGCAACAATAGGTATCTTTAACACATTGTTTCCCCTATGTGAATATGTTATTTTGTAGTGGAAATTCCACAGCGTTTAAGAAAATTAGCGGTGATCCTTTGTACCCTTTCATCAGCCCCATGCGGTATTCCAAAATGTGAGTGCGGGGGAACAAGCCCCGGCGGCTGGGCAAGTCCCATTGACCAGAAAATTGTTGCAGCATTAAATACCCAGTTCCCTTTTTTTCCCGGGTATACAGTAGCCGTGTAGTAAGATGTTTCTTCGCCGCTATTCGTTGTTGTACCCTCGGCGATCACCTCCAAACCCGGGATATCTGCAGGATCGCCGTGATGTTCCCATCCTACCAGCCCCGGGATCCTGTCTCCTTTTTTCATTCCTGTCCCTTCAAATATCCAGTGACCGGGGTTGCTTACGATCCAATCGGCAGAGCCATTAAAAGGATACATCGTTCTGGCTCCGATCAATGTATTTTCATTGGGCCATTCTTTTCTCTCAAATGGCCCCATGATGCCAAGTGCTTTTTCAGCTTCTGTTTCTCCGCCAAACCGTCCTATCCTGCGCATAGTGCGATCCGGGCGCCCTTTTGCCACAGGTATGGCGGCAGGTCTGCCTCTCCCTGTCAGATCCAACCCGGATGGGCTATCAATAGTATCCGGGGGAATATCCACGGAAGGCTGTAAATCAATTACCCACATTGCCACATTACCCGAAAGAAATGCAGCACTGAGCCCGTCATCCACCGCCCTCTTAACATTCTCAAACATGGGCAATGTCCAGTATTCATCATGTCCTACCGATAAAAAACATTTCACCCGGTTAAGCCCCTCGCGATCGGCATGAGTATCAATATTAGAACAATAGGTAACATCATAGCCTTGTTGTTCAAGCCAGTAGCACAATGGATACTCCCATAGCAGGAACTCACCGGAACCCTGTGATAAAGGCTGGTCCACGACCTGGGGATACTTCCCGTAAGGACGATCAAAACTTACCCATGTACGGCTGCTGTGCGGCTGCAGCGGCGGGTCGCTATCATACAATGAATACTGGTCTGGCCATTTATTATAGGCCTGCCAGGTAGTATCGCTGGTCTGGAACATAATATCGGCTTTCCTGTCATCGCGAACTATAAAAATGATATAGCTCTGATAACGGTGGGCTGTACATGAAAGCTTACCTACGTACACACCACTCACCCATTCATCCGGTATGGTAAAAGAAGCGGAGGGCAGCCAATTACACGATCGCAGGCGATGCTCTGCAATGGGCGGAGGGGGCTGGGTGTGAACCGGTAACGGGCCTATACGCTGCATAAAGCGCCCTCCCTTACCTCCATAATAGCCGATCCGGTAAAAATCAATTGTCACATCTGTCTTAAATCCTTTTTCCCCCGAAAGCCCTTCGGCACTCAGGAAAATATCTAAGGGCTCACCTGCACGAAGACTGGTCTTTGAGCAATAACCTTCTATAAGCGGAGAACGGTAATTGTTTGATTTTACATAAGTGAGCTGCCAGTCGGTAGTGCCGGCTTTCTTATTTTCTTCCGCGATCAGACTTTTCTTTTGCGGGCTGTAGCCGGCAAAACCCGCTATAGGCGAGACAGCGCCCGCCATTCCTATTCCGGCAGCGCCTTTTAACAGTTCGCGTCGTGTTAAATGATGATCTCCTTTTTTCATTTCATAATTCTTTGGAAACAGAAATGAGTAAACATTATCAGAAATTAGCGGGGTATTAATCAGGGTTTATGCTCACACTATATCGCGGAAAAATCGAATGTACGAAAATCAACCGCGTAAATGACCAGCAGGTATAATATTGTACTTACTATTTCTCCTCAACTACACATTAATATGCTATACTAAAAGCATGAGGAAAATGCCGTTCCGGCTTAAGTGAAATTTACCAGCCGGGATTGGGCTTAAGATTTTTATTCAGATCCATTTCCTTTTGCGGGATAGGCCATAAATAATCACGTTGTTGAAAGCTTCTTACCACCCCAGCCTGATCTACAGTTTCCAGTTGCCCGTTATTTACGTAAGTAAGGCCGAGGATAGGTACATTAAAGACTTCAGGTGCAATAGCCCACCTCCGGATGTCAAAGAAACGTTGTCCTTCAAAGGCCAATTCTACCATTCGCTCGTTACGAACTGTCTCTCTTAACTCTGCTTGCGTTTGAGACTGAATGATCAAAGGCATATCTACATCCGGGCGCTTTCTGACCTGATTAATAGCATCGTAAACGGACTCATCAATCTGGTTTAATTCAATTTTTGCCTCTGCATAAGTCAGTAAGATTTCTGCATAGCGGAGTAATATTATATTAATTCCACAATTCGACAGATCATTTATATCTTCCCTGTTGATATACTTTTTCACATAAAATCCTGTTACAGAGACCTGATAGTTAGACCCGACAGCATCTATTGTACCACTATTCGGACGGGAATCAAATATAGCCCCGGTCGGAAGCGTATCACCCGGAACGTATACTGAATATTTAAGACGGGGATCCCTGTTCTTGTACGGGTTATAAGCATCAAAACCACTTCCTGTCTCATTGATATTTTTACCATTGGTCATTTGATAGCTATCCACAATTTTCTTTAATGGTACAACGGTCACCCCATTTGATAAAATTGAAAAAGGTGCAAAAAGAGCCATTACATCATTTGCATAGGCATCTTTCATAAATTCTTTATTTAAGATCACCTCGCTGTTATTCTCTGCCGCATAAGAGAAAAGATTTTTATAGGAAGGGTATAAACTGTAAATATTCAAATCCATGACAGCTTTTGCCAGCGCTGCCGCTTCATTATACCGTTTTGCATACAGCATGGCCCGTGCATTCAAAGCCAGGGCCGCACCTTTTGTGATCCTTCCCTTTTCGCTGGCCGTAAGAGGCAGCTCCCCGGCAGCTTTGTTCAGTTCTTCATAAATATAATCCCAGGTTTCGCTGACAGGAGCCTGAACTATATCCCGCGCTTCCTCAATCGTAAGCGTTTTCGTAATTAATGGAACAGCCCCATATATAAACGCGAGCTTTATATAGAAATATGCACGGAGAAACCTGGCTTCACCAGTGAGCCGTGTAACTATCCCGGCATCCGGTGTAACCACCTTATCAATATTTTCTATAAAATAATTAGCTGCACGGATCCCTTTATAGTCATTGGTCCATTCTGCCTCAATTACTGGGCTTTGCGCATTATATGATCCTAATTCTATTGCTTTATAGTCGCCATATTGAGTGTTGGTATGCGCTATATCGGAGAATACATCGCGATGCAATTGATCTGTACCGTCAAGAAATGTGTAAAGTGCATTTGAGGCTATGACTGCATCTTTTTCTGTAGCCCAGAATACATCTGAAGTAATCCGGTCATTGGGAATAGTATTCAACAGCCCCTTCTGGCACCCAACTATGAGCAGTATCGCAGAAATGCATATATATTTATTAAAAACAAGTTTCATGGTATCTTCTTTTTTGATTAAAAAGTAAGGTTAAGTCCAATCGTAGTCAGAGAAAGTTGCGGATACTCCCGCATACTTACATTAAACTCCGGATCCATTCCCCATTTATTAGCCTTTGAAATTGTAAATACGTTGGACTTGGCAACATATATTCTCAGCTTTTGAATATTAACCCTGTCGGTGAGTGCAGAAGGCAAGGTATATCCCAACTGGATATTTTTTAATTTCAGATAAGAAGAATTAAGCAGCCAAAAATCAGCGTTTACCCAATTCTTATCAGCAAAAGCTTCAGGTCTCGGAAACCTGGCATCAGTATGTGTTGGGGTCCAGTAATCTTTTTCAAAGTCCATTACAAAGCTTTGCCACTCCACATTTCCGGCTGCTTCTCCAATCATTGCCTGCACTTTGCCAACTCCCTGAAAAAGGATATTCATGTCAAAGCTTTTATAATTAAGATCCATATTCAATCCAAAAGTAAAATGAGGGATATCAGAGCCGATATATGCCATATCTGCAGCATCAAGCTTCCCATCTTTATTAATGTCTACATATTTTAAATCTCCGGGCTTTGTTCCCGGGAACAAAGTAGGATAAGCATCCACCTCTGCCTGGGTTTTAAAGAACCCGTCTGCCTTGTAACCAATATAGGAATTAATAGGCAACCCTTCTTCCTGGATAGTAGTCACCCAATAATCATTATAGATATAAGGCCCCGTTCCGGCAAGGCTTGTAATTTTGTTGTTGACATCCGAGATATTGAAAGCTACCCCGTAACGAAAGTCTTTCACTGCAGATCTGTAGGAAATCCCCAATTCCCATCCTTTGTTTTCGACGCTTCCGGCATTTTGAGGCGGTGCATTCAGCCCTACCGTAAGAGGAATAGGTAAATAAAGAAGTATCCCTTCTGTTCTTTTGTTGTAATAATCAAATGTAATTCCGAGCTTGTTTTTGAAAAAAGATGCATCCAGCCCTATATCAGACTGTATAGTTGTTTCCCAGGTAAGATTTGAATTTGCAACTGATGACTGGTAAAGCCCCTGCACAGAAGCGCCTCCAAAATCATAATTCAATGCAGACAGTGTTTCCAGGTAAGAATATAACCCTACACTCTGATTACCGGTTTTTCCCCACGACCCCCGTATCTTCAATTCATTAACAACATCTGAAAAACTATCCCAGAATTTCTCCCTGGAAATACGCCAGGCTCCTGAAACGGAAGGGAAAAAGCTGTACCTGTTGCTGCCTGTAAACCTGGAAGATCCATCATACCTGCCGTTAAGCTCGATAAAATATTTTTCCGCATAGTTATAGTTGAACCGGCCAAAGTAAGAGCGCAGCCCCCATGCAGACTCATATCCCGTATTATCTCTTGAAGAAAGTGATCCCTGCGATATGGACTGAATATCATTATTGTAAAAATCTTTACGACCTGCTGACAGGTAATTATATTTATAAGATACCTGGGAGTAACCTAACAACGTCTTGAATGCATGTTTTCCTGCAGTTGCCTGATATGTAAGAAGATTATTCAATGTTGACTGCTCCGAATAGTCGCGTATCTCCGTAAGTGAATTGGTTTTTACCTGCTGCCTGATCAGCGAAGGGTCATAATAATCCCGTATCTCGTATGCATTTGAGAATATCTTCTGGTTTAACCCGCCAAGTGTAATTCCATACTGGCTTTCAAAATTGAGTCCTTTTAGAATTTCTATATTGGCTTTCAGGTTAGCTACCCCAAAATTATTTTTGAAATGGGACACGCCCCTCAATTCCGCCTGAACGAGAGGACTAATACCGTCAGAGCTAAGTCCATAGGTACCGTCAGGATAACGTGGAACCGCAAAATTTGAACTGGCCCACATATATTTAATTGAACTTTCGGCATATGTCGGCTGCCGGTAATTTTTTAACCGGTAATTGAAGTCGCCCGATAAAGTAATTTTTTTTGAAACTTTAAAGTCTGTATTAAAGCGGATGCCCGGTTGCTGAGAATGAGTATTAGTAATAATTCCATCCTGGTCGAAAAAATTTAAGGACAATAAACTTTTCATTTTATCACTGCCCCCGGAAACGGTTAAGGTGTGGTTTTGCTGAGGTGCCGGACTGAACATTACATTGATCCAATCGTTAACCAACGGGTATCTTATCCTGTCGGTGGAATTAACCCATTTGGCAATCGTATCTTCCGGAAAAGGAGCAGGCGCCCCTGCATTTTCATAGGCAACATTTTGCATACGCATATAATCCTCCATGCCCATTTGCTTGGGGTTGTAGATAACATTTTGTATGGCATAATAGCTATTCAGGTTTACCGATAAGCCGCCTTTCTTCGCTCTTTTCGTTGTAACCAGCACCACACCATTCGCAGCCCGTGAACCATATATTGCGGTGGAAGCAGCATCTTTAAGCACTGCAATAGTCTCAATATCATTGGGGTTCACATCCTTGAGAGGCTGCTCAATGCCATCCACCATCACCAAAGGATCATTACCGCTTAAAGTGGTTATTCCTCTCACCCGTATCATTACATCGGATTCTCCGGGATATCCGCCCCGGTCTATTACTGTTACTCCCGGGGCAAGTCCCTGCAGGGATTGCTGGGCATTTGCCACCGAGCGCTTGTTCAGATCTTCCCCTTTAATATCTGCAACAGCACTGGTAAGACTTGTTTTCTTTTCCGTACCATAACCAACCACCACTACCTCATCACTAATTGCTGAGGAAGGTGTCAGTTGCACCGTAATAGTGGTTTGGCTGCCAACACCAGCTTCAATGGTCTCAAACCCTACAAATGAAATCACCAAAATTGAATTACGCTCTGCATCTATAGAAAAATTACCATTAGCATCCGACTTCACAGCCTTATTAGTGCCCTTCACGGAAATAGTCGCTCCTTCAAGAGGCTGTCCCTTACTGTCTGTTACTCTTCCCGTAACAGGTATGGGAACGGGCGGCTCAATATAAGCAGCTTCCTTTGGAACAGTAATTTCCTTCAGAATAATAGAGCTGCCTACACGTGTGTAATAAAATGGTTGTTGGTCAAAACAGATCTCCAGGACTTTATCCACGCTCTCATTCTTCACATGAATATTTACCGGACGTGCTGCTTTCATCATTTTCATTTCATAAATGAAATCGAGCCCTGTCTGCCGGTTGATCTCCCGGAACACTTGCTGGAGCGGTACATTTTTTTGGGAAAGGGTAACTATTTGTGCATGGCCTCCTAAGGCAAATACCTGAATGCAAGTACCCAATAAGCAGATAGTTAGTAGGTTCATAACAACCAATTGTTTTGCGCAGCGAAGCTCCCGGTGTTGCCGGAAGACGCTGCCTAAGTAAAATTTCATACTTTTACATCGTTTTGGTGATCGAATATGTGTCTCTAATACATACATGAACGGCAACCAAAATTCGCCGGAAGTGATCCGAACACTTCCGGTATTTTATAGTTACCGGGTTGTAATAATTTTTTCCCCTTCAATAGAAAAATGCACTTTCCCGGTCGCTTCCAATAGCTTCAGCAGCTGGGAAATATTTTCCTTTCTCGAAACTACCCCGCCGAACAGCGTTTCTACGGTTTCCCCTTCATATACAATTTCAACGTTATACCAGCGCGATACCTGCCGCATAATGGTCTTAATGTCAGTATTATTAAAATAAAAGCTTCCATTCTTCCATGCCGTTACCTGTTCTATATCTGCGTCGTCAATCACTTTTATACTGGATGAAACCTGCGCCTGTTGTCCGGGCTTCAATAGCCCTTCACTATTTCTAGTATTTACTTTTACAGAACCTTCCAGCAGTGTTATCTTAATGTCAGTTTCATCATCATAAGCATTTACATTAAAATGAGTTCCCAAAACAGTAACTATTGCTTCGCCTTTGCTCACGCTAAATGGCATTGCCGCATTATATGTTACTTCAAAGTATGCTTCTCCGGTAATGGTCACTTTTCTTTCGCGGCCTGTAAATGCAACGGGATAGGTTATAGATGAACCGGTATTGAGCCATACATGAGTGCCATCACTAAGCATCATGTCTATTACCTTGCTACCTCTTGGATTGTTGAGTGTATTGTATGCTACTTCATCTGCATTGCCGGAATAGATAATTTTTCCATCAGCGGTTTTTGAAAGCTGTACATTGTTTTGCGTGAGGGCGGTGAGGCTGTCAACGGGAACAATGTTGCCATCTGCTAATGTGATAGTGGCTTTTGTGAATTTCGGCGCTTCGATATCATTTACTTTTTTAACATGTGCGATTACATCAGTAGTCTCATCGGGTTGTTTAGTAACGAAACTCAGCCAATAGATTAACCCGGTTATGAAAAGAACAGAAGCTGCTACCGCCATGCGAAACCACGATCGCCGGTACAGCGGAACGATCCTCAGCGCCGGGATCCGGTGTAATACTTTGGCATAAATGCTTTCTTCACTATCCTTTAACCGGTCAGGATGATCTTCGGCAATCCACCGGCTAAGCTGATCCTCGTTTTGCAATGCATCAAAGAACCGCTGGTTTACCTCCGACTGCCTCTTCCAGTTTTCCAGCAGCAGGATCTCTGGTTCTGTAAGTGCCCCCTGTAAGTATTTATGCAAGAGCAGGGCAATTTGCTGTTGTTCTGTCATGGTAAAATTGTTAATCGGGATAAGATTTGCAGGCACAAAAAATTGCCGTTTGATATATACTACAGCAGAAGAAACAAATCCAACTAAAAAATTTTAAAAAAATAGGATACCGTTCATCAGGCAAGCCCGGTATGCCATGATCCCAGCCAGATCAATAGCCCTAAAAAGGATGGGCTATCAGCAAGTGCTATTTTTAAAAGCCGGATAGCATTGGCTTTTTGGTTCTGGACAGTCTGCACGCTCAGGTTCAGCCGCAGCGCAATTTCGGATGGTTTCAGTCCTTCCGAATATGATAACAGGAATATTTCTTTCATCTTTTTAGGCATCTGCTCCACTTCTGCATATACCAGTTTCATCAATTCCTGCCGGATCTCGTAAAGGGTAAAATCAGCCGTTGTATCAGCTATCAGCTCTCTTTCCAGTGCTTTCTGCCGGGCGGATTTCACCCGTAGCTGTTTCAAAAAATTAATGCAGGCATTCCTGGCAGATACGTGCAAAAAGGCCCGGACATAATCCATGGTTTCAAACCGGTCGCGGTTATTCCACAACTTCACAAAAGTGTCGGTAGTCAGCTCTTCAGCATCTTCTGTATTGCCAACCCATTGCTGCACAAACCGGAAAACAGGAAGATAAAGCTGTTTATATACGGTGCGGAATGCGGAAGGCTCTCCCGCCGAAAAACGCCGGAGCAGGTCAGGCTCGTGGTAATATATGGAATCAGGTTTCAAAATATCGGAACCCTAAAAATAAGAAAAACCTATTAGAAGATTTTTTGATCTCCGCTTTCTGAGCTGGCAGGTGATTTCTTTCCTAACCCGAGCCGCATTTCTTAAAAACAGTCCTGTTATTTTAAAATTATTGCTCTTGTTTCATATAACAGGTATAGGTTATTTTGTGCCGGTAATTCCACAATGTTTAAGAAAATTGGAAGTAATCCTTTGCACCCGCTCATCGGGTCCGTGCGGCCTTCCTAAATGGGAGAATGGAAAATTTAAGCCCGGAGGCTGGGATAATCCTAAGGACCAATAGATTGTTGCGGCATTAAAAACCCAGTTTCCCTTTGGCCCCGGATAAATAGTGGCAGCATAGGAAGAAGTGGAATTATCGGCTCTCATTACATCTCCTGCGGCCAGCACCTCGAATCCAGGCACATGGAGAGGCGGATCACTGGCGAACTCCCATCCCACCAAACCCGGAATAGAGTCGCCGTTTTTCATACCTGTACCTTCAAATATCCAATGTTTATCGTTGCGTACTACCCAATCTCCCGACCCATTACCCGGATAAGTAGAACGCCCTCCTACCAGCAATGCCTGGCTGGGTCCGTGTTTTTCCCAGTGTTCGTGCAACAGGTCATATCCCCACCCCGAATCCATGTGTTTATATATCTCCTCATCTCCGGGAGGGATCCCGCCAAACATCCCGGTACGTCGTATGATCCTGTGGGGACGTCCTGTATGGTTCAACTGGTTTAGGGGGATCACTGCCGTAACTGAGTCTCCGCACAGGAAGCCTACATTTAATCCGTTCTGTATCGCAGATTGTACGTTTTCATACATCTCCATGCTCCAGTATTCATCGTGCCCTACCGAGAAGAAGCATTTCACCCGGTTCAACTTTGCATTGTTGGTATGGGTGTCGGCATTTGAGCAGTAGGTAACGTCATAGCCATGTTGTTCAAGCCAGTAACAAAAGGAATATTCCCATAGTAAAAATTCTCCAGAGCCCTGCGACAGCGCCTGGTCAACCACTTGCGGATACCAGCCGTAAGGCCGGTCACAGCTTACCCAGGTAGTGGCGCTCCAGGAACGTTGCGGCGGATCGCTGTCATATAGCGAATAGGTATCGGGCCATTTGTTATATGCCTGCCACGTATTATCGCTTGTTTGAACAAGAATATCAGCTTTCCGGCTGTCCCGGACAACAAAGATGATATAGCTTTCATACCGGTGGTCTTCACAGGAAAGCTTTCCAAGATATACTCCGCTTACCCAATCACCGGGAATCTTTATGTCAACAGTACTTTCCCACTGGCACTCTCTCAGCCTGTGTTCTCCTACAGGCGGAGAAGGCTGGGGCTTCACCATAAAAGGTCCCAAACTCATTATATGACGCCCTCCTTTCCCCCCATAATATCCCATACGGTAAATATTAATGGAAACTTCAGAAGTATGGTCAGCGCTCAGAAAAATATCCAATGTTTCACCTGCGCTTACACTTGTATGTGAGCAGTATCCTTCAATGATTGCTGACCTGTAATTGTGGGAACGGACATACGTCAGTTGCCAGTCTGTAGTCCCTTTTTTACGGTTTTCCTCCGTAATTATATTTTCTCCTGCGTTCCGGCTGTCCGGAGCAACCAATGCGCTCCAGGATGACAGCGTTCCTGCCATTCCCATAAGCACAGAATCTTTAATCAATCTGCGCCTGGTGATACGACTACTTTTTTTCATTCCATGATTTTTTGTTCCTGTTATAACTCGTATATGAACAATCAATGCTGTGTTAAACGTGGCATTGAAAGACAGCGAATAGTCACAGATGATATCTACTATTACTTATCCGCCTTTATCCTCTCACTGTCATAATATCATACAGACTCTATGCCTTAACATTAATTATTGCCAACCGGGGTTCTGCTCAAGCTGTGGATTGAGCGTCAATTCAGAGGTGGGCAACGGGTAGAGATATAGCTTTTCGTCCCATTTCCTTGTAAAGCCCGGGTAAATGACCAGATAGCTGTTTGTGGAAGGATCGCGTGCCCCCCAATACGTTTTGGTATTTTCAAGAAGCTTTCCTGCCTTCCAACGTCTCAGATCATCAAAACGAAAACCCTCAGAAGCAAGCTCAATACGACGTTCACGGCGGATCTCATTAATAAGCGGTGCAACAGGAACCTCCCAATTGGGCCAGCCCGGATCTGCAAACCCTACATCCGTAGTAAGATAAGGCATTTCAACACGATCCCTAAGGAGATTAACAGATGCGTCCAGCACCACCTGGGTACACTCTCCCAACTCTGCTTTTGCTTCTGCGTAGTTAAGCAATACTTCCGCATACCGGAAAATAAAAGTAGGCTTAATGCATCTCCCCTGTTCCAGGTCTTTTTCGCGAGGTGAGAAAAATTTAATAATCCTGTACCCTGTATTACATCTTGCACTATTGAACTCAGGTACCGGCTGGTAGGACTCTGCTCCGGTGCCTGTAATCAAAATGGGCCGGTCGGGAGTATAAATAGATTGCTTCATCCGGGGATCCCTGTCAATGAATTCATCTGTAAACTGAGCATCTCCTTTGTACAAAGGGCTGACAGAGATCGGCTTACCGTCCCTGCACAGATAGGCCTCTGCAAAATCCTTTGTATAACCGGTCTGGGGCTCGCTTAATATCCTGTTGCGGTTATGCATCAATTTGTCATAAGCATAATATTGTACCATGATACCTTCGGGATTGCCCCTTAATTCATCCATACTGAATAAATTATAATAATCGGCAGATGGATCCCCTGTAGAATATATAGAGAATTTTGCAGAATTAATGATTGCCCCGGCTGCAGATATTGCTTCTCTAAGTAGTGTCTCATGATCACCCAGGTTATGATATTTTCTATAAGTCCCTTCAAATAAGCATACCCGGCTTTTAAAAGCAAGCGCCGCATATTTGGTAAGGCGGTCTTCATTCGATTCATCAGGTAAATGCTGTACGGCAAAATCCAGGTTTTTGATGATAGAATCCATTACCAGTTTTCTCGAATCTCTTACAGCCATCAGATCTTCCGAATTGGTTTGCAGCACTTCAGACAACCAGGGAACATCACCAAATTGCTTCACCTTCTGATAATAAAAGAAGGATTTAAAAAAAAGGATTTCCGCCAAAGATGTATTAATAGCCGCAGCATCGCCCTGTACCGCCTGGTATTCCTTTAAGAAGTAATTACAGCTGCGTATAGTGCTCCAATCACTTTTACTCCATCCGCCACCGCTTGAGGGAATTGTATACTGATCCCAAATGAAACTTGCCATACCGGAAGGCGCCTGATTATCACTCATATTGTCTATCCTCCAAAAATCATTAGCATCTATCAACATGGGGTAAAACTGATTGGCGTATGTTTTCAGGTCTGCCGGGCTTTTCCAGAAATTGGCATCATTTATTTTGTCTAACGGCACCCGGTCCATAAAATCTTTGTTGCATGCAGTAAAAGCTATAGTAAACAGGAGGCTTATTGGTAGTATTACAGACTTTTTCATAATATTTCTGATTAGGCACAATTAAAAAGTAAGATTCATTCCCAACGAAAATGATCTTGTTAAGGGATAGACGTTAGTGGCAGAAGCTTCAGGATCAAAAATATCCAGCATTTTTGTGCTCTTCCATATATTATTTCCGGAAAAGTAGATCCTGATACTGCTGATATTAAGCCGGGTCAGTAACACTTTGGGGATAGAATATCCTAATGTCAATTGCTTTAGTCTTATATAAGCCGCATTTTGGAGAAACCGGGTCTGAGGCAGCGTGATCTCGGGAGCATTGCCGATACGTGCTCTCGGGAAATAAGCATCCTGATTGTCAGGTCTCCAGTAATCGCTGTTAATTTTTTGAGGTACCGCCCATTCGCTGGTATAATGCTGAAGAAAATAAATTGAGTTGGGCAGTACATCACGTTTGCCGATTCCCTGGAAAAACACCGTGATATCAAATCCTTTCCACTCTGCATTTGCCCTGAAACCATAGCTGTAGCGCGGAGTAGCATTTCCAATAATTTTCATATCGCCGTGATCTGCCAAGGTTTGACTCCCCCTTGTAATTTTTTTATCATTGTTAATGTCACTGAATTTAATATCCCCGGACAAAAATTGATGCCCTGAAATTTCCGACTGGTCCAGGGTCTGTGCCTCTTCGTCGCTTTTAAAAAGTCCGGCTGTTTCCAAACCCCATATTTCACCCAATTTCATTCCTACATAATAGTCCGAGAGGATACCTCTTGGATTATCATACTTGGTAATAGTGGAAATATAGTCTGAAAGAACAAGATGTAATCCATAACTAAGCCCGTTCTTCACAGTCTGCTTCCATGACAGGGTGGTTTCAAATCCCTTCGTTTTTAAATCAGCGGCATTGGTTTGAGGTTCGTTTGTTCCCAAAACAGAAGGTAATGATTTTGCTTTAGTGAGCATATCTGTTGTCCTCCGTTCGTAAATGTCGACACTGCCGCTTAATCTATTGTCCAAGATTGAAAAATCTATACCGACATTATATTGTGCCACCTTTTCCCAGGTAAGCGTGGGACTTACCAGCCCCGGAGCATACACCGTCATTAAACTGTTTCCCCCAAAAAGGTAATTGACCTGGCCGATCCCGTAAGTAGCAATATATGGATAATAGCTGCTTACAGCCTGGTTGCCCAAATTCCCATAAGAAGCTCTTAGCTTAAAGTCGTTGAAAACATTCCTTAGTGTGCTAAAAAAGTCTTCATTAGCAATCCGCCATCCCACAGACACTGATGGGAAAAAAGCAAAACGGTTGCTTTTAGGGAACCTGGAAGATCCGTCATAACGACCATCAAGCTCAATTAAATACCTATTGTTAAAACTATAGTTCAGGCGGGAAAACACACCTCTGATCGCAATTTCCGATGTAGCATCATAGGCATACTGATCGCCGGTAGCAACATTAATGTAGGGGATATCATTATTAATCAGATTCCGGCGCTGTGCCTGGAACCAGTTATTTCCGCCAAACTCCTGGTTGAAACCCGCCAGCGCTTTTAAATAATGCTTGCCTAAATTTTTTTCATATTCAATATATGCATTGAATGCAACATATTTGTTGTTGGTATTATTTCTCGTTACTGCATTGATATTGCCCCATGGCGACAAAAGCGTAGCACCATGGTCTCTTGTAGTGTATTGTTTCTGATAATTTAAGTAATTAATGGTAGACTTATCATATGTATAATCCAGGTTAATCGCCAACCCCTTTGCAGGTGTCATTTTAAGTGCACCAGCCATTCTCAGGGCCTGCGTTTGCTGTTTTTGATAGCCGCCTTCCTTAAGATAAGCAACCATATTGTAGCCGAAGCTTTCATCATATCTTCCATCGGGCGCAACTACCGGTACGATAGGCCACTGTGAGTAGGATGAATATAATAAATCCCCTCCAAAGCTGGATGAATTTGTACTATTGCTGGGATTCATCAGCTGGTCTGTGGCGTTATAAATAACCTTAGCGCTTACATTGATCCATTTGCTTATGTCATAGCTAAGATTTTGAACAAAGTTATAGCGGTTAAAATTTTCATTTCCGGGCCTGGAGATCCCTTTCTGGTTCAAATATCCAAACGATGTGTAGTATGTAACCTTATCTGACCCCCCTGCCGCACTTGCTGTATACTGCTGCAACGGATAGGAATTCCTGAATAATTCCTTTCCCCAATTGGTATTGCCGTTTTCAAGCAACAATCCATCCGGCTGCTGAGAATGCTGAAATAAAGGAGAATTGTTTTCAGGATCATCAAAATATGCCTTGATATGCTGCATGGTTTCATCATCAAAATAAGGATGTCCGTTTGAAGTAATGCTGCCATCATTCATCCAACTGGCGAATTCCATTGAATTCATGGATTTGGGTATTACTGTCGGCTTATTCACTGCATAGTTCATTAAAAGAGAGACAAGGGGCTTTTTAGCTTTTGTACCACTTTTCATAGTGATCAGTATTACCCCGTACGCAGCCCTTGCTCCATAAATAGAGGCTGAGGCTGCATCTTTTAAAACCGAAATACTTTGAATATCCTGTGGATTGATCAGATTGGGATCCATCTCAACACCATCTACCAGTATCAGTGGGCTTCCTCCATTTATAGAAGTATTACCCCGGATGTTGAAGGTAGCTCCCCTGCCCGGCGCACCACTTACAGGATCAATATTAAGATTGGGAACAACACCCTGCAGCCCCTGTCCAAGATTAGTAATTGGCCTGCTTTCCAAAACTTCAGCGCTTACGGAAGATATCGCTCCTGTTAGGTTTTCCTTCTTCTGTTTTCCATATCCGACTATAGTCACTTCGTCGCTGATTGCTGTGGAAGGTTTAAGCTGTACTGTAATATTGATTGGGCTACTGATCTTTACTTCGGCAGACTCGAATCCTACATAAGAAACAATTATGGCTGCGCCAGGCTCTACATCTATAGAAAAATTTCCATTCGCATCTGATCTTACACCATTATTAGTACCTTTCACTAAAATGGTAGCCCCTTCAAGAGGCTGGCCTTTGCTATCGGTCACTTTTCCCGTAACAGGTATGGCGGCGGGAGATCCAGTAGCTTCTTTCTGAACAGTAATTTCTTTTTCTTTGATGATTACCATTCTATTCAGAATAGTATAGGTGAGCGGCTGATCTTTAAAGCAAATGTCTAACGATTTTTCTATAGAAGCGTTTTCAACATGTATGTCAGTATTCCTGCTTTTTTTCAGGAGGCCTCTGGTATAAACAAAAGTGTACCCTGTTTGTTTATGTATCTCCTTAAATATTTTTTCCAGTCCCGTATTTTTTTGGGATAAGCTTACCTGCTGGGAAAACCCGTTGCCGTGAGTAGTGAGGCAAACGATCAATAGTAAAAAAGTAAAAAAATTCATAAGCAGAAGTTTTCTTAAGAAAACTCTATGGTTCCTTCTCCTGTGTTGGAGACAAGCAAATAAATGCATAGCTTTGCATGGTTTGGTTAAACAATAAAGACTGATACCCGGTTTGATTTGTATTAACTAAATATAGCCGGCAGTGTTAGCGCACTTCCGGTTTTTCATTAATACAATATTTCAGGATTAAGTTGGCTTAGGTAATATCATAAGGAGTGATTTTTAATGCACAATTATTTTTCCGTTTTCTATTGTAAAATGAACAAGCCCTGTAAGCTCCAATGCTTTTAGCGCATCAGACAGCATGGTATTCATCGGGATGTCTGCATAAAATTTATCGTCTATTTTTCTTTTGAAAATTACATCCGCATCATACCATCGGCTCAATTGCCTTAATACAACTTCCAGATCACAACCTTCAAAATGAAAGAAGCCGTTTTTCCAGGATATTACATCGCCGGCTTTTATATCTTCCAGTATCTTAATGCCCCCGGAAGGGGAATATGCTGACTGCTGACCCGGAAGAAGCTTTTTGGAATTTCCATTGTTATTGTATACAACGGATCCTTCCAGCAAAGTCGTGCGCACTTCCGGCTCCTCAGGATACGCCATGATGTCAAAGTGTGTTCCCAGTACTTTTACTTCACCCCCCTCTCCTGAAGTAGTATTGATCTTTACAATAAAGGGGACTTTATCTTTTGTTCCGGCCTTCATTAGGGCTGCAACTTCAAAATATACTTCCCCCGTTATTTCCACTACCCTTTCTCCTGCCGGAAAAGCAGCAGGGAACCGGATGGAAGAAGCTGTATTCAGCCATACTTTGGTGCCATCAGATAATTCAACTTTGTATTGGCCCCCACGTGGTGTAAGAATGGTATTATATGCTATTTTGTCGCTTTTAGTATGTAAAGGTTGGTAACCGAGTTTTTCTCCCGATTTTACGATATTAACATTCCCTTCCCGGGCAAGTATCCCATTCTCAACATCATCAAGTATTACATTTGCCCCGTTGTCCAGGAGCAATATTGCTTTATTGGCGCCCGGGCGAAGGTCCTCTCTGCCTTTATTTTCCTTATGAGCCTTTTGTACATGGGCAAATTGTTGCGGGGAACGTTTAATAAAGACAAAATATCCCAGCAGTGCAAAGCCCAGTATTACAGAAGCCGCTGCAAGCCCAAGCTTCCGGAATTTCACCACTAACGATTTTTTACGGGGCAAAGAGATACCTGCCCTTTCATGTACCTGTTGCAGTATATCTGCCGGATCATACGGCAGCGTATTTTCTTCACTAAGTTCCTTCAACGCAAATTGCTGCCGCAGCAGCATTTGCAGCTCTCCCCTGTCTGTATTTTCCAGATAATCCAGGAGCCATTGCTTTTCCTCTTTGGTCAGGGTGTGCTTTGCCAATAGCTGTGCCAACCTGTTGCCGGGATCATTTTTATTATTCTCTTCCACCGTTTTAATATTAACGCATGGTGAATGGTGAATTCACTATTGTCCATTGCCTATCACCACAATCAATACGGGGATATTCAAAAAAGGGGGGGATAAAAAGCCGATAAAATAAATAAAATAGAAACGGGGGATTGTGGTTGCCGGTGAACATAATTTTTTATATGTACAATTGCTGCAGAGAGGTATTCTTTAACAGTATGCCTTGATATATTCAATTCCTCCGCTGTTTCTTCATAAGTTTTGCCTTTAAGCTTGCATAATTCAAATACTTCTCTCTTTTTGGGAGATAAGTTGTTCACTGCCTGCTGTATCAATTGCAGGCGGCTCTCCCGTTCCTTTTCTTTTCTGTAGTCCACCCATTCGTCAGCTATATTTACTTCCCCCGCCCAAAGAGGGGTTGCAGTAGTAAGCCTTAAATGATCAATGCATTTGTGATAGCTTGTAGTGAACAGCCACCCTCCAATGCTCATATCGGGTTCTATGGCGTTTCTTTTCATCCATAGAGCAACAAATACGTCCTGTAAAATATCTTTTGAAGTATCCGGGTCTTTTATAAGCTTAAGAATGTTTGCATAGACTGCCTTATGATATTTCCAGTACAATGTATCAAACGCTGAAGCCTCACTGTTTTTTAACTCCCGCACAAGCTGTTGTTCAGTACCAATACCAATTTTCATAAAAATGGAATAAAGGTAGGGAATAACCTGAAAACTTACAGCAGCTGGTTGCGGGAGGAGAGGTTGCAGGTTGCACAACTTGTAATGCACAACCTGAAACCTAACATCACCTGGCCAGCACATAATCCGGGGGCAATCCATTATATGCCCTGGCCAGTGTGGCAATATTCCGGCTGTCCTTTCTGTAATGGTCAACAGGTTGTGTAAGATACATCTCAACAGGAGGGAGCATTGTACCCATAGTAGGTTGCGTATACCCAAACAGCCCGATATCAGAGGCAATGGCCGAAGGCACCAGGTCTTTCGCATCCTGTTGGTTCCAGTCGGCCACGCACGTGATCAGCCGGGTTTGAGGGCCTACCATATTTTTGATGCTATTGATACTTTTGAGGTCTCCGGCTTCGTTCATCAGCCAGTCTACTTCTTTAAACATATCTGATCCCACAACATCTTTACTGGTGACCTGGCAGCAGGTCAGCCAGATGATGCAATCGGGGTTGGCTTTTTTTGCCGAATCATGTATTCTTCTCCAGCACCGGTCAATTGCTTTGCGCCTGAATGTACGCTCCAGCTCAGGAGTTATTTTATCTATCCCCGGAAATTTCCGGTTCATCAATTCCCCGAACATCACCTGCTCGCATGCTATCCATTTCAACGGGGGATACGGTTCCATCGTAGCGCCGGGATTCCACAGCCAGTCAATCATAAAGCCATCCATGCCCGTCTTCTTAACCGCATCTTCAATAGCCGGTCCTAAATAATCCAGGTAGGCAGCAGTAAAAGGGATATGAGGAATGACAGGAATACCATAACTGAGGTCGGGATGCTCCAGGCCCCACCTGGCATTGGCGCCGATACAGAAGTAGCCGAATACTTTCATGTTTTCCTTATGCCCCAGCTTTACCATTTCGGGAAGAAAATCATGAATAAGACCAGGCTGCTCAGGAACGATCCCGTTTTTATACCAGGCATACCCGTTGCAGGAAACAGCAAATGTCTGAACGACGTTACATCCCAGGTCTTTATACCATTTAATATGCTCCGCCGGGTCGGCATAGGCATATTGACCGGGACTGGCAAATTTATTGGGACCACCTTCTCCCCAATTGAAATCAATATTGAATGATTTAATAGCATTGTCCTGAAAAGGCAAAGATCCGGGAAAGGCAAAGGCCTTACCTGAACTTCCCGGGAAGACATTACCCATAGCCAAAGCGCCCGTTCCCATAGCAGACAGCTTTAGAAAATTTCTCCTCGAACTATGAGCGCCTGACAGGCTGGTACGACTTTTCATATCTGAAGCACTTTAGTATTATCTCTTTTGACCGAGTTAATACAATATGCGCAAATATAAAAATGACCGGATATAACAAAGAATAGTACAGACTATGAAACTAATGGACTAAACTATTATATCTACCCCCTGCTGCACTATGTGATTGTCAGGATATTATGTGGCAAGTCCGCCCCGGGTAATACCAGGCCGCCTGATTGTAGACTTTATATTTTTGATTTGCTTTTTTCTCAAATGATCCAGATACTGCGCTGTTGATTGCGGTTGGTAAGATTGGTTTTTGACCAACATTATATATTCCTCTTTGCCAAAACGCCAGTTACAAAAAACACAACGCTCTTGCGCCGTCTCTGCGAGCCCGCTTTCGGGAGTCTTCATTGTGAAAAGGGTTGTTGCTGCGGGTGAAGCAGTCCTCGCCGTAAGTAAAGGGATAGATGCACGAGGATGGCTTCAGCGCATTAAGTGGCGCCTGGCGCCCGGGCAATACCTCTGCGCTTCGCCAGGACGGGCAACGGGTTGATAATTTTGTAACTTTCGCGATAATTCAGGTTTACAAATAAGCTACTCTCTCGCCTAAGCACCAATGGGTATACCCTATGTTTTGCAGGCGCGACTGCCCGGCTGATTATATGCGCTTGTTTTTTGGGTAAAGGCACTCCTATACCTTGTTGCTGATCCTGTATTTCTGAGGTGAGAGCCCGATTGTCTTTGTAAATATTCTTGAGAAAAGGTAAGGATCATTATACCCTACAGATGCAGCTATTTCATTTACACGCAGGCCTGTATTGATAAGACAGTTACAGGCATGCTGCATTTTTAAATGAATGAAATAGTCCAATGGGGAATATCCTGTTGCCGACCGGAAAAGATTATATATATGTGAAGAAGAATAAGAAACTGCTGCAGCTATTTCACTGACAGATAGCTTCCGGTGAATATTTTCTTTCATAAGAGCAATTATTTTTTCGACAGGGGTCTTGTCTGCGCTTTTCCAGTGGCCCTCTTTCATAAAGCCGAAATGCATTATTATAAGCCAAAGATTCATATTGGCAAGGACCAGGTTCTCAAAAGTAAATCCGGGCGACAGGGTATGGATGATATTGTCAAACAACGCCAGAAATTTTTGAGGATCAGCAAGCGTGTTGGGTCTGCGGCAATAACGCATATACTGCGAAAGGCTGCTGCCATCAGCAAGATTACTTTCAAACATGATCCAGCATATCGTCCATGGATTGGCTTCATCTGCTCCATACCGGTGATAACGGTTGGCCTGGAGGATAAAAAACTGGTTTGGACCAACGCTGAAATATCCCTCTTCAGTTTCATACCAGCCCTTACCGCCTGCACAATAAAATATGATATTTTCCGGGCTGCCTTTTTTCCGCTCTATAAAATGAGACGCCGCGTTTGGATAATAACCGATATCGGTAATATAGAGGATATTCAGGAAGCTGTTTTTCGACAGCAGTTTGTGGATGGATTTGCTGGGGATCATCAGTACCCTTCTTCCATTCCCTTCCCAGTATTTCCGCGGACTTCTCCTGAGTCTGGCAGTAGTGTCCATTTGAATTATTCTTTTGGCAAAAATATTAATACTAACAGGAAGTTGATCATTTCATAAGTTTCCTTAGATCGCTTCGCCGCGTATCAGTCCTGATCTTTAAAATGCGTATGGCGGCTCGCAAAGACGGGCAAGAGTGTTAATAATTTTGCAGCTTTCGCGATACTTAAAGCATGCAAATAGTCCACAATCCCGTGCGTTACTGCGAACCACGGATAAAACGCTTAATTGTAAGAGGTACCGCCAAAGTGGTGAAGCAGTCCCCGGGGGCATTGGTGATTAACTACTTAGACAATACGTCATTGGCATCCCGCCCACGGGCTATATTGATTTAAAAGCAATTACTAATTTGAATACACCCAATACGCCGCTGTATTTTCACAATCATAAAAAAAAATTACTTTAGCAACAGATATGACTGCCCGCCATTCAAATAATGATACGGAGCTTTTCCGGCGCATCAGCGTTGGGGACGAGATGGCATTCAGGGAATATTTTGATATACATAAGGTTGAATTATTTAAAGTAATCATCCGGTTAACCAAATCACAGGCCATTACGGAAGAGATCATACAGGAAATTTTTATAGGTTTATGGATCAGCCGGGAGCATTTGAATAAGGTGGATGACCCCGCTGCGTACCTCTACCGGGTCCTGCTGAATAAGACAGCCACTTACCTGAAAAAAGAAGGAAACCAGGAACGCATTATCAGGGCAGCCAGCCGGCAATACAAGCCATTGAGCAATAGTACTACCGAAGATTCGGTTGAAGCCAAAGAATATTTGCAATGGATAGAAAAAGCCCTGGATCAATTACCGCCACAGCAAAAAATTGTTTACAAATTAAGCAGGCAGCAAGGATTAAGCAATGACGAAATTGCCGAACATCTCCATATTTCCCCCCATACCGTAAGAAGCCATCTGGCAAAAGCTATGGGGTTTATACGAACCTATTTAGGAGATATGGCAATGATGCTTGCTTTGGTTGCAGATTTCCTCAGAACCCGCTGATCCAACTTTTTTTATTTTTTTTATTTTCCGCTCATCACTTTTTCTTTCATGCCACTCTATAGTCAGGAGGGCGGCAATCGTAAACAGGCAATGGCGAATGACAACCATTCACTATTCACCATTCACTTCTAATTAAACCGAACGATTTATGACATCAAAAGAAAGGGTAAAGCATTTACTAAGGCTGTATGCTGATAATGCCGCTACTGAAGAAGACATAAAGGAAATGCTTTTCCTTTTACGGCAGGATACAGAGGATAAGGAACTGGAATCATTTATCCTGGAATTACGGGAGGAAACAAAAAATGATGCGTTGAGCATACCGGTGGATTGGGAGACAATGTGGGAATCTATTCATCCTTCCGCCCCGGTTAAAAAGATGCATTGGTGGCGTGTGGCAGCGGCTGTTATTATTATACTGGGAGCCGGTTCATATTTATGGTTTAATTACCCTACAAACACTTCTAAAGAGATAGTACGGTCCGGCGCTGTGCAGGAACCTCCAAAGGATATTCAGCCCGGTGGCAACAAAGCTGTGCTGACACTGGCAGACGGCTCGCAAATTGCGCTGGACAGTACGGCCAATGGCAGGCTGGCTACCCAGGGAAATTCGGAAGTTATAAAACTATCCAACGGGCAGCTGGCGTATAAAGGAACAGGAGACAACAAAGGCGAAGTATTATACAATACCATGAGCACACCCCGTGGCGGGCAATACAGCCTGATCCTGCCCGACGGCAGCAAGGTATGGTTAAATGCCATTTCTTCTATCCGTTACCCTGCAGCTTTTAAGGGCAGCGAAAGAAATGTGGAAATAACCGGCGAAGCTTATTTTGAAGTGGCCAAAGATCATGCACATCCGTTCAAAGTCTCTGTTCATTCCCCTTCAGGAAAAGAAAGTATGCAGGTGGAAGTGCTGGGCACACATTTTAACATCAACGCGTATAGTGATGAACCTTTAGCGAATACAACCTTACTGGAAGGAAGTGTGAAAGTAACCGCAGCTGCCGGCAGTACCATAATTAAACCCGGGCAACAGGCACAGGTGAATGATGAAGGGAATATAAAAATAGACCCGGATATAAATACAGCCGATGTTATGGCCTGGAAAGACGGGTATTTTACATTCAGGGATACCGACCTGGAAACCATCATGCGCCAGATCATGCGCTGGTATGATGTGGAAGTGAAATACGAGGATAATAATATACCCAATCGCTACTTCACTGCTGAAGTTTCAAGAAATAAAACCTTATCCGGCGTTTTAAAAATATTAGAACAGAGCAATATTCACTTTAAACTGGAAGGAAGAATACTTACCGTTATGTCCTGATACCAGGATGCATTGTAAAACAAAAACGTAAATAAAGCATTAATAATTAAACCAACGATTGACTGCTGATAAAAAGCCGCTCCGGGGTCGAGGCCGGAACGGCATAATGTAAGGGTCAATACAATAAATACAATTTTGGAGAACTGCTTATTTTTTAACCCAAACAACACAAAGTTATGCATTTAATGGTACTCTTTGTCCCGCCTAAAACGGGATTTACCAAAACCTGTCCGGCAAGGTTACGCCGGACGCTGTTAGTTATGAAGTTTACAGTAATCATTCTTCTCACGGCCTGTATGCAGGCCAGCGCCGGAGGATATTCCCAGACGGTTTCATTATCGGGAAAAAACATTTCCCTGGAAAAAGTGTTCAAAGAGATCAAAAAACAAACTGATTATGATTTCTGGTATGAGGGGAAGCTGATAAAACAGGCGAAAAGAGTTGATATCCAGGCAATAAATGCCCCGCTGGAGCAGGTATTGAATATCTGCTTTCAAAATCAGCCCCTGACTTATGCTATCATCGAAAAAACCGTGGTGGTAAAACCAAAGCCAACAGTCACTCCTGGTATAGAGAATACTATTCCTTCGCCTCCTCTCGAAATTAAAGGAACCGTTACCGGGGAAAATGGCAGGCCATTGGACGGCGCCTCTGTGAAATTAAAAGGAACTGACAAAGGAACGGTTACCGATGCACAGGGAAGCTTTACATTGCAGATACCGGATGGTGGGGGAATGCTGGTAATTTCTTACGTAGGATACGAAACGATAGAAACCCGCGTTTCAAAATCAACTTCGCTGCATATCAATTTAAAGCTGTCAGAAGCAAAAACCGAAGAAATTGTAGTGGTGGGTTATGGAACACAGAAGAGGAGGGATATCATCGGCTCCGTTGCAGAAATAAAGCTCGATAATGTTGGCGGCGTAAAAGCTGCTCCCACTTTTGATGCTGCCTTACAGGGACAGGTGCCCGGAGTGTCTATCCAGTCTTCTACCGGCGTACCGGGATCAACAACAAAAATCCTTATCCGTGGTGCCAACTCCATCAACTCCGGCACAGACCCGTTGTGGATCATTGACGGTATGCCTTTAACCACGGGGACCCTTGGCTATAATACCGGTTCTACCGAGCAAAACCCGCTTTCATTAATCAACCCCAATGATATTGAGAGCATACAGGTATTAAAAGACGCTGCATCAACAGCTATATACGGATCGAGAGGATCAAATGGTGTGATCATCGTAACTACCAGGTCTGCTAAAGGCAAACGCCCCATGAACTCCGTTTCGGTTGCAACCGGATCCTCAACAATGATAAAAGATTATAGCAATATGGGGTTTGCCGACACCAAAACATGGTTTGCCATTCTCGATAAAGCGTATAACAACTCTGGTCGCGGCAACTTTCCTATTGATGATTACTTCAGAACAGTACCTCTTGCCCGGACAAAAATTACCCGCGACCAGGCGATTCAGAATAACACAAACTGGTTTGACAAGGTTTTTGGAAAAGGAAGTTATCTGGATGCTAATATCTCCAGCGGAAAATCATTTGATGGCGGTAGTTATTATTTCTCTGCTAACTATCGTGATGATAAAGGTGTGATGCTGAACAACCGTATGAAGAGATATACAATGAGAAGTAATGTAGAATTTAGTCCTTTTAAAAATTTTACATTTGGCACAAGGCTTAGCTTTTCCGCAACAAAAAACAATCGTGCTCAAAATGATAATGCAGGATCAGATAATGGTAATATTAATGGGAACTCTGGGGGTATAAACAACTTAACAAAACTATCGCTTCCTTGGTTGCCCGTATATGATCCAACAAATCCTATCGCTTATTACAACCCATATGCCGGGTTTAATTTAAAAGCATATGCTGACTCAAAAAATGTATTAAATGAATTGACAAGCATAAGAATGATTGGGGGCGCTTATGCAGAGTATAATATTGCAGCGGTAAAAGGCCTTTCTCTAAGAAGTGAATTTTCATTTGATCTGATGCAGGCAACCACAACATTGTGGGTAAGTAAGAGTATCAGGTTAAATGGTAGCGGTAAGCCTTCAACTATGGGTTTGGAGCAGGCAGCTAATACTTACAATATTAACTACAACGGGTATGCTACCTACAATCGTACTTTTAATGATGTGCATGCCCTTACCGTAGTAGCAGGAGCTGAAGCAACCCGAGGGCATGGCTATGTTAGAGAAGAGCAAGGAGAAGGTTTAACGGGCAGTTACCAGCAATTAGGGCGTCCTGTAACAATGCTAAGTATGCGTGGCGGTTATGCCGGTGAAGAATACCTGATGGGTTTATTCGGCAGGGCTAATTATACCTATAACAAAAAATATATGATTGGCACGAGCTTTAGAAGAGATGGCAGCTCCAATTTTACACCTGAAAACAGGTGGGGTAATTTTTCTTCCATAGCTGTAGGATGGGTGGTCTCGGAAGAAAACTTCATGAAGTCATCAGGAGATAATACATTTTTAAAACTTAGGGGAAGCTATGGACAAACCGGAAATAAAAATGTACCATCCAGCCTCAACGTGATCAATTATAATAAGACTTATAGTTATGGATCTACAACCTATCTGGGTGTGAACGGAACCTTACCGGCTAATATACCTTCGCTTGATATTACATGGGAAACAACAAATACCACAGATATAGGAATTGATTATGGTTTTTTTTCAGGAAGAATTTCAGGAACCATTGAGTATTACAATCGTTATGTAAAAAGGATGTTATTGCAGGGTCCTGTTCCATCATCGGCCGGCGTGGATAATGGCGTATACGATTATAACGCGAGCAGAATATGGGGAAATGTGGGAGATATGGTAAACAGGGGGATTGAATTTCAAATTCACTCTGTCAACATCAATAGAAACGGGTTCAGATGGACAACTGATTTTAATATAGCATCTAATAAAAACATTATAAAACATCTTACACCAGATGTTGACAAGTCCGGTAAAGGCATGATTTCAGGCACTTTTATTTCCCGGACAGGTAATATGCGCAGAGAGTGGTATATGGCGGATTTTGCTTTTGTTGATCCTGAAACAGGTATTGAAAAAATTTATGTGGTAGATCAGGATGTATATGCCAAAACAGGAGAAACTGTAAGGGCTAAAAATGGCGCAGGGCAGGATAGCACTGTGTTTGCCACCAATACCAATATCGCCAATAATTTCTTTGATTTGAAAGGTAAGTCTGCCGATCCAAAATATTACGGAGGGTTCAACAATACCTTTGAATACAAAGGCTTTGATTTTAGCTTCCTGTTCACTTTTTCGGGGGGAAATTATATCTATGATTTTAATGAGCAGGTAAATTCTTATCCGACTTCAAAGTATAATCTTAAAGCCGCAATATTAGATCAATCATGGCAAAAGCCTGGTGATGTAGCTAAATATCAGAAACTCACCTACAGAAATTCACAGGTTATCGGTGGAGCTGTTGTTGATGATTTCTCGCGTGAATTTACTTATATAACTTTTGATAAGTATATGTATAAAGGTGATTTTATCAGGTTAAAGAATCTTCAACTAGGATATAACCTTCAACCCGATGCGCTGAAAAGAATAGGCTTCCAGGCGTTCAGAATTTATGTTTCCGCGACGAATCTCTGGACAAAAACAAAATTCCCCGGATGGGACCCCGAAGGAGCTATTATGACAGATATTGATCAGATACCCCAATTAAAAACATGGACTGTTGGTTTAAACGCAAGGTTCTGACAGAGGAGCAAATATTCTGCCTGCTTAAACAAAATAAAATTTTGAAGACAATAAAATCAATCAAATGAAAAAGATACGTAAATATATACTTACAGGGCTGGTGCTGGTGGCTTTCGGAAGCTGTAAGAAGTTTTTTGATGTGGAGCGCCCGCCGCAGAGTCCGTGGAATACGGTAACTGAATTTGAAGCGGCTCCTATTGGCGTTTACTCACGGGTATTTTTTGGCGCAAGCTGGAGCATCAGTTATATTGATTATAATGTATTGCTCACCAGCGAAGCTGATGATGTGGATTGGGTAAACGACCCGGAGTGGGGGTATCACAGGAACCAGGGTTCTCCATTTCCGCTTACCGAAGGGATATGGCTCTGGAATTACGAGGCAATTGCAGGCTGTAATGATGCGCTCGATTTTGTAGCTAATAATAATGGTGATCCATTTCCCGGGATGAGCGATTTTGACAAAACGAATAACTTTAACAGGATTGTGGGTGAATTGTATTTTGTTCGCGGGTTTTCATATTATATGCTGATGAATGTTTTTGGACATGCATACCAGCCGGGTGGCGACAATAGTATACAGGATATCCCATTAATTACTTCGTATGCAAAAGGAGTGGAAGACGCTAAGAATTCAAAATTAGGAACTACCCAGGAGATGTTTGACCAAATGATCTCTGATTTTAAAAAAGCTAAGGAATTATTGCCTGAAAGATATGTGTCGGGAATGCATGCTTCTTATCAACAAGGCCGTGCAAATAAATTTACAGCGGCTGCAATGCTTGCCCGTACTTATTTTCTTATGGGCGATTATACAAATGCTAAAACAGAATGTGATTTTGTTATCGGGCAAAATGGCGGCGACTATGATCTGTCTGAAGATCCTATCCAGGCATGGAATAAGAACGATATATCAAGAGGAAAAGAAGTGCTGATGTATGTTCCATTCTTCGATCCTACCGCAGGTCGTGTGCCCTATAATCTTACCGTGCTGAATAGTAATGCGGCAGTCTGGGGTATGTGCACATGGGTGGAACCGAGAATGAGCAATGCTATTATTAAAAAATTAGGCTGGATGGATAATCCGCTCACCAACACAGGCATTAAACCTGCTGCATTAAGAGACAAGCGTTTTACTCAATTAATGGCAGCACGATACCCCGCATCTGATACAGATCCTGATAAGCTGCATGACGAAAGACAGGATATTAAAGACATTACAACTATCTGGAATAATAAATATTACAGAAGTGCCGGGGGATTTAATACGAACTTACCGGTGGTAAGGCTCGCAGAAATCTATTTAACAAGAGCTGCCTGCAATTTTAAAGCTAATAATAAAGATGGTGCCGCTGCAGATTTGAATGTTGTGCGCAAAAGAGCATGGGATGTATCAGTGGGCGGGGCTTACGAAGCTATTACTTCCTCGGGAATTACACAGGACATGATTGACAATGAAAGAATAATTGAAATGTTTAATGAACCTGACAGGCTGAATTATTTAAGAGGTCTTAAAGTGCCTGTCGGCCCCGGCGACAGAACTGTTCCGGAAGAGCCTTATACCAGCGACAAATTTATTTGGGTAAGACCGGTATCAGAATCAGCTTACAGGTAAACAGCCAATAATTTAATAGCGTTGCGGGCCCCCGCTTTGAAGCCCGCAACGCTATCTCAAAAAAATGAAACAGGACAATTCAAAAAAATATTTTCCCAAAACAGCCAGGCTGAAGTCTGTTGATGCGCTCAGAGGCTTCGATATGTTTTGGATAATGGGAGCAGGAGATTTTTTTACCACCCTGGCAGGGATAAAAAAGACAGCATTCCTCTCGGGGCTGGCTGCCCAGTTTGAGCATCCCTACTGGAATGGCTTTACCTTTTGGGATATGATCTTTCCATTGTTTATGTTCCTATCCGGCATTTCTTCCACCTTTTCCATAGACACCCAGTTGCAAAAAGGAAAAAGCCGTAAACAGATTGTAAGCAGGATCATTAAACGCGGCACAATACTTATCCTGTTAGGTGTTTTTTATAACAACGGGTTAAATATAAAACCATTGGCGGAAATACGATTCCCCAGCGTACTTGGCAAGATCGGCTTGTCTTACATTTTTGCCAGCATCATTTATCTGTACACTACAGAAAAAACGCAGATTGTCTGGTTCTGGTCACTATTGATCGGCTACTGGGGCCTCCTGAAATTTACATCAGCGCCGGGTTTCCCCATGGGCGACCTGACGGAGCCCGGTAATTTTATGTCTTATTTCGATCGTACATTTTTACCCGGAAAACTTTCACGGGGCATACACGATACCTGCGGATTGCTCTGCACGGTTACCGGCATAGCAACCACATTATCCGGTATTTTAACAGGCAACTACTTAAAAAAAGAAAGACTGTCTCCTGCAAAAAAAGCCGGATGGTTAGCTATAGCAGGTATGGCAGGTATAATGCTTGCACTGCTATGGAACAGCGTTTTCCCTATTAATAAAAATCTTTGGTCAAGCTCTTTCGTATTACTTACAACAGGTTTAAGTCTTTTGTTGCTTGCGTTGTTTTATTACGTAATTGATGGGAAAGGTCACATCAAATGGTCTTTCTTTTTCAGGGTGATAGGGCTGAATTCCATTTTCATATATGTATCACCAAAAGTCATTCACTATGGATATTTCGCAGAAGGGCTGTTCGGATGGTTTGCCGGCCTGTTTGGGGCATATCAACCTGCGGTGATCCTGCTTTTTGTGATCCTTACCGAATGGCTTGTCTTGTACACCATGTACAGGAAAAATATTTTTGTCAGGATATGATGACCTGGAATAGCATTGGGTGCATTTCAATTTTTCGTATGGGATTGAAATCCCACCCGGGAATATGTGATCGGGCCATCGGCTCGGTAGCATATTGTTCCAACGGATTTCAATCCGTTGCATGTTTCCGCTTGCAAAAAATTAAAATACGTCCAATAGCATTTTGAAATAAAATGTAGCATACCATTACATGAAAAAAGTAATTGAAATAAATAAAACGAGGCTCGAATCACTGGATGCGTTAAGAGGCTTTGATATGTTCTGGATAATGGGAGGCGATGCCATAGTAAAAGCCATCGCAGTAATATCAGGAGCTACTTTCTGGCAGGCCGCTGCTGCACAGATGGAGCACCCCGACTGGAACGGGTTTCATTTTTTTGACCTGATATTTCCACTCTTTTTATTTATAGCCGGTGTAGCTACACCTTATTCCATAGGTAAGGAGCTGGAAAAAGGAAAGACCAGGAATGAATTACTGCGCCGGATCGTCAGACGCAGCCTGATCCTGATCTTTATCGGCTTTATTACAGCCAATCACCCCGACGGGCATTTTGTATTAAAGCCTTTGAGCGAATACCGTTTTGCAAGTGTGCTGGGCAGGATAGGATTAGCATATATGCTGGCAAATATCATCTACCTGTATTCAAAAGAAAGAACGCAGATGATATGGTTTGCGGCGCTGATCATCGGCTACTGGTTACTGTTAAAGTTCACCTCAGCACCCGGTTTCCCGCCGGGAGATCTCAGCATGGAAGGAAATTTTGCATCCTATATTGACAGATCAGTTATGCCGGGAACCCTATACCTGAAAATACATGATCCCGAAGGCCTGGTCAGCACCATTCCCGCCGTAAGCACCGGGCTGCTGGGAATAATTACCGGCACTTTTTTAAAAAAAAGATCCGTCAGCGGAAACAGGAAATCATTGGGAATGCTGATTACGGGAGCGCTATTTTTATTGCTCGCAAGATGGTGGGATCTTGATTTCCCGATCAATAAAAATTTATGGAGCAGCAGCTTTGTATTATATGCCGGTGGTTTCAGCCTGCTATTATTAGCTGCTTTTTATTATATCATAGACGTGTTGGGATATAAAAAATGGGCTTTCTTTTTTAAGGTGATCGGTATGAACTCCATTCTCATTTACATTTCCGGACTTTTTATTAACTGGGAGTATACTACCAGGGCTTTGTTCAACTGGCTTTTGCAACTTTCGCATGAGCCATATACACTACTTATGTATGCGACATGCATGGTTACAGCAAAGTTTCTCCTTTTGTATTTGCTCTATAAGAAGAAAATATTTTTACGGGTGTAACCCATACTTTTTATATACTTCATTTAAGGTAACAGTAGTTCCCCCGCGCTGCCTGCTCCAGTCGGCAGCTTCCATAAAGGCATATATTTCCAAGGTTTCTTTTACCGGCACGGGCGATACACCGGTATTAAAAAACTGTATGATCTTTGCTAACAGACCGTCATAACCTGCAAAAGTCCCGACAGCCGCAATGCCCTTTTCCCCGAAGGCTGTTCCACCATAGTCTTCCGCTCCTGTGCGCAGTCCCCGGAAGCTTCCAATACGATCATCGTTCCATTTGCCCACCACCATATCGGTCTCACGGCTATATGTTCGCTTCACTTCTTTGCAACCAGTACCCATGAGTGTAAATAAAGGTTCTATCCCATGTATTCCATACCAGCAAAGATCAATATGCCCGGCTTGCAGCGGGCACGGACTATAGGTATCAACGCCGGTGATCTTACCGATCTTTTCACCGGATAAAAGCAGGTCTATTTGCGGCGTATATCTTAAAGTAGACGAGGAAAAGACAGGCACCCGTTTTTTTTCAGCTGCCTTGAATATGGCAATCACATCTTTGAACGTGGCCGCCACGGGTTTGTCAACAAATACAGGCTTACCTGAACGGATCACTTCCATGGCCTGCGCTAATCTTGGTTTGCCGTCGTTCGTCTCCAGAAGGATGACATCAGTTTTTTCCAACAGTGCGCTTATAGAGTCAACGATTTCCACACCAAGCCTTTCAGCTTCCTTAATGTAAGAATGTATCCGCTCATAACTTGATTTTATTTCCCGGCTTCCATACGGGTAAGCCGCAACCACCCTGTAGCCATCAGCGCCGGAAAATTTCTTTTCCCCGTTAAGCAGTTGCATAATATTTGTACTGTGGGATGTATCCAGTCCAATAATGCCAATACGTTTTTTTAAATAACCTGTATTATCATTGATTTTATCAGGTAAAATAATATCCGGTGATATGTATAGCCCTAATCCGGAAAGCGTTATTTTTTTTACAAAATTTCGGCGGGAATGCTTATCTTTCATACTTGAAAATTGATGTAATATTAAAATTGGTAACGTACCCCAAATTAAACAGTTTTCACTATAATTTCTTTCTCGACATGAAAAAAGTATTAATACCGGTTATAGGAGTGTTTCTTGGCACAATATGTTTTGCCCAGGATAAAATGAACATTTCCATTATCCCGGAGCCGGTGTCTGTACAAACCAGCAAAGGACTGTTTGCCATAACAGGCAGCACAGTCATTGAAATCATCAATGGCGGAGATTCCATAAAAAAAGTTTCCCAAAGCTTTACAGATCAGCTTTTTCGGGCATCCGGGCTGCAATTGAAAACAACTATCGCGGCGAAAGGATCTCCGGCTAAGAACGTGATACGTTTTTCAAAAGTCAATGATCCGGTGCTGGGTAAAGAAGGTTACCGGATCAACGTAACGCCTTACCTGATACATATCCGGTATAATGATGCTGCCGGTGCCTTTTACGCTATTCAGACATTATACCAGCTCTTGCCCAAAGGAATTGTTTCTAAGCAGATAGTGAAAAATATACAGTGGAGGGTTCCTTCGGTAGCTATTGTTGATTATCCGAGATTCCGCTGGAGAGGTCTTATGCTTGATGTGGCAAGGCATTTCTTTTCGGTGCAGGAAGTAAAACAGTTCATTGATGAGATGGTTGCCTATAAATATAACATCCTGCATTTACACCTAACAGATGACGAGGGGTGGCGGATCGAAATAAAAGCTTTACCCAATCTTAGCAGGATCGGGGCCTACAGGGGAAAGAGGTTAGGGAAATGGGCAAATACCACCAGGGCCGATCCCAATGAGCCCAAAGATTACGGGGGCTTTTACACTCATGAAGACATCAGGGAAATTGTGCGCTATGCAGCAGACAGGTTTGTAGATGTATTACCTGAAATAGACGTACCGGGGCATAGCCGGGCAGCTGTCGCATCTTACCCGGAACTTACCTGTTCTTCTAATAAAATGACGGTATACGACGGTGTAAAATATGTCAACTGGCCCGTGGCTGTAAAAGAGACCATGCTCTGCCCCGGTAAAGAATCAACTTATGCATTTATTGACAAAGTAGTTGCAGAGGTTGCGCAACTCTTCCCTTTTGAATACATTCACATGGGAGGAGACGAATGCGCCAAGAATTTTTGGGAAGCCAGCGATTCCGTTCAACAGCTTATAAAAAGAGAACATCTCAAAGACATCAATGAAGTGCAGAGCTATTTTTCAAAAAGAGTAGAAAGGATCGTCGAGTCACATGGCAAAAAGTTTATGGGATGGAACGAAATTATTGATGGCGGGTTGCCGCCCTCAGCTACGGTGATGGCCTACCGTGATGAGTCCTGGGGCGTTGAAGCAAGCAGGCTAAAGCATGATGTGGTAATGACTCCGTTGCAATATACTTATCTTGATTATTTTCAAAGCGATTCTCTGGTTGACCCTCCCGTATATGATAAGCTCCGGCTGAATCAAACCTATAAGTTCAACCCTGTTCCGGAAGGTGCGGATGCGGCTCATATTTTAGGCGGACAGGGAAACTTATGGACAGAGCAGGTACCTAATATGCGTACGGTACAATTTATGCTGTGGCCAAGGTCCCTGGCCATTGCAGAGTCCGTTTGGTCGCCCGAAGCTAAAAAAGACTGGCTGCACTTTGCGCAAAAAGTAGAAAAGACTTTTGACCGCTTTGACATGGCAAAAATTAAATATTCACGCGGTATGTTTGACGCCATCATTACCGCCAAAAGAGATGCATCCGGAAGACTGATGCCCGTAATTGATACGGAATTGCCGGGTATTGATGTGTATTATTCGCTTGATGAAACCAATCCTGATGAGTATTACCCGAAATACAGCAAACCGTTTGCTTTGCCTGATGATGTGGCAACAGTAAAAGTGGTTACCTACAGGAATGGTGTGCAGGCAGGCAAACAAATTAATGTGCCGGTTGGAGAACTGGCGAAAAGAGTGGCGGAATGATAGAAATTAATGCTAAAGTCACGAACGATAAATCATTTGTTAGTACAATACTATTATTCATTGTAAATACATATTCCCGTGTTTGATCTTATCAGGTTTTCCGGCGTTGTAATATCGTGCTGCCTCAGTTTTTTTTTATCGGCGCAGACTACAACGTTTTACGTTTCAAAAAATGGAAATGACAATGCTTCCGGCACAAGTATCGAAGCAGCGTTTGCCACTATTCAAAAAGCAAAAAAAATGGTGGGGGCATATAAAAAAGACCATTCTTCCGATACTGTTAAAGTGGCAATAGCAGCAGGTAAGTATGAGATCAGCGAACCCCTTCGCTTTGAGCCGGCCGATGGCGGAAGTAAAAATGCACCTGTAATATATAGCGCGTTACCAGGCGGGAAAGTGACCATAAGCGGCGGGAGAAGCTTAACAGGATGGAAGAAGTTTAAAAACAATATCTTTTTTGCAGATCTTAATACATCGGCGATCGGGAATACTGATTTCTCCGAGCTGTTTGTAAATGGTGAGCGGAGACAAAGCGCAAGATTGCCTAAAAAAGGGTTTTACAGGGTAAAAGGATTTCCTGACGGTTCAGCGCCATATAATAAATCAAGCAAACGTTTTGAATATAATGCAGGCGATATAAACCCGCACTGGAAGAACCTGCGGGATATAACATTGGTGGTATATCATTTCTGGACGGATACACATTTAACCATTGATGCCGTAGATCCCCGGGAACATATTGTTTCTTTCAGGCATCCCTCCGGCAAAGCATTTACGGATGATTTTAATACAGAGGGCGCCCGCTATATAGTAGAAAATGTTTGGGAGGGTTTACAAAACCCGGGGGAATGGTACATAGACAAAAAAGCTGCCAGGGTGTATTATATCCCCTTTAACAACGAAGACTTAGCCACGGCAGAAGTGGTTGTGCCCTTTGTAAGCACAATATTGACCATTGAAGGAGATCCGTTGTCCGGCAAGGTGGTGAGCAGTCTCCACTTCAGCAACCTGGTGTTTGAATATGCCAATATTCAACTTCCTGCAACCAGCGTCAACAATGCACAGGGCGCTTTAGACGTGCCTGCCGCTTTTACATTAAAAGGTGCACAATATTGCAGGTTCTCCCATTGCACCATCACCAATATCAGCGGTTACGCTTTTGATATAGGAGAAGGCTGCAGTAATAATACATTTGAATTCAATACTATCAGCCATCTTGCCGGCGGCGGCTTTAAATTGAACGGAGGTACGCTTAAAGATCATCCTTTACTGCATACTTACGGCAATATCATCAGCGATAACGAGATCACTGATTATGGTATTAAATACAATTCCGCTGTAGGTATATTATCAAGGCATGCCTATGGCAACAGGTTTGAGCACAACAATATACATGACGGCTATTATACCGGCATATCTGCCGGATGGGAATGGGGCTATCAGCCCAGTATAAGCAGGGATAATGTCATTGCATTCAATCATATTTATAATATTGGCAAGGGGCTGCTTTCTGATATGGGCGCAATATATACATTAGGTGTTTCACCTGGAACCGTTATCCGGAATAATTTAATTCATGATGTGGATGCACATAGCTATGGCGGATGGGGCATCTATAATGATGAAGGATCGTCGGGTATTTTAGTAGAAAATAATATCGTATACAATACAAAATTTGCAGCGTATAATATTCATTATGCAAAAGAAATAACCGTTCACAATAACATATTTGCCTTTGGAAAATTACAGCAGCTGAACAGGACGAGGATTGAGCCGCATCAAAGCGTTTATTTTGAAAAGAATATTATATACTGGAAAGAAGGAGTACTGCTGGATGGGAACTGGGATAAGCTAAGCTATAATTATTATACCAACCCCAACCTGCCCGATAACGGCACCACCGCGATGACGCATACTTTTACAATGGACTATAATATATTTTATAATCCTTTATTACCAGTAAACAGCGTCCGGTTTTATAAGCAATCATGGCAAGACTGGCAAAATAGCGGCAATGATACACACTCACTGTATACTGATCCAATGTTTACGGATGCAGCGCATTTTGATTTTTCTTTAAAAGAACATTCTCCTGCTTTTGGTTTAGGTTTCAATCCAATAAATATGGAAGATATCGGGCCAAGAGATCAGAGCATACAAAATCATAAATAATTATAAACAATGAAGTTCAATAAAAATACCTCAGGTGATCAGCCGGCTGCTATGCCGCTATATCCTGCGGCAACGAAAGCCCGTAAAAAAATATTTTCACTGATCGTATTACTATATTTACTGACCCCGGCTTCCCCCGCCAGTTCGCAGCCAACTTTTTTTCGCGGCTTTATGATTGATGCGCCCCGTACTACAGAGTCATTAAAATATTATTTCAATATCATTGATCTCTGTAAAGCAAATGATCTGAATACCATTATATTCAGATTGACCGATGACGAAGGTTCAGCGTATAGATTTTCATCCCGCCCGGATCTTATCATGTGTCCGGGCGCTTATTCACACAAAGAAATAAAAGCGATAATCGCCTATGCACGACGTAAGGGGATTGAGATCATACCGGAAATAGAAGCATTTGGTCATGCAAAATACATTACAGGATCTCCGCGTTATAAATATCTGAATGATGCGGCAGGCAAACAGGACTTTAATGCTGTTTGTCCCGTAAATGATTCCACGTTTATTTTATGAAGGATCTTTGTAAGGAAGTGGCTGCCTGTTTCCTTCTAAATATTTGCATATCGGATGTGATGAAGTGGTAAGAAACAAGCACCCCTTACCCCTTACCACCTACCACTTACTACTACTTCCTCACCCTCACCTCATCCTTTCCCGGAAAATCCGCCGGGAGCGCCTGTGTCACTTTTCCCGTAGCGGCCCACTCCACCCCTCTTTGCAGGAACATGATAAAACCGGTACACTGCTGCGACTCATTAGCATGCCCCAGTGTGGTATGGAATATCCTTCCTTTTCCGTATGATATCACCATCATAATAGGTTCATCTCTTCCTGTCCCCCTCTCCTCTTTAGCACTGTAAGCGCTCGCCAGCACCGTCATGTGTGCTGCCGGCCCGCGCAGGCGGTCGTACAGCTCATCTTTATTGTGCATCCAGCTATCAGGTACGCCGCGGGTAATGGGATGATTTTTATCGCGTATATCTATCCTGAATGCATGAAAGGTACCATGACTGCCTCCTACACCGGCGCTATTGTCCCGCACTAATTTACCGGTGCTGTCGTAATATACATAAGGTCCATCCTTCTCATTGCGGTTTCCCCAGCCGCCAAGCCCGATCATCTTATTGTATTCCACCCACTCAGGGAATGCATTGTCTGCCGCGTGCACGCTCACCATACCTCCTCCTGAACGCATATATTTTTCAAACGCCTCTTTTGTAGATTGCGGCCATGCATCGCCGTTATAGTTCATTACCACTGCCTTGTATTGCTCAAAATCCGGCTTAAACCCTTCCATTGATTCTCCGTGAGAAGGTGTAGTGGCAATATCCACGGTAAAAAGCCCTGTCGCTTCCAGCCAGCCTTTCATCATTTTAGAAGTCTGCGGCCAGTTATCATGGTTATTCTGCCCGTCAATGATAAGCACTTTTATTTTCCTGTCTTTCTGGGCAGATGCAGGTACAGACAACAGACCCAGCATTACTATGATCATCAACGTTTTGCTATAAATTCTGCGCATAGAAAAGAGGCTTTATATGTTATGGTTTCAGGTTTCAGAGCTCAGGTTTCAGAGAATTCATCTCACGTCTCATTATAGTCTATCCACCTTTGACGTCTCACGTCTCTCCATTGCCCACTCACTGCTTCATCTCGTCACCACTAATATCCCCCGCATTGCCAGGTAATGCCCCGGAAAAGTGCATATATAAGGATACTGCCCCGGTTGATCGGGAGCGGTGAAATATATCGTTTCCGACTTTGTAGGCTCTAATAATCTTGTATGAAAAAGCACATCCTGCATCGCCGGCACATACGATACTCTTTCTCCCGCCAGCCCCAGTTTGGTGGCGGCCTCTCCCACGCTGTTGGCAGCACCCGGGCGCGTGATCACCATATTATGCATCATATCATCATTATTATTGAACACCAGCTTTACATGCTCTCCTGCCTTTACGGTAAGCGTTGTTTTGTCAAATTTCAATCCCGGCTTTGTACCCATTGTAAGAGTACGGTCTACTTTATTCTTCCAGGAAGCCGGCATCCGGGTGGTATGTTTTTCACTGGCAGCAATTGCCAAAGGCGTTGCTTTACCGGCATTATTCATCATATGATGATGACTCATCGGCTGCACTTTGTTGGCATCTGTAATAGCCAGCTTATTACCGTCAGGTATCTGGTTGAGCGTATAGTATCCAAAATTATGCAGCAATGTATTACGGTCAGCAGACAATACGCCTTCCGCCTTGATCTCATGAATATACCCCAGCTTCAGGCTGTCCACTACCAATCTCACTTTCATCCGGTCCGGTGATACTTCTATCGCTCTTATTGGACAGGCGCCGGAATTAATGATAGGGCTGCCGTAATTGTGATGATATTGATAAGTAAACCTGGTAACGGCATAAGAAGCGCCATCCCGTGCTGCAACAGCATCCACCGGTTGTGTAAATGTAATTTCAAATCCATCCGGTCTTGCTTCCACGCTTTTCATTTCAAAAGGTATTTTCCCGTTCCAGGATAATCTTTGCAGTCCGTATGGCGCTCTTCCTGTTGCGCCCCAGCCCCTGGATGTCATCCCAACAAACATGCTGCCATCCGATCCCCAGTTCATGCGCAGTATACCAGAAGAAAACCCTTCACGAAAAGGAAATACGATACCCTGGTATACACCTTTTACTTTCTCAAGAAATACACGCATGATCTTACTCTGTCCCTGGTCGCCTACAAAAAGCTGTCCCTCAAAAGGTCCCATCTTTCCTTTGTCATAGTTGAGTATACCCGAAGTGGATATGCCGAGAATAGTATGCGGGAACCATACAGAAGGGGGCTTAAGTCCCGGCACCCTTTGCGCCACATCATACTTCGGTTCATTGGTATCAGGTATATCCCCCTTCTTAAGTTTTACATTCGACTCCGGCAGTCCCGACCACACAAGGCTTGCAGGATTTCCCACAAAATCTCCTTCGGCTACATGTGTTATGCTCCCCGACGCTACCCAGTCGCCCTGGTTTTCCGAATAAAAAATATCACCATTGTCATTGAGCGCAAAAGCTGCCGGGGAACGCATCCCTGCCGCATAGGGCTTCATTTTCCCGTCGGGCGATATCTTTATCATCCAGCCATGCCATTTGGATAAGCTCTCGCCATGGTCGCCTACCCAGGCAAGGTTCAGCGTAATGATCATATTGCCGTCTTTATCCAGCACAGGCCCATACGCAAACTCATGGTAGTTGCCGGCAAGCGGCCAACTGTAAACAGTTTCATATTCATCGGCCTCCCCGTCGCCGTTCAGATCGCGCAGGCGGGTAAGTTCGGAACGCTGCACTGCATAGATATCACCCCTGATATAGTTAAGCCCCAGCACTTCATGCATCCCCTGCGCAAAGAGGCGGTAGTGCGGCATAGCGCCGTTTTTCATGTAAGGATTACTGATGATCCATACTTCTCCCCGCCGCGTGGAAACAGCAAGCTCATCATTGGGAAGAAAGGTCATTCCGCCAACTTCAAGTAAAATATCATCAGGGATCGGCACAGAAAGAATTTTATAAAAATCTTCTTCTTTCTGCACGTGCACCGCAGCATCTTTTTGAGCATAACCGACGGCTATCCCGAGCACACAGGTGCAAAAAAGTGCAGCGATCGTATACTTAACAATGTCATTCAGCTTTTTATATATGATGGTCATGATGTTCGAAAATTACCAGATAAGAGAATAAGTTACAGGATCATTGGATTTTACCGGGATGAGCAATTCCCGGCTACTACCTATCTGCCGGATAAGCGGTTTTAATTTATCGCTCACCGCAATGTAATACTGCTTTCCGTCCACAGCATACATGTCCCTGCCCAAAGGCTCAATTTTATTTCCTGCAACAACACGTAGATACAATCCTGCCGGCGCGTTGGCAACAGTAATGGTTCGCGTCAATCCCTTAGCATCCGGCACGGATATCTTGTCGGTAACATTCATGTTATTAAAGCTGTACCTGAATGAAGGCGATCTTGCAGCATCAAGCACATACCCTTTATTATGCATATCATCAAATGCAAGCGTTGCCGGCCATTGGGTAGCATTTACGTCAGATAAGACCGCAAGAGAAGGCCCGTCAGATAAAACAATCACGCTGCCCAGCGGCACGATACGCTGATATGGCTCGCCCCTCCCGTGCCACAGATCGGTAGCATCGGCAAACTGTCCGCGCCATACCTGGAACAATGCGCCCTGCTTCATATCATACGAATAGTTCACTTCCTTTGGATCGCCTACAGAAATACCATGCGTAAGCAGCTTGTCTTTATAGCTGATAAAGCTTCTCAGCAAATAAGGACGCCCCTTTGCTTTGATCAATATAGGATCATCAAGGTCGGTATCCTCCGGTGTTGAGTTGTCGCCTGTCAGCAAACGGTATGAAATATTCCTGAAAGCCACATTGCCATGATCGCCCTGCAGCATCAGCGGACCTTCAGGCTTTTCATCCCGGAATGCAGCGGAACGTGTTGGACCTGTCACTTCTGCCTGTTGCTGCACCAATACGCCGTTAAGGTATACTGCCTCAAAGCGCGCATTTTCTGTTTTCTTTCCCTGGCTGTCAAACCTGGGAGCACGGAACCTGATGCGCACATGCTGCCACAAGCCGGGCGCTCTGGCTGTATTCATCAGCGGCGCCATACCCTCATAGCCCTTTTTATCTCCTGGGCGATTATCATCCCAGCGCTGGTAGATCCCTCCGCAGTCTGCATAACCGGGATCGGTATTACCCCAACTGTCAAACAACTGCACTTCATAACGCCCTTCGAGATAAATGCCCGAATTAGACCCTTTCGGCATCATAAAATCCAATTCCAGCTCTATGTCACCAAAATTTTGTTTGGTCACTAAGTGGGTATTGTCCTTTTGCGAAATAAGATTTACCACTGTGCCCGTTCCCGGTAGCGCGCTCATTACACCTTCGGTATTGAGATCCGCCACTGCATCGCCGGCAACAGACCAGTTGGAACCGGGACGGTCAAATGCATCGAGACTGTTGAGTGGTATGGAAGTAAATGCTGTCTGCGCCTGGGCATAACCGTGCAATATACACGCAGCGCATAAAAAGAAAAAGAGATAGCTGCTTTTGCTCATTTGCCTGTTGGATTTTTTTGGGTAAAAGGTGGATACAAGTAAAAGTGAAGGTATGTTTTACATAACTATTTTACAAATGAGTTTTTGACTTAGCGGTAGCACTTCCCTTAAGCGCCGCCTGGTCACAGTTCATTACCGCCTGGGGCAATGGGCGATGAAATTGACGCCAAAGAAAAAATTTTAAAATAATAGTCTACAAATTTGGTAGACTAAAAAATAGTGCTGATTTTTGTGTCATGACAATAAATTTACCATTCCCCCGGACAATACGACATATTATAATTAATTAATCGCTGGTGCATACTAATGCATAACATTAAAAACCCCTGTATAATAGCAGGTTGAATTTCCCCGGATCTATCACATTGTATTAGAAAACGCAGCCGGGAATTTTTTTAAATTATTAGTCTATAAAATCAGTAGACTAATAAAAATTCATCAAAAAAAAATTATGAAAGGACTTTTTGCAATGCTCCCTGTACTATTGCCGGTGCTGTTATTTGCTCAATTTACCGGGCAGGTCGTAAATGAAAACAATGAAGGCATTCCTTATGCCAGCATCTCCGTTAAAAAAAGCGCCGCAGGTACTGTAACAGATACCGCAGGGAACTTTGTCTTACCGTTTAAAGACCTGCAGTTTCCCTTTACCCTGCTGGTTACGTCTGCAGGCTTTGAGTCGCGCCAGCTATTTGTACGCGATCAAACCATAAACAACCTGTTGATACAATTGCAACCGCTTTTTCAAACAGATACTATTGTAGTTACCTCACGCAGGAGGCGCGAAGTGTTGCAGAATGTACCGGTAGCTGTGTCGGTGGTCACCGGCGCACTGATCAATGATGCAGGCGCTTTTAACGTGAACCGTCTAAAGGAGCTCATGCCTTCAGTGCAGCTATATTCTTCCAACCCCAGGAATACAGCCCTGAATATAAGGGGGCAGGGAACAACTTTTGGTCTCACCAACGATGGTATTGAACCGGGAGTGGGATTTTACGTAGATGGTGTATACTATGCCCGTCCCGCCGCCGCAACGCTCGATTTTATTGATGTGGAGCGTATTGAAGTGCTGCGCGGGCCACAAGGCACACTATTTGGAAAGAACACCACCGCCGGTGCATTTAATATAGTAACGAAAAAACCTTCTTTTAAACCGGGCGCAAATGCCGAAATAAGTTATGGCAACTATGGATATATCCAGGCCAAAGCTTCTGTAACCGGAGGGCTGGGGAAAAATTTTGCAGGCCGTCTCTCCATCTCCGGCACCCAACGGGATGGCATGCTCAAAAATGTAGTTACCGGGGAAAAGATAAATGATATAAATAACCTTGGTTTCAGGGGACAACTGTTATACAGCCCTTCAGGCAAAGTGGAGATCACGCTCTCCTGCGATGCTTCCAGCCAGCGACCCAACGGCTATGCCCAGGTATTTGCGGGCGTGGTTCCTACACAAAGGGCGGCTTACAGGCAGTTTGAACAGATCATTGCCGACCTGCATTATCAATTGCCCAGCCGCAATCCGTTTGACAGGAAAATTGATCAGAATACCCCCTGGCGCTCCGATAATGACCTTGGAGGTGTTTCGCTGAATGCTGACATCAGGATTGGTTCAGGCACCCTTACCTCCACAACAGCCTGGCGCTACTGGAAATGGGATCCTTCCAACGACCGCGATTTCACCAGCCTGTCGGTGCTGAGCCTTTCGCAGGCTCCTTCCAAACACCAGCAATGGTCGCAGGAAATCCGGTATGCCGGCAACTTTTCTTCGAGGCTCAACGGCGTAGTGGGTGTCTTTGCCATCGGGCAGGATCTCAAGACCGATCCCTACCATACAGAAGAATCCGGTTCAGCGCAATGGCGCTTTTCACAGAGCAGCACCAGTCCCAAATGGAGCACACCGGGATTGTTTGAAGGCTATGGCATACATACCATATCAACGCTCAATACCTTCAGCGGCGCTGTTTTCGGGCAACTGGATCTTGCGCTTACTGACCGTCTGCATATTTTAGGAGGATTACGCTATAATTACGACTGGAAAAAAGTTGACTTCAACCGCAAAACGTATGGGGGATCAGATACGGACGACCCCGACCTGATCGCAATGAAAAAATCGGTATACAGCGACCAGGCATTTAAGACCAATACCGACAATACAAACCTGTCAGGCTTGCTCACGCTTAGCTATAAAGCAGGCAACCAGGTAAACACCTATGCCACTTTCTCTACCAGCTACAAATCGGTAGGGCTTAACCTCGGTGGTTTACCTACTTACGACGGAGAAGTGATGACAGATCTTGCAGTGATAAAACCGGAATATGTGCAGCATATCGAAGCCGGCATTAAGACCACCCCTGCTCCCGGCGCTACGCTCAATCTTACTATCTACAATACCGGCATAAAAGATTACCAGTCCCAGGTGCAAACTGCAGAGCCGGGCGTGAACCGCGGGTATCTTGCCAATGCAGAGAAGGTGAGGATACGCGGTGCGGAGCTTGAAGGCAGCTCCCGGGCAGGAAGACATTTCTCCGTGGGTGGAGGCGTGGCTTATACGAAAGGAATATATGTATCATTTAAAAACGCACCCGTGCCGCTGGAAGAAACCGGGGCGCCATCTGCCTATAAAGATATCTCGGGTGGCGATTTGCCGGGTATTTCCAAATGGGCAGTATCATTGAACGGTGAATACAGCACGCCTGCCGGCTTTTTTGGTAATCCTTCCAGGTTCTTTATTGCTGCAGACGGTTATTACCGTTCCGCATTCTCTTCAAGCGCTTCCCCTTCCATATACATGAACATTGACGGGTACGCGCTGCTGAATGCCCGGGCAGGTTTTCGCTCTCCTAAAAAAGGGTTTTCAGCTTTTGTATGGGGAAGGAACCTGCTGAATAAAAATTATTTCGAACAATTGTTGCCTGCCTCCGGGGGCTCAGGCTATTATGCGGCTGTACTGGGTGATCCTGCCATCTATGGCATCACATTAAGATATGCCCTGTAGCTGAAAAGTTGATTGCAGGTCATAGGTCTTATTTCTTACTAACGCTCACTGATGCAAAAGAATCCCTGGAGCTCACCTCAACTATTCCTGTTAAAAGACTTTCCTTACGAAGACATATTTCAACTGTGCCGTTTTGGTCGGCTATGAGCTGAAATTGTCCAGGCTGCTTAAGCAGAGAACGTAAACGGGGCAGGCATTCCTGACCTGCATCAGGCATTCGTTTGATCAACATTATTATCCGGGTATCTAATTTGAAATACATTTGTTTTCAGGAGATAGTTTGGCTTAAAATTTTTTGCATTTAAATATATTTAAATTCGAAAAAATGATAACCCTGAAGTTAGAACAACTGGTTTTTGAAAGCGACGCCTGGAAAAGGAATCTTGATTTCATGACAGAAGAAAACATACGCCTGAAAAGCCGCCTGTCCGAAATATTGCAGAAAAAAATGGATAAAGCACTGCTTCCAAGAGCAGAAGAATTCCATAACAGCTTCTTAAAACATGACGATCTTATTAAAGTGCTAAGGAACGACATCTCCGGCTTTGACAAATTGCTTACCAGAGAACTGTTTGAAGACGGGGCAATCATCAATACAGTAGAATCGAGATTAGAGATCATAAGAAAGAACATCCAAAAGACAGAAGAAAGATTTAATGCCATGAAGCTCGACTTTTATAATCAGATGCGGTTCCCTTCATAAATAACGAAACGCCTGTGCCTTATAATGGTCCATAGCCTGTTGCTGACTGCTCTCACTTGTTTTGATGATGATGGTCTTTTGACGGATATTATTTCAATAATAGATTTGTTCTTCAATTAATAACAATCAAAAATCAAAAATTATGGCAACGCAAGCACTTACAAGATTATCGGAAAGGATGCCTTCATTCTTTGATGATTTTTTCAAACCCTGGAATGAATGGATAAACAAGGAAAATGGCTGGAATAGATTAATGAACCTTCCTGCCGTAAACATTTCCGAACAAAAAAATGAATACCAGTTGTCGGTAGCTATACCGGGAATGAAGAAAGACGATTTTAAGCTGGATGTAGATGGTAATATTCTTACGATAAGCTCTGAAAAAGAAGAGAACAGAGAAGAAAAAGACAAAAAATTTACAAGAAAGGAATATAATTATTCTTCATTCAGCCGCAGTTTTACCCTGCCTGATGATGTAGAGAAAGAAAAAGTAGAAGCAACCTATGAAGAAGGAATATTAAAGGTAAGCTTACCGAGAAAGGAACCTGTAAAAAATTCACAGGCAAAACATATAGCCGTGAAATAAATCTGCTTATTGCAAGGCTCTTCGCCCCGTCTTTTGATGTTTGGCGGGGCATTTTTATACACTGAAACCAATTAGTTGAATAATTTCTCCAGTTTAGGCTGATTGAGGATCCTGATCAATCCGTCATGTATTTCTATCAGTTTTTCATTTTTGAAGTCGCCAAGTGTTCTTATCAGCGATTCGGTAGCAGTACCGGCAACAGTGGCGAGATTTTCGCGGCTGATGTCTATAGTGAAGGATTCTTCTTTATCTTTCCTGTATTTATCCTGGATCATCAATAGTGCGTTAGCTACTTTCTTCCTTAACGAGTTGTAGGCAAGGTTTAAAAGCTGATCTTCCTTTTCAGAAACATTTTTAGCAAGCAGCTGTATGAATTTCCGGGCTATCTGCAGGTTCCTGTCAATCAATTCATCAAAGTCCTCCCGGGGTATGACTGCCAGTTCTGTATCTTCCAAAGCCTCTGCGGTGTCTTTGTAAATTGCATTTTCAAGAAGAGCTATATGCCCTACAAAATCACCCTCGCTGAAAAGCTCTGTTACCAGCTCTTTTCCTTCTTCATTGACCTTAAATACTTTTACTTTCCCCCGCAATACATAATAAAGACGGTTGGGGTGATTTCCCTCTGAATAAATGATCTGCTTCTTTTTATAACGGTTGACATTCCGGTTTTCAGTGAGCGCCTGTAATTCACTTTTCCCCGATGAAGCTTCGAGCAATTGATGCACTCCATTTAAATCTGACTGAAGATCCTGCTTTAACAATTCCAGCTTTTTCAGACGGCTGCCAACAGCATTTAACAACTCGGTCCCGTCAAATGGCTTGGTAAGATAATCGTCTGCCCCAAGATCCATTGCCTTACGCATATCATTGCGTTCCGCTTTAGCGGTGAGAAATATAAAAGGAATATTTTTTGTTGCGTCGTTTCTTTGCAGGGCGTGAAGCACTCCGTAGCCATCCAGTTCCGGCATCATGATATCACAAATCACCAGGTCGGGCAAATTCTCCAGGGCCTTGGATACGCCTGCTTTTCCGTTCTCCGCTACCGATACTTTATAATTCGACAGCTCCAGTATCTCTGCTGTATTACTTCTTATATCTTCATTATCCTCAATGATCAGTATTTTTTTCATCATGCATATTGTTTTTAGAGAAGGTTATAATAAACTCCGTGCCCTTTTGCAGTGCACTCCTGCATTGAATAGTTCCATTCATCAGCTCAGCATATTTGGAAATAATATGTAATCCCAACCCGGTTCCCTGGATGTTAGTGGCGTTGGTACCTCGGAAGAACCGCTCCATCAAATGCTTTTGATCCTCTTCCGATATTCCGATACCTTCATCTTTTATAGAAAAAATATACTGCGTTTCATTGGTAAGCGTGTGAATGGTTATCCGGCCGGACTCAGGTGAAAACTTGCTGGCGTTAGATATCAGGTTCATTACAATGTGCTTTAGTAAGGAAGCGTCGAGAAAGACCTCGGTCATACCCTCGTGGCGGTAATGAATTGTTTGTTCTTTCTTAAGATTGTTTTTTATTTCTTCCGTTACTGAAGTGATTAACTTTTGCACATCAAACATGGTGTACTTAACATGTATTCTCCCCTCTTCGATTTTTCCAACATTAAGAAAATCATTCAGGATATCGGTTAGCATATTTACCGATGAAATAATCCGTTTTAAATGCCGTTCCCGCTTGGGCTGCTCCTCTCCGGCATTATATTGCTCCAGCAGGTAGGCAGAAGATAATACAGTGCTCAGGGGCGTTCTGAACTCATGAGAAGCCATTGAAACAAATCTCGATTTTAATTCGCCGAGCTCCTTTTCCTTTTCGAGGGATATGGAAAGCTCCTCCTTTGAAATTTGCAACTGTTGTATGGCATTCTTCAGTTCTATTGTTCGTTGCTCCACAGTCTCTTCCAGCTCATCATTCAGCTTTTTTATCTCCAGTTCAGCTTTTTTTCTGATGGAAATGTCGTTTATAAAAGCTATTACATATTGTTGCTCGTTCCTTGTGTAGACGCTCAGGCTAATTTCCACCGGGAACTCCGTTCCATCCTTTTTTACAGCAAGCAGGTCCATCCCTATTCCCATGGGTCTGTTTTGGGGATGATCCGTATATTTTTCCCTGTGATACAAATGTTTTAAATGAAATCTTTCCGGGATTAATACTTCAATCTTCCTGTTCATAATCTCCTCTTTTCTATACCCGAATAATGTTAAGCCGAAAGGGTTAATGCTGATGATCTCAGCTTCTTTATTTATTTCTAAAATGGCCATGCAGGTATGTTCCAGCACCGCCTCAAGTCGTTGTTTCTCCTGGGCTATCCTCAGCTCATTTTCTTTCATATTGTCTATTCTGTCAATCACAGCCAAGTAATATGATCTGTTGTTGTGCGTAAACGCCCTAAAGATCAATTCTCCCCAAAATGGTTTTCCATTTTTTGACACATATTCTACCTGCTCATGGAAAGAACCTTCTTCGGCTACTCTTATACGATACAAAAGTTGCTTATCAGTCAGCTTTTTTTTTCTTGATGCAAAAACCGGCAACAGGCTGATATTATCAGATGGGTTGGCATCAAATACTTCGCTCCACGCGCTATTACAAAAAATAATTTTCCCCGATATTTTTTCAATTATGGCGGCGCCTTCCTTAATGCCGTTGCACAAAGCTACCAAGAAGTCTCTTTTTAATACGTCTGCAAGATTGTGCGCAGTATCCATAGCAGGATATTTAATACCACTCGCAGGAAATCCTCACCTACAAGGTAAAAAATAAGACTGAATTAAGTAAACGGTGCAATTTAGTGGCTCCCGGATACAATTGAGATGATCCAGATCATCAAAACGGGTAACAACCATCAATAAGCTGCCGCAGATATGGATAAGCAGATGGTTGTTTGCACTATTACCGGTGTGTAGTCACTAATGTATGGATCTTCCTGCTTTTAATGGCTTGTTCTGCTTTCTGAATATTTTCGATTCCCTTAAACAACGCGTCGGGATTAAAAGATATGCTTTCAATGCCTTGTTCCACCAGGAATCTGGCAAACCCTGGAAAATCACTGGGCGCCTGTCCGCACAAGCCTATGTGCACGCCCGCTGCTTTCGCTTTTTGGATCATGGTCGCGATCATTTCCTTAACCGCATTGTCCTGTTCGTTAAACATGCTGCTGAGGATAGTAGAATCTCTGTCAAGCCCCAGAGTAAGTTGCGTAAGATCGTTGGAACCAATGGAGAATCCGTCGAAAATCCGGGCGAACTTCTCAGCCAATATCACATTACTGGGAATTTCGGCCATCACGTATACCTGCAGTCCGTTTATTCCCCGCTGCAACCCGGATTGCTGCATTTCAAGCAATACTTTGTTGCCTTCTTCTACAGTCCTGCAAAACGGTATCATTATTTTAACGTTATCCAGCCCCATATCATTTCTCACCTTCTTAATGGCTTCGCATTCCAGCCTGAAACCTTCCCGGTAAAGATCATTGTAATACCGTGAAGCGCCGCGGAATCCTATCATAGGATTCTCTTCTTCAGGTTCAAAATCCTTCCCGCCGATAAGATCGGCATATTCATTTGTTTTGAAATCGCTCATGCGCACGATCACATCCTTGGGATAGAAGGCTGCCGCAATAGTACCTATGCCTTCAGCCAGCTTATCGGTAAAATATTTTTTCTTATCAGGAAAAGAATGTGTCATTTGCTCAATGGTCTGCTTTGCAGCGCCATCTTTCAGATCATTGAAATGCACAAGCGCCATAGGGTGAATGCGAATAAAATGCGTTATAATAAACTCCATGCGCATGAGCCCGACGCCGTCGTTTGGATAAAAAGAAAGCCTGAATGACTGCTCAGGATCAGCCACGATCAGCATCGCCTTTGTAGTGGTTTTTTTTATGGTTGAAATATCCAGTTCGGTTTCGGTGAAGGATGCCTGTCCTTTATAAACAAACCCGGTTTTCCCCTCGCAGCACGAAACCGTGATCAGTTCGCCGTCCGATATCTTTCCTGCAATATCGCCGCACCCGACAATGGCGGGCACTCCCAGTTCCCTGGCAACAATAGAAGCATGGCTGGTCCTGCCGCCTTTGCCGGTAATAATTGCAGAAGCGTTTTTTAAAATCGGATCCCAATCCGGGCTGGTCAGGGCAGTCACCAATATTTCTCCGGGCTGTAGCTTATACGACTCCTCCGGCGAATCCAGCAGCCTGGCAGTACCTGACACTATTTTCGATCCTATCGCTTCTCCCCGGGCTAACATATCGCCTTTCCCGGTCAACCGGTATTCTTTTATAATGAGTGGATTTTTTTGTGCATGCACTGTTTCCGGCCGTGCCTGAATGATAAACAAATCTCCGGTAATGCCGTCTTTAGCCCATTCTATATCCATTGGCTTTTGATAATGCGCTTCAATGGTCACCGCCCATCGTGCAAGCTTGCTCACATCTTCATCACTGAGCACAAACTGATCCTGTTTTTCCTTTGAGGTAACGGTATTAACAACTGTTGTATCCCCGCTGTCGCTGTAGATCATTGTCTTTGCCTTTTCACCAAGCCTTCTCTGCACAATAGCATCTTTCCCCAGCAGCAATGCAGGCTTGAAAACAAAAAATTCGTCGGGTATAACCGTACCCTGTACAATATTTTCGCCAAGTCCCCAAACGCCGCTGATGTGTACGATGTTACGAAATCCCGATTCGGGTTCCAAGGTAAAGGCAACACCGGAAGAGCCCCTATCGGAACGTACCATTTTTTGTACTCCCACCGAAAGCGACACTTTTTCATGAGGAAAGCCACTATCTTGCCGGTACTTTATAGCCCTGTCGGTATATAGCGATGCAAAACATTTTTGAATGGCTTTTACTAACTGTTCTTCTCCTTTAATATTAAGATAAGATTCGTGCTGGCCTGCAAAGCTGGCATTCGGCAGATCCTCAGCAGTGGCGCTGCTGCGAACAGCTACCGCAAGATCGTCTTTGCCAGTCAACTGCCTGTATGCGCCGATAATATCTTCCCTGAATTTAAGGGGCATTTCTCCATTCATAACTAATTCCCTTGCCTGCACTCCTGTTTGCGACAGGTTTGAAAAGTCAGCAATATTGAGCTGCCTCATCAGGTTATGTAATGGCAAATGAAGAGCGTTGTACGTGAGAAATTCCTCAAAAGCAAAACAGGTAGTGGCAAACCCGTCAGGCACCTGTATGCCATTGGAAGAAAGCCGGGTAAACATTTCTCCCAAAGATGCATTTTTTCCACCTACCGTCTGGGTGTCGGCTATACCGATTTCATTAAACTTCTTTATATAAACATTCGTTCTCATAGTCAACTGTATTATTCGTGAAGAGACATTACAGGAACCTGTGTGTGAAGCACTAACCGCTGCGAATGACCTGGGTGGAATAATTTACTGGGGAGCTTGTGTTTTTTGGGAATGACAATAAGCAGATCCAGTTTCTTTTTTTCCACAAATTCAGCAATTCCATGTTCCATATCGGGATCATTAATAAAATGGTACTTAGGATGCAATTCACCCAACATTGCCTTTAGCCAATCCGACTCTCCTGCTGCTTCGGCGCTAACCGTATCCTGAAAATTTTCTCTTATATACAATACATGCAGTTCGGCATCAAATTCATTTACCAGCTCCCTGATCTCCTTCACCCGCACTGTTTCAATGACCTTTTTAAGATCGCAGGCAAGACCTATTTTAGCAATACGTTTAAATTTAGCAGTTGCCGGCACAATAAATAAGGGTGCCTCCAGGCGTTTAACCGCTCCTGTTGTTTTGCCACCTGATATAAACCGCTCCAGGCTACCCAGGCTTTCTGCGCCCATTACTACTGCATAAGGCATTACTTCCGCACAATAGCCGGTTAAATTTGACAGCACGTCACCGGCTCTTAATTCGTTATGGATGATGACCCTTTCGCCCGTGCGATCAAGCAGCGCTTCTTTTAAAGCATTGATTGTTCTTCTGGCATCGGATTCTATCTGCTCAATGTTGTATTCAGTTACAGGCACCTCACTCACCGGTTGCGGGACCGGGTACACATGAAAAAGCGTTAAATTGGCTCTGAGCATGCACGCCATATCCGCTGCATAATTCACCGCATTTATCGAGACAGGGGAAAAATCGGTTGGAGCGATAATCGTTCTCATAAAATTATTTTTTACTGCGGGTAAATCAATCCGCGGGGAGCCCCGCCTTCCTTTACCGGTCAATAGCTGCCCGGATTTCCGGATCATCAAACAAAAATAAACCGGGCGTATCCTGAAAAGCCTGACCGCTATCAACGGGATATTTGATTGTCCTCAAAGCATTTTTTTACCATCTCTTGCCGGCTCAGGTTCTGTACCGGGAATGACAACGGTCATTCAACAAGCCGTGAGCGATCATTTTTCTTAGAAGCTCACCAGCATAACTTCGGGTAGTTTAAAATTGTTGGTATGAATAACGCTAAGTTTTGCCAGAGTTGCAGCATGCCACTGAATGGCTCCGGTTTGTATGGCACTGAGAAGGACGGTTCCGCCAACCGCGATTATTGCATCTATTGCTACAGGAACGGCTCATTTACCGATCCCGACCTTACGCTCGGGCAGATGATGCATCGTATGACCCATAAAATGGAATCGGCCAAAATACCGGAAGATATCCTGGAAGCCGCTATCAAAAGGCTTCCCCGCTTAAAGCGGTGGGCTGATCAAATGAAAGAACAAAAAAATTAAAATCCCTGCAATCTCCATTGCTGGTCGTTGCAGGGGAAAAGCTGTTATAATATTAATAATCGTTTGAAATTCAGTTAATCGCCTCACCCCAGCCCTCTCCTCGCGGAGAGGGAGCAGAAACCGCTACAGCAAAGGCTTTCATTAATTTTAAATATTTTTATTCGGACAACAATAATAAAAAAATATTTTTCGAATGAAGATCCCGTGGCAATCCCTGAAATAACCGGTATTCAACCTTTGCTCCAATAGCATCTTATTGTGTTTGATAATTACCAGCATATCAAAGGATCTTTATGAATTTATTTGCAATGATTGTTCCGGCATCAGTAATATTGTATCAATGCAATATGCTGATAATCGCTAAGCATACCTTCCTCCACAAACTCAATATCGCCTCCATATTCCAATACTTTTTCTATCACATCATCCACAATATCCCGTATGTAAGAAAATCTATTATATGACCCATCTGCTTCATATATTGTATCTTCAGTTTTTCCATGTTCTGCCACATACACAAAATTCTTTTCAACAATCAGTAAGCGCCCTCTCTTGAGTGAAGCCTGTCTCCACACTTCCTGTATGCCTGAGAATAATTTCCCGGCGCCGGCTGCATTTTCCATTTTCCGGAACAGCTCTTTCATTTTTACTTTTTTCCAGTCTTTAATATAGGCATCAAGTAAATTTTTTAATTCATCTTCTGTTGCATCCTCATAATTTCCATGAATGTAGCCGGCAATATTTTTTTGATTTACCGAAATGCTTTTAAAATAACCGAGCGCTTTTTCCACTCCTGCTATAAACACGGGAAGCTGATACATATTCAAAAGATAGCTCAGGTTTTTATCTGTTTCATAAAAGAACTTCCTAAGAATGATTTGTTTCCTGTCGGAAGCGTCAGAAAAATTTGATACTTTTCCAGAGATATCTCGAATCACGGCATCAACATGGTCCGGACCGTTGGCTTTAATCCTGGTGAACGTATTGGTATTGCCAATATATACTTTGTATTGCCTGCTGCTCAGAAGCAGTACCAGGTATTTATGACTCTCCTTTTTCGCATACACCAGGTCTCTTATTTCAAAGGATTCATCAATGATGATCTTTTCTTCTACTTCCAGGTCCAGGTACAATATTTTTTCAAAAAGCGGAGAAACAAATATAGCGATACTTTTTTTATAGGTGCTGAAATTCAGATCAGCAATGATCCTTTTTAATTTCTGAATCACAAGGGCTCCATATTCGTTGGGATAATTTTCCATGATCTCCCTCTCCACTTTATCAACAGCAAATTTTAAATGCCGTGCAATTTCCACCCTGGCTCCTGTTTTGGTTTCGAAAGGCATTATAATGGATACGGCAGGCCTGTAATGCTCTGCTGTCATCACTTCCTTTATTTCTGGTGTTATTGATGTTCTCATGACAAATATTTTGGGTTCAAATTTAGCCCTGTGGCAAGCCGCTGCCTATGATAGCTGTCATAAGGAACTTTGATTATTTTACCTGCCTTTGGGCAAGAGAATAGATTATTTGAAACGCATGCATCTGCCTTTTATACTCTCCGCAATAATGAGTGCTGTCAATATTTATATTGATGGTCATCATTATATCCGCCACTGGCGCAGGTTTGGTAGCATTGCCTTGTGCCAAGCCAGACCTGCTGCCTTGATTTTACTTATTTTAATTTCTTAAACAGGAAATGTATAAAGTAGTACGGCCATAAACTTACACCTGATTATTATAGCGAAACAAGTAACACTCAGGCAGCAGGTCAGCTATCACACAATGCCTGATGCTACTAACCTGCGCCAGCCGTGTATCTGAAATACACCCCTATTGATCATCAAAAAATACAATGAAATATATTTTTATACTGCGGCTTTTGCTGGTGTTGACTCCCCTGTTTGGCTTTTCTCAGAAAAAGAAATGGAAACTGGCCTGGTCTGATGAGTTTAATAATAACGGTCTGCCGGATTCATCCAAATGGCAATTTGAAACACGTGAAAACTTGTATGGATGGGGTAACAATGAAAAGCCTATTTTCATTACATTCTATAATAAAAAAGATAGCAAAGTGGATTAATATCTTAATCATAATTACAATTCTTAATATTGTTATTTTAACAGGGTTCTAAACTTATTCCTATCTGCATAATAAGCTCCTGTACAATAGAAAATTGATCATCATCGGAGTTCCACTTTTTTCGCCGCCGAGTGTTCCGATATCTTGGGGTTCGTAGCCGGGTCTCACTGCATAACCTTATGCGCGGGGTGGACTCGGCGTTTGCCTGCTATAGTACGCCGAGTCCTGCCTATTTGTACCATATCGGCCGATGCAGAGAGTCGAGTAGGCAAAAGCATTTCAGCTTAGGCCGCTCACAGAACCGTAC
>CAYWVB010000038.1:0-60082 GCA_964461595.1 uncultured Terrimonas sp. | reverse complement strand
TAAATATTTATAACAACAATGCATATACGTTACTGTCGCCGGTATTCCGCGGACAAAGCTGACCCTGCGATGCCAGCAATAAATCAAAAACCGGTAAAAAACATATAATCAATAGCTTTGGTATAAATGATATGCTGACAAATGAGCGATAAAGAAAAAATATTCCTGGAGTATTATAATGCTTTGAATGAGCAGCAAAAGTCCGCTGTTGATACCATAGAAGGCACCGTTTTGGTAGATGCAGGCCCCGGTACAGGTAAAACACAGGTACTGGCATTGCGTATAGCCAATATTTTACGACAAACGGATGTAGATCCCAATAATATACTTTGCTTAACTTATACGGATAACGGTGCAGTTGAAATGCGGGGTCGTCTGCTGAAAATTATTGGCTCGCCTGCTTATAAAATCCGTATCCATACTTTCCACTCATTTTGTAATGAAGTCATCCAGGATAATCTCACTTATTTCGGTAAGCTCAATCTTTCTCCTATCGGTGATCTCGAAGAAATTGACTTGTTTTATCAATTAATAGATTCCATTCCTGCCGATAATAAGCTGAAGCGCTTTCGCGGAGATGTATATTATGAAAAAGACAGGCTGAAATCATTATTTAGCCTGATGAAAAAGGAGGCTTGGACACCTGAATACCTGAACGAAAGGATAGATGCCTATATTAAAGAGCTACCAATTAAAGAAGGCTTTTTTTATAAGAAAAAATATAAAACGTTCAATGCTAATGATCCCAAGCCTGCAGCCATAGCCAATGAAACAGAAAAAATGGAGATGCTCCGTGCGGCGGTAAATCTTTATCCGCAATACAATGCCATGATGACCGCTGCCGGCAGGTACAATTTTGATGATATGATATTGTGGGTATTAAATGCATTTGAAAAAAACAATAACCTGCTGCTCGATTACCAGGAACAGTTCATGTATTTTTTGGTAGATGAGTTCCAGGATACAAGTGGTTCACAAAACTTATTATTACAAAAGCTTACCGGATACTGGGATGTGCCTAACCTGTTTGTAGTAGGCGATCCGGACCAGGGCATTTTTTCCTTCCAGGATGCCAATATTAAAAACATAAAAGCATTTAAAGAACGACATAAAAACTATCTCACACCAATTAAACTGGTTAATAATTATCGTTCTGCCGCACCAATATTAAATGCCGCCTATAACCTTATTACACATAGTGCTGAGCATCGTGCTAACCCAGAGGATCATCCACCACTTATTTCTGCTAATCCAACCTTAAAAAATATTGCCATTGCTCCCGCCATTGTTGAATATGCCAATACCGGGCAGGAAGCAATTGATATAACCATGCAGATAGAGCAACTCCTGCAGCAGGGCATAAGCGGTAAAGAGATAGCAGTAATATACCGCAATCATGCGCAGGTGGAAATCATAACGTCAATGCTTGAGGGAAAGCATATACCAGTGAATGCGAAGAAGAAGATTGATATACTGGAACTGCCTTTTATTCAAAACCTTTTATTGATACTGCAATGGATTGAACGGGAAAGATATATTCCTTATAGCGCTGATGATATTTTGTTTTTACTCCTGCATAGTGAGTTCTTTTCACTCCAACCCCTTGAAATTGCAAAACTCACTATTGCGGTAAATATAAAAAATAAAGCTACCAGGGAGGATATATTTTCTCTGCGCCGTGTGATGGCAGAAACAGTTGCTCCCAAAGCCGATCTGTTTCATCAACCCAACGGTCAATCAGTAAAAGAAATAAGTAATACGCTGGAAGCTTTATTGAAAGCTTCGCAAAACAGCACTGTACAGCAATTACTCGAACTGGTAATACAAAGAGCTGGTGTGCTTTCATACATAATGCAAAGCCCTGAAAAGCCCTGGCTGATGCAGGTGCTGAATGCATTGTTCGATTATTTAAAAGAAGAGTCGCATAGAACCCCGGATATAACTTTAAAAGAATGGCTGGATAATATAGCAATGATGAAAGCAAACCGGCTGCCCATATCATTGTATAAAATCACCGCCCATGATAAGGGTGTAAATATGGTAACCGCCCATGGCGCAAAAGGGTCGGAGTATGCGCATGTGTTTGTAATTGGATGCACACAAAGAATTTGGGACGAAAACAGTAAAGGTAAAAACCGCTTATATAAGCTTCCGGACAACCTGTCGGATAACGATCCGGGCGATCCGGATAGCCTTATAAATGATACTACAACATCGTCAGACGAAGAAGAAAGCCGGCGCTTATTTTATGTAGCGATTACCCGTGCCAAAACGCATTTACATGTATCGTATTCATTAAACGATGAAAAAGATAAGGAGCAAACCCGCAGTGCTTTTGTTACAGAATTGCTCGAAGACGGATCATTACAATTGACCAATAAAGCTGTGCCGGATACATTGCTTGCAGATTACATGGAGCAACGTTTTAAAGAAAAAGCAAAACCTGAAATTGAACTGGTAGAAACGGAGTATATAGACGAGATACTGAAGCGGTATACCATGAGCGTCACCCATCTCAACAATTATCTCAGTTGTCCGCTAAAATTTTATTACCAAAACCTCATCAGGGTGCCCGCTGCCAAAAATGAAGGCATGGCTTTTGGCAGCGCAATACACTGGTCTATTGAGCGGCTGTTTATAAAAATGAAAGAGAATGAAAATGTTTTTCTGCCTAAAGAAGATCTGTTGGCCGATTTTAACTGGTATATGAAAAACAACAGGGAAGCATTTACTCCCGAGGCATTCAGGCTAAAAAAGGCTTACGGCGAAAAGATATTGCCTGCATATTATGATTATTACATTGATAAATGGAATAAAATTATTGTTGCTGAAAAAGCCATCAGGAATATAACGGTGCAAAATGTACCTGTAAATGGCAAGCTTGACAAACTGGAATTTAATGGCAAACTCGTGAATGTAGTGGATTATAAAACCGGCAAATATGAGAATGCTGTGAAAAAGCTGGTTCGCCCCAATGAAAAAGAGCCCAATGGCGGAGATTACTGGCGCCAGGCGGTTTTTTATAAAATTTTGCTCGATAATGATAAAACCCACGACTGGAAAGTGATCAGTACTGAATTTGATTTTATTGAGCCGGTTGGCGAAGAATATAAAACCGAGCTGGTAGAAGTAACGGACGCGGATATTACTACCGTCACACAGCAGATCGTTTCCACCTGGCAAAAAATACAAAACAGGGAATTTAAAACCGGGTGCGGCAAGCCGGATTGCGATTGGTGCAATTTCGTAAAGGGTAATCATCTTGCTGTAGCATTACATCCTGCGGAGGAAGAAGAGCTTTGATATTTACAAGATTATTGGCAATTGAAAGCAGGCTAATTAACCGAAAGCCTTTAAGTTTGCTTCTTCTTATTTGACGCGCATCAGGCATATTATGAAAAGGATTTTGTTTTTCGTTGCAATAGTTTTTTGTACATATATACTCCTGGTGTTTACATCGGGATGTGCGCAAATCATCCCTCCTACCGGCGGACCCAGGGATTCCCTGCCTCCTGTAATGCTCAGTGCCACGCCTAAAGATTCCACGCTTCATTTCAAGGGCAATAAAATTGTGCTCACTTTTGACGAATACATTCAGCTGGAGCGCCCTGAAGAGCAATTAGTGGTGTCGCCTGTCCCGAAAGTTTCACCTCTTGTTGAAGCAAAGCTCAAAGAAGTGACCATCAGGATCAAAGATACCCTGGAAGAAAATACCACTTACAGTATCAATTTCGGAAAATCGCTCAAGGATCTTAATGAAGGCAATCCCTACAAAAATTTCACTTACCTGTTTTCTACCGGTGATTATCTTGACAGCAGTATCCTTTCCGGCAAAGTAATTGTTGCACAAACAGGTAAACCGGACAGCACCCTTATTGTAATGCTCCACCGCAACTTTGATGATTCGGCGGTGATGAAGGAGCGCCCGAGGTATTTTGCCCGGCTCGACAGCTCCGGGCAATTCAGGTTCAGCAATATTGCTCCCGGGAGGTACAATATTTTTGCGCTGAAAGATGTGGGAGGGCAGAAAATGTATATGCGCAACAGTGATATGTTCGCTTTTTATGATAGTGTTATCACTGTCGGGAACAATAATATCCATCCTGTACTATATGCTTTTGCAGAAGTGCCCGAGGAAAAAAAATCCGGCCCCGGTACCGTCTCTCCGGGGAAAAAGGGAGGTGCTGCCAAAAAAGAAAAAAAGCTCAGTTATACCACAAATCTTGAATCCGGCCAACAGGACCTGCTTTCAAACCTCGAGCTGAGGTTTAGCGATTCGCTGGTCTCATTCGAAGAAAATCTTCTGCACTTTACAGACACTACCTTTAATCCGGTAGGCGGGTATAGTATTATAAGAGATACCACCGGCAAAATAGTAAGCCTGAAATACCCATGGAAAGAAGATCAGCAATTCCGCCTGGTGCTTGAAAAAGATATTGCAAAAGACTCATCAGGTCTGGAACTCGCAAAATCAGATACCCTGAAATTTAAAACCAAAGCCAGGGCTGATTATGGAGCGCTGAAGCTGCGCATACGCAATCTGGATACCGCTCAGCATATCGTCTTCCTGTTTTTTTCAGGCGATAAGATCGCTCAAGCTATCCCGGTAAATATTCCGCAGATCAATATTCCCCTGTTTCATACAGGCGACTATGAGATCCGGATTTTATATGATAAAAACAACAATCTGAAGTGGGATCCGGGAAGCTATATGCAGAAAAAACAGCCCGAAAAGATTGTTGTTGACGGGAAGAAATATAATATCCGCGCAAACTGGGATAATGAAATAACGATCGAGCTGCCGAAAGCCCCGCCACCGGACATTCTTCCGTGAACCTATTGCCGGGTTAAAAATAATACCTCACCTGCCCCATTACCGTTGTAGGAGTTAAAGACCAGAAAGCATAATTTGTTATAGCGCTTATAAAATGTCCGTCCACTTCTACAGAAAGCTTTTTATTGAATCTTGCACCCAGTATAAAGAAGGGAGATGTCCATGTTTTTGGAAAGTCGAGGTAATGCCCTCTTTCTTTATTACCGTATACTGCATTGGTCTGTTTGTATAAGTTACCGCTATATGATGCAATATTACATGAGGCTCCTGCCCCGGCATATACCCGTAATGATTCGTTGCGGATAAAGTTATAGAGCAACGCAATTGTTGGAGAAATATTGACTTGTGTAAACGCGTAAGTGGTTATATATTTTTCATTGATATTTACCGGGATATCCTGGGTGCCATTGCCCTTATATGCAGCTATGCTGCAACTGGTTTCCAGCCTTAAAGCCAATGCCTGTAAATTCCTGGGGGAGGCAATCTCAACGCCTCCGGTCACAAACGGAACAAATACCCCTGAAAAACGCATATTACCCAGCATGGAATTAGTACCACTCAGTCTCAAATCGCTATAACCGCCGCCAGCACCGGCAAAAAGTGTCAACAGGAGCTTTTTATTCCGTCTTGCAACTGCATACGCTACTGTTCCGGATATTTTGTTTATTTCAATTACTACAGGTACCAGGCTTTTTTCGGTATAGCCGGAATGGTCAATTTTCTTCATGATTTCTTCGGATGCGGGAAGATTAATCAGGTACGATCTTAATTGGTTAATGTATATTTTTTGAATGTTGATCGTGGAATTATCCTTGCTGGCGACTTTATAAAGCAACTCTGTGATTACACCTTTCTGGTTTTGTACAAAAAAATGCGTTTTATCATCTACAAGTTCATACAGGCTGAGCATACTGCCTTTTACGAGCACCCGCAAAAGTACGGTATCTGTTACGAGGGAGTCTACACCCTCTTCCCATAATTGATCTGTTATATTTATTGGCCTTACATCTTTTGTAATTATAGCCTTATAATAGCGGTCGAGCCCCGCCACTTCCACGGCTGCTATATCATACTTGGAATAAGTGGTGCTACTTCTTGTTGCCGTATCCTTTGAAAAACCAATAGAGGATGGATTTTTTTCCCAGTTATGATAATTGATCCGGCCATATAGTGTATCCCCGTTGTTCAATACAATATATCCTTCTTTTTGCACGCTTTGAGCAGCAGCGGTAAGATAAGCGCAGCAAATAGAGCAAAGTGTTATTCCAAAGATTAAAACTTTCACAAACAGATTTTTATAAAATTAAAGTTAAAAGAGAATTCCATATACCAATCAGAAATCCTGCAATATCTTTGCAGAATGCAGATTTCGTCCTCGCTTCTGGAAAATGCGGTCAATGAGTTCGCCCGGCTTCCGGGTATCGGCAAAAAAACAGCGCTTAGGCTGGTGCTACATCTCATCAGGCAAAGTTCCGAAGATGTGCAGCGGTTTAGCGATGCCGTGAACAGGATGAAAAAAGAAGTTGCCTTTTGTTCCGTCTGCCATAATATTTCAGACGGGCAAATTTGCAATATATGCGCCAATCCCTCCCGCCGCAAGGAAACAATATGCGTGGTGGAAAATATCCGCGATGTAATTGCCATTGAGAGCACGCAACAGTACAGCGGCTTATACCATGTGCTTGGAGGTATCATTTCCCCGCTGGATGGAGTAGGCCCCGACCAGCTGACAATTGAAACACTGGTAAACCGGGTGAAGACCGGCGACGTGCGCGAAGTGATCTTCGCCCTCAGCCCCAATATTCAGGGCGATACAACGATTTACTATATCCAGAAAAAGTTGCAGCCGCACCAGCTTACAATTACCACCATAGCGAGAGGCATCTCCTTTGGAGGTGAGCTGGAATATGCAGATGAGCTCACTCTCGGACGCAGCCTTCAAAACCGCATGCCGGTAGAGAAGTATGTATCGCATTAAGCGGTCAGCGGTCAGCGGTCAGCCACCTGAAATCTGAAACACGGTGACAGGTGGTAACTCCTACCCGTAACCTGAAATACCGATATCTGACTGCTGATACCTGATCGCTCATACCCCTTTGTGCTTTCAATTCTCTTCCCTACCTTTGCGTGCAATTACAGGCGGATTTGTTTATTGTTCGGCCTTTCAATAGAACTAATAAACGTACAAACTTCACAAAGTTCCCCGGCGTTTATAGTTCAGTATTTTTTGATTGGTACCAGCTTTGTAACACTAATCAGCGTTCCTTGCGTCGCACTCTTGTGCTGTATCGCTCCGGGCAACTGATAAAATGCTGACAGGTTAACCATAACAAATCTCACCTCATATTTTGAACCGTAACAAAGGATCATTCATGAGCAGTATACGAGAAGCATTGAAAAAACGCATCCTGGTAATAGATGGCGCTATGGGCACTATGATACAGCGGTATAAGCTTGCGGAAGAAGATTACAGGGGGGATCGTTTTAAAGACTGGCATACCGATGTAAAAGGTAATAATGACCTGCTGAGCATTACCCAGCCACAGATCATTATTGATATACATAAGCAATATCTGGCCGCCGGCGCCGATATTATTGAAACCAATACCTTTAGCAGCACCAGCATTGCCATGGCAGATTATGATATGCAATCGCTGGCCTACGAGCTCAATGTTGCTTCAGCGCAATGCGCAAAGGAAGCCATAAGGCAAAGCGGCAAGACCGCATGGATAGCCGGCGCCATAGGACCTTTGAACAAAACATTATCACTTTCCCCCGATGTAAATAATCCCGGTTACCGTGCCGTTACTTTTGACGAAGTAGTAGCCGCTTATTATGAGCAAATAAAAGGGCTGGTTGACGGTGGCGTAGATATCTTTTTAATAGAGACTATTTTTGATACCCTCAATGCCAAGGCAGCTATTTTCGCCATCAAAAAATTTTACCGCGAAAACCCGGATGCTCCGCAAAAAGAGATCATGATCAGCGGCACCATCACCGATGCATCCGGCAGAACATTGAGCGGGCAGACGCTGGAAGCATTTTATACTTCTGTTGCACATGCCAAACCGTTAAGTGTTGGCTTAAACTGTGCTTTAGGTGCAAGCGAAATGCGGCCGCATATCGCGGAATTGTCGCATATCGCCTCCTGTTATGTATCGGCATATCCCAATGCTGGGTTGCCTAATGCCATGGGTGAGTATGATGAAACCCCTCATCAAACAGCTCATTTTTTAGAAGACTGGGCTAAAGAAGGTTTTGTAAATATAGTGGGCGGCTGCTGCGGCACAACTCCTGATCATATAAAGCATATAGCAGATGCCGTGAAAAGTGTACAACCGAGGGCGCTGCCGGTGGTGGAATTAATTTGAAAATGGAGGTGTGGGAGAGGCAGGAAGGTCATGTTAGATAAAGATTTGGCGGAAATGCATGGGGTGGAAACTAAAAGACTTAAAGAGGCTGTGAGAAGAAATATCTTCAGGTTCCCGGATGCCTGTTCCCCTTCCCCCGAATCTCCGTAACAAGGAGCGGAAAAGGGATGAGAGCTACTAACCTGATATCGCATTTTTTGACTTGAAGTTGTGTATACTAAAAACTAACAGCTCATTGCTGAAAGCTGATTGCTGAAAGCTGATTGCTGAAAGCTGATCGCTGAAAGCTGATTGCTGATCGCTGAAAGCTGATCGCCCGAAGCTGACAGCCGATAGCTCAGAGCTCAAACAAATATTATGTCTGAACCAATTATTATAAACCCATATCTCCGTTTATCAGGGCTTGAACCATTGGTTGTTCGTCCCGAAACCAACTTTGTTAATATAGGCGAAAGAACCAATGTCACCGGATCTAAAAAATTTGCTCGTCTCATTAAAGAAAACAAATACGAGGAAGCTTTAAGCGTTGCCCGGCAACAGGTGGAGAACGGCGCCCAGGTGCTGGATATCAATATGGATGACGCCCTGCTGGACGGAGTGAAGGCGATGACCACCTTTATCAATCTGGTACAAAGTGAGCCTGATATTGCGAAGATCCCCATCATGATCGACAGCTCTAAATTTGAGATCATTGAAGCGGGGCTGAAATGTGTGCAGGGTAAATGTATAGTGAACTCCATCTCCATGAAGGAAGGAGAAGAAAAATTTATTGAGCAGGCTGTTATTTGCCAAAGCTATGGCGCTGCAGTAATTGTGATGGCATTCGATGAAAAAGGACAGGCCGATACCAGGGAACGAAAAATAAGCATTTGCCATCGTGCCTATAAAATATTAACAGAACAGGTAGGCTATGATCCGCAGGACATCATTTTTGACCCAAACATTTTTGCCATAGCTACCGGGCTGGAAGAGCACAATAATTACGGGGTCGATTTTATAGAAGCTACACGGGAGATCAAAAGACTGATGCCGTTATGCGGGGTAAGCGGTGGTGTGAGCAATCTCTCTTTTTCATTTCGCGGCAATGAGCCGGTGCGGGAAGCCATGCATTCCGTGTTTTTATATTATGCTATCAAGGCGGGTATGAATATGGGCATTGTGAACGCCGGGCAACTGGTGGTATACGACGAAATAGAGCCCGCGCTCCGCGATCTCTGCGAAGATGTAATATTGAACAGGAATAATGATAACAACGAAGCAACAGAAAAACTGATCGCATTTGCCGAAACCGTAAAGGGAAAAGGTAAGATTGAAGTGAAAGATGAGCGCTGGAGAAAGGAAAGCGTGGAAGAGAGATTGAAGCATTCGCTTGTCAACGGCATTACAGATTATATTGATGCCGATACGGAAGAGGCAAGATTGAGGTATCCCAAGCCGCTCGATGTAATTGAAGGTCCTCTGATGGATGGAATGAGCGTGGTAGGCGACCTGTTTGGCGCGGGGAAAATGTTTTTACCACAGGTGGTAAAGTCTGCAAGGGTGATGAAAAAATCCGTAGCGTGGCTTACGCCGTTTATTGAGGAAGAGAAAAAAAATAATCCCATCGCACAGGAAGGGAACGCACCCAAGATTTTACTGGCAACCGTAAAAGGTGATGTGCATGACATTGGTAAAAACATCGTAGGTGTGGTATTAGGGTGCAACGGGTATGATATTATTGATCTGGGTGTAATGGTGCCTACCGATAAAATATTAGATACTGCTGAAAGAGAAAATGCTGATATCATTGGTGTAAGCGGGTTGATCACACCGTCGCTGGATGAGATGGTAAACGTTGCCCATGAGATGAAACGGAGAGGCATGAACAAACCATTATTAATAGGCGGCGCTACTACTTCCCGGATGCATACTGCTGTAAAGATAGCACCGCAATATGATAATGGTGTTGTGCATGTGCTGGATGCAAGCCGCAGCGTTACCGTAGCCGGTTCATTACTTAATACAGATCAGAAAGCAGAATTTTTAAATAAAACCCGGGAGGAATATCAAAAGCTGAAACAGGATTTCGAAAATAAAAAACCCGTTAAGCAATATTTATCTTTTGCAGATGCGCAGACTAATAAAGCAGCCATCGACTGGGAAAATTATGCGCCGCCGGCGCCTGCTTTTACCGGCACCAAAGTTTTTAATGATTACAGCCTGGCAGAGCTTCGTAATTATATTGACTGGAAACCATTTTTCATTTCATGGGAACTCCACGGCAACTTCCCGGCTATACTTACTGATGAAAAAGTAGGCGTGGAAGCAACCAAGCTATATAACGATGCTAATAAACTCTTAGATACTATCATCAATGAAAAATGGCTGACCGCACAGGGTACCATTGGTTTTTGGTCTGCCGGCAGTGATGGAAAAGATACAATAACTGTAAATAATAATGGAGAGGTGATATACCTCGAATCTTTGCGGCAGCAGATAAAGAAAGCGCCCGGGCAGCCGAATCTTTCCCTAACGGACTTTATTGCTCCCCAAACCACAGGTATACAAGACCACATCGGTGCATTTTCTGTAACCATCAAAGGTATCGAACCCCATCTTGAACGGTTTATTAAGGATCACGATGATTATAATAAGATCATGCTGCAATCTTTGACCGACCGGTTAGCGGAAGCCTTTGCGGAATGCCTGCATGAAAGAGTGCGCAAGGAATTTTGGGGATATGTAAAAGACGAAGAGTTATCCAATGAAGATCTCATTAAGGAAAAATATCAGGGTATACGTCCTGCTCCGGGTTATCCGGCCTGTCCTGATCATACGGAGAAATATAAGTTGTTTAAACTGCTGGGCAGAGAAGAAGTAACCGGGATCCACCTCACGGAATCATTGGCGATGTATCCCGCTGCTTCGGTTTGCGGATGGTATTTCAGTCATCCGCAAAGCCAGTATTTTGGTGTGGGTAAAATACAACCTGACCAGTTTGAAGATTATTTTCAGCGAAAGGGAATGAGCAGGGAAGAATTGGAAAGATGGCTGAGGCCGGTGATGGAGTGATTAAAAGAGTTTCCTGCCATTGGAAGGCCGGAGCCCTGCAATTTTAATCTCGCGCAAGTTTTGCTTAAGTTTAAATACTTAGTAGATTCGCTATAACCGCTTTCCTAATGCTTATTTCCATACAGGCTGACCATAGAGAGAACCCTTCCGGCATTCCGGAGCTTCTTGCGGAGAATACCGGAGTGTCGTTGCTCATTTCTTGCTTACCTGCCGGAGATTATATCATTAACAGCGTCATTGGCATAGAACGTAAATCTGTGGAAGATTTTGTACAGAGTATCATTATCAATACCGGCTGAGATGATCAGGGGTAAGGGCAGGCCCATTGCATATCCCCAAATTCAATTTTTATTATCCCCCTTCATTTTAATACTTTCGCTGTCTGTTTTAGAACATAACCCCGGAATATTCCACTAACTATTTGAACGATGAAAGCAAGAGTCCTGAAAATCCATCCCAAGGATAATGTATTGGTAGCCCTTACGAATCTGAAGAAAGGCGAAGTGATTGAGCATGACGGCAACAGCTATACGCTGGTTGATGATGTTGACGCCAAGCATAAATTTTTCATTAACGACATGAAAGCCGGCGACCCTGTATATATGTACGGCGTGCTGGTAGGTAAGATCCAGTTTGATGTGCCTACGGGCGGCAGGATGACTACCGACAATACCAAACATGCAGCGGAACCCTATGCCTACCGTGCCGTGAAATATGAATGGCATGCGCCCGATACATCAAAATTTGCAGGCAGGACTTTCAATGGATACCACCGGAGTGACGGAAGAGTGGGTACGGCAAACTACTGGCTCTTTCTGCCGACCGTTTTTTGTGAGAACAGGAATCTTGATGTGATCCGTGAAGCCCTGCATAATGAGCTTGGCTATGCTGTTTCCGACAAGTACAAGACTTACGCAAAAAGCCTGGTAGAAGCCTATAAGGAAGGAGAAGACCTGGGCAAAATAGATATAAGCACCCTGCAGCCTGACCCCAGGCAGAGAAGGGTCTTCAAGAATATAGACGGCATTAAATTCCTGAACCACCAGGGCGGCTGTGGCGGTACGCGCCAGGATGCTGCTACCCTGGGACGGCTGCTGGCAGCGTATGCAGATCATCCCAATGTGGGTGGCGTAACAGTGTTGAGCCTGGGTTGCCAGAACCTGCAGGTGCAGGATTTTCTTAAATACCTTAAAGAGAGAAACCCTTCTTTTGATAAGCCGCTCTATATTTTCGAACAGCAGCAGTCGCAGAGTGAAGAACAACTGATCGCAGAAGCCATTCGTAAAACTTTTGCAGGACTCACAGCGCTTAATAAAGTGGAACGCAGCCCTGCGCCGCTTTCCGAGTTGTGTGTAGGCGTTAAATGCGGTGGCAGCGATGGATTCAGCGGTATATCTGCTAACCCGGCGGTGGGATATTGTGCCGACTTGCTGGCGGGACTGGGCGCCAAAGTATTGCTGGCCGAGTTTCCCGAGTTGTGCGGCGCAGAGCAGGAGCTCATTGACCGCTCTGTAGATGAGGCTACCGCTACTAAATTCATTACCTTGATGCGCAGCTATGATGAGCTGGCGCATAAAGTAGGCTCAGGTTTTCACATGAACCCTTCACCGGGCAATATCAAAGACGGGCTGATCACAGATGCTATCAAATCCACCGGCGCCGCCAAAAAGGGAGGCACTTCCCCCGTGGTAGATGTGCTGGATTATACTGAAAAAGTGAAAAAGCCCGGGTTGAGCCTGGTTTGCACGCCGGGAAATGACGTGGAAGCTACTACCGGGAAAACAGCATCCGGCGCTACACTGATATTGTTCACTACGGGGCTGGGAACACCCACAGGCAACCCGGTTTGCCCTACTATTAAGGTAGCAACCAATACCTCTCTTGCCAAAAGAATGAAAGATATTATTGATATCAATACCGGCGGCATTATTGAAGGAGAGAAAACCATTGAGCAGATGGGTGAAGAGATACTGGAATATTGCATTAAAGCCGCCAGCGGTGAAGTGGTACCCAAGGCAGTGCAGCTCAACCAGGATGATTTCATTCCCTGGAAGAGAGGCGTGTCTTTGTAGAGCGGTAAGTGTTAAGGGGATCACAGGTTACGTATTTCAGGCAAACACAAGAATAATGAAAAGAGAGACGATAAACGTGAGGCTTTCACCACTCACGTTTATCGTTTGTCGTTTCACGTTTCACCCCTCATCATGAACATTCAACACTTATAAATCATAAATATGACAGCACAGGAAATAGCAGCACAGGTGAAAGCAACAGGATTCATGCCCTTGTTCACGCATACAGACCTGTCTGTTTGCACTAATGTATTGAAAGCTTCTTATGATGCGGGAGTACGTTTATTTGAATTTACCAACCGCAATGAAAATTCTTTTGACATATTCTGTGCATTGCGCAAATACTGTAACGATTCCCTGCCGGGAATGATATTAGGCATTGGCACGATCAAAAATGCACAGCAGGCTGAAAAATTTATTGCTGCGGGCGCCGATTTCCTTATTTCGCCAATGATCCTGGAAGAGATAAACGAGGTAGCCGTAAAAAACCGGAAATTGTGGATGCCGGGTTGCGCAACGCCTTCAGAAATAGGGCTCGCAGAGCACCTGGGAATAAATATTGTAAAAATATTTCCTGCCAGACAACTGGGAGGCCCGGCTTATATCAAAGCAGTACAGGCGGTTTTCCCATCTATACAGTTTATGGCAACAGGTGGTGTAGAGCCTACACCGGACGACATTGCAGGCTGGTTTAAAAGCGGCGTATCTGCTGTTGGCATAGGATCGCAGCTTTTCCCACCGGCGTGGCTGGCAAACGGACAATATGACCTTGTTACGGACCATATTAAAAAAATTATTCAATATATTCACCACTCCAAAGGATAACCGGCCTGCTTCGGGTTGATATACTTTGAGCTTTTTTGTTTTCGATTCAACTTACGCCAATGAAAAATTTTCTTGACCAGGACTTTTTGTTACAAACCAAAACCGCGCAGCAATTATACCACGAGTATGCTGCTGCTATGCCTATTATAGATTACCACAACCATCTCCCTCCTGCAGAAATTGAAGGCAATAAGCAATTTAGCTCAATGACGGAAATATGGCTCAAGGGAGACCACTATAAATGGAGGGCCATGCGTACCCGCGGTATAGACGAAAACGATATTACCGGCAATGCAGATGATTATACAAAATTCAAAGTGTGGGCGGAAACGGTACCTTATACCATGCGGAACCCGTTATACCACTGGACTCACCTTGAGCTGAAAACCCCTTTCGGTATTACCGACCTGTTAAATGCTGATACAGCCGAAGCCATATATAAAAAGTGTAACGAGCAATTGCCTTCGCTGCGTGTACACAACATATTGAAGCAATTCAATGTGGAAGTATTATGTACCACCGATGACCCCGCAGACAACCTGGAGCATCACCTGGCAATAAAGCAGAGCAGTGCCGGGCTAAAAGTGTTCCCTGCTTTCCGTCCGGATAAATCAATGGCAGTAGAAGACCCCGAGAGCTACAATCAATATATTGATCGTCTTTCTGCTGCCTCCAATATTTCAATAGACAGCTACCAGGCATTGCTTGACGCCTTAAAAAAGCGCCACGACTTTTTTCATGAAGCCGGTTGCCGCATTTCAGACCATGGGCTTGAGACTATGTATGCAGAGGATTTTACCATGGCTGAACTGACAGAAAGTTTTAAAAAGATCCGGAAAGGCGAACGGCTTGGTAAACAATCAGTGCACCAGTTTAAATCCGCAACACTTCATTTTATTTGTGAATGGAATGCAGCGCGCGGATGGGTACAGCAATTTCATATTGGCGCGCTTCGCAACAACAACAGCAGGCTGCTTGTACAGCTTGGCGCTGATGCCGGGGTGGACTCTATAGGAGACTGGCGCGTAGCAGAACCCATGTCAAAGTTTTTTAACCGGCTTGATAAAGACAACCGCCTGGCCAAAACTATCATTTATAACAACAATCCCTCCCACAATGCAATATACGCCACCATGGTGGGGAATTTCCAGGGAGATGGTATACCAGGTAAGATCCAATACGGCTCAGGCTGGTGGTTCCTTGACCAGAAAGACGGCATGGAACAGCAAATGAATACATTGAGCAATATGGGATTGCTCAGCTTTTTTATTGGAATGACCACTGATTCCCGCAGCTTTCTTTCTTTTCCGCGACATGAGTACTTCAGGCGTATTTTATGCAATCTTATCGGCAATGATGTAGAAAACGGCGAACTTCCCCATGACATAAAATGGCTTGGAAAAATAGTCCGGGATATTTGTTATAATAATGCCAAAAGATATTTTAATCTCCAATAATCACTATTAAACCAGGATCAATGGCCCAAAACTTACCCCATTTAAAACAATCTGTACAAAATGTTTCAAGCCCTAAAGGAATAGGAAGATACCGCTGGATGATCTGTTCTTTGCTTTTTTTTGCTACAACGGTAAACTATCTTGACCGGCAGGTATTGAGCCTTCTGAAACCTTCTCTTGAGGAAATGTTCGGCTGGAGCAATACAGACTATGCCGATATTGCCGCCGCATTTCAATTTACTTATGCAATAGGGCTTTTATTTGCAGGTCGTATAGTTGATAAACTGGGGACTAAAAAAGGATATGCATGGGCTATTATTATCTGGTCTGTCGGCGCTGTCATTCATGCACAGGCAATACCTATTGGGAATGGCTTAAGAACGGCTCTCGGGTGGATAGGACTTTCAGCTATACCGGCTTCTGTGCTTGGCTTTATTTTCGCAAGATCGTTTTTAGCAATAGGTGAATCAGGGAACTTTCCCGCTGCCATTAAAGCCACTGCAGAATATTTCCCCAAAAAAGAAAGATCATTTGCTGCAGGTATTTTTAATTCGGGCACTACTATCGGGGCTATATTAGCCCCATTGACCGTGCCCTGGATTGAACAACAGTGGGGATGGCAGGCAGCGTTTATAATAATAGGGATAATCGGGTTTTTATGGTTGTTCTTTTGGTTTACCTATTACGACAAGCCTGAGCAACAAAAGCGTTTAAGCGCCGCAGAGCTGGCATACATTAATAGTGATGCAGACGAAACTGAAGTAAAAGAAGAAAAGGGTAAGGAAAAAAAAGCTTCCTGGATAAAGCTGCTCGGATACAATCAGACCTGGGCCTTTGCCGTAGGAAAATTTATGACCGATGGGGTATGGTGGTTTTTCCTGTTTTGGTTACCGGCCTATCTCAAAGATCAGTATCATCTTGAGCTTACTGAAATGGCAATTCCTATTGCAGTACTGTACAGCATGACAATGATAGGCAGTGTTGCAGGCGGCTGGTTCCCCGCATACTTCATCAATAAAGGATATGCAGCCTATGATGGGCGAATGAAAGCCATGCTCATCATCGCGTTTATACCGCTGGTAGTACTGGCAGCGCAGCCGTTAGGACATATCAGCTACTGGGCGCCGGTATTATTAATAGGAGTAGGAGCGTCAGCACACCAGGCGTGGAGCGCCAATATTTTTACAACCGTATCAGATATGTTCCCTAAAAAAGCTGTGGGATCGGTGGTGGGCATTGGCGGTATGGCCGGCGGGCTTGGAGGAGTATTGATCACCAAGATCGGCGGATTCCTGTTCGATCACTACAAAGCCCTCGGGCATATTGAAACAGGCTATACTATTATGTTTACCGTTTGCGCTATTGCTTACCTGATTGCCTGGGCTATTATGAAAATGCTGGTGCCTAAATATAAGCTTATAAAGGACCTTTGATAAAAGGTGTCAGGTATCAGCTATCAGCATCTATGAGCTGACACCTGGTACCTGGTAGCTCTCTCACAGCTTCCCCTTCTTCATCTCACTTACCGCATGATCTGCTGCCCTGGCGGTAAGTGCCATATACAGGATTGACGGGCTTTGATTGCCCGTGCTTGTCATACAGGCACCATCTGTAACAAATACATTATCACAGGTATGCAACTGATTCCATTTGTTCAATAGTGAAGTCCCGGGATCATGCCCCATCCTGCAACCGCCCATTTCGTGAATATCCAGCCCCGGCGCCTGCATGGTATCATTTTGCCGGATATTTTTTACCCCCGCCTTCTCCAGCATAGCTGTGCTTTCGGTTAAAAAATCTTTTATCATCTTCTCATCATTATCATCATAGTCAACAGAGGTGATGAGCAGGGGAATGCCCCACTGGTCTTTCTGATCTGTGCTTAGCCTTACATGATTGGTTGCCTTTGGAATGGTTTCCCCCTGCATATACATATACACATGCCAGCCTCCCGGTTCGGTCAGATCATTCTTGAAACCGGCGCCAATAGTTTCTGTGGTACTTTCTTCGTCTGTTCGCGTGCGATATGCTCCCATGAACGTGGTAAACCCGCCGACATAATCTGTATTCTGGCGGTGAAGGTTACGATAATTTGCCAGTATGGGCTCGGTAGGATTACGGCCATAATAATATTTGTCTTTGAACCCATCCAATGTTCCGTTTACAGAAGCCCGGTAGTTGTGAAAGCAAATATATTTTCCCAGGAGTCCATTATCATTTCCCAAACCTGCAGGAAACCGGTTGGATACCGAATTCAATAAAACCAGGGTAGTATTTAAGGCGGAAGCATTTACAAAAATGATCCTGGCAAAATATTCCGTTACCTCACGGGTATGCGCATCAATAACACGCACGCCTGTTGCCTTCTTTTTCTGCTCATCGTAAATAATAGAATGTACCACCGAATCCGGCCGGATGGTGAGGTTACCTGTTTTTTCAGCCCACGGCAGTGTACAGGAGACTGAGCTGAAATACCCGCCGTAAGGGCAGCCTCTCATACACAAATTTCTTGCCTGGCATTTGCCCCTTCCCTGCTGCAAATGAATGTCATTGGGCTGTGTTAAATGTGCCCAGCGGGCATGCACCAGGAAACGGTCTTTATAATATGTACTGATCGTTTGCTGAATATGCTGCTCCACACAGTTAAAATCAAAAGGCGGAAGGAACTCCCCGTCGGGCATAGCTTCAATACCATCCCTGTTACCACAAACCCCAATAAATTTTTCAACATGGCTGTACCAGTCAGCTACATCGCTGTACCGGATAGGCCAATCCAGCCCGTAGCCGTAACGAGCCGGCGCTGAAAATTCAAATTCGCTCCAGCGCTGGCAGGCTCTTCCCCATATCAGCGATTTACCTCCTACCTGGTAGCCCCGTATCCAGTCGAAAGGCTTTTCCTGTATATAAGGATGGTCTTTATCTTTTATAAAAAAATGAGCTGTATCCTCGCCAAAACCTGCCGCCTTACTAATAAGAGGATTCTCTTTAAGAAATGCCTCAGTCATATTTCCCCTGTGCGGAAATTCCCAGGGGTTCTTTGTAGCAGTGGGATAGTCTTTTATATGTTTTACATCCCTGCCGCGTTCCAGCACCAGTGTTTTAATACCATGCTCACATAGTTCCTTAGCGGCCCAGCCACCGCTGATGCCCGAGCCAATTACAATGGCATCAAATGTATTTTTTGCCTTTCCTTTGGTACTGATATTTATATTTGAAGTATCACCTGGCATAGCAATATCGTTTTCTGCAGAAAATGAAGGTACAACTATACTAAGATAATCGTAGCAAATGGTGGTGTTAACAAATTACTGCTATGTTAATCGTGAAACGTCAGAAGCCAAACGTGAAGATCTCACGTCTCACAATTGTTTACTATACAATAGCCTTAGCTTAACACTACTATCATCACAAAAAAACCCGATGGTATGACCACCGGGATTTTTCAAACACTTCAAATTATAATGATTATTCGTTTTCTTCAAACCGGATCTCCTGCAATACCTGCTTATCCGGGCGGCTTTTCATGAATATGGTAGTTCTGAATGTCCCGTATTTGGTTTGCAGGTTACCGATGCAAAATTCAGAACCGCTGTTAGAACCTTTATGTATAATGCTGAATGTTTTGACAGCGTATACATTGAAAAAATCCTTCAGGATCATTTGCGCCTGGCTGGCGCTATAAGAGTTGCTTTTTTCATGGAGCGTGATCTCTACCCTGCTGTCAAAATAATTTGCCAACTGGCCTGCATTACCCCTCCTCATTGCCTGTACTACATCGTCAATAGAATAAAAATACAATGCAGGAGACCGGCCAAAGACCAAAAAGGTAGCCAATACTATCGTAAGCGCAGCTTTCATGCTCAACTGAATACCCCCTTATGAGCCAAAAATGTGCCAAACCTCCTGATAACGCGGAGCTGTTAATAAAATCCCGGGCTGCAATAAAAGCAAACTGCATGCAGGTAATAGAGCACATTCCATAGCTAAATGGCCTATTTTTAGGCCATGAAACAGAAAAAAGTAATACTTATCATCATGGATGGCTGGGGCCTGGGAAAAGTAAGGTCAAGCGATGCAATACAAAATGCCAAAACTCCTTTTGTAAGCTCACTTTACAGCAAATATCCTAATACTACCCTCGTAACCTGCGGCGAAGATGTAGGATTGCCGGAAGGGCAAATGGGTAATAGTGAAGTAGGGCATCTTAACCTGGGAGCGGGACGTATAGTATACCAGGAACTTCAACGCATTAACGTTGCGATACGGAACGGCGAATTTCAGCATAATAAGGCACTGCTTGATGCTATCGCTTACGCCAAAACCAGTAAAAAATCATTGCACCTGCTCGGTCTCGTGAGCGACGGGGGAGTGCATTCCCATATCAATCACCTTAAAGCAATAATAAGCGTATGCAAACAACAACAGCTGGATGAGGTGTTTGTACATGCGTTTACTGATGGTCGTGATACTGATCCCAAAAGCGGGTTAGGCTTTCTGAAAGAGCTGCAGACGCACATAGATGCTACTACCGGGCAAATAGCCACCATTACCGGGCGGTATTATGCCATGGACCGCGACAAACGCTGGGAAAGAGTAAAGCTGGCTTATGATGCGCTTGTACACGGAATCGGGGAGAAAAGCAGCAACCTTATTGGCTCAGTAGAAAAGTCATACGCGGAAAATATTACTGATGAATTTATAAAGCCGATCATTAATGATGCTATCAAAAGCGACAAAGGACAAATTAAAGATGGCGATGCGGTAATATGCTTTAATTTCAGAACAGACAGGTGCCGTGAAATAACAGAAGTGCTTACCCGGCAGGATATGCCTGACTATGGAATGCATACGCTTCAATTGCACTACACCACTATGACGGAATATGACAAAACATTTAAAAATGTCAATATCATTTTCGGCAACGATAATCTTGCACGCACGCTTGGAGAGGTAATTGAATCAGAAGGGCTGCAGCAGATACGGATTGCGGAAACTGAAAAATATCCACATGTGACTTTCTTTTTCAGCGGAGGACGGGAAACCCCTTTCAAAGGAGAGACAAGGATTATGGCCGCTTCTCCCAAAGTGGCAACCTACGATCTGAAACCGGAGATGAGCGCTTTTGAGCTCACCGAAAAGCTGTTGCCGGAAATAAAAAGGCAGTCTGCAGCATTTATATGCCTCAATTTTGCCAATGCAGACATGGTAGGCCATACAGGAGTATGGGATGCCGTAGTAAAAGCTGTAGAAACCGTTGACGCCTGTGTGGAAAAGATAGTGACCGCAGCCCTGGAAAATGACTATACCGTATTACTGACAGCAGACCACGGCAATGCCGACTATATCATCAATGAAGACGGCTCACCCAATACTGCACATACCCTGAATCCCGTACCGCTATTTATTATTGATAATCAATGGAAAGGAAAAGTCAGTCCCGGAAAATTAGGAGACATAGCCCCTACTATCCTGAAAATAATGAATATTCCTGTGCCTGAAGAAATGACCGGAAAGGTGCTTGTAGATTAGATTTTCCCTTGCCGGATATCATAGCTTTTGGGTATTTGCTTTACGATTCCTGCTCTCCATTTAGAGGCACACAAAGATTTGCTGCAGGATGAAGGACAGAAAAATCAATTTTTTTGTCTTCGGGCAGCATTTTATATAAAGAAATTGTCTAAATTACATGAAATCAACTTGATTTCATGACTGAAGAAGCAATGCTCAGGGGCTGCATCAGGAATGTTGCAGTTGCGCAACAGGAACTATACTATACGTACAGCCCGCGCATGTTGTCTCTCTGTTATCGCTACGCGAAAAGCAGGGAGGATGCGGAAGACATGTTGCAGGAGGGCTTCATAAAGGTCTTTACACAGATAAAGCAATTTCAGAACAGGGGTGCGCTTGAAGGATGGATCAGGAAGATCATCGTTCATACCTGCATCAACAACCTGAAAAAAAATAAAAAATTTACCGAAAGCGTAGATCTTATACATGCATCAGGAGTGTATATCAGGGAAGAGACGATCCCTTCCATCGTTCAGGCAAAGCAGGTAGTGGAATGCATCAGGCTTCTGCCGATAGGATACAGGACCGTATTGAACCTGTATGCCATTGAGGGGTATTCGCACCGGGAAATTGCCACTATGCTGGATATTGAAGAGAGCACAAGCCGCTCCCAATATACGAGAGCAAAAGCAATGCTGGAAGATATTTTGTTAAAGAAAAATATACTGCCGGAACATATACGGAATATGGACCTTATGGCAGTTAACCCATAACCAAAACAATGATTGTTTAACCAGGCTAACGCTAACCATTATCTGACAACGCCAAGGAACTGACTATGGAGAGAAATATTCATACAGATGAATTTGAACGATTCCTCAGGGATAAAGCTGATCAGTATAAAGTTTACCCTTCAGACAAAATATGGAGTAACATTAACAGGTCAATACACCCAAGGAAAAAATGGCCTTACGCGGCACTAACACTGTTTCTTTTATTAGGTACTGCTGTATTTATTGATTACAATTCCTTCAACTACATAGTGCCCGGTAAGCAGCCGCTGCTCGCTTACAATCATAACAACCATACTATCCCAGCCGCTACGCCATCATTTATTTCAGACCGGGATAAAAGCAAAAACAATTCTGTATACCCGGCAGAAAACTTATCACAGGCTACCTCCGCTGTTGCAGGGACAGATACAAAGCACTCATTGAGACTCGCTAATATCAGCAAGCTGCAACAGAAAACAAAGCCTGCTGATGGAAGTGCTTCAAATGAAATAAGTACAACAGCAGAGCTCATCACTGACCACCCCGGCAATCTTTCTCCTTTGAATAATATTGCTGCAAACTTAAACGCTTCCTCACCCAATGGCAGCAACGATGAAAACACTGATGAAATAAGCACCCATAAAAAGAAGCTGTGGGGCGGCGAAGTATACAGACCCTCAAGATTCAAATGGCAGTTGTCTTTTTCTCCAACCATCAGCTATAGAAGACTTACCAGTGGTCTTGGTCAGATAACAGATGTATTCAGGGGCGTTCCTTATAGTACCGTTCAATCAAACACTTCGGTAAATGACCTGGTCACTCACAAACCTGCCATAGGCGCTGAGGTTGGTGCAAGCCTTATTTATAAAGTTTCAAACAATTTTACCCTGAGAGGAGGACTCCAGTTGAATTACTCCAGGTACCAGCTAAGCGCATATAACTCAAAACCCGAGATTGCAACTCTCGCGCTTCATAACAGCAGGGGCGGAACGGATTCTGTGAATTTTGTTACCACCCTCGAAAATCATGAAGGGCATGGCTCCTCATCCTCATGGCTGAATAATGAATATTTGCAGATATCATTGCCCGTTGGCTTTGAATGGAGCGTTGTAGGCAATGAAACGCTGAAATGGAATATTGCCGCAAGCGCACAACCTGTATATAATTTTGCCAATAATGTTTATCTCCTGTCCACTGATTTCAAATATTACGTTCAGGATCCATCTCTTATACGTAAGTGGAACATCAACGCCGGTATAGAAACCTTTGTATCTTATGATATGGGATCATTTAAATGGCAGGTTGGTCCGCAATTACGTTACCAGCTGATGTCAAGCTACAAAAATGCTTATCCCATCAAAGAATACCTGGTCGACTTCGGCTTTAAGATTGGTGTGACCAAAACTTTTTAACCTTTTAGATTGTTGATGGATGAAGCTTTATTTCCTGCTATTCATAATATGGATGGGTGTTATATTATCCGGCTGTAAATCGGGGACAGCCCCGGCGGCTGGACCAGAGCAGGATACTTCCGCCGCAGTAAACAAGGAATATTATCCTATCAACGGGTATATCAAAAGCCGGTTGCGTTGGCTGGACTCCATTCCTCTTGCCGTAATAAAATATACAACTATAAATTTTCATACCGATACTTCTATTCTTGAAAAGAAAGATTTCAATGTAATAGCCGGAGAGCTTTTTTTGCCTGATATAAGCGCATCGCCCCTGAAAGAGCAATATGATGAAGTTTCTTTTATAGACGCATCGCTTGGCACTATTTCGCTCACTTATGCGGCAACAAACGATACTGCACTGGTCAGAAAAGCGGATGTGCTGCTCAACCAGAGCAACACTACGGTCAGGACGATTTATATTGAGAAGGTATCAAGGATAGCAGACAGCTCTGTTATCCAAAAAATATTATGGACTGCAAATAAAAGCTGCCTTGTCACGACTATTACACAAAAAGCCGGTATGCCGGAAAGAGTAAAAGAAGAAAAATATGTGTGGGATGACCGGTAACAGGACCGCCGCGCTGATCAATAATTATATATGCCTTTCTTTGCAAAAGCGCCAGTTACAAATAATTCATTTTCTCGCCAGCCTCCAAAGGCGTAACCCTGCGTTTTGCATGCACGATCGCCTTTTTTGATGAATTGAGTTAATTTTGTGCTGAACGTATTATGACTTCAGAAGACTTTCAGCAAATAGCGAATGCGATACCTTTTCAGCCTGGTATTTACAAATATTATAATGAAAAGAATGAGCTACTGTATGTAGGCAAGGCTAAGAACCTCCGGAAAAGGGTCAGTTCTTACTTCAATAAAGGATTTACCAATTACAAGACACATGAGCTTGTACAGCGCATCCGCCATATTGAGTTCACTATCGTCAATTCTGAGCAGGATGCTTTCCTGCTGGAAAACAACCTGATCAAACAATTTCAGCCAAAATATAATATCAACCTTAAAGATGATAAAAGCTATCCTTATATCGTCATTAAAAATGAAGATTTCCCGAGGATCTTTCTTACCCGGCGAAAAATTAATGATGGCTCCGAATATTTAGGACCCTTCACTTCTGTAGGTAAAGTAAGGGAATTGCTTGATTTTATCCGGCAAAATATACCTCTCCGTACCTGCAAGCTTAACCTTACTCCTCAAAACATACAAAAAAAGAAATTTAAAGTTTGCCTGGAATATCATCTCGGCAACTGCAAAGGTCCATGCGAGGGTTTGCAAACTGCGGAAGATTACCAGGAGGGGCTTCTGCAGATCAAGAATCTTTTAAAAGGGAACCTGTCGCCTGTACTCAGCAGCTTCAGGGAAACCATGAAAACGCTTGCAGAAAATATGGAGTTTGAAAAAGCGGAAATACTTAAGAAAAAGATCGGACACCTGCAGGAATACCGCGCCAAATCCTCTATTATCAACAGCAACCTTGGCGATGTTGACGTTTTTTCCATTTTGCAGGAAGGCGATATAGCGTATGTGAATTACCTGATGGTTCAAAATGGCATGATCGTTCAGACGCATACCCTGACTTTTGAAAAAAAGCTGGAAGAGCCCGCTGAAGAAATAATGGCGTTTGCCATAGCAACTATACGGGAAACATTCAATAGCAGTGCCAGGGAGCTTGTGTTGCCTTTTCCTGTTCATTTCCCCCAATCAGATATATCAGTGACTGTTCCCAAAGCCGGCGACAAGAAAAAGCTCCTGGAGCTTTCTGAAAAGAATGTCAACTATTTCAAAGAAGAGCTGAGGAAAAGGAAAATGCTGCAGCTGGACGGGAAATCTGCAGCAGAAAAAGAAAAGGTGCTAGATCAGTTGCAGAATGATCTCAACCTTGCAGAAAGACCGGTACATATAGAATGCTTTGACAATTCTAATTTCCAGGGCAGCTTTCCGGTGTCGGCGATGGTATGCTTTAAAATGGGAGTTCCCAGCAAAAGCGATTACCGTCACTTTAATGTAAAAACTGTTGAGGGGATAAATGATTTTGCGACAATGAAAGAAGCGGTATTCCGCAGGTATAAAAGATTATCAGCAGAAGAAAAGTCATTGCCGCAACTTGTAATTATTGATGGTGGCAAAGGTCAGCTCGGAGCTGCCATGGAAGCTATCCATGAACTTGGGCTTGAAGGTAAAATGACGCTTGTCGGGCTTGCAAAGAACGAAGAAGAGATTTTTTTCAGCGGCGATAAGCAATCCGTAAAGCTTCCCTGGGATAGCGACAGCCTGAAACTGCTAAGACAGGTCAGGGATGAAGTGCACCGTTTCGGCATCACTTTTCACCGCCGGAAAAGAAGCAAAGGAACTTTTAAAAACGAGCTGGAATCCATTCCGGGCATTGGAAAAGCAACCACAGATGTATTACTAAAAGAGTTCAGATCCATAAAAAGGATCCGGTCATTGCCGGAAGAAGCGATTGCGAAAATAGTGGGACAATCAAAGGCGAAGATCCTGCAGGCTTATTTCAGCGGGCATCCTGCCAATTGACAGCCGCACGGTATTTACAAAAGAAAAGGGGCCAGGATAGATATCCAGCCCCGTTTTTAAAATCCAATATCCTATGAAAAACCGGGGTAAAGATAGTATAGGCGCTCCATATAGCAATACCTGAATGTGGGTATTTTTGACGGCTGCTCATCTGGGTATTGCAGCAAAAAAAGAGCAGTGATCGCTCACTGCTCTTTTCTATATGAATAAAATGTAAGCTTAATATGACCAGAGGTCCTGCTCGTAGTTGAAGATCTTGTCTTTAATATTTTCACCTTCCAGCAACATCAGTATATTATTATTTGGATATTGCTGCTTAAGGTATAAATCGTATGGGTTTTCTAAAGTAGATTTCACCACGTAACTACCGAAGAAGCGGCTTTCAAACAATTCTTCCCAGCTCATTCTTGCGCCAAAGTTTTTGCCATTATATACTTCATACTTGGCAAGCGCCGGGCGCATATCAGGATAATATACCCAGAAGATAGGAGCCGAACCGATTGGAGTACCGGTAACTTTATCAAAATAAGTCTTTACCGGGGCGATACCAAGGATCCTTACATACATCCTGCTCGATTCCTTATCAAACACCCATTCTTCTTTTATCCTGAACTTGGTGATAGCATCCATATTGAACTCTTCGCATATTACAGACTCCTTCATGATACCTTTTGACAAAGTAGGGTCTTTGTCCAGGTCGGGCACCATTACCGTATCGCAGGATCCGGCAAGCTTGGCGCCGATCTGCTCAAGTGTCATCGGTGTGGTAAACCTGTCGTCAATGGAAGCATCAAAAGCCGTTACTTCACCGCTCTTAATGGTGTTCAGCAAAATAGCGATGAAACGCTGGTTGCCGTTATCTTCATCAGCAGTGTACCGGAAAGGCAGGTTGATCTTTTCCCTGATATCAATTTCCCTCCACACTTTTTCCCTGTAGATGGCATCATCTTCGCGGATATTTTCGTAAGGCAACGGCGTACGATCCTTCACCAGGTTCATTTCTATCGCATTGTCATTACGCAGCGACTTTCTTATGGTATCCATTTTAATAGGATCCTTTGGCGCGGCCTTCACCACCAGGGTATCCTGCTTGGCTACATTAAGGTTTTCGTCTGCCACATTAGCCTGTGTCTTTTTGGTAGTGGCTTTCTTTTTAGCTGTGGTAGTGGTCTTCCTTGTGCTCTTTTTTCTTGTCTGAGCATCTGACACACTCACTGCCATTCCAAAAGCAGCTACCAGTAAAGCATATTTCGCGAATTTCCATTTCATGGTCAAAAGTGTTTGTATCTAAACAGAAAGGTATAAAAACTTTTATCTTAATATATACGACAACGGTCTCAATGTAATAGTTCTTCCATCGGGTCCGCGCGCCTTGATATTGTCTATATAAACGCCTTTCCCAGGTTTCAGATTGGCTACTACGGAGGCGGCGTTACCCGTCCAGCGTGCGCCGTTGTTTGCAACAGGATTATAATCCGCGGCCCCTAAGTCGGCGATAGTATAGCTCAATACTTCGTACAGCGCTTCAAATTCAGAATTCTGCAACACTGCCCTTACGCCACCCATTGCTTTGAACTGTGCGGAAGATACCTGTCCCATCTCAAGGTTACCAACCATTGCGGTAGGCGGAGGTAGTTGCTTCACACGAAAAGATACTTTACCTGCTGACTTACCGTCTACTATTACACTCACATCGGCAGTACCTGGTTCTTTTGGTTTAGCAATGTATTTGCTGCCGCCAGCTTTGCTGACGCTACCGTTATTGATAGAAGCGCTGACTTTTTCGCTACCGGCGCCTGCAGTGATAGTTAATGGGTTATCCACACCAATATACAGGACATTCATTTTGTCCGCCATCACAGCAATACCGGAAGGCTGTCCTACTGTATAGTCAATAGTTTTGCTGATAGTCTTTTCTTCGCCTGTGTTAGGATCAGGGTATTTCACATCCACTTTTACACTGTGTGCTCCGGAACCGCCGGCAGGCATTTTAAGTTCCGCTACACCATTCTCGCCAACAGGAACGGGACTCCCGTTCACAAACACCTTAGGTTTAACACTTGCATTGAATGCTCCCAAACCAGCTTTTAATTCCAGGCTTTCCCCGGGCATCAGGTAAGTAGAGTTGGTTCCAACCATCGGCTCAAACTTATCATAAATAACCTTTACATCCCCTATCTTCTTGAAGCAGAAAGAAGCTACTTTATTTTCAGTATTCTTCACATCATTCTGGAACTTACTGAGAATGGTAAGCGCAGCAATAGTGGGAGTCATATGAAAATAAGCATCTGTCCAGCTCTGGTTGGTATTACCAGCTTCAGAAACCGGCTTTTCCAGGTTGATAGGAAGACTGTGGTCAAATTCTTTCGTGATTTCAGGATCAATAGCCAGCACATCTTTTTTATACTGTTCCAATGCGGCGCGAAGCTTTTCACCTTCGCCGTTGGTAGCCATCAACCTTGTAGCGGCATCCAGGTTCTCCACCTTAAAGGAAGTATCGCCTTTTTCAGGATTGTACCCGCTTTCTCTTTTAAGCTTATCTTTAAGGTCATCAATATAAGAGGACATCTTGGCGGATAACTCTTTTATCTGGTCAGCCTTAGGTTTCCATATTGCCGCCTTTTCACGGGTTTTGGGATCTTCAAGGCTGCTCTGAAATGCTGAATATATTTCGCCGGAAGCTGCTGAAAGCGTGCCATTGGATTTATCCAGGCTGTTATTTACTGTTTTGAAGGCATTGATAATTTCGGCAGACACATTCAGTGCAAGCAAAGCTGTAAGCACCAAATACATCATGTTGATCATCTTCTGCCGTGGCTCTTTAGGTAGTGCCATGATTTTTCAGGATTTATTAATTACGAATTAAGGGTTAATAAAAATATGGATCAGCAAAGGCGATCCATTGTTTAAAATTACCTGCCCTGCATTGCAGCCAGCATATTACCATATACATTGTTAAGGCTGCCCAGGTTCTTAGCCAGCAGGCTGATCTGCTCCTGGGTTTTCTTAGCGTCTTCCACGCTGCCCTGCATAGTCTGCGAAGCCTGTACAAGATTGCTGTAGAAGCCATTCATAGCTTTCAGGTGGTTGTTGGTATCCTGCAATTCCAATTCGTAAATAGTATTTAAAGAAGACAAGTTCTTGGTAAGCGTCTGTACCTGGTTGTGAAACTCTTTGGTAGACCCTGCGGCTTCATTGAAAGCCTTAGCAGTAGTAGCAGCTCCCAGGTAAGCATCCTTAACCTGCTCAAGCGCCTGTGTAGCGGCTTTGGTTTTAGTAGTGTAGTCGCCCGTAGCGGCAGTAATATCAGCAATATCAGACATCTTCTCTACTGTCAGTCCAAATTTGCTGAAGTTTTCGCTCAGGCGCTGAAGATTGGCAGGGTTGATAGCAGCATCCTGCAGCATTTTATCCATAGAAGCCAGTGCGGGATTCCCTCCGGAAACACCGGTACTTCCTTTCAGAGATTCAGCGATTTCCTTCATTTCACCACCGGGAGGGGGTAAAAATGCATAAACCAAAAATATAACGGCTTCAGTTAAAAGACCCACTGTAAGCATCATATCGGCGATAGGCTTATGAAGGATTTTAGCCCATGCTCCAAAAATAACGACTGCTGCGCCCACGCACACAAATACGTTAACTAATTTTTCGGTTGTTTTGTTTGTGCCTGCCATAAAAAGAGAATTTTTGTTTTTTAAAGGGTTTTTCTGTTTTTAGATTTCAAAAGGTAATGATTATACTATGCCAAGTGAATGACTTTACAAAGCATAATAAGTTTAGATTAGATATTTAATCAATAATATTTTCAGTTCAATGTGTGCTTAAAGCCAGCGGTTGGTTTGGTTTGCAGGTAAAGCATTATCTGCTGCTCTTACCGGATGGTGGAAGATCAATAACACATCTGAAGCCGATGTATGATTTTGCCGTATCCTGGTACTCATAAGTACGTGTGCTGGTTTGTAAGAAATATCCAACGTCTTTCCAGCTACCGCCACGGATCACCTTACGTTTCATACGCGGAGGATCACTGTCTTTGGCGTTCCAGCGAATATCAGGGTTCATATCATGCTGGAAGTTATATGCACCTTCATAATAGAAAGAGGAAGTCCATTCTGCAACATTTCCTGCCATATTGTATAAGCCGAAATCATTAGGCCAGTAAGCGTCCGCACGCACAGGGTATAAACCTCCGTCTTCTGCATAGTTGCCACGCCCGGGCTTGAAGTTAGCCAGCAAACATCCTTTTTTGTTTCTCAGGTAATATCCACCCCAGGGGAACGGAGCCTGTGAACGACCGCCACGAGCCGCATATTCCCATTCTGCTTCGGTAGGAAGCCTGAAATCAGATTCCTGTACCCTTCCCTGAGACTCAAGGAAAGCATTCAGAAATTTAGTTCTCCATTCGCAGAAAGCTACTGCCTGTTTCCAGTTCACACCCACAACAGGATAGTTACCAAATGCAGGATGAGAAAAGTATCTTTTAGACATCGGCTCATTATAGGAGTACGAGAAATCCCTGATCCAGACCAGGGTGTCGGGATAAATAGGAACTTCTACTTTATCAATGAAAGCTGAACGGGGTTTGGTGGCATTTTCTTTTCTTGCCGCATCTCTGTACCTGAATGTTTCTGAATGATATACAAGTTTAGTGGCATCTAATTCCTTCCTGCCAAAAATCCTGTTATCAGGAGAAACGATCATAGCATCCAGTTGTTCAACAGTTTTAGGATCACTCCATTTTATAGCCTGTATTTTTTTCCAGTCAAGGCTGTTACCATCTTTCGATTTATAACCCAGCTTTTCACCGGCTATGGAATCCCTCACCCAGTTTACGAACTGACGGTATTCATTATTGGTGATTTCTGTTTCATCCATCCAGAAACCACTGATGGTAATTTGACGGTTACGTGCTGTGAAGGCATAATTAATATCTTCATCGCTGGGACCCATATGAAAGGTTCCCTGGGGTATATATACCATGCCGGGAGGCTTGGGAAGAATATATTTTCCTCCTGGTGCAACGCCATGTAACTGACCATCTTTTGGCAAGCCTTTAGAAGATTTCAACTTGCCGCAACTTGCAAACACTACGGCCATGAGCGCTATGACACAGATGTTGATAGAGAGGCTTTTCACTTTCATAAAAATAGCTTAAAGGGTATTTGGACAAATATAGATGAAATATTAATTTAAATTTTCTGCCTTATAAATATTATATATTTTTTAGCGTACCGGTAAAATTACCGGTTAACACAGGATATATAAACGGTTAGCCTTATAAGTTATTGTGCTTTTCCTTTTTTATCCCCCACGCTTTCCTTCAATAAGTTGTACACATTCAGCCACACTTTCCACAGGGTTAAGACAGCTATATTCATGGCATAGATAGATCAGGGTGCGTCCCTCTTTCAGCCTGTTTGACAATAGAGGAAAATATTCGCTGTTACCTGCCGAAGACTGAACGACCTTATTAGGTACATAATACTTTAAAACCGAAAAAGTTATCTTATCATAATTATCGCCAACTATCGCTATTTCATTGATCCCATAAAAAAAATCTGCCATAATGCACGCCCACATACCAAACGACCCGGGGTATTTGATGGACATACTTTGCAATGCCTCCGTCATTTCCATACTTCTCTTTTTCCAGGTATGTATGTCAAAAACAGTGGACAGGTAATGCAAATTCCAAGCCATTATTGCATTCCCGGAAGGAGTAGCCCCGTCGTATACCTCTTTTGTACGAACAATAACATCTTCCTGGTTGGCATGGGTGTAAAAAAAGTGGAGCGCCTCCTGGTCGGAGAAGTTTGCATCAACATATTCTGCCAGAGATTTCGCTTTGAACAGGTAGTCCTGATTGCCTGTAATTTCCTGCAAATGAATAAGCGCCTGGATAAGATAAGCGTAATCGTCGAGGAATGCCGGATATTTATGCTGCTTCGCCTTGTAGGTATGAGACATCTCTGCATGCTCCCGGCGAAAAGCATCCAGGAGGAAATCCATATTCTTTACAGCTATATCACGATATTGCTCATTGCCTGATGCGGCATAAGCCATGGAGCACGCAGTATTCATCAGCGCATTCCATCCCAGGATAATCTTATCATCTAATAGCGGCGGGATACGGCTATTCCTTGCCGCCAAAAGCTTTATACGACAGCTATAAATAATACTTTCAAAATGCCGGATATCCATGTTATGATCCGCAGCAAATACTTCTGCAGGCTTTGAAACATGCAGGATATTGTTTCCTTCCCAGTTCCCGCCCTCTGTCACATCGTAATACGCGCAGAACAGGGAACTGTCTTCGCCCAACAGTTTTTCTATCTCCTTTTTACTCCATACATAATATTTGCCTTCCACACCTTCGCTGTCTGCATCTATCGCAGCAAAAAATCCATTTTCCCCGCTCAACATTTTACCCAGCAAAAAATCAAATGTTTGCCTTACGGTATCTGCATATATACTTTTGCCGGTGATCTGGTATGCCTCGGATAATGTGATTATTAACAACGCATTATCGTAAAGCATTTTCTCAAAATGAGGCACCAGCCATTCCCTGTCGGTAGCATACCGGGCAAACCCACCTTCTAACTGATCATAGATACCGCCTTCAATCATTCGGTCCAGGCTGAGCAGAGCCTGGTCTAATGCCGCTTTTTCGCCGGTATAATAATGGTAGCGGAAAAGGAACCTGATGGTAAAGGTTTGCGGGAACTTAGGCGCGCTTCCAAAGCCACCCCATTCCTTGTCAGCAGTTTGCATTATATGCTGAAAAGCCTTATGTATCTCCCCTGCCTCCAGCTTTAAAAACCCGGCAGTACCCTGTCTCGTTATGCCCGATTCCTGCGACTGCAGCAGGTGCTGTGTAAGATTTTCAGCCTGGCCGTTTATAGCGGTGCGCTTCCCCTCGAAAGCATCGGCTACAGCCTGTAAGACCTGCATCCAGGAGGGTCTGTTATATACAGGTGAAGGAGGAAAGTAGGTGCCTCCATAAAAAGGCTTTTTATCCGGGGTGAGGAAAACATTGAGCGGCCAGCCGCCGCTCCCGGTCATCGTCTGAACCGCATTCATATAGATATGATCAAGGTCGGGACGCTCTTCCCGATCAATCTTGATATTGATAAAGTGTTCGTTCATAAAGTCTGCCGTTGCCTTATCCTCAAAGCTTTCCTTTTCCATCACATGGCACCAGTGACAGGCAGCATAGCCAATGCTCACCAGGATAGGTTTGTCTTCACGGGCTGCACGCTGTAAGGCTGCATCCCCCCAGGGATACCATTCCACAGGGTTATGAGCATGCTGCAATAAATACGGGCTCGTCTCTCGAACGAGATGATTGGTATACATGCCGCGAAGTTCGCGGAAAATTTATTTCTTCTGGTCGGAAAGGTATTTTTCCAATGCGGCTACCATAGAAGGTACTTCGGGAGCGGGAGCTTTGATATGCAGTGTAAGCCCTGCCTCTTCAATGGCTTTGGAAGTATTAAATCCAAATGCACCTATTTTAGTGCCATTTTGCTTGTATTTGGGAAAATTTTCGAGCAAACTCCTCACTCCGCTGGGAGTAAAAAAACAAATGACGTCAAACTCTTCTTTCGTCAGAACCTGTTTCACGTCATTACTGATAGTCCGGTACATAAATGGAGTTACAAACTCGCACTTATTGCTTTTCAGCCAATTGACAATTTCATTATCCTGCTGATTCTCGGAGCAGGGATAGAGAAACTTTTCGTTCTCCTTATGCTTATTTATAACATCGAAAAGGCTTTTATTGGTGCCATCAGCGCCATAAAACACCTTTCGTTTACGATAGAGAATAAATTTCTGAAGATATAATGCAACCGATTCGGTTATACAGAAATATTTGGTATCCTGTGATACAGATACCTTCATCTCCTCACAGGTCCGGAAAAAATGATCAATTGCATGGCGGCTTGTAAATATAACAGCCGTATATTGGGTAATATCTATTTTTTGTTTCCGGAAATCTTTCGCAGGTATACCCTCTAACTTAATAAAGGGAAAAAACTCAAGATGCACACTATGCTTTCTGGCCAGTTCAAAATACGGGGATTTATCTGAATCCGGGCGCGGTTGGGTAATCAGTACCTTTTTAATAGACATAACAGAACTGTTTCCTCCCATTGTTTCCTGGTTTACTATATGTTTATCCTTATCGGGCAATGACTTTGCAAAGTTACGAACTTCTAGTAAACAAATCTACCAACACCCTGTAAATCAACAACACAGGGATGATTTCAAAGCCGCAAAAGTATAAAAATAAATGTAATGCATTAATTTTTAGTTCATTGCGCACGCCGGCATAGCCAACAATAAAACGGTAAACCAGCAGAAATATGATCAACACGATAGAAACAGTGAAAGCGATCTGCTGAAAACTGCGATCGGAGAAAGCTAACATAAGGCTGAATGGAATAATAACAATTGAAAGTACCTTATTCACTAAAAAGACCACGAAAGTATAGGTATCCAGCGCCTCCTCCTGTCCAAACATCCAGCCGGTCAGCCTGAGAACAAAGTATTTAAAGGTATAAATAAATGCTACACTTATAAAACAGATAGAGAACAGGAGCCATGGCTTTGCAATGCCACCTTTGATATACTGTACCATAAGGTAGGCGAATATTGCCATGCTCACCACAAAAAAGATATTGAACAATAAGGTCGTCATTCCTGCCTGCTGGAGCTGATCCCTGATATGCTTCTGCCGCATAGCCGTTCTCCAGAAAACACTGAACAGGTCGTTGAAGTACTTGGGAAAGCCCATCCGGAGAATACCCAGGAAAAGCAGTACCCCGCACATTATATAAAACAGCTCATCCTTATTCCCGGAATGATATACTTCAACAGGGAGGGCGATGATGCCTGTTCTTACATTAAAGAAAGGATGATCTTCTGCCAGGTGAGATACATATTTACCATACGCAGGTATTAATGATCTTGCTGCCGGCAAAGAATCTTTGATAGCGGTAGCGGTAGCAGAAGTATCCGCTGCCGCCGCTGGTTTCAGGGTATCATTTTTTATAATAGCGGCTGCAGGCCGGGCAGGCTTTTCCCTGATGCGGGATGGAGCTGCTATTGTAGTACTATCAGTGTTTGAGCGGGTCCGGGCCGCAGTGGAGTCATCCTGGGCACACAAGCCTGTCAACAGCAAAAACTGCGCAATCAATAATGCCCCGGTAATCCTTATCAATGCTTTATCTTTTGTTTGGTTTGCAAAATTATTTTAATCGCCACAGTCCGCCCAAATAGTTTTGGACTAAAACAGGCTTATCAATCCAAAATGTATTTTAGCCTGCCTGAAATTTAACGGCATATCATCTCTTTTTCCTACAGCATAGCTTATATTGAAAATACCCGCTTTTGTTTCAAACGCCATTCCGATACCTGCTCCTATATAAGTATGGGGTTGTGCATCCGTAATACCATAGGATTTATTGTTAGCCCACCCCCCGTCGCCAAAGCCGAAGAAATACGAATTAAGCCCTATAAAAAACCTGTACTCTGCCGTAAGCACTGCATAGCTGCTGGCATATACGCTTTCCTCATCAAAGCCCCGTAATATTTTATACCCTCCTATCTGGAACATTTCGTTCCGGAAAACATTGCGGGTATATAATCCTCCAGCGCGCACCTGTGCTTTAAGCACCGATTGTTTCCCTAATTTAAAATAATGAGCGCCTGATGCAAAAACCCTTATCATATAAGTTCTTTTCTGCAGGCTGTCATACAACGAGGCGTAATCGAAACTATTACCCGAAGCATCCTGTTTCATATTAGTAATTACCGTATTGGGTTTGATCTTACGCAGCCCCGCAGAAAGGGTGAGATCGCCTTCATTTCCCCGCCGGGGGTTGAACCGGTAGTCGGTATTATTGTAGAGATAGCGGATACCGAGGTTGGTAGTGCTCGCATCAATAAAATAGGGCAGCTTTTTAGATAGTCTTACAGAAGCAGTGTCAATACCCGAAGGAAGGACATTGGTAGACATATTCTGTATAAAAACTGTAGCGCTTTGCTTTCCGGTAGCAATATACTGTACTCCAAACTGGGCATTAATATTTAAATAAGAAGAATCCTTTTTCAGCAGGTCAAAATTAAAGTCAATGCCAAAGGGCGTATTGAACAAATAAGGATGATTATATTGCAGGTGCAGCCGTGGCGACTTTACCTGTATCTGTTGCCAGTTGACGCCAATGGTTTCGCCTGCACCCAGGGCATTCTTAAGATTAATATTGGCCTCACCCGTCAGTTGAAGTTTGGTCCTTCCCGGCGTGTTGGTTGCCGGCAGGAACCCCACAAGCACATCAATCTGGCTGCTTTTTTTAGGGTCAATATACAGGTTCAATACTCCCCCGGTGCCATTCATGGTCATATTCCAGGCCCTGATCTCTTTGAGATAAGGGAGCTCCATTAGTTTTTTACTTACAGACTGCAGCCTGTCTTTCCGGTATACTGACCCGTTCTCTATGCCCAGGTAATGCTGCAAAAAATAATTGGAGATCTTTGCTTTCCCGTATACCCTTATGCTGTCTATCCTGTACTCCGGGCCTTTATCTGTCTTAAGAACAGCCGTCAGTGCATCCGGCTGCACAACGAGACTGTCTATAGTGATCCTGGCGAAAGGATACCCGTTATTTTCATAATATTCCAGCATGCGCTCCTGCCAGTACCGCAAACGGTCAAAATCAAGGAGCGAACCGGTAACGCTTTTCTCATCCCAGCCTATACCATCCAGCATGGCTTTATCGGCATTATCGGTATTGATTCCCGTCCACCGGTATTGCCCGCCAAGGTATATCCATGCTGTTGCAGAAGCATTTTCAAAAGCCGTACTGTCGAGAGAAGCATTAATATATCCTTTTGTGCGCAACGCCGCAATTGCTTTGCCGAGATAAGCTTTACAGTTGTCAATACTGTTAAAGGATGTCTCCAGCCGGATATTATCAGCAGTGAAGGTGGTATCTTTGTCAACAAAAAAATAGTGAAGCCTGTAGGTATCCTGGGCGCTTACATGCAACGACAGCACCAGTAAAAAAATTACCAATGTAAAGCACTGCAGCCTGTTCATTACCGGCAAATCTAAAAGCATAAATCTTAAATCAAAAATCATTTAGTGGCAGGTATATATGTCCATATCCCTTTTTGCAGGCAGGCCTGTTTATACTGTAATTTTCACTTTTCCACTTCACTGAAACAAAAGAACGATTTAATTGATGCTTTATTGAGGGAGGTCGCGATCACAACGGCATTTGCCGGTAACGAAACAATAGCAACCATTTACCTGGGAGGAGGAACGCCCAGCCTGCTTGAAACAACAGAGCTTAATGCCATATTTAATGCCATTCACTCAAAGTTTTCCATTGCCCCGGATGCGGAAATTACATTGGAAGCGAACCCGGATGATATTTCACCGGGAAAGCTGCGCATCTGGAAGCAAACCGGCATCAACCGGCTAAGCATAGGCATACAATCCTTTTTTGAGGAGGATCTGAAATGGATGAACCGGGCTCACAATGCCCAACAGGCGATACGCTGCATTGGTGAAGCACAGGCTGCGGGGTTCAGCAACCTAAGCATTGATCTTATTTACGGCACTCCCACCCTGCCCGATGATCACTGGCGACAGAACGTGGAAAGAGTGACCGGGCTTGGCGTTCCCCATATAAGCTGCTATGCACTTACCGTTGAGCCTAAAACGGCCCTGCATCAGCTCATCCGTAAACACAAAATGCAGGATACAGATCCCGAACAACAGGCCCGTCAGTTCCTGCAACTGATACAATGGCTGACCGGTGCCGGATATGAACATTATGAAATATCCAACTTTTCTCTGCCGGGTAAGCGCAGCCGCCACAACACATCCTATTGGCAGGGCAAGCCCTATTATGGCTTCGGGCCTTCAGCCCACTCCTTTAATGGCACCGATACACGAAGCTGGAACATTCCCAATAATGCTTTGTACATTAAATCAATAAGCGGAGGAGCATTACCTGTTGAAAAAGAAGTGCTGACAAAAACGCAACAGGTAAATGAGTATATTATGACTTCATTGCGTACTATGGAGGGTATTGACCTTATTAAAATAAGAAATGAGTTTGGGGATGACGTTTACCATCAAATTTGCAAAACCGCTTCCACATTTTTGCCCGGCAAGGCAATTGTTGACAATATGCACCTTGTATTAACCCGTAATGGAAAATTATTTGCGGATGGATTGGCGGCGGAATTGTTCGTGGATTAGCGAAACTACATTATGCGTAAAATTTCCTCCATTTGATTCGCTTCCATACTCAGGAAATTCACCGGTATCTACCATCACTTTGTCTTTCAAATGATATCACTCTTTAATATACACAACTCTATATAATTGGCTACAAAAAAACCATTATTAAAATATTATTTGAAAAATACACAGGAGGTGTCTATAATTTTATTAAGGCAATAAGGAAAAAATAAATATTTGCCCGTGCAACGCTTGCATCAATTTAACTCTCACTCATATTGAAATGTCCCCACAGGGCACGGCTCTTAACGTTGCGAGGTTAGAAAATCAACAGGGGTATAACATAAACCTAAAATTCAGGTTATGAAAGCACTTGTGTTATCATGGACGCTTCTGATCAATTCTTTTTCAGCTTACGCAGATATTGTAAAGGTATTTCCATTAAAAAATGGCATCTCTATCGGGGGGCTATATGGGCTTTAGATGATGCATTCTCTAATGGTGATGCTTCCGAAAACCCTTCTCATTACAAATCAAAATCGCTGACAGCTTATGGTGTTAGGTTTACAATTTATTTATTCTCTTCATGCATATAAATAGTAATCATATAAAAATTTTCAAACCACTGCTGCTAATGCTATCTTTTTTCTTCTTTAGTATTTCTTGGTCCTTTGCACAGGTAAAGACAAAAATATATGATAAGGAAATTCCCAATTCACTTATAGAAAAGGGAGAAGCCTTCTCAACGTCAATTGTCTCTTCGCCTGATAAGCTATCAGCAGCTAAAGCATTCGCAAACTTCCATACAAAAAGTATTGGTATTTCTATTCCTGCTATTTGGAATAATTCTAAAAGCACATATTATCAATTAGGAAATCCGAAGCACCCAAAAGGGAATGACATAAGTTATGGAATGAACATTAACTATTCTCAATCATTTTATAAAGGGATGTATTGGGAATTGGAAATTGGGTTTTTTAAACAAAACTTCAAAATAAGAAGGACTTTCTATTATAATGATAACCCTTGGCAATTAGGATATTCCACTCAATCATACAGTTACAACAATATTCATTTATTTACAGCAGTAGGCTATAAAAAAAGAGTAAGATATAATCTAATATTAAACGGGAGTGTTAGCTATAATTATTTAAATTCTTTGCGCCAAAAATACATAGTTGACAAAGATTATAGGATATGGCAAAGCAATAAAAAATCCATTCCATTAGAAAGTTTAGTAATCCTTGATCTCGGTATTGAAAGAAGTATATCCCCAAAAATATCTTTTGGAACAGATCGTATTATTCCTGTTTATTCTCATTGGCATAAAGATGAAATATTTATCAATAATAATTATCAGCAGAATGAACAACAAATAGCATAAAACATATTCTCTGGAGATATAAATATTTCTGCTTACTATAATTTTAATTTAAAACATAAAATATGAACCAGATTATAATATTGTTTGCAATTATTTTTTATTTACGGTTTCCAGGACTTTATGCTCAGGAAAAAACGAACTATGCTTTGCCATATAAACAAATCCCGCAACTTGAAATAAATCCATACATACGCTGGGATAAATACCCTGAATTTAATTATGCAATAAACTCAGCTTCAGCTAATACATTAAATATTAAAGGAACAAGCTGGGGTATAAATGCTGTGTTTAAATTTCCCGTTCAGAATAAGCTTTATTTGAAAACCGGGCTCGGTTATTATAGATATTCTTTTAATAAAATTGACGGCTACAATTCTAACTTCGGAAGAAGTGAAGCGAGAATAATTAATTATCCCAGTAATTTTCAGGTCATTTATACAAGTAATAAATATTCATACAACTGTATTTCCATAAATGTGGGTATCGAACAATGGTTTAATATAAACAAGAATCTATTTTTATATGGAAGTTTAAATTTGAATGACTTCTATACATTCTCTCAATATTATCGTATAGTAGCAGATTACCCAACAGGTCCGATGGGCCACCGTTATATTCAACATCAACAACGAAACTTTGGATTATCTGCTAATGCTTCTTTAGGGTTGCTAAAAGCCTATCATAAAGTAACTATCGGACCGTCAATTATTATTCCTATCTATGATGCTTGGCATAAAGACCAAGTTTTTCCAGGTGAAACTCCAAACAAATCTGAAAATCCCTCCTCACAACGAAGCAAATGGTTTAATAGTGTGGGCATTGGCTTATCACTTAATTACTTATTAACCAAAAAATAAAACTATGAAGCAGTCACTACTAAAAAAGAAATTCATAATGACGCTTGTTGTTATTTCATTATGTTGTGTTTCAAACGCACAAGTAAAAACAAAAATTTTCAGAAATGGGGATATGGAAAAGTATTTTCCTGATTTTAAATCACTATTGTCCGGCAAATATTAATAATCGTTTGAAATTCAGTTAATCGCCTCACCCCAGCCCTCTCCTCGCGGAGAGGGAGCAGAAACCGCTACAGCAAAGGCTTTCATTAATTTTAAATATTTTTATTCGGACAACAATAATTTTAAATCAATTTTAAAGGAGATTATTCTGGAGCCACCACAAGAGTTTAAAGAAGCAGTAAGCAAATCTGCAGATAATCTTGACAATAGGTTTTCAATATCGTCTCAGCACTTTAAAAATTATTGCGCGAAATGCATTGAATATTTCATTGGAGTTTGGAATGTTTAATTTATCTGAAAATTCGATATTAAGCATTTATACAGATAATGAACTGACGGATAGCATAACTTCAAAAGAAAACAATGAGAATAACATATGGGCGACAAGAGTCTATCAGGGGAATTCATTAAACATTGTATTAAAAGCGCCAGCCCTGGACACAAGCTCAATAATAAAAATAACTAAAGTAAATTTTGGCTATAAAAAATACGGAATACAGTATGGGAATCCTGGAGCGTCTGCAACTTGCGAAGTTAATGCTAATTGCCCACTTGGTATTAAAATGGTTAATGAAAATAATACTGGATAGTCGGGCAATAACTTATTGTATAACGGGCTTCATACCGCGTATGCCCATATCTGCTACCTGTTCCCCTTTCAAGGGATCCCACTTGCCATTGTCCACTATTTCTTTCCATTCAAAGCTTTTGTTGGAAGACAGTGATACCTCTACAATAATATTTTCCTTTTCATTACCGGTGATGGTAAGCTTGCCGGGCAAAAAAGCTGCCGTAACCACACAGGAACCTGCAGGTATGGGAGAGGTATTGAAAAGAGGATTCACCACAGTTGTAGCGCCTTCGGGAGATTGGCCGGTAGCGGTATACGTTTCATTATTGAACATTGTTTCAAACCCCCAATAGCCCTGCTTCTTATTTTCCCCTACCGTGATCATCCGGCTTTTGATAAGATATGCATTGATAAAAGTATTAAACCCTATAAAAGAGGCAATTGTTCCTGTAAGGTCTTCGTCAATAACGGCACCGGCGATGGTGGTATCTATATGATATTGTACATCATAATTCTGGTAAGCCAGCGAAATCCGTAGCCATTCATAGTCGCCGGCAGAAATAGCTTTCAGGGGAATGGCAAAAAACACCTGGTTGTTAGCGGTCAATACAGCCCTGTCAAAATCTATTGCTGTTTCGCCGCCTGCATCAGTTTCGGGAGCTTTATAAAGCACTGCACCTCTGCCTAATGCAGTAGATGCATTACTGGCAAGCTCCACATAGTGTACACTTATCTCGTTAAAAGAAGGATCTTGAGCTGCATGCCCCGGGGGAATTTCTGCGGGCTGTCCGAGATTATTAAGACGCTCCTGTGTGGAATCGAACCTGATACGGAATATCAGGCTGGGCTCAAAAGATCCCTCCTTTTGCCTGGTGCACGAAATGGCAAAAACGCAAACCATTGCGCAGAATAAACCGATCTTCATATCATGCCTTTTGGAGTGCAAACGAAGCATTGCATGAAAAATTGCCTCTTATCAGCCAGGGGATTGTCAATTATTTAATTTAACAAACCCACCATCAATCGGGTAATCGCATCCGGTAATGAAAGATGCTTCATCCGAACAAAGATATAAGGCGAGATAGGCAATTTCTTCAGGCTTTGCCATTCTTCCTATCGGTTGGGTTTTAGATAGCTTTTCAAACATGTCCGCTTCTTTACCGGCATAATTTTTAGCAAGAAACCCGTCTACAAAAGGCGTATGCACTCTTGCAGGAGAAACGGCGTTGCAGCGGATATTATGCCTGATATAATCCCTGGCTACAGAAAGCGTCATTGCAGCTACGGCTCCTTTTGCAGTTGAATAAACGAACCTGTCGGGGATACCTACCAGCGCTGCAATGGAAGCCATATTTAAAATAGCGCCTCCTTTTTCTTTCATAAAAGGAATGACTTCATGCAGGCAGTTGTATACTCCTTTAATATTTACAGCTACAATGCGATCAAAATCCTCTTCATTCGTATTGTCCGCCTGCCCGATGTGCGCAATGCCCGCATTATTTACCAGGATATCAATGGAGCCATGCCTTGCCACAATTTCTCCCACTACATTTTTCACATTTTTCTGGTCGGCGACGTTGCATTTATAAAATGCTGCTTTATTGCCGGCATCCACGATCTCCTGTACAGTAGCGCCACCGCCGTTCTCATCCATATCCAGCACATATACCTGCGCTCCCTGTTGTGCAAATACCGAGGCAATAGCTTTTCCTATTCCGCTTCCTCCGCCGGTGATAATGGCGGTTTTGTTGTTGAGTCTGAACATGATGGTGATTTGAGATTTGAGATTAGATCGGGGTGCAAGTTACGAGGTGAATAGTGAAACGACAAACGCGAAACAGGAGACGACAAAAGTGAGGGGGAAAAGTCTCACGTTTCACATTTTCCCGTTACCTGATTATCTTCCCGCTGCCACCCTGCTGCATCAGTATCCTTATTTCTTCATGCGATGCAATATTAAAATCTCCTGTTATACTATGTTTTATTACCCCGCATGCTGTTGCAAATTCAATTGTTTCATCCAGGCTCAGCTTTGATCTTATCCCATGTATCACTCCTGCCATAAAAGCATCCCCGGCCCCGATACGTTCTGCGATCTGCTGGATACGGTATGGTCTCGACTGGTGTATTGCTCCTTTGTGCCACAAGTATCCTATATACTGGTTTGAGCTGGCGCTTTCCTGTACCCGCATAGTCATTACTATATGGCTGGCATTGGGCAAATGCTTATGCAAAAGCCCGAAAGTACTGTGTACAAGATCTTTTTCATCCGGCGATATACCAAAGTAAAGCTTCGCCGTATCTACATCAGCTAATATTATATCACAATATTGTAAAAGCTCCGGCATAATATCCCGGCAGCTTTTGCCATAATTCCACAATGTGCCCCGGTAATTGAAGTCTGCTGAAATAGTGAGTCCTTTACTTTTTGCTGCTTCCAACGCTTCTTTGCAAACGGCTACCAGGTTTTCATTGAGCGCCGGCGTAATGCCGCTCCAGTGGAACCAGTCGGAGTTTTCAAAAACTTTCTCCCAGTTGATCTGCCCGGGCTGCAGGTAGCTGAATGCGGAATAGGCCCTGTCATATATAATTCTCCCGGCCCTGGCTCCCTGCCCGCTTTCATAATAATAAATGCCTGTTCTTGTTTTTTCAGAAGGATGGCTGTACACTTTTACTCCATATTTGTAAAGCTGGGCGAGTCCTGTCCGCGCCAGTTCATTGGAAGGGAGCGCCGTAATATATAACGCATCATTTCCCAATATGGATAATGAGACCGCGATATTGGCTTCTGAGCCGGCCCAATGCATTTCCAATGTATCTGCCTGAACAAGTTTCTGCTGGGATGGGGGCGTGAGCCTGAGAAGATATTCCCCGAATAAAGCCACTTTTTTCTCCATAAACTGTCAACTGAATGCCGAATATAAGTAATTCAGGGAAACACGGCGCTATATTGCAGTGCTTCATGAACAAATTGTTTCGGTTCACAGCATACACTGCAAAAATTATTTTATCCGTGCATACAGGTCGGGGTAATCTGTTATAACGCCATCAACACCCATGTTTTTCAGGCGCTGGATATCTTCCACGGTGTTGGGTGTCCAGGGGATGACAATAACATTTTGTTCGTGAAATTCGTTTACCAGGTCATCCGTAACAATAGAAAACTCCGGGCTGAATATATCAGGTTTAAAGCCCAGTTGCTCAATATAGCCTTCCGCATTTTTTTTATCGGATTTTCCTACGAGGAAGGATATTTTGACCCCGGGATATTTTTCATGGATAAGCTTTAAAGCTCTTATATCGAACGACTGGATCATGGTGCGCGGCTTAATACCTTTATCAATCACAATTTTCATTGCCGAGTCTATATATTCTTCAAGAGAAGGATAGTTTTTCCCGTCGCTTTTGGGATTTGATTTGATCTCAATGTTATAATGATTCACATGATGCATTTCGTTTGCATACGCTTCAACCGAATCAATCAGCACGCTGAGAAGAGGCTTGACGGTGTGCATCTTTTTTTGCCCGGGGAAACCAGGATGTGGCTTAATACCAGCATCATATTTTACAACACTGTCATAGGGCATATCATAGATCAGCCTGCTGTAGCCGTCCTCTTTTGTCATGGTATCTCCTTTGGGAGAAAGACAAAAATCACTATTGAAATAGGCATCATGTGAAACGACGATCTTTTTGTCTTTCGACATCTGCAGGTCCATTTCCAGGGTACAGTCGTAGTTGATGGCATTTTTTTCTGAGACGATGGTGTTTTCAGGCATCAGCCCCCGCCCGCCACGATGGGCCTGCTTATCAAAACTGCCTGTATTTTTATGCTTACCGCCTGAACTGCATGAAACCACAGCTGCAGAAAGGAACAGGAAGAGTAATTGCTGAATGGCCATTCTCATTGCGTTTAATTTATTGTGTTTTATTCTTTATGAAACTGCTTTTCCCATGAATGGATCGCTATAGCTTTCTTTACCGGTCTCTACCCTGCCCGCATATCGCCTGGCAAAATCAGGATGTTCTTTTATACGTATGGTAAAATCATACCAGCCATGGCTTTCTTTCAGATCCAGCACCACTGTTTCCTGTGCTGACGGCATTATTTTTTGGGATACCGGCTTATTTTTATACGCGTTGTCAGTGATCTCGATAGTGTAAGCATGCCTGTGATCAGTATTGGCTATTTCAAGTGCTATATTACCCGTGAGCGTATTTTTGAGCAGCCTGCTCCTTTCATATTCACAGCCTGTTTGTATTTGAGGATCTTTATCGCTTCCCGTGAGCTCGCGAAAAAAGCCATTGGGACCGTAAACACGAAGATGATACCCATTTTCTTTGAAAGCGCTTAGGGGCCATTTATCGGTTAATGCATCGCCTGCCTTTACTGCAAAATGCCAGGCACGGACGGGCTCAAATATTTTTTTCCCGGTTTTCTCACTGTCAGGCGTAAGGTATTCTCCCGGGGCGTATACATTAAACGGAGCTCCCGCTGCCCGGTCGCCAAAGACCGTATGCTGAGCCTGCATAGTAATCTCAAAGCTTCTTTTATCACTGCTTAATTTCCCGTCGGCGTACAACTGGTATGGCAATGCGCTGGAAGGACGTATCCCCGGCTCCTGCAGTGACAATGCCTGCAAGGGATACCGGTTGATCTCCGCTATTTCTTCCGCAGATAATTTTTTAAAATTATCAGGTTCGTTCTTAAACTTTGCATTGTAAATTTTCTCCAGGAAAGGATCTCTCGGGAGCAGGAAAGACAGCGGCTCTTTTTCCTTTCCGTCGTATAACGTAAAGGCTGATGTAAGATTGCCGCATACCGTACGCCGCCATTCGCTGATATTTTCTTCCTTAATATTCGTCTTGTATTTTTTATTCAAAAAATCTTCGAGAAACTGCAGGGTAGAAGTATGATCGAAAACCTGGGAACATACTTTCCCGCCGCGGCTCCACGGGGAAGCAATGATCATGGGAACCCGGTAACCCAACCCGATGGGACCGCCGCGGGCTTCTTTTTCTTTTATACCCTCCTTTAATTCCTGCTCGCGGCGTATATATTCCACCCCGCTGGTATTTACGCCCGGGGAGCACTTCCCGGTGCGGGGATCTTCAGGATCCGGGGCTACAAAGGGAGGGATATGGTCAAAATAGCCATCATTTTCATCGTAGGTAAGAATGAAAATAGTTTTTTTCCAGACTTCAGGATTTTTAGTAAGCACATCCAGTATCTCTGAAGTGAGCCAGGCGCCGTACCACGGTGCACTGGGATGGTCAGAAAGATTCTGGGAAGGGACAAGCCAGGAAACGGTAGGAAGTTGCCCCGAATCCACATCCTTTCGAAACTGGTACAGCACATCTCCCTTTGGAGCAAGCAGTTCTCTTTCCACACCGTTTTCTTCGTAATTCAGCATAGCCAGCTCATGATAATCGGGATTCCCTTCGTTGGTGGTAAAAGCACGGTGGTAGAGATTCTTTTGGTATTGGGACAGCTTTTCGAAATTCTCTTTGCTCCATTTTACCAGTTCTTCTTTTGTATCATTTAAAACTTCTTTCTTTTTCTCCACTTCTTTTTTCAGCTTCTCATATCCCTTATCTGTTGCCGGTATTGCCTGTAGCTTTTCTTCCAGCTTCTTTATTTCCCCGGGCAGAGAACCGGCGCGCGTTTCCAGGCTTTGAACATAACGAGTAGAGAACCGGGCATTATACTGGGACAAAAATTCTAACTGATTGCACCCGAAATTGGCTAACCATGACCGTTGCTCTCCCGTAAACCCGCCACCGGTGGTAATATCATTCTGGTATACTTTCCATGAGATATTATTTTCTTCCAGCCGCTCGGGAAATACTTTCCAGTGCGCCTCGCCCCAGGGAATATCGTTCCTGATATATGCTTTCGTACTGCCGGTCTTTTCGGCGCGGATGGTGCCACCCCACATATACAGGCGGTTGGGCCAGGTGCTTGTCATGGCGGAGCAGAAATGCTGATCGCAAACAGTAAAGGCATCTGCCATGGCATAATTAAAGGGAAGGTCATCCCGCGTGTAATGTCCCATGGTAAGCGGCATATCGGCATACTTCTTATTGCCCGACCTTTTGGCATTCAGCCATTGATCATATTTGCCCAGGTTGTTGGCATCTACCTGGCTGGAGCGAGAATGGGGAATAGAGCCCATCCATGTTATTTTGGTATGGCGGATATCAAAGCGGAACGGCGCAAAGGTCTCCCCTGCCTGGTTCGTTTGCAGCCACACTACATTCTTATCAGGCAGGGTGATCGCCCGCGGATCGTTGAAGCCTCTTACGCCACGCAGGGCGCCGAAGCAATGATCGAAGGAGCGGTTTTCCTGCATCAGGATCACCACGTGCTCCGCATCAAGATATGTGCTCCCTGCTTCAGGATTGATGCCAAGCGCCCGCCGGATCGAAGCAGGCAGCGTATTGGAAAGCCCTGCCGCGCCGGACAGCAGCGCTGCTTTCTTCAGGAATTCTCTTCTTGTGTCCATAATTTATTCGTTGTATTAATGGAGGTATGGGATCAAAATTTTTGCCCATACTTTATAGCCTTCTGCATTCAGGTGTAAACCATCAAGGGTATACCTGCTGTCTAATTTTTTTTCTTCATCCAAGAAATGAGGGTACAGATCAATCACGGTTATGCGTTCCTGCTTTCCCAAAGCTTTGATCTGTTCATTGAGCCACAAAATATGTGCGTCTTTATTATAATGGTTCTTAAACTGTGTGAACTCATTATTGACCGGCAATAAGGTCTGAAAATAAATTTTTGTGTCCGGGGACTCCTGTTTGATCCTCTGAATGATCCGCCTGTAATTACCGGCAATAACGCTGTCGGGGATACTTCTTGAAATATCGTTTATCCCAATCAGGATAAAAACCTTTGCTGGCTTTCCCCCGGTCACTTCATCCAGCCTTTCCAGTACGCCAAAAGTAATATCGCCCGAAATGCCACGGTTGTGCACATTGCAGATGCCCAGCAGCTCATTCCAGTCTACCCGGTCAGTGATGCTATTGCCAAGAAAGACTATATCACTTGCTGCATGCGGGTAGCTTTGATACAATTGCGCTTCAAATGCATACAGTCCCGGACGGTAGGCACTATCCCATTGAGGGGACTGCGCGCGGGCTGCAATGACCACAAAGTAAAAGAGGAACGGTAAGAATGTTTTTGCTTTCATATAGCGTCTAAAAATAATTAAGTCAGCAGATATTGAAATAATAATAAAGGACAGATGACGGCATATTGGTGTAGTCATACCGTCACCTGCCTGGACCGGGTGCAGGGTTGCTATCCCGGCATTATTTATGATCTCTGTACTTTCGTTTAACGAAATACCTGGTAACAAAGAAGACAATTGCTGCAATTGCCAGGATCTGAACAAAAAACCAGATCTGCAAGGCAGCGGGTGGCTGAAGCAAGTGATCAGAGTTCATATTATTTAGATTTATTAATAGCCTGTATTCTGCTCTAACGCCGGGTTAAGATCTGTTTCCGGTAACGGTATAGGCCAGAAATAATCACGTGCAGGGTTAAATGTGCGCACTTCTATCTGGCTGCTGTCATAGGTTTTAATGGGTGCATTCAGCGCTGACTCTGCAGTTTTCCACCGGCGGATATCGTTGTAATAATATCCTTCTCCCGCAAATTCAATCCGGCGCTCGTAATGAATAATGTCCCTCAATTCAGATTGCGTATAAGGGGTAACCGCCGGATCAATTGCGGGCATATTCACGCTCGGGCGCTGCCTTACCGCATTCAGCGCGTTATATACTTCAGGTGAAGGTCCGGAAAATTCATTTAATGCTTCTGCATACATCAATAAAATATCAGCATAGCGAAGCACTATATAGTTTGTCTCCGACTGCCCGGATTTAAGATCCGACTGCCCCGCAGGCGCAGGCCCCTTATCATAGATGGTATACTTTTTCATACCAAAGCCTGTTACTGCGAAACGTGAATTGGTGACCACCACTTCCATCAAGGTGTCTCCCGGGAAAAATACAGTACCGTATAACCGCGGATCACGATTGGCGTAAGGCCTGGCAGGATCATATCCGGAAGCGGGGTCAGTGATGGGCAGGCCGTTATTCATATGATATGCCTGCGCCAGATTAAGCAGCGGGGCATTGGTATTATACTGTTTCCCGATCAAATCGAAGGAAGTGCCAAGCCCGGGAAAAATATACTGTACATCGAAGATCACCTCTTTATTATTTTCATTTTGTGGCAGGAATAATCCTCGGTAATCATCATACAACCCATATCCCGTGCCGGTCAGGTCCATTACTGCTTTTGCCGCCCTGGCCGCTGCTTCCCATTTCGACAGATCATTGGAGGTATTGAATAAAGGGCTCGCCTCATATAATAATACTCTCGCTTTTAATGCCATGGCGGCGCCTTTTGTGGCCCGTCCCAGATTCGCTTTGGTATATTTAAGGGGAAGCACGAGGGCAGCGCTGTCCAAGTCTTTTATGACCTGTGCTACCACTTCTTCCCGCGTGTTGCGGGGAAGCGCTGCCTGTGTTTCAAGGTTGGGAGGATCCAGGATCAACGGCACTCCGCCATAATAATTTTCCAGCATGAAGTAGTAGAGTCCACGTAGAAAGTGAGCTTCCCCTTTCATCCTGTTTTTGGTATCGTCACTCATCTCTACTTTATCTACATTAGCCAGGAAGCTGTTGCAGCGTCCTATGCCTGTATAACTGTCGTGCCAGCGCTGTGCTATAATACCGCCATTGCTAGACTGCTGACGGCCTTCCGCAATCAGGTTAAATCCCATTGCGTTGCTGTAGTTGTATGCATTCGGCGTTGCTGTTTCTTCCCACAACGGGGTGGCGTCGCCTCCAAATAAGCCGTTTGTTGTAAGTGGGTTGTAGCAACCGGATAATGCCGCCCCGGCCGCTGCTTCCGATTCCCAGAAGTTTCCTTCATTATACTTGTTGGTAGGCTGGGTATCCAGCAGATCTTTGTTGCAACTGCCCGTGGTCATGAGCGCGAAGATCAGCCCGGCAATAATTGCTATATTTTTCATATTATCTTTTTTGAATTGATTAAAACGTAACATTAATACCTGCACTGATTGTCTTTAGCATTGGATAGTGATATATCGTGCTTGCATTTACGATGGATTCCGGATCGAACCCTTTATAGGCAGAGAAAGTAAGGTAGTTCTCTGCATTGATATACACTGCTGCTTTTTTGATCTTTGCCAGGGACAGCCATTTTGAAGGCAGCGTATAGCTTAGCTGGATATTTTTCATTCTCAGATAAGAGCCGTTCTGCAGCCAGAAGTCGGAAGCTACATAATTATCGTCATCCACATCGCTGGGGGTAACCTGCGGGAGACGGGCATCGGGGTGATCCGGCGTCCAGGAATCCGTCACCCATTCCCATGTAGCGTTAGCGCCATTGTTGAAGGGGAATGCCAGGTTGGCCGTGGGATAGATTTTCAACCCGGCCACTCCCTGGAAAAAGGCGCTCAAAGCAAATCCTTTATAGTCCAGGTTGATACCAAACCCAAAAGTATATTTAGGGATCTGAGTGGAAGTGGACATAATTACACGGTCATCGCTGGTAATTTTATCATCTTCGTTAATATCACGGTACTTCAGATCGCCGGCGGTGGTAGTAGCGCTCTGGAAAGGGCTTTTTGCCACTTCTTCATCACTTTGAAAAATACCTATAGCATCATAGATGAAATAGGAATTTACGGGATAACCGGCCTGGGTAATGGTAGAGAGGTTTGAATTAAAACTATATAAGATCTCGCCATTAAGATCCACCACCTTATTCCTGTTGTAGGCAATATTGCCATTGAAGGAATAATTAAAATTACCAATATTATTATGATATCCCAATGTAAGCTCTACGCCTGTATTCTGCATCGTGCCAACGTTCTTGCTGGGCCCCGTGAGACCGCCTATCTGGTCGGGAATGCTTACCGCCCTGAGGATGTCAATGGTGTACTTCTTATACACATCAACACTAACGCTGAGGCTGTTATTGAGCATCGCCGCATCTAATCCTGCATTGTAAGTATTGGTAGTTTCCCAGGAAGTATTTGGATCACTGTATGCGGTTGCTGCAGCGCCTGAGGATAAGGCGCCCCCAAAGCTGTAATCCTGCCCTAAGTTGATCGAATTCTGATAGCTGTACAATGCAACTGCCTGATTTCCCAATGCTCCGTAGGAAGCCCGTAGCTTTAACAGGTCAAATACATTGGTCAGACTAAAGAATGATTCTTTATCAATACGCCAGCCTGCAGATACTGCCGGGAACATGCCCCAGCGTTTTCCATCGGCAAAACGGGAAGACCCGTCGTAGCGGAAGGTTCCTTCCAGGAGGTATTTTCCTTTAAAATCATAATTCAACCTGCCGAAATAGGATATCAGCACATCTCTTGAGGAACTGCCGCCGATATAACCTTCATAGGGAAGCGCGCCTGCATCTATAGCCGTGAGCGTTCCGTCGAGGTAGCCATAGGATCCGCTGGAAAAAGACCTGCTGTCGTAATTGTCATAACTACCGCCGACCATAATGTTAAGGTTATGATCTCCGGCAAATGTTTTATCCCAGTCGAGTGTATGGTAAAAATGAATATTCAGCTCATTGTAATCAATAGCCCTGGAGCGGGGAGCGGTAGATGGGCTGTTCCAGTTGATAGCCGCGCCGGTCTTGGGATTAAATGTTTTCACCTGCGGTGTAAAATTTTCCAAAAGCCCGTCATATTTATCGGCGCCAAATTTGGCATGATAGGTAATATTAAAAGGAAGCTGGTAATCTGCAAAAGCTGTGGCTAAAAAGCGGGTCACTACTTTTTTAGCAAAGCCGGTCTCGGCGATCATCCTGGGATTTTCCCAGTTGTTCCGCCCGGGGGTACGCAGCCAGGAGTTGCCATAACGCCCGTTGGGCAGGGTGTCGGTGAGAATGGGCAATGTCCGGCTCAGGTACTGCCAGAAGCCATTGTAATAAGGTTCGTTATAATGGCGGTAATAGCCATCTAATGTTAAGCCCACTTTCAGCCGTTTGCTCACATTCATGCTGCCATTGAATCCCAGCGAATATTTTTTTTCCTTATCGTTAGGTCCAATGATAATACCGCTGCGGTCTAAATATCCTAATGACAGCCGGTATTGATATTTATCCGTGCTTCCCGAAAAGCTCAGATCATGCTTTTGTATTTGGCCATTGTCAAGCGCAATATCAAACCAGTTGCTTGCAGGATAAGTGAAGGGATCGGTTTTCATTCCCTGCTCATATTCTGCAATTTCCGCATCGGAATAATCATGCACTTTACCTATATTCTCCAGCGCTTTGTTTTTGAGGTTCATATATGCGACAGGATCCCAGATGGCATCCGGCATTGTTGTCGGCTTCTGTATTCCATAATAGTAGCTGTAATTTACTTTGGACGCGCCCTTGCCTGTTTTGGTGGTCACCAGTATAACGCCATTAGCTGCTTTGGAGCCATATATTGCGGCAGAAGCGTCTTTGAGCACCGAAATGCTTTCAATGTCTGAAGGGTTCAGCTCATCCATTGAATATTCGATACCATCTACAAGCACCAGCGGATCATTGTTGTTCAATGTTCCCATGCCCCGGATACGGATAGTGGCGCGGTCTACACCCGGCTGGCTGTTGCCCAGGTTAACGAATAATCCCGGTGCGCCGTGTAAGGCATTACTTACATTGGTGAGGGGCTGACCTTCTTTCTCGGCCATATCAATGGTGGCAATGGAGCCTGTAAGATTTACTTTTTTCTGAGTGCCATAGCCTACTACCACAACGGAGCTTAGCGCTTTTACATCTTCTTCCAGCATAATAATACCCAGGTTGGCATTGGTAACTTTAATCTCTTTTGGCAAATAACCTACAATCGAAAGGCTGAGCATGCTGCCGGTAGCGGCTTTAACAGAAAAAAATCCGTCGCTGGAAGTGACTGTTCCCCCCGAAGATCCGGTTACCTGTACAGTGGCGCCTGCTATTGGTGACTGATCTTTTGCAGAAACCACCTTTCCGGTAACGTGCTGTGCGAAACCGGAAGACTGGCTGAAGGAGAACAGGGTGAGACAGACCAGCAGTTTTAAGATCTGTCGTCCCAATCGGAAATGTTGCGTGTTTGGTCCCATAATTTGTGATTTAATAGATATGATTAATGCGTAAACTCAATTTTGGAGAAAGAAAAATGCTTAAAGATTCCCGCTACTGTTAATTTGCTATTCCCTTTTTGATTTGAGCATTTTCAGCTTCCCTTGTGAAAGGGACAGAATATGTATTTTCCCCCAGCAGGTACCCGTTGGCCAACGCTGAGAACATTTCAATTTGCTTTTGCTTCCAGGCTTCACCGTGGTTCAGCTCCTGTCTCATTATCTCGGCAACCGCAGGTGCCAGATCAATTGCAGCCTGTGCGTTTATGAATAATACCCTGGTACGGCGGGCAAGCACATCTTCTACCGTTCTTGCCATTTCGTTTCTTACCGCCCATATTACCTGCGCACCATATATATCTTCCTGTGCATTTAATGAAGCTCCCCATGAAGCATCAGCATCCATTAATGCTCTTACTTCTTTTTCGTCTGTGCCATAAAAGGAAAGCTTGCTTTTTGAGCCATCGGCAGTGTACCCATGGATTTTAAGATGGCTTGTAACACATTTTTCAGAAGGAAGCATTTTTTGCCTGGTGATCTCTGACAGGGTATCTTCTGCCATTTTACGATAAGTGGTCCACTTACCTCCAATTACCGTGACCAGCCCGCTACCGGAAATAATAATTTTATGATTTCTTGATATCTCTTTCGTTTTATCCGTGCTGTCGCCGGTTGCCGCCAACGGGCGAAGTCCTGCAAAAACGCTTAATACGTCGGCTGTGGCAGGTTGCCTGGATAAATATTTTCCTGCCGTATTTAGTATAAATTCAATTTCGCTCTGGAGCGCCCGCGGCTCGGGGGAGTGAGTGTTCAGGGGGGTGTCTGTGGTACCGAGGAGCGCCTTATCATACCATGGAATGGCAAAAAGCACCCTTCCATCATCCGTGCGTGGTATCATAATGGCATCCCTGCTCTGCAGGAATGAACTATCCAATACCAGATGGGCCCCCTGGCTGGGGCGGATGATAGACTCAGCTTCTGAATTATCCAGCTTCAGTATCTCATCTACAAAAACGCCGGTAGCATTTACCACCGTTTTGGCTTTGACGTCATACACAACACCGGTTTCCTTATCCAATATTCTAACACCACTGATGGTGTTGCTTTCGTTTTTGATTAAAGCAGTTACTTTACAATAATTAATAGCCACTCCCTTGTTTTCTATACAGGTTTGGGCTAAATTGACAGCAAGACGGGCATCATCAAAAGTGCCATCGTGGTAAAGCACCCCGCATTTTAAGGAAGACCGGCTTATAGTGGGCAACCGCTTATTTACTTCTGATTTGAAAATTAATTTTGATCTTCCAATGCTTAATTTCCCCGCCAGCCAATCGTACATAGTAAGACCTATAGTATAGAAAAGCCCGCGAAACCAGGAGTAACAGGGGATAATGAAAGATTCGTTTTTTGTGAGATGAGGTGCATTCTGCATCAGCAACCCTCTTTCTTTCAGCGCCTCCCTAACCAGGCTTATATTGCCCTGAGCCAGGTATCGCACCCCCCCGTGCACCAGTTTGGTGCTCCTGCTTGAAGTGCCTTTGGCAAAATCTTCCTGCTCTGCCAACAGTGTCTTAAATCCTCTTGTTGCAGCATCCACGGCGATGCCCAGTCCTGTAGCCCCTCCGCCGATGATAACAATATCCCATTCCGCCGTTTCGCTCAGATAATGGATCAATGTTTCTCTACTAAACAGTTTCATTTTTAACATTATTTAATAGATAAATAACAAAAACAAACATAAAGTAATTATTCGAAACTTTCAAAGGAAATTATTTTTGCACTGTATACCACCGTGAAACGGGAGAAGATAAAAGGGGAAGAATGTTTCACTTCTTGCGGTTATACCGCAACTATTCTGTTTATTATTATTTACTTTTGAGAGAAAATCAATATATGTCAAGTCTGAAGCGGCATCATAAGATTATAGAGCTTGTCAGTGCGAAAGGATATGAAAGCGTTACTAATTTGTGTAAAGAGTTGAAAGTATCGGCGGTTACGATAAGAAAAGACCTGAAGCTACTGGAGAAGAATAATAAGCTGTACCGCACGCATGGAGGGGCCAGTAATACCAACCCGTTTACCGTAGACAGGCATGTCAACGAGAAGGAGAACCTTCAAACTGAAGAAAAGAAAAGTATTGCAAAAAAAGCCGCTGAATATATCAAGAGCAACGACTCTATTATTATAGCATCCGGCACCACTATGCTTGCGCTGGCAAGAGAGATAGTGCCTACTCAAAAGCTCACGGTGATCACTTCGGCGCTGCAGGTAGCCGGTGAGCTGATCAAGCACCCGGATGTGGATATATTGCAATTGGGTGGATTGATCAGGAAAAGCTCTTCTTCTGTTGTGGGGTCTTATGCAGAGGATATCTTAAAAGATTTTTTTTGTACAAAATTATATCTCGGTGTAGACGGGATTGACTTTGAATTTGGGATTACCACCAGTAATTCGATGGAAGCGCAATTGAATAAAAAAATGATGGCTGTGGCGCAGAAGGTAATTGTGCTCTCCGACCACACCAAGTTCGGTAAGCGGGGCTTCAGTAAGATCTGCAATCTGGATGAGATAGACGAGATCATCACCGACAGGGGGCTCCCTTCCTCCATTGCCGAAAAATTCATCAGCTCCGGGATAATGATCACTATTACATAATGCCTGCTTGTTGAACGGGACGGGAATAGCAGGGAGATTCAATAAAGCGCCTGTTGTGCAATGCCCGTAAAAAATTCTTCTGAAAATTTTAGCTGAATAAAGTTTCGATTAGTTACTTTTACTTTTAAAAACAATTTTATTTGTTTAAAATAGTTCACTTTTTGATTTCGTTTTATTGAAAAGGAACAAAACTGCTCTCTTTCATAGCGGTGAAAGAAGGTATTCCATAATGCTCTAAAATTAAGCCGATGCAGGAATTTGTGTTAACACTCGACCAGGGCACTACCAGCTCCAGGGCGATACTGTTCAACAAAAACGGAAAGATCGTTTCTTCAGCTCAAAAAGAATTCAAGCAGATTTACCCGAACCCCGGTTGGGTTGAGCACGACCCCATGGAGATCTGGTCTACCCAGGCATCTGTAATTACAGAAGCTGTATTGAAAGAGAATTGTAAGCCCGGGAATATTGCGGCAATAGGCATCACCAATCAGAGGGAGACAACAGTGGTATGGGAAAGAGCCACGGGCAAACCTGTTTACAATGCTATTGTGTGGCAGGACAGAAGAACTTCTGAGCAATGCGATACTTTAAGGGAAAAGGGGCTGGAGAAAATGATCCGGGAGAAAACGGGGTTGATTGCAGACGCGTATTTTTCAGCAACGAAAATCCAATGGATACTGAATAATGTGCCCGGGACAAAGGAAAAAGCCAGGGAAGGTAAACTTGCCTTCGGCACTATTGATTCCTGGCTTATCTGGAATCTTACCGAAGGCAGCCTGCATATCACGGATGTGAGCAATGCCTCGCGTACCATGTTGTTTAATATTAATACGCTCGAATGGGACAGGAAACTGCTTGATCTTTTTGAAGTACCCGCAGCTATGCTGCCGGAAGTAAGGTCTTCCAGCGAAATATATGGTGAATCTTCCGGGCAGCTGCTGGGCACAAGGGTGCCGGTTGCGGGTATTGCCGGCGACCAGCAGGCTGCGCTCTTTGGGCATATCTGCAATAAGCCGGGAATGGTAAAAAATACGTATGGCACAGGATGTTTTATGCTGATGAATATTGGCAATAAGCCGATGCTGTCAAAAAACAACCTCATTACTACGGTAGCATGGAAAGTAGGCAACGAAGTGCAGTACGCGCTGGAAGGCAGTATTTTTATTGCGGGCGCAGTAGTACAGTGGCTGAGAGATGAGCTGAAGATCATTTCAAGCGCATCGGAAATAGAGGAGCAGGCTATGGCGGTCAAGGACAGCGGGGGTGTGTATTTGGTGCCCGCCTTTGCCGGGTTAGGCGCTCCCCATTGGAACCAGCACGCCCGCGGGACTATTTTCGGGATCACGAGAGGTACCAACAGGAATCATTTTTCAAGAGCGGCTGTTGAGAGCATTGCTTTTCAAACCATGGAGGTACTGAAGGCTATGGAGTCCGATTCAGGAATAGATATCAGGGAATTACGTGTAGACGGCGGCGCCACACAAAATAATTTTTTGCTTCAGTTTCAGGCAGATATACTGAAAGCCTCTGTTGTCCGGCCGGACGTGACAGAAGTTACGGCGATCGGCGCAGCTTACCTGGCAGGACTTGCCGTAGGCTTTTGGAATAGCGTTGAAGAGATTCAGCAGCAGTGGAAAATAAATAAGCGCTATGAGCCGGGCAGTGAAGATAAAGAAGATTTGATAAAAGGCTGGTACAGGGCAGTGCAGGCGGCTAAATACTGGGCAGGAGAAGAGTGGTAAGTAGTAAGTGAGAGGAATGTGAGAGGCATAACCTGAAGGAGACACCTGATAGCTGATACCCGACACCAATTTAAAACCTCAAAACTGATATTAATGAACCCTGTTTTTGCTGAATTTATAGGTACTGCATTCCTGGTCCTTCTTGGCAACGGCGTAGTAGCTAACGTAGTGCTTACGGGCACCAAAGGAAATGGGAGCGGATGGATCGTGATCACTACCGGCTGGGCGCTTGCGGTATTTGCCGGGGTGGTCATTGCGGGTCCCTACAGCGGGGCGCACCTGAATCCTGCGGTGACAATAGGTCTGGCTATTGCGGGTAAGTTTGAATGGCCGCAGGCCCTTCCATTTATTACAGCCCAATTAACAGGCGCCATGACAGGCGCTTTCCTGGTGTGGCTAATGTATAAGGATCATTTTAAAGCAACCAAAGATGCCGGACTGAAAGCAGCAGCATTTTATACCGCTCCCGCCATCAAAAACACCACTCTTAATTTTATCAGTGAGGTCATCGGCACATTTGTCCTGCTTTTCGCGGTTTTTTATTTTACCAATGCAGAAATAGGTGAAGAAAAGACCCCTGTAGGATTAGGTTCCATCGGGGCAATACCTGTTGCCTTCATCGTATGGGCAATCGGCTTATCGCTGGGCGGCACCACCGGCTATGCTATCAACCCTGCAAGAGATATGGGTCCAAGAATTGTCTATACGCTGCTTCCCTTTAAGGATAAAAACAAAGACGACTGGAAATATTCATGGATACCTGTTCTTGGACCTATACTCGGTGCGTCATTGGCCGCCGGGGTTTATTTAGCATTGAGCTAAAAACAGGAAAATAAAAAAGGCTGCTTGTAGAAGCAGCCTCCCCGCAGTTGGTTTTGGAGCTATTTAATACTTAACAATTGGTATAACTGTGGAATATCCTGCCTGTATTATTCTTATATAATAAACTCCGCTGGCAAGATGTTGTATATCCACATTAACAGTCGTTTGGTTATGGCTGGTTTTTAACCATTTGATAACGGAGCCGCTTATATGGACAATAGCAATTTCAGAAATGCTGCTTGATTTCGGAATTTTTATAAATATTTTTTCCCGGGCGGGATTAGGGTATGCTATTAGACGCTGTCTTCTGAAAACTATACTCGCTACCCGGGAATACAGCATTTCTCCGTTTTTCCCTGTAAGTTTAAGCCTGTAGCGGTTTTCCCCATCCGAAGGATTAGGGTCAAATATCTTATATCGTTGATTTTCAACATCTTTTATAGTATCAGTAGTACCAAGCGGTTTAAAGGAGCCGCCATCCTCCTTTTCTATGGTATAATATTTATACTCCGTTTCATCAGCCGCCGTCCAAACAAGGGCAATTTTGTCATTTTCTGCGATAGCGTTCAAAAAAATGGAGGAGAGCGGCAGCGGGTTATTAGGGTACCCTAATGCTCCGGCAAGCGTAAAATTGCCAAACGCCGATACCTGGTTACTGGTTACAGCGCCATTGGCGCCAGGCGATCCTAAAAAGCTGCTCACTCCCTGGTCGGCCCATTGGCTGCCGTCAAAACGGACGATGCGGAGCGCACTCATATCGGTAACACCGCCGCTGTTAGGGTCAAAAAAGCTGACCTCCACGCTGGCGCTGCCTGCTCCCGAAATGTTCCAGTACTCAAGATGGCTTATATGGTGGATACCGGTACCCATAGTGCTGCCCAGGTCGAGATACGGATCGCCGCGGACAAATTCTGCGATAAAATCGCCGGTGGCGTTTCTTACAGCGGCAGGCCGTAGCTTACCGTTGATCCCGACCGGGAAAATAAAATCTCCTGCCGACAGCCCCGTCTTTTTTACAGGTCCTTCAATATAAGAAATATCGCAGCCTATATCAGCATAAGGCAGGTTAGAGTAATTGTGCATGCAGCTTTGGATAACAGCTGCAGGAGCAAGCGTGAGCAGGGACGTTGAGGAAGTTATTATTTTGCCATTTTGAAGGGAAAGCCTGCCGGAAACAGCCACAGGTCTTGATAATGTTGTACTGATATTATTCACTGTAATATTGTCAAAGCTGATGGAGCCCGTACCACCGCCGCTACCGATAGTCTGGCTAGTACCCAGCAACTGAACAGCGCCTGGCATATTAGCGCTTCCTATATCTATATAGGATGTACCTGCTGCAAGGATATCTCCATAAATATTGAAATTGCCGGTATGGGAGCCAAGCGTATTTGGCTTATAAGAGAAGAAGCCTGAGAGTATATTCAGGTCATTCTGAATAATACAATCGCGGGCAGAACCAATACCTGAAAAATTTACATTGGACTCAATATACAGGTTGCCGTAAGCTCTCCCACCAATAGACGGCCCAACTCCGTTTACCTGATGCCGGTAAATACTGCCGCTGTTAAATACA
>CAYWVB010000037.1:0-60173 GCA_964461595.1 uncultured Terrimonas sp. | reverse complement strand
TGGATGGACAAGTTACAACTTTTAACAGACATTATATATTTGACATGACACTAGTATAGCAAGGGGACAAATCACCGATAATGTGATCAGTGATAACTTAAAACGAAAATTTAATTCCACTTTCGAAAAAGTTCAAAATTTGATAAAGAGCAATGGAGAATTTTCTAAAGCTGTATACTTAAATGAAAAAAATATTTTCGGATTAAAAGAGACATATTCAGATTTTGAAACTGAAATCTATCAGCTAATAAGATATTTAGGTATTCAATATACAACAACTATATTAAAAGGCTATCATCAATCAGATAGTATCAATTACCTTAAAAATCAATCAATCTTTTCTTCTTTATTCGACACATTGAATAAATATGTTGATTCTGCTAGCTTTATAGGAGTTGCACCTTACTCGTATGTACATTCTACTTTAGAAAACGAACTACCTTCACAAGTAACGAGACTGTTACAAACAGGTAAAGGCGATTGCCACAATCTTTCCTATCTCTACAAAATCATTTCCGACAAAATCGGTGCTAAATGCTGGCTTGCTCTTGCTCCTAATCATATCTATATTAAAAATTTCAGTGAACAATATGGCTGGTATAATACCGAGCTGACCAGCAGAAGCTTTCCATCGGATGCATGGATCATGGCTTCGGGCTATATTTCTGCCGATGCAGTAAGAAGTAAAATATACATGGATACTTTAAGCAATCGGCAATCTATAGGCTTATGTATATTAGATTTGGCAAAAGCGTATGAATACGAAACAAAAAACTATTATGACGGCTTTATTTTAAAATGCTGTGATCTCGTCTTGCAATATCATGCCACCAATCCAATGGCTCTGTTATTGAAAGCGGAAACTTTGAAAAAAGTTTACCTGAAACAGAAAGCAGAAAATGCGCCGGCAATGAAGCAGGCCTATGATGAGATGGAAGCAGCTTATATCACGCTTGCCAAACTGCACTACCGGGAAATGCCCAAAGAAATGTATGACAAACGAGTGAAGCAAATGCAAAAAGCCGGAAAGTGATCGTTATTCCCAATAATAAATGCTAATAATTTTAGTATTTTTCGACGGCCCTTGTATATTTGCTTTATGAATGTGGCTGCAGGGTTCAAAAAAATGTTGTTGGAGCGAGATATATTGCCCCGGAAAGCCGGTCTGAAGGCTATCGTGGATTGCAACAGCTTTTACTGCTCCTGCGAAAGGCTGTTCCGACCCGACCTGCAGTATAAACCGGTGGTGGTGCTGAGCAATAACGACGGATGTATCGTCTCCCGCAGCGACGAAGCAAAGCTGCTGGCCATTCCAATGGCGGGACCTTACTTTATGGCCAAACCTTTAATTGAACAACACGGAGTTACCGCATTCTCTTCCAATTATACACTCTATGGCGACCTGAGCTGGCGCGTGATGGAAACACTGAGAATGATTGCCGGCAAGGACAAGGTTGAAGTGTACTCTGTAGATGAAGCGTTCATTGATCTGCCGGAAATGACAGGCAGGGAGGCTGCCGACCATGCTTTGTATATCCGTAAAACAGTGGAAACCTGGACAGGCATTTCGGTATCGGTGGGCATTGCCCCTTCCAAAACACTGGCCAAAGCGGCTAACTATATGGCCAAAAAGGATAAGCAGCACACCCAATGTGTGTATGTAATAGTTTCTGAAGAAGAACAATACCAGGCATTAAGCGCTATACGGGTGACCCATCTCTGGGGTGTAGGGCGGGCTTATGCAGATAAGCTCATTAATATGGGGATCACCAGCGCCTGGGAACTGCGCAATATGTCTCCTGAATGGGCATACAGGCAACTGGGTGGCGTGGTAGGCACCCGGCTGATCAAAGAATTAAGAGGCATTCCCTGTATCGCTATGAAAGAACCGCCCGAGACAAAACGAATGATCGCGTCTACCCGCATGTTCGGCTCGCCGGTTGCCGATATAGTTTCTATAAAGGAGGCTATTGCTACTTATACATCCCTTGCGGCTCAAAAACTCAGAAGGCAATCCTGCGCTGCCAGAACGGTCAGTATATTCATCGTAGCTAAAGAGCAGGATCATGCGGCTGATTTTAATTATGGCAATATTACCAGTCTGCATACTACCCTGCCTGCGGCTACTTCTGTTACGAATGAGCTGATCAAGCCGGCAGTAGCATTGGTTGACCGGCTCTTTGAAGCGGGCAGGTCATACAAAAAAGCAGGTGTGATGCTCAGCGGGCTTGTGCCTGATGATGCCATACAGGGCAACCTGTTTGTGCCTGAAGCGAGGCAGCAGGGCAGGTTACTTATGAGCGTGCTCGACAATATCAATTTCAGCATGCGCAATGATGTGGTAAAATTTGCCGCGTCGGGCACTGCCCGCAACTGGAAGATGCGCCAGGAACTGCGCAGTCCCCGTTTTACCACCAGGTGGGAAGAAATGTTTGAGGTGAAGTAAAATTTGTAGTATTGTCCCGTAAATGAGCTTCCGGAAATTTGTACAGCGTATACTTACTCCCCCGGTGATAAAACTGGCAAACAGGTTTTCTGCAAAACCTGATAAGAAAAGAGTGCATCTGGCGCTCACTAAATTGCATTACCACATACGAAGAAAGCCCGGTAAAAAGGGATTCACCATCCACCTCGATAAAGACCCGCAGAAGATCATTGTTTTTTCGGATCTGCATAAGGGCAATAAAAAACATTCAGATGATTTTGCGCCGGCAGAGCAAAATTATCTTGCTGCTCTCGACTATTATAACAGGGAAGGGTATACGCTCATTATGCTGGGCGACAGCGAAGAGCTGTGGAAATTCAATCTCTTCACCGTGCACAGGCATAACCAGCCTTCCTTCGACAGGGAAAAATTATTCCTGGAGCGAAAGGCTTTTATCAAGATATATGGCAATCATGATATTTTCTGGAACAATGATCCTCTCGCCGGGCTGCAGTTGCTGAATATTTACGGGCAGGCTGTGCGGATATATGAGGGCGTGATCCTCCGGTTTAATGCCGGTGGAAAATCCGGGGAGATATTCCTGACGCATGGCCACCAGGGCGACGGACAGAGCGACGGCAACAAATTCAGCGCATGGTTTGTGGCAAAGATATGGGCTCCGCTCCAGGCTTTTCTTGAGCTGAATATCAATACGCCGGCGTTCAATGATATCCTGAAAACAGAGCATAACCAGTTTATGTACGAATGGAGCTCCGCGCAGGAAAACCTGCTGCTGATCACCGGGCATACGCACCAGCCTGTGTTTGAATCCATGACCCACCTGGAAAGGTTATACAGGCAACTGCTGATCGCCCGCCAGCAGAATGATACTGATGCTATTACCGGGCTGCAGGAGGAGATCCGCTTCCGCCGCCAGGAATATGACCATGTATCGGAAGATTATCTTCACGTGAAGCCCGCCTATTTCAACACCGGCTGCTGCTGCTTCAGCGACGGTGATATTACCGGCATAGAGATAGAAAATGGAGAGATCCGCCTTATCAGGTGGAAGAGGGACGATGGTGTCCCCGGGCGGGATATACTGGAAAAAGCTATGCTGGAAACACTGCTTTAACGGCGGTAAGTTTCCTTATTTCGTAAATACAGCCACGCTTATTATAATAATATTGCAGTTTTTATAATAAAGATCAGGAAGCTGAATATGCCCGACAAAGTAAATACCGGTAAAAAAGTCGGCAAGTCTGTATGGCGGCAGGTAACAGGTAAGCTGCATTTATGGCTGGGGCTCGCATCCGGGCTTATTGTTGTTTTTCTTGGCATTACAGGATGTATACTGGCTTTTGAGCAGGAGATCAGGAATATTACCCAGCCTTATCTCTTTGTAGAAAAGCAGGAGGCGGCATTTCTCCCGCCTTCCCGCCTGAAAGCCGAGGCGGAAAAAATGCTGGACGGTAAAAAAGCATTGAGCATAGAATACCCGGGAAAGGACAGGTCGGCCATTGCTTCTTACTATGATGAAGACAATTACCAGCTCGTATTCCTCAACCCTTATTCAGGTAGAATACTGAAGGATAAAAACATGAACCGCGATTTCTTTCGCATGGTGCTGATGGGACATTTCTATCTCTGGCTCCCCCCCAATATCGGGCAACCCATCGTGGCTTCTGCAACGTTGATATTTTTAGTGATGATGATCACCGGGCTTATTCTGTGGTGGCCCAAAAACAAGGCTGCACGTAAGCAACGGTTCACCATCAGGTGGAATGCAAAATGGAGAAGGGTAAATTATGATATGCACAATGTGCTGGGCTTTTATATGACCTGGGTATGCATTTTTATTGCTATCACCGGGCTGATAATGGGGTTTGAATGGTTTGCAAAATCGGTATACTTTGTAAGCTCCGGCGGAAAAACATTGCCGTCTCACGAACACCCGGTATCGGATACTACCAGGATCGCTGCTGCGGGAGCCACTCCCGGTGACCAGGTATATATGTATATGGCTGCCCTGGCAAAACCCGGCGAGAGCTATGGGGTATATTATCCTTCTACGGTCACTGACGCTATTGAAGGTTTTGTAAATCATCGCCCCGGCACTTATTATGATGCAGACTACTATCACTATGACCAATACACGATAAAGGAGCTCCCGGCTACCGGTGTATATGCGGGCACTTTTAAAGATGCCGCCATTGAAGATAAAATTGCCAGGATGAATTACGATATACATGTGGGCGCTATACTGGGGCTGCCGGGGAAGATCATGGCATTTTTTGGATCGCTGATAGGCGCAAGCCTGCCCATTACCGGCTTTATGATATGGCGGGGAAGAAAAAAGAAAAGCAAAACCCGGCAGCCACAACCGAAATCTGCCGCCACAATACTGGCTCAGGCATAGGAGAGCCCAGCTTTATCGCTTCTCTTCCCGCTCTTTTACCCGCACATTTACTTTGGTGAATCCTGCGCTGCGTAAAAAATTTTCCATGAGCATTTTACTTCTTACATCAGCCTTTTGCAAAATGCCCTGTTTCAGCGCACGGGCTGTCATCATCTTGCGCGCTTTAACCTTTACTTGTGTTACCGCATCGCTGCTCCATTCCCCGACCTCAGAAAAAGTTTCAATATCGGAAGGATTCATGATGGCATCCAGGATCTCCGCAGCAGGCAATGTCACAGAAACAGAATCTCCTTTAGCATATACGGATTGATCATTTAATTTCTTAAGGTCAGTTCCTGCAATTATTTTACCACGGCCAATAATGACAATGCGTTTGCCTGTCACCGGCAGTCCTCCAAAGCCGGACATATCAGGCAGGAGAGATTCGAATGTTGATTTCTTTCTTATCTCTGCTGAATCAGCCACTACCTCATCAAAGGCAGTGATGGTGCAGAGCTGTGCCAGCTCATGTATTTCTTTAATAAGGATGGGTGTATCCTCAATCACCACCGGCTGAGCTTTGAAAATGTTTTTCAATGATGGCAACCAGCTATCCTTCAGCAATAAGGCAATGATCACCACCAACCCGAGGATAATAATATACCTGATCAGTCTTTTTACCATTATCAGTTCAATTTTGGCAATGCCGGGTTATTACTGAATGAAACTATTACTTTTTCATAGCCCATATTTCGTAAAAGATTACTCACAAAGAGGCTGGCATTTGCTTCTGCTGTATGCAGCACGCCCAGCGAATCTGCGCTGCTTTTTATTTGTTCCTGCGCCTGGGCTGCAAGCTGATCTCTTTCTGCTGAAGAAAAGCCGGTGCGGAATGCACCTACTTCTTCATAAGCCACTTTTATATCTTCCGGTTTAATGCTGATGGAAAAAAGGCTGGCAGGAGGGAGCGTCAGAGTAATGTTTTTACCGTCAATAAGAATATTGTTCTCATTAATTTTAGAAAAATCAATACCGGCTTTCAGTGTGGCTTCGCAGGTCATCAGTATCTTCCTGTCGCCCACTTTATACCAGGTCTTATCATCGCTGGCTTTTATTATTTTATTCACCACGTATTCCACCGTCACCAGTTCATTCATCTCGCGCAGGGCAAGCACCTCCTGCTGCTTTGGCGCTTTGACCGGGCTGCAGGCGGTGAAGAGGATATATACGCTGAACCAGCGATATTTTTTGAACATATTGCAATTTACAAATCCTCTTTCAGGGTGAATGATTAATTTGCCGGCAAAAGGTTTCATGAAAAAATATGCCGTAATAGTTGCAGGAGGTTCAGGCAGCCGTATGGGCGCAAACCGTCCCAAGCAATTCCTGCCGCTGAATGGCAATCCTGTGCTATGGCATGCTATAGAAGCCTTTTTGACCGCATACGATGATATGCAGATCGTGCTGGTATTGCCGCCCGGTTTTCTGGAAGAAGGACGACGGATTGTCCATACCACCTCTGTTCCTTCGCGGGTAAAGATTGTTGCAGGCGGAGAAACGCGTTTTCATTCTGTAAAGAACGGGCTGGCGCATGTTACAGGTAATTCTGTGATCTTTGTTCATGATGCAGTAAGATGCCTCGTCACGCCCGCGCTGATCAGGAGCTGCTATGAACAGGCTTTGCAAAAGGGCAGTGCCATACCTGCTGTTGCTGTTACTGACAGTATACGTATGATCGCTGATGGAAGGACCCGCATAGTAGACAGGGATGCATTGAGAGCTGTTCAAACACCGCAAACATTCAAAGCAGAAATTATTCTCCCGGCATTTGAACGGGGATACGATACCCTGTTTACTGACGAAGCATCGGTAGTAGAAGCCGCCGGCACAGATATATTTTTGATAGAAGGAGAAAAAGAGAATATCAAAATAACGCTGCCCGACGATATGCTGCTGGCAGAACAGATCTTGAAAAGCAGGTCGGGGGCGCTATTCCCCGGAGGAATGAATTTTTCGTAACAGCATACCCATCATGATAAAAAGGCTCGCCACTGCATTGAACAAGTTATTTTTCTGCTATGGCAGTTGTGCTGATCTTAGTTCCTTTTGCCGGTTAACCGTGAACACAAAAAAATACAGCAGGAATAAAATAAGTACAAGTCCTCAAAACCACGAGCAGCCGGTTAGCTATCATCTGAAGCCTGGCGGTCATGAGAAAACCATTCAACTGAGGACACACGCAGGAGACATCGAAATATTTTACGAAATATTCTGGAGAAAAACATACGAACATCCCGTATTGAAGGAGCATGAGATCAATACTATTGTAGACCTGGGAGCTAATATTGGAATGTCTTCACTATACTTCAGCCAACAGTTCCCTGCTGCAATAATATATGCTGCAGAACCAGATCCTTTCAATTTTGATATCCTGACATCCAATCTTTCGGAAGAGATCCTTCAGTCCCGCCTTGTTCCTGTACATGCTGCTATATATTCAGCGGATGGAACGGTTAACCTGAAGCAAAGTGCCAAAGCATATAATACTGGTATAGCGGAGGAAGTTACGGACATTACTGTCCGTGCCCTTACATTCCCGGCGTTTATTAAAGAAATGCTGATCACCGGGATTGATCTGCTGAAAATTGATATAGAAGGCGGTGAGGCGTATCTTTTCAATACCCCCGAAGCATGGCTGGATATGGTAAAGATCATAGTAATGGAATGTCATTCCCCTGATATCAGGATAAAAAGCATCGCAACGCTGCGGGAAAAGGGATTTGAGATCCTTCCTTCCGTGGAGCAGCCGGGGAGTGCTGCGCTGGTATGGGCTGTAAGACCAGGCAGCAAAGCATGTCACTAGTGCAGGAGTGGGAGCCTTATCCATGCACCCGCGGCTATTCACTTCAGCAGGTTTACAGGAAAAGGAAGTCGGTTCATTTTTATATGCAGATACGATACCGGCGAGGCACCGAACTGCCGGTTAAAGAAAGCAATTCCCGGGATGTCTGATCCTTCAAAACGGAAAACCCTGTTACTCCCTGCCTGGTCTGTGATGGCTGCATCGGTCAGCAAATAAAAGGCCCCGCTTTCTTTGCCGGCAGCAGTGCTGCCGCCTATTAAAGAATATACAAACTTGCTGCCATGCAATACGCAATAAAATGCAACAGGTTCTTCCTCGGGGGATAGTGCAAGATAGCTTTTCATATAACCCTTTTCTGAAGCCTGTATACATGCTTTAATAAGCGAAAGGTAATCGGCTGTCTTAATATTTTTATGTTGTTGTTCATATTCGCTACGGTACAATTCCACAACATCCTGCACAGGGATATCCCTCTTTATCCGAAGCTTTGCTGCCGCTGCCCGGGCAAGTGAGCGGCGGGCAAGACGGCTATATCCTTCACGGATCTCATCCCCGCTTTTAGCAAGGGAAAGCATTTGGTTGATACGAAATGAGGATTGAAAAAAATGCCTGTTGTTATTGACCTCTTTGTTTGCTTCATTCAGGTCAATATCCCAGAAGCGGAACTGCTGTGGAATGGATTGAAAGAAGTCCGTGATTATTCCATGATGCTCCATATTTCCGAATACACCCAGGCAGGCAGTGAAAGGAGGCTGGTACAAATATTTAAAGGCATATTTTTCGCGCCATGTCAAAGGCATTACCGCTTCATAATCGTTCAATACCAATGCATCCCAGTTCTCCGCCATTTCATCAAGCCACCAGGAATAGCCATAGACCAGCCCATTGCCTGAGGTAGTAATACAGCGATCCCATTTTGAAATGTTTATCTTTTGACGCTGAAGATGTTGAATTTGTCTGGTCATGATCGCAGGCTATAATGGGATGCGGGGATCTGTTTTTTTAAAGCTAAGATTTTGTATGTCTATACTGAAAGATATTTTTTGAAAAAATGTATTTTCTGTATAAGAGCGGAAATAATCCCGGTATACCTTACTGTACAAAACCGGTATATATATGTTTAGTATATCCTTCAACAATGACAACCGGATACCTGCGTCAAACAACATTTTTGGAGTTTCCGCGCCTTTTTTCCATGCTTCACTATAAGTGCCTATATCCACAAACAGTTTTAATGGGATTTTGGGGTGAAAAGAAGAGCTGAAGTTTAATGCACCCAGCCAGTCATCCGTTTTTCCCACCTTATCGCTTAGTAAGTCGGTGCCCACCTTAAAGCCACCATCCCTTATCATTACCTGCTGCGACAAAAATCCGTCATATGCATTCCGCCCGATAAAATAATTGCTGTAAGTATAATCTTCATAACCTTTAGGGGCGCTCATGTTCAGATGATATATATCCGTACCGGATCGCTTCAGGGAGGTTTCACCACCCAGGTAAATAAATTTTCCCGCAAAAGCACGGACGTTCAGTCCGGCTTTGTTGGGATAGTTAAAGAAATAATTGCCGGTGAATGCAAGCCGCATAAAATCCTTTGAATGCTCCGCCCTGATGTCCCAGCAATAGGGATATAATGCCCGGCTGTTTTCAGTTACGAACCGCCATTGAAAAACAGTACGCCATTTCCCGGAAACAGCATACCTGTTTTCCATAGTAACGGTGTCCCGGGAAAAATACAGCGCATCTTCGTTGATAAAGTATGATTTTAACTGAACGTATCTTGCCAGCTGGCTGCGGGGATCCTTATTGCGGAAAGTGAGCCTGATATGAGGAACCAGTTTGCTATATCCAAGATAATTCTTTATCCCTGCCGGGTCTGTATATACATTCTCTGTAAATTTTGAGAACGACAGCCCGGCTTCGGCCTTGTAAACTATATTATCCGGATACCAGGTATATGTTGCCCGGCCTATTGCATTGAATCGTTTGCTGCCGGTTGCATACATGGGCACAGCTACAAACTGCAGCTTCCTGAACGGCAGTGTATAATTGTGTATGATACCGCCTATCATTAGTTTGTCGTAATAGTTATACCCTAAAGCCGGCGCGAGATTGATGTAATTATATTGCTGCATGGGATCGGGCTTTCCTATAAATCCGAAACGGAATGTTTTATTCCCGGCCGGAGGCATGAGGCTTCCTTTCGTTGTGAGAAGATCGAAAATGCTATCCTGACCCTTTCCGGAAACAGTTTCCACTATATGCTTAAAATCCCCCGGATAAGGATGTTTGAATTGCCATTCATTATAATAGCGGTGAATTGCCGAATCAAAAACAGCAGCCCCCAGCGAAGTCTTTAATTGCTTCATCCATTCACCGGCTTTGTAATAGGCGGAGAGCTCGTAATTCAAAAGGCTGAAACCGGGCGCAGGTGTTTCTGCCGGCTGATCTTTTTTCGCTGCAACGATAGTTTCAAAGGCGATCTTTTCAAGTCCTTCCATATCGGTGAAAATATTCGCCGGCTTATTAGTATGGAAGACGCTGCCAAAATAACTGTTCATTCCTTCGTCCATCCAGGGGTGCTGCCGTTCATTGCTGGCCAAAATACCGTACAGCCAGTTATGTCCCACTTCATGACCGATCACTTCTGCCAGCAGTTGTTTTGGCACACGCGAGGAAATGGCGGCAATGGTAGGATATTCCATGCCTCCATATTTTTTATCATCCACTTCCACTGCGCTTACTACCATGTATGGATAGGGCCCTATTGCGCCGGAATAGTTTCTCAGCGCAGCTTTAATATCATTAAGGGCATTGTTCCAGTTATTCTTTGCAGCTGGCAGATAATAGGCATATACCCCTGAAACTTTTCCGCTGATCAGCATACATGTGTCCTGTTGCACAATAAACCGCTTATCCGCAAACCATGCAAAATCGTGTATATTATCCTGTGAGTAATGAAGCGTTTTGGTAGCTGCGGACGACGGGGGGAAAAGCCGTCGGATGACTTTATAAGTACCCGGTTTGATCTTTTTCCTGAAACGCTGCTCTTTCCAGTCAAACGAAGCCCGGGTTTTCAGCCATTCTTTTTCTGCTTCATCCTGTAAAACCCCTGTTGCAGCTACAACATAATTTTCAGGTACGGTAATAAATACATCATACTTTCCAAACTCACTGTAAAATTCTCCCTGGTCGAGATAGGGCATCGGGTGCCAGCCCTTCCGGTCATATACTGCCGGCTTGGGATACCATTGCGTGAGCTGATAGGATTGACCGATGTGACCGCCGCGAGAAAAATTTTGTGGTAATTGAAGGTGAAATGGTGTTGTGATCAATATAGTTGCTCCCGGCAACAGCGGCTGTGGCAATATCAGCTTAACCACGTCAATATACTGCGGGTGGTCTTCAACGGTTGCATGTATATCGTTTACCCTGAAATCGAGCTGGTTGATATACCCCTTCTGTTCCGGCGTTGAAAAATAAAAATCCGTATTGCCGTTCTCTATTTGTTGCTCACTGAATGCCGTCCGGTCATTTTTATATGCATTAGGCCACAGGTGAAACCATATAAACGACAATGTGTCCGGGGAGTTATTAGCATACTGCATTTTTACAAAACCATCCACGGTATGGTCCGTATCGTTCAGCGCAGCCGTAATAGTGTAGTTCACCTGCTGTTGCCAGTAAATACCCTGGGCTTTGCTCCCTGCCAGGCAGCACCAAAAACAGATTGTAAATGCCAGGTATTTCACGCGGTAAAAGTTCGGTTCAAATGTAAACGAAAAACCGGCAAGGTTATGAGCAAGCAGGAGTGAATTATTCAATTATAGTAGACTATTGTGTCGCAACAATTGTAAGACGCGAAAGGTGAAATGTGAGACTTTCACCTCTCACGTCTGCCGTTTCACGACCAGCATAGCCGTAGTAATAGCCTGACCTGCTCACTTTCCCTTTCCTTTCAGTATTGTTCTGAGTGTATGGAGCATGATATTAAAATCAAGCCCGAGCGAGATATTTTCAATATATACCAGGTCGTATTGCATGCGTGCGATCATTTCCTCCACATTTTCCGCATAGCCGAATTTTACCATGCCCATACTGGTAATGCCCGGCTTTACTTTCAGCAGGTAACGGAAATAAGGGGTGCGCCTGTTTATTTCATCAATATAAAACCGGCGTTCCGGCCGCGGGCCTACCAGACTCATTTCATCTTTTATTACATTCCAGAATTGCGGTAATTCATCAATGCGCCATTTACGCATTGTTTTGCCCCAGGGCGTAATACGCGGGTCTTCATCCGACGAAAGCGCCGGTCCGTTCTTTTCAGCATCAGCATACATAGAGCGGAACTTATACATTATGAATGGTTTGCCTTTGTAGCCTACCCGCTCCTGTGCATAAAACACCGGACCTGCAGAAGAAAGCCTTACTCTTATGGCAGTATACAGCATCAGGGGAGAGAGCAATACCAGCCCTGATGCTGATACCAGGATATCGGTCAATCTTTTCAGGTGTTGCTGCCATTCCGGTATCAGTCCTTTTTTTAAATCAATCAACGGGGCATCCAGCACATTTTGGGTTCTTACCGACCCTGCCAGTATATCCAGGTGGCTTGGCGCCATTTTTATATCTACATCTTTTTCGCTTAAGCGGTTAACGATATCCGTTATTTCACCGGGAGAGGAGCCTTCCATTGCAATGATCACCAGGTCTGCCCTGCTTTCTTCCAGTATCTCTTCCAGCTTTTCCGTGCCGCCCAGGCAGGGCATATATTTTTTTAAGCCGTTGCGGGAATGGGTATCATCTATAAATCCTGCAAACCTGTAGCCCAGGATGTCCTGGTTTTTTTTTATATCAAGATATACCTGCATGGCTGTGGCATTGTTGCCGATAATCACCGTATCAAACCATACTTTTTTCCTGAGCAATTGTCTCCGGGCTATTCCAAGAATAGCGGACCGTGCTGTCCAGATAAGCAGAAGGTGGCAAATAAACAACGTAAAAAAAGCCTTATAGTAATAAGGGTAGTTCACCCGCCTGTCATCAAGCACAAGCATAAAAAAAAGCACCAGGCAGCCGAGGAGGGTGCAGATGAAAGTTGCAGTGAATTCAGCCAGCCGCGACCTCACATATACCGGACAATGGTAGCTGCCGGCCAGGAGGAACAACATCAGCCAGCCGGCAGGGATAAGAAAAATGCTGACCTGCAATAAGCTATTGGAAGAAAGCTCGCCGGCTATATCCATCGTAAAGCCGGTAAGATGCTTACGTATAAAAAATGCCGCTGCCCATGCAAGCGCGCAGGCAATATAATCTCCGGTTACATACCAGGCTATGGATATTTTTTGCCGGTTCTTCATGGCATGGAATGTACCGCTTATTTTACAACGTAATTAGCAGACTGGATTTTCTGTAATATCTGGTGCGCCACATCCATAGCCATTAAGCCATCTACTTCCGATACAGGCGTAGGATTGTTACCCGTTACTGCCTTCACGAATGCTTCCAGCTCTAATAAGATAGCGTTGGCATCCTGTACCGGCGGATTGGCAATGGCGATCTCTTTTTTCCCTGATGGCGTTTCAATATCGAAGGTAAAAGCATCCCTGTCGGAATCTTCTTTCAGCTTAATGATCTCCGTTTTCTTTTCCAGGAAGTCAATGCCGATATAGGCGTCTTTTTGAAACAGCCGCATCTTCCGCATTTTTTTCATAGAGATCCTTGAGGAAGTGAGGTTTGCTACACAACCGTTGTTAAATTCAATGCGCACATTGGCAATATCGGGCGTGTCGGTCATTACCGCTACGCCGCTCGCCGATATATGCTTTACCCCGCTTTTAACGATGCTCAGCACAATATCTATATCATGGATCATCAGGTCGAGGATCACACTTACTTCTGTACCGCGGGGATTGAACTGGGAGAGCCGGTGCACTTCTATGAACATCGGCGTAAGCTGGTAGCCGCTGAGGGCAAGATATGCCGGATTGAAGCGCTCCACATGCCCCACCTGCACTTTGACGCCGGCCTCCTTGGCAAGCTTTACTATCTTATGCGCCTGCTCCATAGTATCTGCAAGCGGCTTCTCCACAAATACGTGCTTGCTGTTGCGTATGGCTTTTTCACAAAGATCGAAATGAAAGGTGGTAGGGGCGACAACATCCGCCGCATCGCAGGCTGCTACAAGCTCATCCGGGTTATCAAATCTTTTAAGCCCGTATTGCTTTGAAACCTCTGCGGCAGCAGTATCATCAGGATCATAGAAGCCAATAAGCTTCGCACCTTTTATTTTCTGCCAGTTATTGATATGGAATTTGCCGAGATGGCCCACCCCAAAAATGCCGACTTTAAGCATGCATTGTCTTTTAGTATGACCAAAGATAAGACATGCGGGTTTTACCGGGCATTGTCTTTGGGGGATAGCTCCCGGGTTATGTCGGGAAAACAGTCGGCAGAGTAAAACAAAAAAGTATCAATTATAGATCTGGTATATTATTATGGCTATATTTAATTCTTCAACTCTTGTCAAAAAACACAGAAGCATGCATAACTTTTCATTGAACCGCAGGAAATTTATCAAAAACGGTTCCAGGGCAGCCGCTGGTATTACTGTTCTCTCCTCCTTATCGCAACCTGCTTTGTTTGCTACGCCTAATGCACCGAAGATCAGGTTCTCCGTTATCAATATCAATCATTCCCATATATATGGCATGGTAGATGCCGTAACGCGAGGCGGCGGTCAACTGGTTTCTTTTTATGCCAAAGAACCGGAACTTGCCGCAGCTTTTTCCAAAAGATATCCGTCAGTAAAACCTGCACGCAGCCAAAAGGAAATTCTGGAAGATGATACCATACAGGTGGTGCTCAGCTCCGGCATCCCGGTAGAACGTGCGCCGCTTGGCATCGAGGTAATGCAGCATGGCAAAGATTACCTGGTGGATAAGCCGGGCATTACCACATTGGAGCAACTGGAAGAAGTGCGCCGTGTACAAAAGGAAACCAAACGCATGTATATCATCATGTATAGTGAGCGGTTGGAAAACAAAGCGACCGTAAAAGCCGGGGAGCTGGTGAAAGCGGGAGCTATAGGCAATGTAATCCAAACCATCGGTATGGGACCTCACCGTATGAACCCCTCTTCCAGACCGGAATGGTTTTTTGATAAAAAATATTACGGAGGCATTATCACGGATATTGGTTCTCACCAGTTTGACCAGTTCCTTTTTTTTACAGGTTCCACGCAGGGAGAAGTGGTTTGTTCCCAGGCAGGCAATGTACATTACCCGCAATATCCCGCTTTTGAAGATTTTGGCGATGTAACGGTAAGAGGCAATCAGGGCACAGGATATATACGCGTGGATTGGTTCACCCCGGACGGGCTGAAATCCTGGGGAGATGGCCGGCTGACCATCCTCGGTACCGACGGCTATATTGAAATACGCAAAAACATTGATATTGCCAGTCACGAAGGCGGCAATCACCTTTACCTGGTAAACCAGAAAGAAACAAAATATATGGATTGCAATAGTGACCCTCTGCCGTTTGGGGAACAATTTGTCAATGATGTGATCAACCGCACCGAAACGGCCATGACCCAGGCGCATTGCTTTCTGGCCACCGAACTGGCGCTGAATGCGCAGAAGAATGCACAGGTACTGAATATAAAAAAATGACCCCGCATATATAAAAGGCAATATTGCTTAATATGAAGTGCCGAAGCATGCACCATATTATACTGCTTATATAAACAGAAATTTTCCCTAATTTGAACGCATGAACAATAACAATTACACTGCCGTATGCTTTGGTGAAATATTATGGGATATACTGCCTGATAAAATGCTGCCCGGCGGGGCGCCGATGAATGTTGCCTATCATCTTAACCAGTTAGGTGTGCCTGCCGCCATGATCAGCCGGGTAGGGAATGATGACCTGGGACAACAATTATTGAGCTTTATTACTTCAAAAAATGTTACGGGCGATTTTGTACAGGTAGACAACGCCCATGAAACGAGCAGGGTGCTGGCAAAGCTTGATGGCAACAGTGTTACTTATGATATTGTCAAGCCGGTAGCCTGGGATTTTATAGAATACAATCGCCGGCTCCAGCAACTGATCGCAAATACTCCTTATTTCATTTTCGGGAGCCTGGGCGCCAGGAGCGAGGCTTCCAGGCAAACGCTCTTTGAACTCCTTGAAGTTGCAAGGCATAAAGTGCTGGATATCAACCTGAGACAACCGCATTATGAAAAGTCTACCCTCGATTACCTGCTGCGCCATGCCGATGTGCTGAAACTGAATGAAGATGAGCTGCACCTGCTCTCCGGCTGGTTTGGCTTTGAAGGAGGCGACAAAGAACAGATCCTCGCTTTCCAGGATAAATTTCATCTCAATACGATCCTTACTACCCGTGGCGACAAAGGCGCCATCGTACTGAACGACGGGCAGTTTTATGAGCACCCGGGCTTTAAAGTAGTAGTGGCAGATACTATTGGCAGCGGGGATTCTTTTCTGGCAGCTTTTCTGTCCAGGGTGATAAAAGGCTCCTCTACTGCCGAAGCGCTGGAATTTGCCTCGGGGATGGGCGCTTTTGTAGCCACAAAAGACGGCGCATGCCCGGTATATGCTGCCGGGGAAGCAGAGGAAGCGATTAAGTCCTTTGCGATGAACCGGTAAGAAGTTATCAACATTTTATTAAATGCGGGTTAAAGTTCAAAAAAAATTGTTCGGATATTATTATTCAGTACCTTTGCACTCCTTAAATTAGGCCTGATACAATTTGACTTTTCAATTGAATTTATAAGTGACTGACATGCAATATGTTTTGTTTTTTCAAAACAAAGCCTATATAGCATTTTTGTCATTAAACAAAAAAAGCGCTTTTTAAACTATGTCTTCAACAAAAGTTGCTGTAAACAGCAGGATTGATTTCGGTAAAATCAAACATTTGGCTGAAACTCCTGACTTATTAGAGATCCAGATTCAGTCGTTCAAAGAATTTTTCCAGTTGGAAACCACTCCCGACAAGCGGAATATTGAAGGGCTTTTTAAAGTGTTCAAGGAAAACTTCCCGATCACTGATACGCGGAACATATTTGTGCTTGAGTTTCTGGATTATTTCATTGATCCGCCCCGCTATAGTATTGATGAGTGTATGGAAAGGGGGCTGACTTACGCTGTTCCTCTGAAAGCAAAGCTCAGGCTGAGCTGTAATGATGAAGAGCATGTAGACTTCCAGACCATTGTTCAGGATGTGTTCCTGGGCAATATTCCTTATATGACGCCCCGCGGTACATTCGTGATCAACGGCGCCGAGCGTGTGGTGGTTTCCCAGTTGCACCGCTCCCCCGGTGTATTTTTCGGGCAATCACTCCATCCCAACGGAACTAAAATATATTCCGCAAGGGTGATCCCGTTCAAGGGCGCCTGGATGGAGTTTGCTACCGATATCAACAATGTAATGTACGCATACATTGACCGTAAGAAAAAATTCCCGGTAACTACTCTGCTCCGTTCTATCGGTTATGAAACTGATAAGGACATTCTTGAGCTGTTTGGCATGGCCGACGAGGTGAAGGGCGATAAGAAATCCTTAACCCCGTATATCGGGAAGCGCCTCGCTGCCCGCGTATTGAGAACCTGGGTAGAAGATTTCGTTGATGAAGATACCGGTGAGGTAGTATCTATTGAAAGGAACGAAGTAGTCCTGGAGCGTGATACCGTGCTTGATGAAGAGGCTGTTGACCTGATCGTGGAGATGGATGTGAAGAGCGTATTTATCCAGAAGGAAGAAGTAAGCGGAGATTTTGCTATCATTTACAATACGCTGAACAAAGACAGCGCCAACTCCGAGCTGGAAGCGGTGCAGCATATCTACCGCCAGTTGCGCGGAGCCGACGCCCCCGATAATGAAACAGCCCGCGGTATTATTGACAAGTTGTTCTTTTCTGACAAGAGATATGACCTTGGTGAAGTGGGAAGGTATAAGATCAACCGTAAGCTCAACCTGCACCAGCCGCTGGACCAGAAAACGCTTACAAAAGAAGATATTATTGAGATCATTAAATACCTGGTAAGGCTTACTAATGCCAAAGCGGAAATTGATGATATAGATCACCTGAGCAACCGCCGTGTACGCACAGTGGGTGAGCAGTTGTTTGCACAGTTTGGCGTTGGTTTGGCGCGTATGGCAAGAACCATCCGTGAAAGAATGAACGTGCGTGATAATGAAGTGTTCACCCCGGTTGATTTGATTAATGCAAGAACATTATCTTCAGTTATCAATTCCTTCTTTGGAACTTCGCAGTTGTCGCAGTTCCTTGACCAGACAAACCCGCTGAGTGAGATCACCCACAAGCGTCGTATTTCCGCGCTCGGGCCCGGTGGTCTGAGCCGCGAACGTGCCGGCTTTGAAGTACGCGACGTGCATTACTCTCACTATGGCCGTTTATGTACTATTGAAACTCCTGAAGGCCCGAACATTGGTTTGATATCCACGCTTTGCGTGCATGCCAAGATCAACGAAATGGGCTTTATAGAAACGCCTTACCGGAAAGTGGAGCAGGGAAAGGTGAATATGAAAAAGCTGTCTTACCTGAGCGCTGAAGAAGAGGATGAAGCTAAGATCGCGCAGGCCAACGCTCCGCTGGATGCCAACGGCGCGTTTGTAGAAGAGCTGGTAAGGTCGCGGCAGACAGGTGATTTCCCGATACTGGAAAAAACAGAAGTAGAATATATGGATGTGGCGCCCAACCAGATCGTGGGGCTGAGCGCATCCCTGATTCCATTCCTTGAGCATGATGATGCCAACCGTGCGCTGATGGGATCAAACATGCAGCGCCAGGCTGTTCCCTTGATCGTGCCGCAGGCGCCGTTTGTAGGCACCGGTCTTGAAGGAAAGGCTGCCCGTGATGCACGCATACAGATACATGCAGATGGCGACGGTGTGATTGAATTTGTGGATGCCAATGAAATCCACGTACGTTATGAAAGAGATGAAGCGCAAAAGCTGGTAAGCTTTGAAGATGACCTCAAGATATACAAGCTTACCAAGTTCATGAAAACGAACCAGGAAACCTGTATCAACCTGCGTCCTGCCGTGAAGAAAGGACAGAGGGTAAAAAACGGGGATTTCCTTACCGAAGGATATGCAACCAAAGATGGTGAGCTGGCGCTCGGGCGTAACCTTAAAGTGGCATTCATGCCATGGAAGGGATACAACTTTGAAGATGCGATCGTGATCAGTGAAAAAGTTGCCCGTGAAGACCTGTTTACCTCTATCCATATCTCCGAGTATGAGCTGGAAGTAAGAGATACCAAGTTGGGTGAAGAAGAACTGACTCCCGATATTCCCAATGTGTCTGAAGAAGCCACCAAGGATCTTGATCAGAATGGTATCATACGCATAGGCGCACAGGTGAAAGAAGGTGATATTATCATTGGGAAGATCACTCCCAAAGGCGAGAGCGATCCTACCCCCGAAGAGAAACTGCTGCGTGCAATATTTGGCGATAAAGCCGGTGATGCGAAAGATGCTTCACTGAAAGCGCCGAGCGGAACAGAAGGTGTGGTGATCGGTAAAAAACTTTTCCAGCGCGCCAAAAAAGACAAGAATGCCAAAGTGCGTGAAAAAGCTGCTATTGATAAGCTGGAAAAGATACACGAGCAAAATGAAAAGGAACTGCTTGATGTGCTGATCGGAAAGCTGCAGGTGTTGCTGAAAGACAAAACTTCATCAGGCGTTACCAATAACTTTGGTGAAATGCAGATCGGCAAAAGCGCAAAGTTCAATGCTAAAAATCTTGCTGCATTGGACTACCAGAATATCAATCCCCTGGGATGGACCGGCGATGAGCAAATAGATCACCAGATCAATATTCTGCTGCATAACTATAACATCAAATACAACGAGGAGCTTGGCCGTTACAAAAGAGAGAAGTTCAATATCTCGATTGGTGATGAACTGCCTGCCGGTGTATTAAAGCTTGCCAAAGTATACCTTGCTGTAAAACGTAAATTGAAAGTGGGTGATAAGATGGCGGGCCGTCACGGAAACAAAGGTATTGTAGCCAAGATCGTACGTGCAGAGGATATGCCTTTCCTTGAAGACGGGACGCCGGTTGATATTGTGTTGAACCCGCTGGGGGTGCCAAGCCGTATGAACCTGGGACAGATATATGAAACTGTACTGGGCTGGGCTGCTGAAAAGCTGGGTGTTAAGTTCGCCACACCAATTTTCGATGGCGCTTCTACTGAAGAAATTGCTGACTATATTACTAAAGCAGGATTGCCTTCATTCGGTCACACTTACCTTCACGATGGGGAAACCGGTGAACGGTTTGACCAGAAAGCTACAGTGGGTATCATCTATATGATCAAGCTGCATCACATGGTTGATGACAAGATGCACGCCCGCTCTATCGGACCGTACAGCCTGATTACTCAGCAACCTTTGGGTGGTAAAGCGCAGTTCGGTGGCCAGCGTTTTGGTGAAATGGAAGTGTGGGCACTTGAAGCTTACGGTGCATCTAATATCCTGCAGGAATTATTAACGCTTAAATCAGATGATATCATCGGTCGCGCCAAGACGTATGAATCTATAGTGAAGGGCGATAATATACCTAGAGCCGGATTGCCGGAATCTTTCAATGTATTGGTGCACGAATTGAGAGGATTGGGATTAGAGCTGAAGTTTGAATAAAGAAGGTGAATGGTGAATAGTGAATGAGCAATATTCACTATTCACCATTGACTATTCACATAATATCTGTTATAATAAATTAAGAAATTAATATGGCTATCAAAAAAGACAATCGTCCAAGGTCAAATTTTTCTAAGATCACTATCAGCCTGGCTTCTCCGGATGCCATCCTTGAGAGGTCTTATGGTGAAGTTTTGAAGCCTGAAACCATCAACTACCGTACTTACAAGCCGGAAAGAGACGGTTTGTTTTGCGAGAGGATCTTTGGGCCGGTAAAAGATTACGAATGTGCCTGCGGTAAGTACAAGCGTATCCGTTATAAGGGTATTGTGTGCGACCGTTGCGGTGTGGAAGTAACAGAGAAGAAAGTGCGTCGTGAGCGCATGGGGCATATTAAACTGGTTGTACCGGTTGTACACATTTGGTATTTCAAAAGCCTTCCCAATAAAATTGGTTACCTGCTTGGTATCAGCTCCAAGAAAATGGAAACTATCGTGTATTACGAACGTTATGTAGTAATACAGCCGGGGATAAGAGAAGATCGTAACCTTAAAATGGGCGACCTTTTGACAGAAGAAGAATATCTTGAAATTCTTGAAAATCTTCCGAAAGATAACCAGTACCTGCCTGATGATGATCCGCAGAAGTTCATTGCAAAGATGGGTGCTGAAGCTATACAGGCAATGCTGTCGAGAATTGATCTTGACCAGCTGAGCTATGATTTAAGAAATGCTGCGGCAACTGAAACTTCACAGCAACGTAAGGCGGATGCGCTGAAGCGCTTGAGCGTGGTGGAATCTTTCCGTGATGCAAATGGCAGGATTGAAAACCGTCCCGAATGGATGGTAATGCAATATATACCCGTTATTCCGCCGGAATTGCGCCCGTTGGTACCACTGGATGGCGGTCGCTTTGCGTCTTCTGACCTGAACGATCTGTACCGTCGTGTGATCATCCGTAACAACCGCCTGAAACGCCTGCTGGAGATCAAAGCACCTGAAGTGATCCTGCGCAACGAAAAACGTATGCTCCAGGAAGCGATTGATTCTCTCTTTGACAACTCACGTAAGTCAAATGCGGTAAAAGCAGAAGGCGGGCGTGCATTGAAATCATTGAGCGATGTGCTGAAAGGAAAGCAGGGTCGTTTCCGCCAGAACCTGTTGGGTAAGCGTGTTGACTATTCCGGACGTTCCGTAATTGTGGTTGGTCCTGAGCTGAAGCTGCATGAGTGCGGCTTGCCGAAAGATATGGCTGCGGAATTGTTCAAGCCATTCATCATCCGCAAGCTGATAGAAAGAGGTATAGTGAAAACGGTGAAGAGCGCAAGAAAGCTTGTTGACCGCAAAGAAGCTATTGTTTGGGATATTCTTGAAAATATATTGAAAGGGCATCCGGTGATGTTAAACCGTGCCCCGACACTCCACCGTTTATCTATCCAGGCCTTCCAGCCAAGGCTGGTGGAAGGCAAAGCGATACAGCTGCACCCGCTGGTATGTTCTGCGTTCAACGCCGACTTCGATGGTGACCAGATGGCGGTGCATGTTCCACTGAGCAGCGCTGCTATTCTTGAAGCACAGTTGCTGATGCTTTCTTCTCACAACATTCTTAACCCGCAGAATGGTACGCCGATCACCCTGCCTTCGCAGGATATGGTGTTGGGATTGTACTATATTTCCAAAGGGAAAAAATCTACAGAGACTGAGAAGATCAAGGGAGAAGGCAAGGTCTTTTATAATGCCGAAGAAGTGATCATTGCTTATAATGAAGGCAAGGTAGACCTGCATGCACAAATCAGGGTAAAAGCAAATATCCGTAAGGATGATGGTGAGCTGCAAACGAAATTAATTGAGACTACTGTTGGCCGTGTAATATTCAACCAGCATGTCCCTGCGGAAGTAGGTTTTGTGAATGCATTGCTTACCAAGAAATCATTGAGGGAGATCATTGGTGATATCATCAAGATCACAAATGTACCCAAAACGGCAAAGTTCCTTGATGATATCAAGCAGCTCGGTTTCCGAACTGCCTTCCGCGGTGGCCTTTCGTTCAACATCAATGACCTTGTGATCCCGGAATTAAAGCAGGAACTGGTAGACTCGGCGTCCGAAGAAGTGAAGGAAGTGTGGGATAACTATAATATGGGGCTGATCACCAATAATGAACGTTACAACCAGATCATTGATATATGGTCGCGTGTGGATACCCGTGTTACCGAAACGCTGATCCGGGAAATGGCAACAGATAAGCAGGGCTTCAACTCTGTATATATGATGCTGGATTCCGGGGCCCGTGGTAGTAAGCAGCAGGTAAAGCAGCTTGCCGGTATCAGGGGGCTGATGGCAAAACCCCGTAAGAGCGGCTCCACTGGATCTGAAATCATTGAGAACCCGATCCTTTCCAACTTTAAAGACGGGTTGAATGTATTGGAATACTTCATCTCCACGCACGGCGCCCGTAAAGGTCTTGCCGATACGGCGCTGAAAACCGCCGATGCCGGTTATCTTACCCGCCGTCTGGTAGACGTAGCCCAGGATGTGGTAATAAACGATGAAGATTGCGGGACCCTGAGAGGTATTGCCATCAGTGCATTGAAGGATAATGAAGATATTGTAGAGCCATTGTATGACAGGATACTCGGACGTACATCCGTTCATGATGTATATAATCCGCAGACAGACAAATTAATTATCGCTGCCGGAGAGCTCATTACGGAAGACATTGCACGCGCTATTGAAGATAGCGGTATTGAAACGGTTGAGATCCGTTCTGTACTCACCTGCGAAAGCAAACGTGGTGTGTGTGTGAAATGTTACGGGCTCAACCTCGCTACCGGTTATGTCGCTCAAAAAGGAGATGCAGTAGGAATCATAGCTGCACAATCCATTGGTGAGCCTGGCACCCAGTTGACACTTCGTACCTTCCACGTGGGTGGTGTTGCCGGTTCTGCAACAGTTGACTCGCAGCTTACAGCCAAGTTTGACGGTACGGTTCAGTTCGACGGGCTTCGTACCGTGGCTTCGGAAAATGCCGGTGGCGAGAAGACACAGGTTGTTATCGGTCGTACCGGGGAACTCCGTATCATTGACGTAAAAAATGACCGCCTGCTGATCACGAACAATATCCCTTACGGATCAGTCCTGATGGTAAAAGACGGCCAGCAGGTAAGTAAAGGGGATGTGATCTGCACATGGGATCCGTTCAATAATGTAGTTATTTCCGAGCAGAGTGGTGTAGTTAAGTTTGAAAGCATCATAGAAGGTGTGACATTCCGTGAAGAAGCGGATGAGCAGACGGGGCACCGTGAGAAGGTGGTGATTGAAACAAAAGACAAGACCAAGATCCCGATGCTCACCGTGGAAGGAAAAGAACTTAAAACATATAACCTGCCCGTGGGCTCACATATAGCTGTGGAAGAAGGAGAAGAAGTGCGTGCCGGAGAAGTAATGGTGAAGATACCGCGTGTGCTGGGTAAGCTGCGCGATATCACGGGTGGTTTGCCGCGTGTAACGGAACTGTTTGAAGCGCGTAACCCCGGCAACCCTGCTATTGTTTCCGAAATTGACGGGGTGGTAACCTTTGGTGCTGTTAAGCGTGGTAACCGCGAGATCATTATCGAGGCAAAAGATGGTGTGATAAAGAAATACCTTGTTCCGCTGACCCGACAGATCCTCGTGCAGGATGGCGACTTTGTAAGAGCAGGCACGCCCATGTCTGACGGGCAGATCGCACCGGCAGATATCCTTAATATCAAAGGACCTTACGCCGTGCAGGAATACGTGGTGAACGAGATCCAGGAGGTATATCGGTTACAGGGTGTACGCATCAACGATAAACATATTGAAGTGATCGTAAGGCAGATGATGAAGAAGGTGGAAATTGTAGAGCCGGGAGATACCAAGTTCCTTGAAGAAGATCTTGAAGACAGGTTTGAGTTTATCGAGGAAAATGACTGGATATTCGATAAGAAGGTGGTTACCGACCCGGGCGATTCTTCCAAAATGCGCGCCGGTCAGATCGTAAGCCTGCGTGAACTGAGGGAGGAGAATTCCATTCTTCGCCGCAGCGACAAGAAACTGGTTGAGTTCCGTGATGCCAATACTGCCACCTCCAAGCCGGTATTGCTGGGTATCACCAAGGCATCACTGGGTACGCATAGCTGGATATCTGCGGCATCCTTCCAGGAAACCACAAAAGTGTTGAGCTCCGCAGCCATCCAGGGTAAGACCGATGATATGCTCGGGCTGAAAGAAAATGTAATTACCGGTCATCCGATACCGGCAGGTACCGGGCTTCGTGAGTTTGAGAACATGATCGTGGGCAGCAAGGAAGAGTACGAACTGTTGCAAACGGCCCGTGAAGCGATGAGCTTTGACGAAGAAGAATAGTATTTTTAAATATTTATTAAGGAGTAGAGGCCATTGCCTCTGCTCCTTTTTTTTAAATTGTAGCCCCGAATGAAATATCTTTCCATTATAATAAGCGCTGTAGCCCTGGTTCTTTCAGGGATTGTTTTTTTCCGGGGCAACCCGGGCAGGGCCGGTAAAACCTTGGAACAAAGCGTAAGCGATTCCACCCGTCAGCCTGCAAACCTGAAAGTGGCTTATGTAGATCTTGACTCCATAGATGCAAAGTTTGAATTTTACAAGAGCAAGATGGAAGCATTTGAAAAGAAAAAGGACGGGCTGGACAGGCAACTGAACGGGGCTTACCAGCAATTGGATAACAGGAGAATTGAATTTTTAAAGAAGGGGAATGCCATTACGCAGGCGGAGGCGGACGCTTTTAAAAAAGAGTACGACCAGCAATTGCAATACCTGGAGAACCAGCGTAGAAAGACCGAGCAGGAAGTGCAGCAGGAAGCGATGATCCTGCGTGATGATATCTTTAAGAAGATCAACGATTACCTGACCGGCTATAGCAAAGAGCGTGGTTACAGCTATATCTTTTCCTATTCCCGCAATGCAAACATTTTCCTTTACCAGGATCCGGCGTATGATATTACCAAAGAAGTCATTGAAGGGCTAAATGCCGCCTATCAGAAGCCGGAAACAAAAAAATAGCGCTTTGCCGGTATGATAAGGACTGGCAGGGCATCATTCCTTTTATATATCAATACAGGCCAATGAACGACATTACAGCACTTTTCGGGTCTTTTGAGAACATTAAGGTTGGTATTGTGGGGGATGTAATGTTAGATGCTTATATGTGGGGAAAGGTAGACCGGATCTCTCCTGAAGCGCCTGTTCCCATTGTGGCAGTGCATAAAAAAGAATACCGGATAGGAGGGGCGGGAAATGTGGCGCTGAATATATGCTCGCTGGGCGCGAAGGCTTCCGTGCTTTCTGTAATGGGAAATGATGATGAGGGACTGTTGCTGAAAAAAATGTTTGAAGACCACCACATTGATACAGGCTTTCTGCTTGAAAGCCATAAGCGCATCACTACCACCAAGACAAGGATCATTGCCCGCAACCAGCAGATGATGCGCCTTGACCAGGAGCTGACAGACGATCTCGGCTATGAAGATGAAAACAGGCTCATTCTTGCAGTACAGCATTATATTGCACAGGAGAAACCCCATATAATCATCCTGGAAGATTATAACAAAGGTGTACTGACAGCGCTTGTTATCGAAAAAATAATTGATCTCTGCAGGCACAATGGCATTTTAACTGCAGTAGATCCCAAGCGCAGGCATTTCTTCTCTTATCGCGGAGTAGATATTTTTAAGCCCAACCTCAAAGAAGCTACCGACGGGCTGAATATGATGTTCACCGCGGTTGATGAAAAATTACTGGCTGAAATTCATAATGCGCTCCACGAAAAGCTGCAACACCGTATTTCTTTCATAACATTATCCGAAAAAGGTGTTTTTTATCAGCAGCAGCATGACGCTGCCCTCATTCCTTCGCACATAAGAAATATTGCCGACGTAAGCGGTGCCGGTGATACTGTTATTGCAGTAGCGTCGCTTGTATATGCCGCCACAAAGGATGTAAAGCTGATGGCTGAAGTTGCCAATATTGCCGGGGGGCTCGTTTGTGAAGAAGTAGGTACAGCGGCTATTGATAAAGAAAAGCTCCTGCATGAGTGTAAAAAATTGCTTGCCTCTCCCTGTTAATGTACGCTATGCATTGCCGTTTTCCGATAAATAGCTTTGTATGTAAAAAAATAATGTTGATATAGAAAGATAAAAAGATCAACTATAATAACAATATGCTAACAGTCCTGCATAATATTATTGTTGCATAAAAATCAATAATCATGATGCAGGGTTTAAAGTGCACTGTTGTAGTTGCATTATTATTTTCTCTTTGCGAAGCGATGCAGGCCCAGAAATGGGAGTATGGCGTAAATGCTGATCTCAATTATTCTTATGTGAATGGCATGGGAATGTCTGCAAAAATGAATCTTGGTTACGGGGGAGGAGTGTGGGCTAATTATATCATCACTAAGAAATTCAAGTTTCAGCCTGAATTATCGGGTGCGCAATACAATTATACAAAAGCCGGCGACTTTGATAAATACTATAAAAATGATGTAGGCAGGATTGGTGCTGATACTAAAGTGAGGATGGCATACTTTAATGTGCCGCTGCTTTTGCGGTATGATATTTTCCCCATGTTTTCCGTACTCGCCGGGCCCCGGGCGGGTATTGTTTTTTTTGAAGATGAGAACCTGCGAAAAGACGGTATCAATGCTTTCAGGCGCCCTGAGCTGAGTGCAACCGGAGGCGTTCAGTTTAATTTCGGATCTGCTTCCATATACGGACGCTTCAACCAGGGGCTTTCCAATATCAGCAATATGAGCACAAAATACAACTGGTATTCAAGACATATTCAATTTGGGCTGGCTGTGAAGATAAAATAAAACAGAGCCGGGCTCTTTTCTTCTTGCCTGGTATACTTTCTCCGGGGAATGAATATTACCGGGAATATGTAAACCTGCGGATACAGTTGTTCATCCTGTACTATCCTGCCATAAAAGTACCCGGGAAGAATTGAAAGGATATGTGCACATTATCCTGAACAAAATCTTTACGCTCCATAAATCTGAAGCGGATATTTTTATTATATTTCCAGAATGTTTTATAAAGAACATATTCCTTTAACCATCTAAACTAATATTAATGAACGAAAACGTTAACAAGTCGGTCCTGTTTAACGGTAGCTGCTTCGCCCTGATCACGACTGCTTTTACCTTCTCTATAAGAGCGGGTATACTGCCACAGGTAGGAGAAAGCTTTGGACTCTCTGCCGAACAACTGGGTTTTATCAACCTGATGTTCTTTTTAGGTTTCCCTATTTCCATGATCCTCGGAGGACTGTTGTATTATAAGATCGGTCCCAAGCTGATCATGCAGATCGCTTTTGTGATGCACACCATTGGTATCCTGACCACCATTTTTGCCAGTAGCTATGCTATCCTGCTTGTCTCTACTTTATTTATTGGCTTTGGTAACGGTTGTACGGAAGCGGCATGTAATCCTATGATCGCGGATATGTATTCGGGTGATAAAATGAGCAAGATGCTTAACAGGTTCCACATGTGGTTCCCCGGCGGCATCGTGATCGGCAGCCTTATATCAAAGTATATGACTGATCATAGTATGAGCTGGCAGGCGCAGATGTGGGTTACCATGGTTCCCACGATAATCTACGCTATTTTGTTTTTCGGGAAAACATTTCCAAAGCCCAAGGTGCAGGGGTCCACTTCACTGGCTGAGAACCTGAAAGCTATGGCTACGCCTACTTATATTTTCCTCTTTGTATGCATGTCGCTTACTGCTATTTCAGAGTTTGGACCACAGCAATGGGTGGGCTTGATCATGAGCAAAAGCGGGGCAAGCCCGATGTTGATCCTTGCGCTGGTTACCGGGCTGATGGCAGTAGGAAGATTTTTCGGAGGTCCCGTTACCCATACTCTGGGACAGACCGGGGTATTACTGATGGGGGCGATCTTCGCTGCCATCGGCATTTATCTGTTCAGCACGGTTACAGGTACCATGGCTTATATAGCGGCAATATTTTTTGCTATAGGCGTTTGCTTTTTCTGGCCTACCATGGTGGGCGCGGTGGCGCAACGAGTTCCTTTAAGCGGCGCCCTGGGTATGTCCATTATTGGTGGCATAGGGATGTTCTCTACCGCAATTTGGCAGCCTATTATCGGCGGCTGGATTGACAAAGACAAGGCGGTAGTTGCGGCTACAGGATTAACCGGCGATCAGCTGGATCTGGTTGCAGGTCAGGCCACCCTTGCCAAAATGGTTGCCTTCCCCGGTATATTGATCGTATTGTTCATTATATTTTTCTTCTGGCAAAAAAATATCAAGCCGGCAGGTGCGCCTGCAGCGGCGCATTGATGTTTACATAAGATCTGATAATATGAGGAGGTTGCCTGCAAGGTGACCTCTTCTTATTATGCGGCAGCGAAAACAGCGTAGAAGCGGTAAGCGCAGCACTTACGGCGCAAAGGCTTTTTAATATCCGGGCATGCGCACCTGCAAAACATGGAATATACCTCCGGAGGTTGGCGAGAGAATGGGTTATTGTAAACTTGAATTATCGCGAAAATTACAAAATTATCAACCCCTTGGCCGTCTTGGCGCGGCGCAGAAGTATTGCCCCGGCATAAAGCACCACTTAATGCGCCAAAGCCATCCTTGTACATCTATCCCTTTGCCATTTAATTTAAATCTTTACGCTGGCGGGATCGCAGCGACGCAAGAGTGTTTTGTTTTTGTAACTGGTGTTGGGCGAGCTTGCCAAATAATATCCTGACAATCACGTAGTGCAGGAGGGAGTATATATAATTTTATACCCATCTGCGGATTCAAAAGGAGAGGTAAAGCTTTCCTCTTTCATATTAAGCTTTCCATTTCCGCAACTGCTGCAAAAATGCCTTTATGTCTTTGGGAAGAGGCGATTCAATAATATGTTGCTGCTTTTGCAGGTCAGTAAAGACCAGCTTTTCGGCATGTAAGGCCAGGCGGTGAAATAAAGGTCTTTCCTCTTCTTCTTTTTTGGAGAGATTAAAATTCCTTTTAATAGAAGACAGCATCACGGGCGCTCCATTTCCATATATAGCATCACATACTATGGGGTGTCCGATATGCTTCATGTGCACTCGTATCTGGTGTGTTCTGCCGGTGTGAATACGGAATTGCATTACTGAATAATTTCCAAATGTGTCTACCAGGCGGTAGTCCGTAAGCGCAGGCTTCCCTTTTTTATTAGTGACCATTACCCCTTTTTTCACCGGGTGTTCCATCATGGCAGCATCTACTGTCCCTTTTTCATCTGCGGGGATGCCATGCACTATACCGGTGTAATATTTCTCAACTTCCCTGCTTTCAAATAATCCCGACAGGAACTTATGCGCATCTGCGTTTTTGGCAAATACGATCACGCCGCTTGTATCTTTATCAAGCCGGTGTACTGTATAGATCTCTCCATATTGCTGCTTTAATATCTCTTTGAGCGAGATCTCATTCCCCGCCCTATCGGGAACAGATAGCAACCCGGAAGGCTTATTTATCGCAATAAAATCATCATTCTCTTCGAGTATGTCTGTTTTTAGTCTTTGCAACATCTCAGGCGGGTTTTTTGTTGCCGAAAGAGGTATTCAGGTGCTTGAGCAGGCGTATTTCTTTCTCGGTAAGGAAGCGCCATTTACCCCGGTCCACATTTTTCTTGGTAAAGATGCCATACATCACCCGGTCGAGGTTTTTCACTTTAAAGCCCATGTGCTCAAAAATACGCCGCACAATACGGTTGCGCCCGCTGTGGATCTCAATGCCTATTACGCTTTTATCTTTGGCGTCGGCATACGCTACAGCATCGGGTTGAATGAACCCGTCTTCAAGGGTAATGCCTGATGCAATGCTGTCTAGCTGCTGTTTCGTCACGGGCTGGTCTACCTTCACCTCATATATTTTTTTTACTTCGTATTTGGGGTGAGTAAGCCGCTGCGCAAGCTCGCCATCATTGGTAAGGAGCATTACTCCCGTGGTATTCCTGTCCAGCCTTCCTACCGGGAATACTCTTTCCGGAGTAGCCTTTTTAATTAAGTCCATTACCGTTTTTCTCCCTTCGGGATCATCAGTAGTGGTAATATAGTCTTTGGGCTTATTCAGCAGTATGTATACCAGGTTCTTCTGCAGCGATATTTTTTTGCCATTCAGCTTTACCACATCATCCTGGCTTACCCTGAAAGGAGGATCGGTAATGAGCTTGCCATTTACCGTTACTTTACCTGCTTTTACGAGGTCTGCGGCCTCCCTCCGGCCACATACGCCACTCCAGGAAATGAATTTATTGAGGGGCAAGTCGGTGATTTGAGATTGTCCGGATGTCGCTCCCGATGCCTGACTGCTGACCGCTAACGGCTGACCGCCGGCTTTCGGCTGTTGCTTGCGCACTACGGGTCGTTGCTCATTGAATGATGTCCTTCCACCGCTGACGGCTGACGGCTGACGGCTGACGGCTGATCGCTCACCGCTTTTCCGCTTCTCTGCAGCAAGGCGTTTCTGTTCTTCGAACCATGCATTTTTTTCGGCGCGTGCTTTTCTTTTTTCCTGGCGGATGCGCTCTTTCTTCTTTGCGCCGCTTTCCGGCTTATTAATAAACTTTTCGAAGGGTTTTTTGCTCATGGTATTTGCTGTTTTTGCAACAGTAAAAAATAAAAATTCTTTTAATTGTTTAATGTGTCGTATCCTTATTTGCCAGTTGCCCGCAGGCGGCATCAATATCCTTACCCCGGCTTCGGCGCAGCCTTGCATTCACGCGATGTTTATCAAGGTATTCCATAAATTTTTCTGTGGTAGCTTCATCAGGCTTTGAGAAAGATGCCAGCGCTATCGGGTTGTATTCAATGATATTTACCAGGTCGGCGGGTATCTGGCGATACAGCTTTACCAGCTCATCCGCATCCTTTAAAGTGTCGTTGAAATCCCTGAACAGGATATATTCAAGGGTGATCTCATTATGTGTTTTCCGGTAAAAATAATTGAGCGCATCTACCAGAGATTGAATATCATTGGTATCATTGACCGGCATGATCTCATGGCGCTTTTTGTCGTTGGCAGCATGAAGTGAAAGCGCCAGCTTGAATTTTACTTCATCATCCCCTAACTGCCTGATCATTTTTGCCACTCCTGCGGTAGATACGGTAATACGTTTGGGGCTCATTCCCAAGCCGTCCGGGGACGTGATGCGTTCTATTGCTTTTAATACATTTTTATAGTTCAGCAATGGCTCGCCCATGCCCATGAATACGATATTGCTGAGCTTTTGCTGGTAGGTATTTTCTGCCTGGCGGCAGATATGCACTACTTCATCATATATCTCATCGAAATGAAGATTGCGCTTGCGATCCATATAGCCGGTAGCGCAAAATTTGCAGCTCAGGCTGCAGCCGATCTGTGAGGAGACGCAGGCGGTCTGCCGCGATTCGGTAGGTATTAAAACCCCTTCCACAAGGTGACCGTCAAATGTCTTAAAACGGCTTTTTATAGTGCCGTCGGCAGAATATTGAGCGGTGTCAATGGTAAGCGCCGGTAGCTCAAAATCCGCCGAAAGCTTTGTTCTCAACGCTTTGCTCAGGTTGGTCATGGCATCAAAGTCGTGGGCATGCTTTTGCCACAGCCATTCATATACCTGCGTGGCCCTGAACTTTTTATCGCCTGAATTTTCGAAATAGTCCTGTAATTCGGGCAGGCTTAAGTGCCTGATATTTCTCTTCTTTGCTTCCTGCATTGCCTGCAAAGATACACAAAGAAGAGCGGTGAAGAGAAAGTATATACCCCAGGCTAACACCTTATCACTTAACACTGATTGAGCATCCTCCCCCTCGTACTTACATACAAACCAGCCTGTAACAGCAATAGATAATTATAAAATAGTTTAATAAAGCTGTATGCTGTCCCGGTATTGTAGCGCCAAGCCAGTTATCATTATAAAGTACAATACCCGTTCTCATAGTGCTTTTTAATATTTCCCACACGATTGCATAGCGATTCCTGTATGATGTCTTTTTTAAAATATTAATCATGCAGGATAACTGCAATATACCGCCGGCAGCTACATATTTCTCCTGTATTGCCCGCCTACTTCATATAGGGCATGGGTGATCTGCCCGAGCGAACAATATTTCACGGTATGCATCAGTTCCGAAAATATATTCCGGTCAGCCGTTGCCGTTTCCTTCAGCTTTTGCAAAGCTTCGCAGGACTTTCCTTCATTTCTTTTATGAAAATGCAGCAGGTTTTCTATCTGCTGCTCTTTTTCTTCAGCAGTGCTTCTTATTACTTCGCCGGGGACCACTGTATGCGCTCCTTTTTTGTTGAGAAATGTATTCACGCCCACTATCGGCAGTTCTCCGCTGTGCTTGAGCTGCTCATAGTGCAGGCTTTCTTCCTGTATCTTATTGCGCTGGTACATTCTTTCCATTGCTCCCATCACCCCGCCTCTCTCGTTCAGCCGCTCAAACTCCATCATTACAGCCTCTTCTACAAGATCAGTCAGGGTTTCTATGGCAAAGCTACCCTGGATAAAGTTCTCGGTCTTTGCCGAGCCCAGCTCCCGGTTGATGATAAGCTGTATAGCCATAGCCCTTCTCACACTTTCTTCGGTGGGGGTTGTAATAGCTTCGTCATAAGCATTGGTGTGGAGCGAATTGCAATTGTCGTATATGGCATATAGCGCCTGCAGCGTGGTGCGTATATCGTTAAAATCTATTTCCTGTGCATGCAGGCTCCTGCCGCTGGTTTGAATATGATACTTCAGCTTTTGGGAACGTTCATTGCCCTTGTACCTGTATTTTATGGCTTTTGCCCAGATCCTTCTTGCCACCCTTCCTATTACACTGTATTCGGGATCTGTGCCATTGCTAAAGAAAAAAGAAAGGTTGGGAGCAAAATCATCTATATGCATGCCACGGCTGAGATAATATTCCACGTAGGTAAAACCATTGGCAAGCGTAAAGGCAAGCTGGGTGACGGGATTGGCACCCGCTTCTGCAATATGATAACCGCTGATGCTTACGCTGTAAAAATTCCGGACTTTGTTTTCAATAAAATACTCCTGCATATCTCCCATCAGCTTCAGCGCAAATTCAGTAGAGAAAATGCAGGTATTTTGCGCCTGGTCTTCCTTTAGGATATCAGCCTGCACGGTGCCTCTTACCTGCTGAAGGGCTTTTGCTTTGAGGGATCTGTATACTTCGGGAGGGACAACCTCATCTCCTGATAATCCCAGCAACTGCAATCCCAGTCCACTGTTCCCTTCAGGTAATGCAGCTCCGTATCGCGGCGGAGCCTGCTCGCGATACCTGCTTTTTTTTATTGCTTCAAGGTTTGCCCCATAGCTATTTTCTTCCATCCATTTTTCGCAAAGCTGGTCTATGGCCGCATTCATAAAAAAGGCAAGGATCACCGGCGCGGGCCCATTGATGGTCATGCTTACAGAAGTGGAGGGATTGCACAGGTCAAAGCCGGAGTACAGCTTTTTGGCGTCGTCCACTGTGGCGATGCTTACACCGGCATTCCCGATTTTCCCGTATATATCAGGACGGCGGTCAGGGTTTTCGCCATATAGTGTTACACTGTCAAACGCTGTGGATAAACGTTTTGCCGGCTCATCTTTCGACACATAATGAAACCGTTTATTCGTTCTTTCGGGGCCACCTTCCCCGGCAAACATTCTTGTCGGGTCTTCGCCTGTGCGTTTCAGTTCAAACCCCCCGGCACTATAGGGAAAAGCGCCCGGCAGGTTTTCCTGCAACTGCCATTTCAATATATCACCCCAGTCTTTATATGCGGGCAATACAATTTTGGGAATGTTGATACCGCTCAGGGAACGCGTGGATAATGGCTGCCTGATCACTTTGCTGCGTACATGGTATTCGAGACAGTCTGCAGTGTATTTTTTTTTAACCGCCTCCCAGTTTTCAATAAGCTTTCCGCATTCCGGATCTAATTGTTTTTTGAGCTCCAGGTATTTTTCGTTCAATGCTTCCGGAATATCATCCAGTATTTCCATTGCACCCTTTAACCGGTACAGGCTGCTTGCAGTAACGCTCTGCTCGTGCACCCAATGATCATATTGCCGGATCGTTTCATTGATCTCACCCAGGTAGCGAATCCTCGCGGGCGGGATCACTGCAGGAGGCTCCGCTTCTGCAGTCATTAAAGAATGAGTGTAGTTCCAGTTAATATGAAGTTTTTCATCAATTTTTTGTACCAGCAGATCAAACAATATATTTATTCCCGGGTCATTGAACCTGCTGGCGCAAACGCCTAATACCGGGAGGTCTTCATCTTTGGCAGAGAACAGCAGGTGGTTTCTCCTGTATTGCTTTTTCACATCTGCCAGCGCATCCAATGCGCCGGGCTTGTCAAACTTGTTTATTGTGATGATATCTGCGTAATCAAGCATATTGATCTTTTCCAATTGCGAAGCCGCGCCGTATTCCGGGGTCATTACATATATGCTCACATCGCAATGATCCGTTATGCTTATATCACCCTGCCCCACACCGGCGGTTTCAAGGATGATGCAGTCATAGCCCGATCGTTTGCAGATGGTGATGGCTTCTTTGGCGGCTTTACTCAAAGCAGTATTGTCTTCCCGTGTTGCCAGCGAGCGCATATATACGCGGGGATGCGCCACAGCGTTCATCCTGATGCGGTCTCCCAGTAATGCGCCTCCTGTTTTTCTCCTGCTGGGATCTACTGATAATACCGCAATGGTCTTGTCCGGAAAATTGCCGAGATACCGTCTTACTATTTCGTCGGTTACCGAAGATTTGCCGGCGCCACCGGTACCCGTTATCCCGATTACCGGCACAGGAGCGTGTAGTGTTGTTGCAGGCAGAAAAGCATCATACAGCATATTGTTCTCTGCGAGCGTTATGGCTCTCGCGGTCTTTCTGATATCTGTTTTTTCATCTAATGGAGGCGTGCGCCATGAAGCAGATAGCGGATGCAGGTATTGTTCCCTGTTTTGCCGGATTTTATCCAGCACATCCATTATCATTCCTTCCAGCCCCATTTGCCTGCCATCGTCGGGGCTGTAGATCTTGGCTATGCCGTAATCCTCCAGGGTCCTTGCCTCTTCGGGCAGGATGGTGCCGCCGCCACCGCCGAATATCCGGATATGGCTACACCCGCTTTCCTGCAGCAGGTCTTTAATATATTTGAAAAATTCTATGTGACCTCCCTGGTAGCTGGTAACGGCGATTGCATTTGCATCTTCCTCAATGGCGCATTCCACAATGTCCTTTGCGGAGCGGTTATGCCCCAAGTGAATAACCTCCGCCCCCTTGCTCTGTAGTATCCGGCGCATGATATTGATGGCAGCGTCGTGCCCGTCGAATAAGCTGGCGGCAGTTACGATCCGTATTTTTGATATAGCATGATCCATGGTAACCGTATGATGTAAAGTTAGGCAAAAACTAATGCGTGTTAGTTCCCGGGATTTATTTCAATTTACCCGCTGCATATTTTCCCTTATTCAATCATTTGCAAAAATCGTTTGGCACAGATAAAAAATGGGAGTAGCTTAGTCCGCACAAAAAAAGGATATAGCATGAAATTAATCAGATTCGGAAAAGCAGGCAAAGAAAAACCAGGCATCGAATTAGAAGGCGGAAAGCGCATTGATATCTCTTCATTTGGAGAGGATTATACAGAGCAGTTTTTTGAAACGGACGGGATTCGCAGGTTAGCAGCATGGGTAGATACAAATAAAAATTCCTGCCCGGCGGTAAGTGATACTGAAAGACTGGGCTCTCCGTTGTGCAGGCCATCAAAGCTGATCTGTATAGGGCTGAACTATTCAGATCATGCGTCAGAAAGCAATATGCAGTTACCCACAGAACCTATTATTTTCTTCAAAGCTACCACGGCTATTATCGGTCCCAACGACAACGTTGTGATCCCGAGAGGCAGTACTAAAACCGACTGGGAAGTGGAGCTGGCCGTAGTGATCGGGAAAAAAGCCTCTTATGTGGAAGAAAAGGATGCTGACGATTATATTGCAGGGTATATGTTGCATAATGATTATAGTGAGAGAGCTTTTCAACTGGAAAGAGCAGGGCAATGGGTAAAGGGCAAAAGCTGTGATACTTTTGCGCCACTGGGGCCCTGGCTTGTAACTAAAGATGAAATAAAGGATATAAACAATCTCCGGTTATGGCTGACGGTGAATGGCAAGACCTTCCAGGATGGCAACAGCAAGAACCTTATCTTTAAAATCCCCTACCTGGTATCGTATCTCAGCCAGTTTATGACCCTTTTACCGGGCGATATTATTACTACCGGAACACCTGCCGGCGTAGGTCTGGGACAAAAGCCTGAGCCAATATACCTGAAGGCCGGAGACATAGTGGAGCTGGGAATAGACGGATTGGGTCAATCCCGGCAGCAACTGGTAGACTGGAGTAGATAGTCAAAATGGTGAGAGGTCAAACGTGAGACGTGAAAGTTCGTTTCCTCTCTCACATTTTATGAAAATGAACAGACATAATTTGATTGATTTAACTATAGTTTGTTTATTTATTAATTATTAGCCAAGCCAATTATTTCCCATGACAAGATATTGCCTCACCTGCGATCTGAAGGATGACCCTGCCGTGATAGCGGAATACAAAAAGATCCACCAGAATGTTTGGCCGGAAATACTCCAAAGGATCAGGGCTGACGGAATTACGGTAATGGATATATACCTTACCGGCAACAGGATGTTTATGATCATGGAAGTAAAAGACGGTTTTTCCTTTGAAAAGAAAGCTGCTTCTGATGCTGCTGATCCCAAAGTGCAGGAGTGGGAAAACTTCATGTGGTCTTTTCAGCAGGCCCTGCCCTGGGCAAAGCCCGGAGAAAAATGGATAATTATGGAAAAGATCTTTGAATTGAAATAAAATTGACTTTATGAAACGGATACTCCTGTTTGCTGCTCTTGTCGTTATTCTTGCTATTGTTTCTGCCTTCAGGCTGATGCAAAAGAAAAAAGTTGTTTTTTTCGGCGACTCTATTACCCAGGCAGGCGTAGCGCCGCATGGTTATATCACTCTTCTTCAGCAAATGCTTGCCAAAGAAGGGAAGGACAATGCTTTTGATCTTATCGGTGCAGGAATAGGAGGAAATAAAGTGTATGATCTTTACCTGCGGTTGGAAGATGACGTGTTGTCAAAAAAACCGGATATCGTTTTTATATATGTGGGGATCAATGATGTATGGCATAAAAAGACTTCCGGTACGGGTACAGACCCTGATAAATTTGAGCGCTTTTACAACAAGATCATTGATAAGCTGCAGGCTGCGGGTGCCAAAGTGATCATTTGCACTCCTACAGTGATCGGTGAAAAGAAAAACTTTGTTAACGAGCTGGACGGCGACCTGAATAAATATTCAGCCATCATACGGAATATAGCAAAGAACAAAAACACCGGACTGATTGATCTGCACAAAACCATCCTTGAATATATTGACGCCCACAACCCGGAAGACAAAGCCAAAGACGTGCTTACGGCAGACGGCGTGCATATGAATGATGCCGGGAATGAGTTTTTGGCTAAGCAGTTTTATCCGTATATAAAGTGATAGGGTGTAGGCACTAAGCTGTAAACGCGAAACGTAAAGGTAAGGCATGCCTTGCCTTCAAGGCAGAACGGAAGAAAAACAGCTAATAATGAATACGCCAATCGTAAAATTTGAGGACTTGATTGCCTGGTGGAAGTATATCGGATATATATGGCAATAAGAGATTTTGATTTCAGAATAAATTTATTAATCACTTACAACTTACCACTAATCTTATCACCTACAACTTACCACGTATGACTATAGATACTCATGTTCACTTTTGGAAATATAACAAGCAGCGCGATGCCTGGATGGATGGTATGAAAATACTGCAGCAGGATTATACGCCTGAGAGTATTGAACTAACACTAAAGCGGAACGGAGTTGACGGTTGTGTTGCAGTGCAGGCAGACCAGTCGGAAGTGGAAACAAGGTTCCTGGTGGAGCTGGCAAAAACGCATGCCTTCATAAAGGGTGTTGTAGGATGGGTAGATCTGCTGGCAAATGACCTTAATGAGCGCCTGGAACATTTTGCCCAATATGATATCATTAAAGGATACCGGCATATTGTGCAGGGCGAACCCAACGATTTTTTGCTTAGAAAAGACTTTCAGCAGGGAGTGGCAGCGCTTCAACCATTCAACTATACCTATGATGTGCTGGTGTATCATTACCAGCTCGAAGCCGCCGCTGCATTTGTAAAATTATTTCCTGATCAGAAGTTCGTCATTGATCATTGCGCCAAGCCGGACATTAAAAATAAGGAGATCGCCGGATGGAGCAGATGGATGAAGGAGATTGCAAAGCAGCCCAATGTATATTGCAAGCTGAGCGGCTTGTTTACCGAGGCATCGTGGAAAGAGTGGCACGCAGCGGATTTTTATCCTTATCTTGACATAGTGTTTGAAGCGTTTGGAACCGACAGGCTGATGTTTGGAAGCGACTGGCCGGTGATACTGGTTTCGGGAACCTATGTACAGTGGAAAAGTCTTCTCGAAAAGTATATGGAAAACTATCCGGAGGAAGACAGGGAAAAGGTTTTCGGCGCCAATGCCGTTACATTCTATGGACTCTGATAATAATTGCAGGTTAAACAAACATTAACATCATATAAAAAGAAAAAATGGATCTGAATCTTTCAAACAAGGTTTTTATAGTGACGGGCGGCGCCAAAGGGATAGGCGCTGCCATAAGCAAAACGATTGCTGCAGAAGGCGGGATAGTAGTAGTGGTGGGGAGAGGAAAAGCGGATAATATTAAGATAACAGATGAAATTATAAAATCAGGCGGGAAGGCAAGTTATGTTACTGCTGAGCTGGGCACGCCAGCCGCCTGCAGGGAAGTAATTGATTTTACTTCTGAAAAATATGGAAGGATTGACGGGCTGGTAAATAATGCGGGGATCAATGATGGGGTAGGCCTGGAGAAGGGATCGCCTGAAAAATTTTTTGAATCGCTGCACAAAAACCTGAGCCACTATTATAATCTTGCCCACTATGCGCTGCCCTTCCTGAAACAATCAAAGGGCAATATTGTGAATATCGGGTCAAAAGTGGCAGTTACCGGGCAGGGAAATACCTCCGGCTATGCTGCTTCCAAAGGTGCTATCAATGCATTGACGAGGGAATGGGCGGTAGAGCTGCTGCCTTATTCGATCAGGGTGAATACCGTGCTCCCGGCAGAAGTATGGACTCCCCTGTATGAAAACTGGATCAACAGCCTGCCAAACCCGAAAGAAAAGCTGGAGCAGATCGTAGCTAAGATCCCTTTTGAAAAAAGGATGACCACTGCTGAAGAAATTGCGGATATGACCGTTTTCCTGCTCAGCAGCAGGTCAAGCCATACTACGGGGCAGATATTGTTTGTGGATGGAGGATATTCCCATCTTGACAGATCATTGTAAATTTTAATCAAATCATAAAACGATTGCATGGCGATCACTTCAACCACTACTGCTACTGCAGCGCCCGCCAATGGTAAAGGGTACCTTTTCCCGCTTATTCTGGTAACAAGCCTTTTTCTTTTATGGGGGCTTGCTTATGGTTTGCTGGATGTGCTGAACAAACATTTCCAGGAAGCATTGAATGTAACCAAAGCGAGATCTACCCTGCTTCAGGCGGCGTATTTCGGCGCTTACTTTCTTATAGCATTACCAGCGGGCATTTTTATGAGCAGGTACGGCTATAAAAAGGGTATTATACTGGGGCTGCTGTTATACGCTACAGGTGCATTTTTATTTTACCCGTCAGCGCAAATGATGAGCTTTAATTTCTTTTTGCTTGCCGTATTTATCCTGGCTTCAGGGCTTACCTGTCTTGAAACTGCAGCTAATCCCTATGTAACGGTTTTGGGTAAGCCCGAAACCTCGGAATTCCGGCTTAATCTTTCGCAGTGCTTTAATGGTGTGGGGTCTTTTATCGGCCCCATCATTGCAGCAAATGTTTTTTTCAACGAAAGCAGCAGTGGGGCTGGCAACCTGGATTCAGTGAAGATGGTTTATATAATCATTGCCATCGTGGTTTTATTCGTGGCTTTTTTATTCTGGCGAACATATTTACCGGAGATAAAGGAAAGCGAGATGGTTTCCAGTAAAGCGCAGGACACCAAACCTCTTTTCCAGCACAGCCATTTTGTATATGGAGTTATTGCCCAGTTTTTTTATGTTGCTGCCCAGGTAGGCATAGCAGCTCTGTTCATCAATTATTGTACGGAAGCTAAGCATGAAATTGATAATGCCAAAGCATCATACCTGCTTTCCATAAGCCTTTTATTATTTACCGTGGGACGATTTGTGGGAACTGCACTTATGAGAAAGATCGCGCCCAATACCCTGTTGATGATCTTTGCCCTTATTAATATTTTGCTTTGCACAGTAGTAGTCTTCGGAAACGGCTGGCTTTCAGTATACGCCCTGATGACAGTGTTTTTCTTTGAAAGCATAATGTTCCCTACCATTTTTGCCCTCGGTGTAAAGGATCTGGGTCATCATACCAAAAAAGGGTCTTCTTTTCAGATCATGTCAATTGTTGGCGGAGCTTTAATGCCTTATTTCATGGGGCTTCTTTCAGAAAAAGCTACAGCCCAGGCATACATTATTCCTCTTTTTTGCTTTGTGGTGGTGGCATGGTATGGCTGGAAAGGTTATAAAATAAAGTAAACCCGGTTTTATTAAGATAGCATTCACACCCGGGCATCTAAATAGCCACTCATGCACGAATAAATACCAAAATACGTCAAATATTCGTGCATTAGTGGCTATATTTCACCGGGATTTCAATCCCATGCGAAAAATTGAAATGCGCCCGTAGCTATTTTAAATTTGCATTCATAAATCAGGCAGGGATTTATCCCTATTTAGAGGGCGAATCTCAAATTTAACCCCCTGCGTTTCGGATTTTATTCATCATCCCTTACCTTTGCCCGGTTTTTCCCGTGCCGATCGTATATAGTGCATGAATTATTATCGGAAATACCCGCCAGATTTTTCAAAGCTTAATTAAGAAATGCCTAAAGACAACTCTATCAGGACCGTGCTGATCATTGGCTCAGGTCCCATTATCATCGGACAAGCATGTGAATTTGACTATTCAGGAACCCAGGCCGCCCGCAGCTTGCGCGAAGAAGGGATCAAAGTTATCCTGATCAACAGCAATCCTGCCACCATTATGACCGACCCCATGATGGCCGACAGGGTATACCTGCTGCCGCTTACCGTAGAAAGCATTGAGCAGATACTGGAAGAAAACCAGATAGATGCCGTATTGCCCACCATGGGTGGACAGACTGCCCTTAATCTTGCCAAAGAGGCGCAGGAGCTGGGTGTTTGGGAAAAATATAATGTGCGCCTGATCGGTGTGGATATCAAGGCTATAGACAAAGCAGAAGACAGGGAACGTTTCCGCCAGTGGATGATACAGCTTGGAATACCGGTAGCTCCCGCCAAAACAGCCAACTCCTTCCTGGAGGGGAAGGAATTTGCCCAGGAGATCGGTTTCCCGCTGGTGATCCGCCCTTCTTATACGCTCGGCGGCACCGGCGGCGGGTTTGTGCATGGCAAAGAGCAGCTGGATGAAGCGCTGAACAGGGGCTTGTCTGCTTCTCCCATACATGAGGTGCTGGTAGAAAAAGCAGTGCTCGGGTGGAAGGAGTTTGAGCTGGAGCTGTTGCGCGACGCTGCCGACAATGTGGCTATTATCTGCACAGTGGAGAATTTTGACCCGATGGGAGTGCATACAGGGGACTCTATTACCGTAGCGCCCGCCATGACACTCAGCGATACTGCTTTTCAACTGATGCGCAATACAGCTATCCGCATGATGCGCGATCTTGGCAACTTCGCAGGCGGATGTAATGTGCAATTCGCGCTGAACCCTTCCACCGAAGAGATCATTGCTATAGAAATCAACCCCCGCGTGAGCCGCTCTTCTGCGCTGGCTTCCAAAGCAACGGGATACCCTATTGCTAAAATTGCCGCTAAGCTGGCTATTGGATATAACCTTGACGAGCTTAAAAACCAGATCACACAATCCACATCTGCATATTTTGAGCCTACCTTAGACTATGTGATCGTAAAAGTGCCGAGATGGAATTTTGATAAATTTAAAGGAGCCAATGATACGCTGGGACTCCAGATGAAATCCGTGGGAGAAGTGATGTCTATCGGGCGCAACTTTACAGAAGCTATTCAAAAAGCATGTCAAAGCCTGGAGAACGAAGCCGTGGGATTGGGATATTATGGCAAAAGCATGATGCGTGCGGAAGAGATCGTGGAATATCTCAAAACACCGAAATGGGACAGGCTGTTCAGGATAAAAGATGCGCTTATGATGGGGGTGAGCGTTAAATCTATATGCGAGGCTACCCGTATTGACCGTTGGTTTATATACCAGATACAGGAGATCGCAAACCTGGAGAAGAAAATTGCGGAGTACAACCTGCAAACCCTGCCCGACCAGATGCTCATTGAGGCAAAGCATAATGGGTTCAGTGATGAGCAGATATGCAGGATCATGAAAGACGGATCAAAAGACGAAGATATATATGAGCGCCGGAAGAAGATAGGACTAACACGTGTGTATAAAATGGTAGATACCTGTGCCGCCGAGTTCGAAGCCAAAACGCCTTATTTCTATTCCAGCTTTGAAGCGCCTTCGATCTCAAAAGCCGGCAAGGATGCTATTGTGCATAACGAAAGCATAGTGTTCAACTCCAAAAAAGAAGACAGCTCCAGGGGCTCGATCATCGTGCTCGGCTCCGGGCCTAACCGCATAGGACAGGGCATTGAATTTGACTACTGCTGTGTGCACGGGCTGATGGCCATTAAAGAATGCGGTTATAAGGCCATTATGGTAAATTGTAATCCTGAAACGGTTTCCACCGATTTTGATATTGCCGATAAACTGTATTTCGAACCCGTATTCTGGGAGCACTTGTGGGAGATCATAGCATTTGAAAAGCCGGCGGGTGTAATTGTGCAGCTCGGCGGGCAAACCGCATTGAAGCTTGCAAAGCGCCTCCACGAAAAAGGCATACGGATCATCGGCTCCTCTTTTGACAGTATGGACATTGCCGAAGACCGGGGGCGGTTCAGCGACCTGCTGAGGGATCTGAATATTCCTTATCCCAAATACGGTACTGCATATAATACGGATGAGGCGATAGAAGTAGCGAAAGAAGTAGGCTATCCCGTTCTTGTTCGCCCGAGCTATGTACTGGGAGGGCAGAGAATGAGGATTGTGCTGAATGATGAAGAGTTGGAAAAAGGTGTTTTAAGCCTGCTGAAGCATCTCCCGGGAAATAAAATACTGATCGATCATTTCCTCGACCGTTGCCAGGAAGCTGAGGTAGATGCTATTTATGATGGCGAGACCTTCCACGTGATGGGCGTGATGGAGCATATTGAGCCTGCAGGCATACACAGCGGCGACAGTAATGCCGTATTGCCTGCATTCAACCTTAGCCCCATGGAAGTGACCACTATGGAGTTTTATGCCGAAAAAATAGCCCGGGCCCTTGATATACGTGGGTTGATCAATGTCCAGTTTGCCATCAAAGACGGCACTGTATATGTTATTGAAGCCAACCCCAGGGCATCCCGCACTACGCCGTTCATTGCAAAAGCGTACCAGATCCCTTATCTCAATATTGCCACCAAAGTGATGCTGGGCGAGGTAAAATTAAAAGACATCAGCTTTAAAAAGAACCTCAAGGGGTTTGCCATCAAGGAGCCGGTATTCAGCTTTGACAAGTTCCCGGGAGTGAATAAAGAATTAGGACCTGAAATGAAGTCAACCGGCGAAGCCATACGGTTCATTAAAGACCTGCGTGATCCTTATTTCCGCACATTGTATAAGGAAAGGAGCATGCATCTGAGCAAATAAGGGTATAACGGGCCGGCGTACCTGCAAAACAGGAGGATTAAACCGGATTTTTTAGCCGCAGCCGTAATAATGTGTCTGGGTAGGTTTAGCAGATCCTTTAATAAGATTTAGCAAACGCTACTTCCTTGATGCAAGCTGCTTTTTATGCTCATCAAAGCTAACAGTTTCTTCACTTTCACGAGTTTTGCCACTTTTAGCATCAGCATTTCTTCCACCTCTTCATTTAAATCTGTAAGAACTTCCATTGCATATTTCGGCTTGCAAAAAACTGAAATACACCCTATTAATTCTCTCTGTCAACTGTTCGGACTAATACCCCGGTTTCCGGTATTTTGAAATAAACATTCCCCTACTCCGCCAAATGTTCGAATGATTTAATACATTCGCTGTGTTTTTTAAAATTTATTTAATGATTGCTACAGAATATTAAATGTATTCTGCAGCTAAGCCCTAAATAGTTGCTTATTCTTTATGAACGAGACGATCAATCAGTTCCTTGAAAAGGTTAAGACCAGGAGCGCCGGAGAACATGAATTTTTACAAGCCGTATCCGAAGTTGCGGAATCTATTATTCCTTTCATACAGGAGATCCCCCAGTATAAAAGCGCCAGGCTTTTAGAGCGCATTGTTGAGCCGGAAAGAGTCATCATTTTCAGGGTGCCCTGGCTCAACGACAAAGGCGATATTGAAGTGAACAGGGGATTCCGTGTCCAGATGAACAGTAGTATCGGCCCTTATAAAGGCGGGCTCAGGTTTCATCCTTCCGTCAATCTCAGCGTATTGAAATTCCTTGCTTTTGAGCAGGTATTCAAAAACAGCCTTACCGGGCTGCCCATGGGTGGCGGTAAGGGTGGGTCGGATTTTGATCCGAAGGGAAGATCTGACAATGAAGTAATGAAGTTCTGCCAGAGCTTTATGACCGAACTGTACCGCCATGTTGGGGCCGATATAGATATCCCGGCAGGAGATATAGGTGTAGGCGGCAGGGAGATAGGATATTTATTTGGTCAGTACAAGCGTATCCGCGGGGAGTTCAGCGGCGTATTGACGGGAAAAGGATTTGAGTGGGGAGGCAGCCTTATCCGCCCCGAAGCTACCGGCTATGGCCTGGTATATTTTGTAGAAGAGATCCTGAAGTCAGCCGGGGAATCGCTGGTAGGGAAAAAAATAACTATTTCAGGTTCGGGGAATGTTGCCCAGTATGCTGCAGAGAAATGTATCGCCAAAGAGGCTATAGTGTTAACCATGTCTGATTCGGAAGGCTTTATCTACGACCCCGATGGTATTGACGCAAACAAGCTGGAGTATATTAAACACCTGAAGAATACAGAGCGGGGAAGGATTAAAAAGTATGCAGAAAAATATAACTGCAGCTTCTTCCCGGGAGAGCGGCCCTGGAAAATAAAATGCGATGTGGCGCTGCCTAATGCCACTCAAAATGAGCTGGATAGTGATGATGCCATGCTGTTAGTAAAAAATGGCTGCATCTGTGTGGCCGAAGGAGCGAATATGCCCTGTACCCCGGAAGCGATAACTGTTTTCCACAAATCTCATATCTTCTATGCTCCCGGCAAAGCTGCCAACGCAGGAGGTGTGGCAGTATCGGGGCTGGAAATGTCGCAAAACTCCCAAAGATATGCCTGGACCAGGGATGAAGTGGATAACAGGCTAAAGGCGATCATGAAAGAAATTCATAAAATATGCCTCAAATACGGAAAAGAAAATGACGGGCATGTGAATTACGGGAAAGGGGCTAATATAGGAGGGTTTGTGAAGGTGGCAGATGCCATGCTGGCGCAGGGGATAGTATAATTATCTGCGCTTTCACTGCAATCCGCTACCAGCATCAGCTTTAAAGGCTTCCCGTCTGTCGTTTCCCTTTTCCTGCAGTTCACAATCACTCTTCGGATAGCGAGGGCTGTGCCCGGATCTTCTCTCCCTTGAGGAGATTGGAGGGCTGCTTTACCACACCCTGCTCACCTTAATCAACCCCCCTACTGAATTGTTCAATAATTCCCCCCGGTCTGCTGACAGTACAAAACCGATACGGTAATTTTTATTCAGCGGGCGATCTGCTGCTATATAGCCGGAAAATTGTTTTACCCTCTCAAAATAAGGAGGCGGGTAAATGATCCATTCTCCCCTTCCGGCCGGGCCACCTTCAGCATTGGTAGCATAAGTGCCGAAATTATTTGAGAAAGAAAATTTGGTCCGCCAGCTCCATTTACCAAGATATCCCTCTATTCCTATATGTAATAGCTGCACCCTGTTGTTGACAATATTCTCAAAGTCCCGCATCGCCTGCCCCGGGCGGGCATATTTACGCCCGGTCAGGAAATTATTGCCGATATTTTCACCCTTGTAGGTCCATCCCTGCGCATAGGTATAATTGTTATAGTAATCTTCCGCTCCCGAGATCGCCCGGCGGGGAGTATCCGGCTCACCACCCTGGCTTTTGGAGCCAAAGTACTCCAATACTATCTTGCGCCAGCCAAAGGAAGCATTCCCTTCCTCTTTCTTATTCCTGAATACGATCCCCCATAGTCCATCTTTCAGGTTACTGCCATGATACAGTCCGCCTATATCATAAAAAAACTGGTGGTAGGCCATTATACCCAGAGCATTAAAATCATATTGCACCCCCTGGTCAAGCGAGCCGAGATGATTACCTATTTTAGAAGTGGGCACATTCCAGCTTCCGTATTCCACGCCTCTCACTACATACCAGAACGACTCCAGAGTAGACAGGCCAAAGTCAGGCTCTATTGACTTTTCATGGCCCCACATCACCTGGTGATTGATCCCTCCGTACAGCTTTAGGCGCCAGCCCGGCTTTCCTATGCGACCATAAAAAGAGCTCTGGTGATACCAGGAATGCACTGAAGAGTCCTGGCGGGTATACCTGAGAGGGGTCTCTCCAAACCATCCGTGGGCAAAGCTTCCCTTCAGCGCGATCAGCTTACCGGTGAGGGGAAGATACCAGTACTCAGGCACGCTCAGCTCTATTTTAGGAATGCCCAATGCGTTGCCCGACACGCCGAAAGCCCCGGCGGAGAGGCTGCTGTCTGCCAGCCCGGCAAGGTCTTTGGATCGCCCTGCTTTCAACTGGAAAATGCTGAGCCTTCCCTTTATATACGCTTCAGTAAGGAGGAGCTGAGCGGTATTCCCGGCATTCAGCCTGCCCGAAATGCCAAAACCCCAGTCGGTCAGGCGCGGTTTGCGTTCCTCTCCTTCTTTTATATAGTTTTTGCCTGCATAAGCCAGCAGGCTGGCCGATACACCGCTCAGCGGGATACTGCCAGAATGGTTGGTGCGCATCCAGAAAGGAACGGCGTTTTGAGAAGTGGCAACAGCCTGCAGCTCTATCCCGGCATGCCAGTTGCCGAAGCTGTCGCTGCTAATGGCAGGATCTTCTGCCTGGCCCCGTACCAAACAGGGAAATAAAAGGAAAAAGAGAATTTTGCTTATTGCGGATCTCATAATCTGTTGGATAATATCCTTGCGCCTTTGTTTACTTTACGGACTTTTATGTGAAACTTTTTGAAATACAGATGCCCAACGGCACGAAGGGGTTATCGTCTGTAGTTTATCGCCTCTTGCAGCTTATAACACTCACTCAAAGCGGGGTTGTGCACGGGGCTCCTTCTCTGCAGGGAGAGATTTACCGCTTCAGCCATTGTTTAAATACCAGCAATATAAATTTAGCATTGGTCACGGTATAGCGCTTCCACATCCTGCGGGGTTCCTGGTAAATCCTGTAGAGCCACTCCAGCCCATTACGCTGCATCCATACCGGGGCGCGTTTGGTTTTACCGGATACCACATCAAACGAACCGCCTACACCCATAATAAAAGGAGTGCAGATAAGGCGCCTGTATTTATTCAAAAAGATCTCCTTCTTGGGTGAGCTGATAGCCACAAACAGGATATGTGCACCACTCTCTGAGATTTCCGCGGCCACCTCAGCTTCTTCTTCGGGGGCGAAATAACCGTTGCGATAGCCGGCAATGATCTCCGGACCATATTGCTTTTTATAGATATCCGCTACCTTACTTACCACTTCCTCTTTTGCGCCCAGTAGGAATATTTTATATTGCTTCCGGGCGGCCATCGCTACCAGGGCTGCCATCAGATCAATACCTGCAACCCGCTCGGGAAGGGGCTTGCCTAATATTTTGGAGGCCCATACCACGGCCTGCCCGTCAGCATTGATAATATCGCAATGCACAACAGATTCATAGAGCTGCCTGTCTTTTTGCATGTATACCAGCTTGGCAGCATTCACTACCACATGATGCAGGTGCCTGTCACTATCAATACACTCAGCAATATAGTCGAGCGTTTGCTGCATGCTGACACTATGCACAGGACAATTGAACAATTCAATTGATGGCAATTGTAGCATAACGTTTTATTTTCTCACTCCGCAAAAATCCAGCTCTGTTTTCCGGGGATCCCGCGGTATGCCCGGAAACTCTTTATGACGAACCAGCCACACGACGATATCTGCCTGCTGATAGGCGTCATTGTAATTTACCAGCTTAAAGGATTTATGGGAATGTACATTGGGTTCTACAACTAATACTTCGGCGCGGGACTCGCTGATCACCCTTGAAGTGATATACTTTGCCGGCGATTCTCTCAGGTCGTCAATATCAGGCTTGAATGCCAGCCCCATACAGGCCACTACAGGTTCCCGTTCGTGGGTGGTTTCAAATTTCAGGCAGGCTTGTATCACCCTGTCGGCACACCAGTCTGATTTATAATCATTTGTCTCCCGCGCTCTTTTAATCATATGTGCCTGCTCTGGAAAATCGCTTACAATGAACCACGGGTCTACAGCAATGCAATGCCCGCCTACCCCGCAACCCGGTTGCAGGATATTCACCCGTGGATGCTTGTTGGCAAGGGTTATCAGCTCCCATACATTAATGCCTACTTTATCACAGATCATAGACAACTCGTTGGCAAAAGCGATCTGTGCATCTCTTGAAGAGTTTTCGGTGAGCTTGCACATTTCAGCAGTGCGGGCATTGGTGGGATGCAGCATACCTTTCACAAATTGTGCATAAAAAGCCATGGCTTTTTGGGTGCTGGCTTCGTCAATACCACCGATCACACGGTCATTGTGTATCAGCTCATGCAGCACATTTCCCGGCAGCACCCTTTCGGGGCAATAAGCTATAAATACCTTTCCTTTTAACTCCGGCCTTTCCTTAAAGATCAGCCTCGCCATCCGGTCTGTTGTCATTACCGGCGAGGTGCTCTCGATCACAAACAGGCTGCCTGCTTCAAGATAAGGTAATACGGCACGTGTGGCAGACTCTACAAAGGAAATATCCGCCCGGTGATTTTGCTTAAAAGGCGTAGGCACTACTATAAAAAATGCATCCGCTTTCTCGGGTTGGAGGCTGGCCCTCAGCTTCCCGTTTTGTACTACTTTTTGTACTACCTTATCTAAGTCAGGTTCTACAATATGAATTTCACCTCTGTTAATGGTATTGACTACATCGGGGTTAATATCCACTCCTACCACATCTATTCCATAGCTGGCAGCAACCGCTGCCGTTGGCAGGCCTATATACCCCAGGCCCATAAATAATGCTTTCACTTATTGCTTGCTTTTCTTTTTACTAAGGTCAGCGGGTTGAAATATGAGTTTGTAATAAAATGATAAACATGAACCTACAGGCGATCATGTGAGAAGATAAACGATAAACGTGAGCAAAAAAAGTTTTACGTCTGTCATCTTACACCTCGTATTTCACATCACCTGCAACTGATTTACGCAATAATACGCAATCCCGGTTATTTGACCATTTCCACTCTCTCATCCTTCACGTATATCTTCTTTATGTTTTGTATATGCACATTCTCCCCACCTTGTTCCAGGAACGCCAGTATCCTGTCGCATGCCATGCCATCGCCATAGGGGTTATGCCGCATGGTCATTGCCTTGTATTTAGATTCATCGAGCAGCAATGTCAGAGCTTCCTTCACAATCTTATCCGTATCGGTCCCTACCAGGATCACGGTGCCTGCCATTACTGCTTCGGGGCGCTCTGTAGTATCACGCATCACCAGCACCGGCTTGCCTAAGGACGGCGCTTCTTCCTGCACGCCACCGCTGTCGGTGATAATGAGCTTTGCCTTATTCATCAGCCAGATAAAAGATTCATAAGGCTGCGGCTCTATAAGATAAATATTGGGAATATCAGAGAGTATCTCAAATACCGGCTTTTGCACATGGGGATTAAGGTGCACCGGATAAATGATATCCACATCTGTGCGCAGCGCAATTTCTTTTAAGGCTTCACAGATATTCAAAAAGCCTTCTCCGAAATTTTCACGCCTGTGTCCTGTTACCAGGATGAAATCCCTGTCAAAAGGCAGCTTTTGCTTTAACCGGGTTACCGGCTGCGGTTCCCTGATCTCCAGCAAAGCAACACCCTGCTGTAATGCATCTATTACGGTGTTGCCGGTCACTACTATTTTATCCCCGTCAATGCCTTCCGACAATAAATTTTGTGCAGACTGCTCCGTAGGGGCGAAATGTATATCCGCCAGGCGGCCGGTAAGCCCGCGATTCATTTCTTCGGGGAAGGGAGACCATTTATTAAAAGTGCGCAGGCCCGCTTCCACATGACCCACTTTGACCCGTGCATAGAAAGCAGCCAGCGCAGCCGCCATAGAAGTGGTAGTATCACCATGCACCAGCACATAATCCGGCTTAAAGTCTTCCAGCACCGGCTTCATCCCTTCTACAATGGCCGCCGTCAACCCATACAGGTTCTGGTTCGGCTTCATCAGGTTGAGGTCGTAGTCTGCTTTCAGGTCAAAGAATTGCATCACCTGGTCTAGCATCTGGCGGTGCTGGGCGGTAAGGCAGACCCTTGCATCGAAACGCTGCGGCAATGCCTGCAACGCTCTTACTAATGGCGCCATCTTAATGGCTTCGGGACGGGTGCCGAAGGTCAACAGGATTTTTTTTTCGGACATTGTATCGTTTGTTATATTGTGGTTTGTCAAAATATTGATCTTAAGGTATCTAAACAATGGATAGGATTATATTGCAAGTTAATGATCTCCCGTGTAATCAGCGCTCTATGGGCACATAAGGTGCATAATATTTTTTATATCTTTTCATCATTCTAAGTAGTTAATTATGAGTCTATTAGGGGTTTGGTCATTAAGTTAATTGCAGTAAGTGTTTCTGCTTATACCCTGCAAAGTTTAATGCTCTTTCCTTGTACCTTCTGTTTGTTCATGAAGAAATAACAAATATGCAGACATGCCGTAGAACATCCATGCCTGTGCCCAGCGGATATAAGGTATTTTTGAACTCCACCCTTTTTTGAGCTGGTAATAAAAATATCCCTTCGGATCCTGCATATTAGCTATCGCCCAGTGCAGCACTCTGCCTGCCAAAGACTTCTGTTGCTGCAGCAAACGCATTTGAACCAGGGTTATAATAAGTTGCGCTACAGTATGCACATCTACCGGATAGATCCGGTCATTATAATACTTAGGGATACCTTCTTCCGTGAAAAAATTATTTATATAGTACTCCATTCCTTTTCTTAGCTGCGGAGCAAAGCTGTGATCTCCCGATATATCCTGGTATACCTGGATACATTCCAGGTTATATCCTGTATGAAAATTATCTATCCATTGATGAAAAGGCAAAGTGCCATAAGCCCAGGCGCCGTTTTCCTGCTGATGCCTGCAGCAAAAGCGCACCGACCGGGCGGCTTCCTCCAGCAATGCCTTCTCGCCGGTATACTTATATATCTGCGACAATAACCTGCTGCCTAACAGGGATGCATTGAACACCTGCGTTTTATCCCGGGGAGAATAAGAAAAAGCAAAATCCCCATGCTCATCATAAGTGCGGTTCAGGTCTTTTAATACAAAATCTTTAGCACCCGTTGCAACGTCTAAGTATTTCTGTTCACCCGTTACTTCAAAAGCCTGCATGAGGGCAGTGGCAATAAAAGTAGTTGCCACCACAGTAGGGGTGAGTTTAGGTTGAAAAAAAGCCCTTGCCTGCCAGTCAAAATTGTAGCCCCAGCAATTGCCTGAATATCCTTTCGACTGCAGGCCGATCACTTTATCCGCAAGGGAATATATATGTTCTAAATACTCCGGCTGTTTTTCTATACGATACAGGTTGCAATACCCGTGAAGGAAAAGCCCAAGCCCTTTCGGATTATAATCTTTTGCTACCCCGGCTATACGCCGCAGGTTTACCGGGCTTCTTTTAAATAACTGTATCCATGCAAGCCGGGCCGGACGGTTATTGCGGAAAAAAGGCAGGCTTTGAAACAGCTTGCTGTTCAGTCCGTCATAAGGATCCCAGCCTTTAAAGCCTTCCTTCTCACAATAAGCCTTTAATGTATTAAAAGAACGATGCAGGTCCTGCTCCATATTTTTCTATAAGCTTATCGCCTGAGGAAGCCCTGTAGACAGGCTGTCCTTTATTTTAAAAGTAGTGAGCGTAGTAAGGCAGGCAGACCGGAAGTCAATAGGAGCGTCCAATCCTTCTTTCAAATGATCTAAAAAGCTGTACACCTCCTCTTTATGTCCCTTGCCATGAGAAGACAGCTTTTTGATTTTGTTGCCTTCATGCAGCGCGCCTTCCCTGAAATCTTTGATAATACCCACTTTACCTGTTCCAAAAACTTCTATATATTCTTTGGGCAATGATTTGTCTCCGTTGGCAAGGTAGGTAAGGTTACCTACTGAGCCGTTTGCAAATTTCACCACTACAGCGATATTATCTTCAGAAGTCTGCTTTTCGTTACCGGTGTCAATGGATTCGGCAAACACCTTCACTGGTTCAGACCCGGTAAAGTATTGCATCAGGTCAATAAAATGGCATATTTCCCCCACTATCCTGCCTCCGCCAATTTCCTGGATCTGCGTCCAGTGATCTTTGGGAATAAATCCTGCATTTACCCGGATATTCACTACCAGGGGCTCTGTTATGTTTTGAAATGCTTTTTTTATTTCCTGGCTCACAGGGGCAAACCTGCGATTGAACCCTACCATCAATGCCTGGTTGTGTTCGGCTTTTGTCTCTATCACCGACTGAAGCTGTTCATAGTTCATTGCCAGCGGTTTCTCTACGAACACCGGCTTACCAGCTTTCAAACCGCTGATGCAATACCGGGCATGAGAAGCGTGAGGAGTAGCTATAAACAATACATTCACAGCATTATTACTAAGTACATCTCCCGCATCAGACGAGCATTTATTGAAACCAAATTTTTCTGCAACGTTCTTTGCACTGATGCCTTTAGAGGTCACTACAGTATCCAAAGAGCTTCCCCATGATTTCACATTTGGCAGCAAATAGCTTTGGGCAAAACTCCCCGCCCCGATAAAGCCTGCATTCATCTCCTTCACAGGATTGCTTTTTACAGCAATCAAGCTCCGTTTCTTTTGAGCATTTTCAGGATATTTTAATAAGATCCCGATATGCGGCTGCTGCACTTTTCCCATTACAATATCATAGGCCTTTTCCGCTTCATCTATACCAAATACATGTGTGATCAGGGGTTTTATATCAATACGCTTCCTTGCCAGCAGATCCAGAAATGCCTCCATATTCCGTTGTTCCGTCCAGCGTACATAAGCAAAAGGGTAATCTGCGCCCAGTTCTTCATATTTCTCGTCATAGCGGCCAGGACCGTAAGAACAGGACATTCTTACATCGAGCTCTTTCCTGTAAAAATGCGGATCACGGGGAATATCCATCTTTACTGCTCCTACAACAATTACTTTTCCTTTTTTACGCGCTATCTCCGCCGAAAACTCAATAGGATCATTGGACGGCGCAGCCGCTGTAATGATGATAATATCAAAACCATGCCCTTGTGTAAAGGTTTCGCAGGCTGACAAAAGATTGGTATCATTCCTGTTCATGGCCATATCCGCGCTGCCGTTAGCTGCCAGTGTAACTAACCTGTCTGACAGGTCTATCCCGAATACATGACACCCGTTGGCACGTAACAGCTGGCAGGTGATCTGTCCCAGCAACCCCAGCCCTATTACACAAACCCGCTCTCCCAAAGCCGGGTCAGCCTGTCTTACGCCCTGCATAGCAATAGCTCCCAGGGTAGTAAAGGCAGCTTCTTCCATACTTACGCCATCGGGTATTTTAGCCACCAGGTTTTGCGGCACGGCTACCAATTCGGCATGCGATGCATAATCCTGGCCGGCACAGGCCACCCTGTCTCCCGGCTTGAATTTTGAGTCTGTATCCAGGGAGGCAATGACGGTACCGGATGTACTATAGCCCAGCGCTTTTAATGAGTCCAGCTTGGTGCGCACTTTATCTATAGTAGCCTTCAACCCTTCTTTTTTGATATTCTGAAGTACCTGCGCTACCAGGTCAGGGCGCTGCTTAGCCTTACCTATCAGGCTCGCTTTTGCCACCTTTACTGTACTGCGCTCTGTGCCTGCACTGATAAGGGAAAAAGCATTTTCAACCAGTACTTTACCTCCTGACAAAGAAGGCAACGGAACCTCGTCCACATAAAGTTCGCCGGTTTTGAAATTTTGTATGAGTTGTTTCATAAATGTATTACTTACCCTTCATTATTTATCCAAATATTCTCTACACCATAGCTCCAGCGTCAATAATTGATAAATCTGATACGCATAATCTTCCTCACCTTTTCTGTCCTTATCAATAAGCTTTTTTACAAATGAATAATTTAATAACCCCCTTTTGTTAATACTTTCTTCGCATAATAAATCATCTACCATGCTTTTCAGGTTGGAAGAAATCCATGATCTCAAAGGAGCTCCAAACGAAGCTTTAGGCCGATAAATAATTTCCTCAGGCAAAAACTCTTCCGCCGCTTTTTTTAAAATATACTTGGAAATACCTTTCCTGATCTTTATGTGACCAGGGATCTGCATTGCTTTTTCAATCACAATTTTATCAATGAAAGGAACCCTTACTTCCACCGATGCGGCCATGGAGGCCCTGTCGGAATAAGTTAAATTCAAACCCTGCATAAACATGTGTGTGTCTACATGACACATCTGGTTAATAATATCTCCGTTATATTTTGAATAAAACAAATCTTTGTGTTCCTGCCTGATTTTATCTATTGCGTATGCATGTTCTTCTTTTACAAGCCCTTTCAGCTCTTTATTATCATAGTAGGAATAACTTCTCATATAAGCCTCGTCAACAGGCATATTTGCAAAGCTTAAAAACCTCTTAGCCCATCTGCCTGTTTTAAATCCCCGCCCCCATATTTTTACCGGCATTTTTTCAGCAACAAACTGAGCTGCTTTTCTTACAACCAGGGGGAGCTTATTATATCTTAAAGCCATTAAAGTGGCCTTTTGCCTCCTGTAGCCAAAGAAGATCTCATCTGCGCCCATTCCCGACAGTAATACTTTCACACCTTTTTCCCTGGCAGCCTTGCAAATAAGATAGGTGTTTATAGCCGCGGGGTCTCCTATCGGCTCGTCAAGCGTATACACTATATGAGGTAATTCATTAAGTATATCAGCGTCAATACGAATCACATTATGATCAAATCCAAAACGATCAGCAACGATATTGGCATATTTTTCATCGTCCGGCATTTGCTCAAGCTTCTTATCTTTTGACAAAGTGCCGATAGTGTAGGTAGAAAGGTTTTCGTTCCTGCTTTTGGCAAGCACCGAAATGAGTGAAGAATCCAGACCGCCACTTAAAAAAGCGCTGACAGGCACATCAGCCACCATATGCCTCAAAACCGTATCTTTTAAAATAACGGAAAGTTCCCGCGTAATTTCACTTTCATCAGCCTCAGATGTAACCTTATCATCCAGTTGCCAATACTTTTCTATTTTGATCTCTCCGTTATTGTAAATAAGATAATGTGCAGCAGGTAATTTAAAGCAGTCATTAAACATCGTTTCATTGCCTGATACCCACAAGTAATTGAGACAACTTACCAATGATTTAGAATTAATACTCTTATTAAAGCCGCTAATCCTCACCAATGTTTTTAACTCAGAACTGAATGCAAAGCCACTCCCTATAAACGTATAGAAAAGAGGCTTGATCCCAAAATGATCACGCGCAATGAATAAGGTTCTATCATTCTTGTTGTAGATAGCAAATGCAAACATGCCGATGAACCAGTCAAGGCACTTCCTGCCGTAAGTACGGTACATTTCAAGCACTACTTCAGTGTCCGACGAACTTATAAAAGATATGTTTTTTTCTGATGAAAGCTTTTGTTGAAGTGTTTTATAATTGTATATCTCTCCGTTGAATACAATAACCAACTCATCTTTTTCTAAAGGTTGATTTCCGGCTTCAGACAGATCAATTATTGAAAGCCTTCGATGTGCAAGCGCAATATAGGTGTCTACCCATATCTGGTCAATATCCGGTCCTCGGTGTTGTTGAATAAAATTCGCGCTTTTAGCAAGCGCAACATTGTCTTCAAAGCCGGTAAACCCTGCTATTCCACACATGTTTTTCGTTAGTTAAATTTTCCTTATTCTGTATCTACCTTTTGTACTTACAAAAAGGGATATGGAATAGATTAAAAGTTTATTATAGGCATAGTTACTAAAAAACCTTTTGCACTAAATCTGTATAAAAATGCCGAAGATCTTCATTGAGATAATTAATTGTTCCTGCTGTTTTTTCCTTTAAAGATATGTTATCTATGATGAATTTCTTGAATTTTGCTTCAAAATCATCCGGGTTTCTGGTCTGAAATTCAATCGTTCCTGCAGGTCGTGTAACGGCATCAGAGGCAATTACTTTCTTTCCTAAAAACAGTCCTTCCCTTATTGTCAGAGAGTCACCATCCGTGTTAGTCGGTCTCACTACAACATTTGACAGCTCCATAATTTTTACAAAAGAAAGCTTTTGGTGGAGTAACCAAAATTCGCCTTCCAGATTTAATGTTTTAATAGTATTTTGATATTGCAAAAAAACTTCTTTATATGGTCTGATTGAAGACAAAATAAAGATGAAAAAGAAGGAGACATGTTTGGCTTTAAGCCTGTGAGCAAGTTCAATACACATATCTACACCATACAAATCCTGGTTTTCATATTTATCTAGTCGAGAAGCATTTGCACAAATAATAATTTTGCCTTCCTCCTTTTTCCGGAGGATTAATTCTTTTACTTCAACCGGCAGCGGAGGCTCTTTACTAATATCCGGCGGCAAAAATGCTTCTTTCACTATATACCTGTGCTCAGAAAGCCCGAATACATCTGCTATATTACGATTGGCTACCACAATACGATTGGTAATATTATAAATTTTGCCATTTACGTATGCATTGAATTTATTGGGTTTAGAACTAAATCCGTGTAAGACTAAAATTACTTTCTTTAATAAAACTTTCCCTGTAATAATGTGAATACACCTTAAAACATTAGTTCCGCTATGAATATACACAACATCAGAAGCTGCTATTTTCTTTATATATTTAAAAAAATTCAGGCTCCTGATATTAAAATAATCTTCTTTTCTCACCGGGCTCTCGTCAATGAAATCTAAATCAAACTCATTTTGAAGTAGCTTTATCAGCCGGGAAATATGTACACTTACTCCGCCATAAGGAGGGAGATACGGTCCTATAAGTAGGATTTTTATTTTTTTATTTCTATTCACGGGAAACAGGCTATATCTTTCACAATCGCGATGTTAAAAAGGCTTCCTTTCGTAAAAGACTTACGTATGATCTTTCAACACATTGGGAGCAATAAAATTGAAGGTCAGGCGTATCGCAGCAGAATCGCCTTACTGATCTATCGTATATAAAGTATTTAAATAAAAGTCAGAGATTTCTTCTTGCTTATTGTGGGTTGTAGTTACAGGAAGAGATGACTTTTTAAGCAGTTCTATCAGAGTATTGGAAAAAGAATGTAAGTCTCTATTTTTAAAAAGTTTAACTGATGGCGGTCGTTGAACTATATCAGACGCCAAAACTAATTTATTGAACCATAGCCCTTCCCGAATAGTTAAAGCATCTCCATCAGCGTTGGTTGGGCGAAGAATAATATCTGAAATTTGAATTAACCTGACAAAAGAAATTGGCTCCTGAACCAGAAGGAACCTGTCTTCTATATCATATTTTTTAATTATGGCAAGGTAATCATTTATATCATAATCCCCTGATACATTTGAGACTACAAATACGATGGCTAACTTATAGCCTTTGTCTTTTAACATTTTGCAGGCATCTATGCACAAGTCCAGTCCATACAAATCAACTCCGTCATTATTGATTAATTTCCAGGCATTACCACAACAGATAGTAAACTTATTGTTTTTAAGTGATATTATCCATTGTTTGATTTTTGCTGGTAATTCGGACTCATGGTTCAATACCGGGGGTAAAAAAGCATCTTTGATGAATCCGTTAATTGCAAATAGCTTAGCAATTGTTTTATTTACAAATACCAACTTGTTTGCTTTTTGAGCGACTATTTTATCCATAAACCTTACCCTGCTTCTTCTGTAAGAATGAAACGTAATTATTATGTGTTTCCTTAATAAAAAGGCAATAGCAAAATGAACGAATCTCAATATTGCTTTGCCACTATGAATATGTACAATTTTGGAGTTATTGACTTTTGCAAAATATTGAATAAAGTCCATAGACCTTAAATTAAATATCTTACTCCTGGGTTTGGGTTTAGATTCGTCAATAAAATCAAAGTCTAAGTCCTTGGAAAAAGTTCGTGTTAATCTTAAAATATGAGTAGAAACGCCACCCATAGGAGGGGGATAGGGTCCGATAATTAATATCTTTTCTTTCATGAACCACCGCTATTTTGTTAATATACTTCTATATTCCCGTAAATAGTTCAGTGCTGTTGTTTCAACACTATATAAAGCTTTGGCATAAAGATACGCGTTTTCAGTAATTTTATTTATTTCATCATCAGCCCTGTTCAAAAACCATTCTATTTTTTCAGCCATATCAAAAGCATCGCCTGTTTTAAAAAAAAAGCCATACTGTCCATTTTTTATTATTTCCATAGGCCCCTCAATATCCGAAACCAACACCGGCAGTTTGGCCGCCATTCCCTCTACAATTGTCAATCCGAATCCTTCAAAAAAAGAGGGTTGAATTAATAAGTCGTAATTTTTTAAATTTTCATAGATATAACTCCTGTCTTTTAAACCAAGAAACCTGACATTAGATTCCAAACCAAAACTAACAACCTGTTTTTTCAATTGTTCAAAAGAATTTCCTTCACCTATAAAGTCCAATGTTATCGAAAAAATATTTTTATTCGCCAATATTTTGATAGCATCTATCGCAACATTCTGCCCTTTCGTTGCAATATCAAGCCTGCTTACCTGAATTATTCTCAGGCTTTCCGATGTTCTTTTTCTTCTGGTGGTTATCGCATTAAAATCCACACCATTTAATACCACCATACTATCTATTCGCATTCTTTTTCTCAGGTCTTCCTGTACCGCCGCAGATATGGAGAATCGCTTTTGATATTTCTTGAAATAACCAGATTTAATGTTTGTGGTATGAATTGTTAAAGCTGCTTTTTTTTGAAATGCTGGAAGCAATAGCCCGATTATATTATGATTATGGCAATGAATAACATCGTATTTGTTTTTTAAAATTGCCAGATTAAGTTTTAAAACAGGTAAAAGAGACCAGCTTCCCGGTTTTCTGTTAAGTCTGTACACCTTGACACTCTGATGAAGTTTAAGTAATAATGGCTCATGCACTTCATTATTTACTATTAATAAGCTAACATTTGCTTTATTTGATTGATAATTAGCAATATCTATTAGCATAGATTCAGTACCTCC
>CAYWVB010000036.1:0-60399 GCA_964461595.1 uncultured Terrimonas sp. | reverse complement strand
CATTGGGTTGTAAACGGGTCTTTGTGGTGTTTGGTTTTCATCTTTTTATTTTTAGGTGAGGCTTAGACAGCCCTATAAGGTTTTTGAAACCTTATAGATCTTGTTGCGGCAGCAGTATGCCGGGGAAGGCGGTGATGATCTCCCCGCCGGTGCTGGTAATGACCGTAATGGTAGTTACGGTATTGCCTGAAGTATCGTGCCCGAGCGGCGTGCCGGTATCCAGTACCCGCTGCAGGTGGGGGCTGCGGGGAACACCCGCCCGTTCCGGTACGGGCAGGGGTTGTGGTGGTTGCTGGCAGGCATCTCTTATGCAGGCTACAATTTGCGGTATGGGTATGGTGAACTTGCCGGTAAGCGGGTGGCGCGGCACTTTATAATAATGGCGCTCCAGTATATGCGCCAGGGCTTTGCTGCTTAGGTACGAGCCTTTGCGCAGCAGCTTTTTACGGTGCTTTACGGGCAGTTGCCAGATAAGCCCCTCCTGCATTTGCTGCAGCCAGCTTTGGGTATCTGCCAGCAGGAACAGGGCCTGCAGCCATTGGGTTTCGTTAAAATGGATGTTGGTGCTTTGTGCAGGTGTGGCAACGGCGTTGTGCATAACAAAAAGTTTTATGCTGGCGCCCGCACAAAAAAGGCGTGGCGCTCAACTTACCGACTTGAGGTACTGGTATACCCTGAAACGAATAAGAGAGCTCACGCCTAGGTCGTGAGCTATTCTACTTATTATCTCGTTTCATTTAAAAATTACCAGTTTTCAAGCCGAGACTAAAGCGAATGCTTCAAATAATTTAATTGACTATATTGAAAATTTTTCTAAATACTCAAATATTTATCTTTTTAAATTCTTAGAACAAATTTAATTAAAAAAACAATTGCACACACATGTATGTGCATATTTTTTTTGTTCTTTTATTACTTCGGAAACGTGAATGAACAGGAACATATATCGCCTATTGAGCAGTATGTCATAGACTATGTGAGAGATTTAAGAAAAAAGGAGAATCTTTCTCAGGAAGACATTGGCAATATTATTGGAAAATCAAAATCATTTATAGGAAACATAGAAAGTCTTAACAACCGGGCAAAATACAATCTCACTCATATTAATTTACTGGCTGATTATTTTAATTTATCACCTCGAAATTTCCTGCCTGAAAATGTTATTTTAAGAAAAGATAAAAAAAAGGTTAGATAAAGTCCAATCTTGTCTGCAGTTTATGTCAAATATTTGATCTTTGCTGATTCCCAAAGCTCTCGTGAAAATTGTCGTGCTTTGAGACCAAATGAATGGACCGAGCCCGAAGTCAATTCTATTTCTTTACTTTCTACAAACCGTAAATCTTTAGCTAAACTTTTGTCAGCAAGACAATTATTATGCATACAACAGTTTCGTATTTTATTAGCAATAACAATTTCGCTGTTTACGTTTTTGTCCCATGTAAGCTTTAACTTTTTGTCAAGATAATCAAGAATTTCAGGCATAGACTTGTACATTATATTTCTAACCTCTTTTTCTATAACCTCTTTTATCAATTTATCATAGCTATCCGCAAGTAGAAGCTGTTGATATGTAATTGTCTTATCCCTTATTTGTGCTTTGCCTTCAGGAATCAAGATTTTGGGATTCTTAGTTAAACACATTATTATTAAATCTGTAAGGAATGCTTCAAAGTATGCGTACCCTAAAAGAATTGCGGAAATTGTTATTTGATTTCTATAAATTGAATATTGGTTTTCGTAAATTTCTCCAACACTGTCAAACTCATTTAATACTTTATGCCCTTTTATTTTATCAAAGGATTGTTGAGAAGATATGTCCAACAAACCAATTAAATAGTTTAGTCTAACTGTTAGATTTGAATAAATATCTATCATAGTTTGGATGGTCTGTTAAGTTACAAGCAGTATGGCAGCAAATCCAGTATTACTTGCTTGATTAGTGAAAACAGAAAGTTGAGAATATATTCGTGGCCCCACCATATTGCCAATCCACTTTTAGCTGTAGTAGTTTTTCTCTCATGTTAAATGTAATAAATAAACTGCCTACGTTCCTCTTTCCAATTTTCGGTAGCAGTTAAGATATTTCCTATTGTGTCCGAAAATCGTAAAGTGACTGGTTTGCCGTCACCATGAATGCAAGTGTTGTAATTAAGTTTTGTTAGAGCCATAATATCACGAAGAACTGTCTCAATGTTTTCTGCACCACGAGTAACTTTTACATGAAGGGGGTTGGGTATTTCCATACTCAAACTTGAATTCATTCTAGGAACAAAACCTCTTGTGAAAAGAAATGCTTCGGTGTCATCAATTATTGCTGCAATTCCCCTTAGCACACCGTAATCTGCTTTCTCTCCATCAACATCGCGGAAAAATTTTAGCGGAGCTTTATCTTTAATTACAATTCCAACAAGTTCGGTTTTTGCATTATGCTTTTTCAATGCTTTTTGAAATCCATCCCATTCCTCATCAAAAAACATAGCCCTGCCATGAATGAAAAGCTGAGTTGGGTATGTGTTGTTATTGTTTTCATGATAGTCAGATAATGCAAGGTCTAATAGTTTGAATGATTCTTCTTCGTTCAAATGGAATTCGTTTTCGTTTTCACTTTGCCAAAGTCCGTTGTTTCCTCTGAATACTGTTCCATCGCCATCACTCATAAACAACTGTGCTGCACTGCAAACCATATGTTTATTCTTTTTACTCTGAAATTTTTTGAAAACAAGTCCCAAATAACAAACCCCAGGTCTTATTGTTGCCAGTTTCCAAGGTTTCTTTCCGAGTTTATAGTAAAGCGTTGTAGAAATTGACCATGCAAAAAACGCCTTCATATCATCACTGTAAAACCGCATGTATTCAGGGTCGCGAAATTCAAGCTTTGGTTCAACGATAATTTGGATGGGAGCATCAAGGCGTTCCTGATTTGCTCTTGCTTTAAGTAAGTGGTGAAAGTCGGAACTTGTATCAAAAAATTTACTGATTTCATCTCCAAACATTTCTTCTTCGGAAAAAAGTGACTGCTGTCCTTTCTCTATATCCTCAAAATACTTCATAGTGCTTTTACCAAAATCGGTTCCGAAACCTTTTTGGCTTCTGCAATTATCAAAAATCTTCTTTGGCACAATCACAAACCAAATATTCACTCTTAAATCAAAACCCGCTGAGGCTTTCATCATTTTGTCAAGATAGAAATCAACAAGGTTACTTGTTCTCATTCTTCTGTTTGTGCTTTTATTAAACACTCCATAAAAGTCAAGAGGTTTTATTTCAATGAATACTTCAGGTTCATTTGGAAAATTGATACTGAATACGGCTTCAAACCCCGGAAATGAGGGTCGCTGCAATTCGTTTGAAACGATTGCGCCTGTTTGAATTCTTTTTTTGGAAATGATCGGCTGCTTTATGCTATCGACAAACTTTTTGTATTTGTCTAATGCATCTTTTGTTCCAATAACTCCTGCCGAAACAGAGTGAGCATTCAACTTAAATTTGTCGCCCCATTTTTCATGCGGCCCATACAACAACAGTCCATCCCGTGGGTCGATTGCTTTTTTGTTATCTCCGAAGATTAGCTCTGGTTCTTCTATATGTATGATTTTATTCAATATCATTTGGTTCAATGTAGCCGATTTTAGAAATGCCATTGAACGGCTCATTTTCTACTGGCATAAATTTGTTATTATCAATAGCAATTTGAATAGTTGTGCTGTCAGGAGTTGGTGAAATTTTTAGCATTGCTGCTAAAAGTGTTTCAAACCATTTTCGGTTATACCAACCACTTGGAACGCTTTTTCTAAGTGTATGATGAATGTCCTTTTCAAACCTCATCAATTTGCTATCACTGAAAACAACTGTGTAAAATATTTTGAAGTGTGGTGATGGCTCTAAATTGGCTTCGCAAACAAGTCCAAACGACCAGTTTACATGTGTTTTTTCTCCGTTGATGGTTTCATTGGTTGCTCCAATAATATCTCGCCTGCCCCTTGGCTTTCCATACCTACGTAATGAAACTGATTTGCTGTTTGCCTCATTAATTCTGAAATAGAATGTTTTGGTCTTTTTTTTCTTTCCTCTAACCCAACAAATCATATTGCTCTTACTCAAATGGTTTTGGAAAGTATTATTGAGCAAGCGAATTAATTTTTTCCTCGGCTCTTTAAGCGTGAAGATGTCGTCAATAACTAAGTCATCGTTTGTGAAGAATGACGAAGTGTCAAACTCCTGGGATGAAATAAGAGATATATATTGTTCTATTGTTTCCTTATTTGTAAAAGTGATTATTCTGTTTGCTTCAAGAGTCAGGGAGTAAGGAATCAATGGTAATTCTGGCTTCTTAAAAATTGTTGGCTCGTGGATAAATATTTTATCAGGAAGTTGAAATGGAAACCAGTTTGAATAATATTTTTCTTCCTTCTCAAATGCCTTGTTCTGAACCTTTATTGCATTAAACCAAATATTGATTGGATTATCAATATTGTCAGATTTGGGGAATTTTATTTTATCCAATTCCTTTACTAAATCAATCAAACCTGATTGCCAATTCCCTTCAAAGTTGATACTTTGCCAACCTGTATAAGTGTAAGGAAAATTGTTGTATTCAATATCATCAAACTTGGCAGGGAAGATAAAATTGTGCTTTAATTCCCTTAAATCAACAGTGGTTGCACAATTCAATTCCCTTGCTACGCCTGAATTTTGGTTGTCTGCTTTGTTTGCATAACTTTTTGTTGTAATAGCGATGAATATTTTTGCCTGTTCTCTAATTATAGGTTTGATAATTGTATTAAAGGAATCTCCTGCACTCAAATCATCAACATCAACCCAAACCTTATAACCGAAGTATCGCAATTTAGCTGCAAGCCACGATGCAGAGTAATCGTCTTCGTGAGTAGCGTGACTAATAAATATTGTATCTTTTTCTTTTTTCATTTAGAATACTTGGTATTACAGCTAACGTTTGTATTTGAGCTAATATATAAAAGCGCCCGCGTAAATAGCATAAGTTGGTTGATTAAATGATCATTACAAATATTTTTGCCTTATAACGCCAGCACAGCTCAATATCCGTGTATAAACGTTTATAGTCGTTTCTACACGGCTCCCTACGAAATACTTTTTAACCCTTCCCTATTTTCTTAACTCCTTCTTCCAGCCGCTTCAGGCTTTCCACCGCTTCTATTTTCTTACGTTGGACATCAAATTTTTCATATTCTTTTTCGGCCAGCTCATCGGCAATTTTTTTACTTATGCGCCCGGCATCCAGCTTTATCTCTTTTTGGTTTATGGTTAATATATCATGCAGCCTGGCAGCCCAGTCTTTCATATACATAGGCGTTTGCCGCAACGCCTGCGCTTCAGCAAAGGCCAGGTATTGCTCTACCGCAGGTTCAGCTCTTTTAGCTCCGGTTCTTTAAGATAATTTTTGGCAATGGTTACATCCGCCTTGCGCAGCTTATCTCCCTTCCAGGTGGTAAGGCCCATATTGGGTGTAGCGGCATTGGCTCTTTTGTAAATGAGCTCTGCAGCCGTATGCTGGTGCACGGCCCAATGCAGCTTGTTTTGCACGGAAGCAAAAAACTTTTGTGTGGTAGCGGCATTACGGTCATAATCTATACTGGTGGTGTATATTTCTTTTACTTTTTCATAAAAGATCTTTTCGGTGGAGCGTATATCCCGTATACGATCCAGCAACTCCTGGAAATAGCTGGGCTGGTTGCCGGATTTCAGGCGCTCATCATCCAGCGTAAATCCTTTTACCAGGTATTCCTTAAGGCGCCGGGTGGCCCATATACGAAATTGAGTACCCCGGTGACTGTCCACCCGGTACCCAACGGATATAATGGCATCCAGGTTATAATATTTGATAGCTCTTTTAACAGACCGGCCGCCCTCCAGTTGAACTGTCAAGTAATTCTTGACGGTTAACTCTTCAGCCAATTCTCCCTCTTTAAAAATATTTTTTAAATGAAGGCTAATGTTTTGCTTTGTTGTTTGGTACAATACTGCCATTTGCATTTGCGATAGCCAAACATCTTCACTCTCAAGCCTTACCTCAATCCTTGTATTTCCACCCTCTGTTTGATAAATCAAAATTTCGCTTTCCATAGATTAGCTGTATTTAAGGTTCAATATGCGGTTTTTTAGTGTTTTTTCTGCGGGAAAATTTAAAAACTATCTCGTCTCCAAAGGGCTCTTCAGAAATATCATACACTACGGATTCCTGCTTATAATTGATTTTCAATGCATCAAACAAGGCTTTCAGGTTAATGTAATAATACTGTCCTGCCTTAGCGATGCGAAAAGCTCCACTCCTAACCTCATTATATATAATTATATACAGGGAATCATCTGAAGGGTCATCCTCATTTGTTCCTATTGCAGCGCTTTTGTTAGTTTCCAGATTTAGTCTTCTTGCAGCATCTACTGTAAATCCAAGTTTTCCGCTTTTGTGTACGGTAGCTTTCAGGTTTTTATCAAGACTATCTGGATTAAAGAATTTTATTTTCATAATACGAATATAGTTATATGTAGTTATAATTCAAAATATATCTGTTATCCATCTTTTTAATTGTTTGATTATTTTCATAAAAATATCTTAAAAATATCTGATTCTACCTATTTTTTTCTCCACCTTCGTGATTAGATCTTTACAAACCACAAAACCGTTTTGAGTCAAAACTCTTCTCTCAAATCTTTTAAAAAGCTATACTCTTTTATATCAAGTTCATAAAACCACACAGATGAGTATGTATAGTTTAATCATCTGTCAGCTGCCAATGCTTTGCGGTAAGACTTCGATGCAGGTAGTCTAATTTCTGGCAATTAACCTCCCGGAAATATAAATGAATAGGTAGGGGGTTACGTTGCCGGAATTCATGCAGTTTATTACTGGCATCAACAGCATACAAACTAAGCGTATCCGAATCCCTGCCCTCGCATAGGTCTGTAGCAAGCTATAATAATAATTAGCCCTGCTATATTGATTTTGCAGGCCAGGGCTGGCAGCATCGCTTAATTTACTATTATCGCGCCCGGCTCTTTTTCATAATTAAAACATTAGATTCTCTTGTAAATTACGCAGCAAACAGTTTCCCCTACCGTCCGAATACAAAGAATAAAATTTCTCTTTCGTGCATGTAGCAACATTCCTTTGTTCTTATCTTTTCGGGCAGTTTGAGAAACGAAGATAGACTTCAAAATTTACCCGGCCACTATTGAGGGGCATGCCATTTACCTTGTTGATTGAGGAAGTAGGCTGCCCCTTTTTCTTCATATTGATAATGTTGTGTTATGACCCTGTAAACCAGTTTTGCCATTTTTCTGGCGATGGCAACTATGGCTTTTTTAGCGGGCATTCTTTTTTTAAGGTATTGGAATTGCGCCTGCCAATAACTGTCTTTGGTTCGTACAGCCGCCCATGCTATTTGTATCAATGTTGCCCTAAGATACTTATTGCCTTTAGTAGTGTGTTGTGCATACCACTTATTAGCGCTTTGCCGGTTGCCCGGCGCCAGTCCTATCCAACTGGTAAAATGGTCGTCCGTAGGAAAACTGCCTAATTCATCACCTATTTCTGAAACAACGGTTCTGGACCCTTGCTTCCCTATGCCAGGCACCTTTTCCAGCAAGGTTACCACCCGGCTGTAGCGTTGTTCAATCACTTGTTCCATAAATTGCTCTAAAATGATTACCTGCCGGTCTAAATAATCCCAATCGGCAAGATGCAGTTGTAATAGTTTCCGGGCATTACCCGTAAGCGTACCGTCTAAGGCTTCAGGTAATAATTTGGCTTTTTTGGCGCCCGGCGCAGGCAATATAATTGCAATACTGCTATATCGGTTATGTTTTCCGACAAGGCTTTTATAATCAGCCGGGCCGATTTGGTGTTCACATTGGAAAGAACGCTTCTCAGCTTGAGATTGGCCGTTTCCAATACCTTAAGTATACGGTTTTTTACCTGCGACAACTGACCGGTGTAATGGAACCGCTGGCGGTTCAACTGCCGCAGCTGGCGCAAGCCGGTATCGGGAATAAAACTGGGGCTTACCAGACCGTTCATCAGTAGCTTACATAACCACTCGCTGTCTGATGTATCGGTTTTTTTGCCGGGCATTTGTTTTACCCTTAGCGGGTTGGCTATGGTTACCCGGATATCTTTTTGTTGCAAAAGGTCATAGAGCGGTACCCAATATATTCCCGTACTTTCAATGACCACATCCTGAATACATAGCGCTTCTAACTCTGAACAAAGCCGGCGTAACTGCACGGTTTGCGTACCATAGTCTTTTAAAACCGTTTTGCCACCCGAAAACATATAACAGACCTTGATACTGTCTTTGTGCATGTCTATTCCACATGCTTTTTGTAGCTTTCCATCGAATGAAACTGGAGATGACATAACCTTGAAGTTTTGGTGAAACCCAAAGGTCTTGAATTGTTGTCTCCATTTTCATTACTCCTTTGTGTAACAAATTTTAATGTATGTTTGATAACCAAATAGAACAGTTAACAGGAGGAGCAATTACTATGGGTATTATAGAAACCATAAAAAAGATAGAACGGGAAGAAGGTATTGAAATAGGAATGGAGAGAGGTATAGAGAAAGGCAAGCGAGAGGTTATTGAAAACCTGATCATCAAGATGGGACTATCGGATAAGCAGGTAGCTGATGTTACCGAAATGCCGGTAAGTTTTGTAAAAAAGATCCGTGCCGCACTGAAAAAGAAAAATAAACCTGATTAAAATCCAGTTTCATTTTTCCTGCTATATAAACGCTACACATATACGTAAGAATGAATTTTTCAAACGCCGTTGCCCAATGCCCAATAGCACCCCGAGCGCACCGCCGATATTCATCGGGGTGCTTCATGAGCAGTTGAATAGTATTGGTAAAGCACAAGTGAGTGACACAACAGGCGATGATAGTAGCAACACAGCCCGCCCCATAAAAATCTCCTCATTCTCCACACATATCCCACAATTCCCAATATCTCATCATCCCATCCGCCCTCGCGCAGGTTTGTAGCAAAGCTATTATGTGTTGGCTGACCCGATGCCGCTATAGCACCAGGTATATTATTGCAGTTGCCTGCACAGTAATAAGAAATACGATCATTTTATTTCATCTTCTCCAACAACTTCTTCAACAGCCTTCTTGCCGTGATTCTTGTCTCACAAATCACTTCTCCTGGCTCGCTGCTTAAATTATAATCAAAATGAGGTTGCCTGGTTTAAGCCTCTTGGGAGGAGAGCCCTGGCGGTAAAAACGCTGCTGCTTTAATGTATTAATGTCACACTTCCTTTTTTGTTGATCACCTTCCCGGTATAATCTATTCCCTGGGCAATATATACATAAGTAGCCGTTGATTGTACCCGGCCGTTGATGGCGCCGTCCCATCCTTTTTTCAGGTCGCTGCTGCTGAATACGAGCTGCCCCCAGCGATTATAGACATGGAAATAATTGAGCTGGGCAATGCCTACACCAATGGGGTGCAGCACGTCATTAAGCCCATCGCCGTTGGGAGTAAAAGCCGAGGGAACAAAAATATCAGGCGCAGTTGTAAATACCACGACTTTAATATCATCCTGTCCGAAACAGCCCTCTGCTGTGGTGGCTTTCACGATATAGGTAATGGTACGACCAGCCTGGGATAATAAGCTGGCAACAGGATTGGCAATATCTGTATAGTTCAACCCCGTGGCAGGCGTCCAGCTATATTGATTGGCCAACGGGTCGCTGACCGTAGCATTCAGTTGCAGCGGCTGACCGGCTACAATGGAAGTGTCATTACCGGCAAACACCAAGATAGGCTGGGTGACCGAAACATGAAAAGTGTCCAGCAATGCATTAGGGCAACCTGCATTGGTAACGCTCAGTATATAATCCGTGCTTTGCTGTGGGGTAGCTGTGGCGTTGACAGTATACGGCAAGGAAGTCACTGCGCCATTGCCGGTATTGGTCAGTGTTCCTGTATTGCTCCAGGAATAACTGGTGCCGGAGGTAATGGTAACATTCACCGGTGTGCTGGTGCCATAGCATATAGAAGCTGCATCGGGGGTGATGGCCGCTGCCGGAAAAAGGACATTTATATACCGGACTTTGGCAACCGCACTGGTGTCGGCAGGACATACGCCGCTTTTCACCAAAGTCCTGTAGTAGGTGGTTTGGTTTATAGCGTTTGCATTATACTGTGTATTGGTATTTGCCGGGGAAAAATTGTTCCAACTGCTATTATCGTAGGAATATTGCCAGTTTTGAACCTGCCCTGTGCTTCCCGCCAGCGTGATGAAATTATTTTGTGTCTGGGCTGCGCAGACAGAGAAATCAGCCGGGCTCAGGGCGCCTCCATTGCTCCTGGGATCTACCGTTACGACCGCCGCGGCGCTGGTATCTATGCGGCAACCGCTCCCGTTTTGCACAATAGCCCGGTATTGGGTGGTAGCGCCAAGATCCAGGGCGGTATATTGATGGGTTGTGTTGTCAATACCAGACCAGTTGATTCCATCTGTTGAAGACACCCACTTAAGTATATTTCCCGTTTCGCCGCTGAGCATTAAGGCAGTGCTGTTGACGCCCGTGCAAACAGTATTATCACCGGTAACACTTCCTGCTACGGTCGGGGGCGATGTGCTTACCGTAATGGTGTCCCTGAGGTCGGCACAACTGTTTACTTCCTGTGCCGTAATAATGCCCCCGGTGCTGCCGGGTGTTACGGTAATAATATTGGTGCCGGCGCCTGAAACTATTGTCCATCCAGAAGGAACCGTCCAGGCATATACACTGTTGGCTAACGCCGGAATGGAATACATGGTGTTGGTATTGGTGCAGGCATCTCTGTACCCGGAGATATCCAGCCCGGCGCAATCATTGCGCAGCGCAATATAGGCATAAGCGAAATGCGCACCGGGTGTGCAATTGCTGGCCTCAAAAGTAAGTGTCACCTGCTGACCCCGGTAAGCCGAGAGGTCAAAGGTTACCTCTGTCCAGGGTTTTGTCCACACGTCCTGAAGCAAGACCCCGTTATTGTTGTTTTGACCGGAATGCGAAAGAAAGAGGGTAGGGCTCAACGAAAACCCGTTGGCTATTGCTGTTGCAGAATCCAGGGTTGCCCCCGTGGGGGTCTGGTTATTTCCCCCTCCGGCGTCGTTAAAGGTAGGAAGGTAATAAGAGGGGGAGGCGCAGGTGATAATGCCTGCAGGACTTTTTATTGTTGCTGTAAATACAGGTTGCTGATTGGAGTTGTGTGTGCCGTTTTCTAAAATTAAAGCATACGCATAAGTCATGGTATAGGGCACCGAAGGAGAACCTGCCGGGACATTGACTGTATAAGTAACCGATCGCACAAATCCTCCAGGGCTGCGCTCATCACTATGAAGATCCCACGAAGTAGCATCTGATCCTAATTTGATAGAATAACCATAAGCATATCCATTAACGGTAGGAATAGTGGGGAACCCGCCAAACTTATCACTGCCGGAAGTGGTTATGACCTGTATGCCTGTAGTGGAAAGGCTGTATTCGGGGATTACCGATACCCCTGTATTAGGTGCAGGATATTGCCGTGTAGGACCGTTCACCAAACCTGTTTGCGCAGACCAGGCGGAAAGATCCCCGGCTGAAAAATTGATATTGAACGGGCAGGATTGACCCTGGCTAAAGGACTGGGAGATCCTTAACAGCAGCAAGCCGGAAATTATAATAAGCCTCAACCTTGCCATAATCAAAAAACCTGTTGAATAATCGTTGCGCAGGCGCCGCTACAGTATGTCTCTGTATCTCAGCGCTGCCTGCAAGTTATCAAAACGGCTGACACAGATAGTTAAATACCTTTAACTATGTTTTTCAACAGGCAAAAGATACGGTTTGTATAAAGCTGCCGGATATGTTGCAGTTGCCCGGCTTAGTATACGAACTAAAGGACAGGGAGGTTGGTTCGGGAACGCTAACAATTTCATCTTCATTCAAAAAAGCTTTTACGATGCTCAACATGCTGTCATAAGCTGCAAATCTTTTTGCTGCAATGCTGAAAGAAGCACAAAAGCAATAGCAATGTTGTTCTTTTTCATAGAAGCGAAATTGTAGTGTAGCTTTGTATGATTAGTATCCTGTAAGCAGAAATCTCGTCTCAAGTATAAATATTTATGATTATAAAGATGATGCTGCCCCTGGTTGGCATAATGATATTTTCATCCCGGGCTAATGCGCAAAACGATCTCTATATAAAGACTGTAAATAGCATGACTAAAGAAGCTGTGGCATCGGTCAGTATCTCAGTTGACAATAGGGTTGTCAATAAAACCGGCAAGGATGGAATAGCAGTACTTCATTTACACCAGGGTAATATCCTTTTACATTTTTCCTCTGTAGGGTATACAGATGCAGATACCTCTATTATGATCCCGTTTGCAGATACGTTAATTATAGCTCTGTCGGAAAAACAAAAGACGCTGGAAAATGTGACCATTGTTGCATCAACAAGAAATAACCAGCGTATTGAAAATGCCCCTTTGAAAGTTGAAGTGCTGGGCCGGGAAGAAATGGAAGAAGAAAGCGCTATTAAGCCTGCGGGGATAGCCAGCATATTAGGTGATGTAAGTGGCGTGCAGATACAGCAAAGCAGCGCTATAACCGGAAACGCAAATGTCAGGATACAGGGACTCGACGGACGGTATACACAAATCCTGAAAGACGGTATGCCACTGTATGACGGTTTTAGCGGAGGCTTTGGTATTTTGAGTATTCCGCCCCTGGACCTGCGGCAGGTAGAGCTTATTAAAGGTTCTGCATCTACACTATATGGAGGAGGGGCTATCGGGGGGCTGGTAAATATTATTTCCCGGAAGCCGACAGCCAGCCAGCAGGCGGTGGTAAGTATCAATCAGACTACTTTAAAAGAAACTAATTTCAATACCTATATATCTAAACGATACCATAAAGCAGGGTATACGTTTTTCGGTGGCTATAATTTTCAGAAAGCGGTTGATGTGAATAATGATGGTTTTTCAGACGGTACTGATCTGAACGGGTTAGTGCTGCATCCAAGATTGTTCTTTTACCCGGATGAAAAAACTACTATTACCGCAGGGTATACAGGGACCTTTGAAAAAAGAAACGGCGGCGATATGAAAGTCCTGACAGGCAATGCAGATGCCATACACCGGTATTTTGAAAAAAACATCATCGGCAGGAACAGCTTTGAATTGACCGCTCAGCGCAGTTTATCCAATGAAAAGTCACTGGATTTTAAGAGCAGCTTAAGTGCATTTAAAAGAACAATTGACAACAATGACATTGGCTTTACGGGGCGGCAGATGAATTATTACACGGAATTATCGTTATTGGTTCCTTATCATAAAAGTAGTTTTGTTGCAGGTGTCAATGCAACGGGAGATCAGTTCAGGAAAATAACCGATAATATCCCATTGAACAATTTTAGCAATAACACCATTGGGGTATTTGCCCAAAACACCTGGAATATAAAAGATAATACTATTATTGAAGCGGGTCTAAGAAATGACTACCAGTTTACTTACGGTAACTTCCTGTTACCAAGGGTAGCGTTTTTTTATCGTTTTGATGAACATTGGGCAACAAGAGCCGGCGTTGGCTTGGGCTACAAAACTCCCAATGCATTGGCTCCGCAAATAACAGACTATCCAATACAAAAAATTCAATCTCTGTCACCGTCCATAAAATCCGAAAAATCCATCGGTTACAATGCTGAGATAAATTATAAAATCGGTTGGGGAGACAATAATGAGCTGTTCATTAACCAGGCCTTTTTTCTGACCCGGATAAAAGACCCGCTTATAGCTTCAGTATCGAACAATGACAATATAATATTTGATAACATGACGAAGCCTGTAGTAACCAAAGGGTCTGATACTTACATACGTACTGTGGTTCAGCAATGGGAGCTATATGCAGGGTACACCTTTACTATTGCCGAAAGGAAGTATTTGAATAAAAACCAGTTTATGCCACTTACACCCAAAAACAGGCTGGCCTTTACTGTAGTAAGGGATTTTGAAAAAGCAGGGATCCGGTTTGGTATGGAAGGGTCTTATACGGGGCGTCAGCATAGGGAGGATTATACATTAACCCCGGGCTATTTCTTTATGGCGGCTATGGCGGAAAAAAAGATAGGAAAGCATTTCAGTATAGTATTGAATGGTGAAAATATTTTGGATTACAGGCAAAGTAAAGCGGAAGCGCTTTATACCGGCACTATTTCAACTCCCGTCTTTAATCCATTGTGGGCTCCTGTTGACGGCAGAGTAATTAACTTATCCATTAAATGGCATTTGTAAAGAATGATGGCGAAATTTTATGAATAATAAAACTTTCTGATGTAACGCAAAAGAACAGTGACTGTAATAAAACCGGACACCTGCCTGGAGTAATATAAGTAAACCAATTGACCCTGAAGCCTTTACCGCATTGGCACAAAATTTACTGTCCAACTGTCAACTCAATACGCACTATATGTTCAAAAGTTATATCAGGGTTGCTTTCAGGGTATTTGTCAGAAACAGGCTGATCACATTTATTAATGTTTTCGGGCTGGGACTGGCAATGACGGTAGGAATGATGATCATGATCAGGTTGCAGCAAGACCTGAGCTATGACAATTTCCATCCTCATCCGGAAAAAATATTCCGGATCATCAGTACATACCACAAAAAATCCGGAGAGACCTGGAGAATGGCAACCACACCTTTACCGCTTCGCCAGCCAATTGCGGATAACTTTAAAGATATTCAGGCGGTTGTTAATATTTATCCTGCATTTGGCGGAAAAGTAAAGGCAGGTGACAGGGCGTTCTATCTGAATGGAGCTTTTACAGAATCTTCCTTCTTTGATGTATTTGGCTTCACGCTTTTGTCCGGGAATCCTTCCACTGCGTTACAGGAGCCTAATGCTGTTATTCTTTTCTGGGCTGCTGCTAAAAAATTTTTCGGAGATGAAAATCCCCTCGGAAAATTACTCACACTCGAAACCGGTGAAAATTTTGTCATTACAGGTGTATTGAATGAGCCTCCATCCAAAACCCATCTTGCATTCGATGCATTTGCATCGTGGCCGAGTGTGCAACAAATGGAAAGCCAAAAGACTTTAATTGCTAAATCATCGGATTGGTTTGCATTGAACGCAGCATACACTTTTGTAAGAATTGCATCAAAGGGAAGCAAAAACAGTATTGACATTCAGCTTAATAATCTTGCAGCTTCATTAAACGGGAAGCATACAGACGGAAAGGTGGCATTCGCTGCACAGGAATTTAATAAGATCAGCCCGTCGGGGGAGGGATTGGGAAATGAGATGTATGCTGTTAGCCCCTGGGGCAAAATTATTGCTGAAATAGCAATTGCAGTTATTATCCTCCTGGCAGCATGCTTTAATTATACCAATCTCACAGTTGCCAGGGCTCTGAGCCGGGCTAAAGAAGTAGGCATCCGGAAAATTGCCGGTGCAGGACGCATTCATGTTTTTGTGCAGTACCTTATTGAAGCAATATTATTGTCTCTGCTGGCGCTATGCCTGGCATGGATTTGCCTGTCTTTCATCATACGTTATGCACCGTTCAACGATGAATATGAATTTATTCCTTCAAGCTTTAAGTACAATCTCCCGTTCGTAATGTATACTATTGCATTTGGATTATTCGCCGGCGTTATGGCCGGTATTGCCCCGGCATGGATGCTGTCTGCGTTTACGCCATTACGTGTAATGAAAAAGCTGACAACGGCAAAGATCATAGGAAAGGTAAGTATTCAAAAAGCGCTGATCGTGTTTCAATACAGCTTGTCTCTTTTCATACTGATATTTCTGGTAACATTTTACAGGCAATTTTCATTTATGGCAAAAGTGGAGAGAGGATTTGCAAAGGATAATATCATGGTAGTGCCACTGAACGGATTAAAAGCAGATCAGGCGGTCAGCGAAATAAACCATATTTCAGGCGTTCGTTCAACAGGGGCCATGTCTGCTGAAATTACCAAAAGGTTTGGTGGCATGACAATGCATGCGTGGACACACGATCCGCAACAAGCACTGGAGCTTCAATATTATTATGCGGATCCTGCTTTTATTGCTACCCTGCAATTAAAAATATTAGCGGGTAACAACTTCACAACATCCCCTGTGCCTGCTGTTGAAAATATTCTTATCAATGAGCAGGCAGCTACCGGGCTGGGGTTCAAAGATTATGCAAAAGCGGTGGGTCAGCTTATTAAGATCAACGATTCCACACAAATGAGAATTAGCGGCGTATTAAAAAATTTCAACTACGAAAACCCGGGGCTTCCCGTATCCCCGCTCGCTTTCAGAACCTCTCCGGACGCTTATAACTATTTATACATTGCTGTTGACAACAATACAGATAAAAAAGCCATGGCCGGAAAGGTTGCTGCTGTGTTGCAGCCATCTCTTCATGGCATACATGTAATACCAACCTGGCTCGATGAAGACCTGGAGCGGGCTAACGATCAAACGGCAACCATATCACTTCTGGGTTACCTTGCCTTTATAGCCACAGCTATCGCTACACTGGGCTTGCTTGGCCTGGTAACCTATAGCGTGCAGGTGAGGAGAAAGGAGATCAGCATCAGAAAAATTATCGGCGCAACTGAGAAGGAGCTCGTACAGATGCTTTCCGGAAGGTTTATCAAATTACTTTTTATTTCCGGTTCCATTGCAGTGCCTCTGGGCTTTTTAGCGGGACATCTTTTTTTGCAGAATTTCGTTATAAGAGCAGAAGATAGTGTAATCCGGGCATTCCTATGCTTTGTTTTCCTGTTGGGCATAGGGCTGGTAACGGTTATTTCCCAAACTTTAAAGGCTGCTATTGCCAATCCTGTGAAAGACCTGCATAGTGAGTAATACTAAAGGGACTTAAAATGCCTGCAGTGTTAAGCAGGCATTTTGACGAGTTAACGAAACTATTTTGAGGTGTTAGCCGTTCCTCCTTGACTTCAATTGTTCCAGTATTTTACGCTGATTTTCGGCTTCCTGGGATTGTTCCTGTTGTTTCTGTTTATTTTTTTCAAGATCGCTCTGGAGACCCTGTATCTTTTTTTCGAGAGAAGACTGATCCTTTACCAGGTCATCATACTTTTTTTGAGCCTTACGTACAGCATCCTCCTGTCCGGCAATATCTTTTTCCAGCTTGACAGCATCCGCCTGGGCTTTTACCTGCCCGGTGAATCCGTCTGTTACGAGCATATTATCGGCAAGTGATACAGGAGTCACATTATCCCCGGGTTTGCTGGCAAAAAAATAAACCAGGCTGTTTTCCTTTTCTTTTCTGCTCTTTCGATCAACTTTTATATAAAGGTCGCAGGTTTCGCTGCTGATCTCCGGATCATTTACATTCTTGAAGACCATCCAGCCCTTGCTTTCACTGGGCTTATACCCGCTTTTGGCCATTTTGCTTTTGATGGCGTCTTCCACTATATCCGACTCCTGGGAGACTTCCATGGTTTTGACCGAGCGTTTGGCTTTATTGAATTCTACCTGGCTGTCGTATACCTGGGCATGAAGATGTGTACCGGCAAACAGGCAAATGAAAAGCAGCAGCAGTAAATTTTTCATCATAAATGCTTTTTTTAAGAGACAGTTGATTATAAAACTTTGGTTGCATGGCTTAAAAAAAAGAACAATGGCCGGTCTTTGGCATATTGCTTTTATTAAACCTTATTTTTGCTGCAAAAATAGATTTTTATTGGCTGGAATCAAGCAATTAGCAGGTCAGACTTTATGGTATGGCGTAAGCAGCATCGTAGCACGGCTTCTTACTTATATCCTTACTCCCTATCTCACGCTCAAGCTCACTGGCGGCAGCTACGGTGATATGACGCTGGTATATGCGCTGATGTCTTTTCTTAATATTATATATACTTACGGGCTGGAAACCGGTTTTTTCCGTTTCAGCCAGCGGGAGGAGTTCAGGAGTGATTTGTACAATACCACCAGTGTTTCCATTATCACGTCTACCATACTGCTTACCATAGTACTGTTGCTATGCGCCAGCCCGCTTGCCGTAATTACTAATGTTGCCGATCATCCTCAATATATTGTCCTGGCTGTCCTGATAGTAGCTTTCGACAGCCTTTCTGCCATTCCCTTTGCCAAGCTCAGGCAGGACGGCAGACCAATAAAATATGCATTTGTGAAAATAAGCGGGGTGATCCTGTATATAGCATTGCTGTATTTCTTTCTTTCGGTTACTCCCAGGCTTGCTGCTGCAGATCCCAACAGCTTTTTTGCGGTATTGAATAATAAGAATTTCGGGATCACCTTTGTGATATTGGCTAATGTTATACAATCCGCATTCGTCCTGCTGTTGCTTTGGAAAGAGTTTAAAGATTTCAAGTGGAAATTCAATTACCGGCTCTGGCGGGAATTGATTGTTTATTCATTGCCCATGCTTATTGTAGGATTTGGCGGGATGATCAACGAAACGATGGACAGGCTTATGCTGGGATGGATGGGAGTATCCAAGCTGGAAATAGGCACGTATGGGGCATGTTACAAGCTTTCTATTCTTATTACGGTATTTATACAGGCTTTCCGATTGGGCGCTGAGCCTTTTTTCTTTAAGCACTCCACCGGAGAAAATGCACAAAAGACTTATGCCAGGGTGATGAAATTTTTTGTGATCGTCATAAGCGTCATGTTCCTGTTTGTGGCGTTGTACCTTGATATCTGGAAGTACTTTATCCAAAACCCCGATCTCTGGCGGGGATTGAAAGTAGTACCGATCCTGTTGCTGGCAAATATGTTCCTCGGCATATATTATAATCTTGCTGTATGGTATAAGGTCACCAATAATACCATGTCGGGCGCATGGATAACAATAGGGGGGGCGCTGCTTACGATCATCGTGAATTATATTTTTATTCCGCGCTATAGTTATGTGGCCAGCGCCTGGGCTACCTTTTTTTGCTACGGCAGTATGATGGTGACCTGCTTTGTGTGGGGGCAAAAGAAATACCCCGTTCCTTATGCCTGGAAAAAGCTGCTGGCATATATGGCTATTGCAGTGATACTGTTTTTCCTGCATAGATGGCTGACCCATGTATGGGATAATACCGTATTCGGTCTCGGGTTGGCCACTGCAATGTTGCTTGGATTTATTTTATTTGTGATAAATGTAGAAAAAAAGGAATTTCAAAAGCTGCCCGTTATAGGCAGGTTTATTAAATAAGAGCATGTTGTACTCCTATTTAAAAGCAATACATATCATCTTTGTGGTTACCTGGTTTGCCGGGCTCTTTTATATGCCCCGCCTGCTGGTATACAATGCGGAAGCAAATGATAAGCCGCAGCCGGAGCGGAAGGTGTTGCAGGAGCAGTTTACACTGATGATGAAAAGACTGTGGTACGGCATCACCTGGCCTTCTGCGGTACTCACGCTCATTTTAGGGCTAACGGTGATGGTAAAAGGCGGATGGCACACTATACTTTTTCAAAAAGAGGGGCAGTGGCTTTTATTGAAGCTGGTATTTGTGCTGCTGCTGTATATCTATTTTTTGATGGAGCATAACATATTTCGCAGCCAGGTAAAAGGTATTTTCCGCTACTCTTCCCAGCAGTTGAGGGTATGGAATGAGATCGCTACTATTTTTCTGGTAGCGATAGTGATGCTGGTGGTGGTAAAGCAAAATATGAGCGTGGTATGGGGGCTTGCCGGGCTTATATTATTTATTGTGGTGCTGATGAGCGCTATAAAAATATACAAGATCACTCGGTCGAAGCGCAGGTAAGCCGGACACCATCGGTGAGACACCAACCGGAAAGTGTGTATGAGGCGAAAAATTGAAATGTGCCCGCTGAGCTTTTACTTTATTCATTGTCAATATATGCAATACGATAGTGCTATAATCAACCATCTTATCCGCCACAGGCGCTCGGTATTTCCTGATCAGTTTGAGCAGGGCAAAGCTGTGCCGGATGAAATAATCCGGGAGATATTAGCCAACGCTACCTGGGCGCCTACCCATGGCCGTAATGAGCCCTGGCAGTTTACCGTATTTTGCGGCCACGGGTTGCAACAGCTTGCAGACTATCAGAGCAGCCTTTACAGATCGGAGGCCGGCGATGCTTTTAATGAGGTAACTTTCAACAAGCTTCAAAAGCAGCCGCTGAAGGCGTCTCATATTATTGCTATAGGAATGAAACGCGGCGATAACAGGCGCATTCCTGAAATGGAAGATATTGAAGCCGTAGCCTGCGCTGTGCAAAACATTTATCTTTCCGTTACGGCATATGGGCTGGGAGGCTATTGGACTACAGGAGGAATAACTTACAGGTCATCAGCGAAATCTTTCTTTGATCTTGGCGAGGAAGATAAATTGCTGGGCTTCTTCTATATCGGTTATGTAGCAGTGCCTTCCACAGCAGGGACGAGAAAACCTATTGATGAAAAAGTAAGGTGGGTGCGGTAAAAGAAGAAGGGAGCATGAATGCTCCCCTCGATCCCTAATCCCTAAACCCTGGAAAAACTTTATACCTGTAGATAATAGTTTTTATTTATTGCTAATGTTTTTGCATAAAATCACATTAACTAATTGCAATGCATTCATTTTCAGAAACTGTGCCAAATTGTTATTTCTGTGGATAAAAACATATTTTCTTTGCTGAAAATTTAATGTTTAGACTGTAACGTCATATCCGAAACGTTATCACCAGGCAATGCAAAATGATATAGGATTAAGTGTTTTTGCTTAGCCATTTGTTAATTAAAGTTAAAAGCAGAACAGTACCACTGGTTCGTTGCGAAAAGTATTATTCCGGGCAACATTGACTACATAACAATTTATATCCCGCTTGTTACCCTGCCTTCTTAGTTTTTTTACTGTTATTATTTTTTTACAAAGGGTAGCCCTCTGAGGCAATCCCCATGTGAAAAATTGAAATGCACCCGGGCCGGATGCCAGGCTTATGGAAGCCTTTATTTGTGTAACTTCGCCAACATTTTTCGGTATATATGGCATTAAAATACAAAGAATATGCGGGGTTAAACCTGCCGGCGATAGAAAAGGAAATTCTGAAAAAGTGGACTGATAGCCATGCTTTTGAGCAAAGTGTGGCGCTGCGCGAAGGCGCTCCTTCCTTTGTTTTTTATGAAGGTCCGCCCAGCGCAAACGGGATGCCCGGCATACATCATGTCATTTCCAGGACATTAAAAGACCTGGTATGCCGGTATAAAACAATGAAAGGCTTCCAGGTAAAGCGGAAAGCAGGCTGGGATACGCATGGCTTACCGGTGGAACTTGGCGTGGAAAAAATGCTGGGCATAACCAAAGAAGATATCGGGAAAAAAATATCGGTCGAAGAATACAATGCTACCTGCCGTAAGGAAGTATTGAAATACAAGGATAAATGGGATGAGCTGACTAATAAGATGGGTTACTGGGTTGACCTGTCAAATCCATATATCACTTTCGAGAATAATTATATTGAAACCCTGTGGTGGTGCCTGAGTGAATTATATAAGAAGGGTTTATTATATGAAAGTGTGAGCATTCAGCCATATTCGCCTGCTGCCGGCACCGGGTTAAGCTCTCATGAGCTGAACCAGCCGGGCACATACAAAATGGTGAAAGATACTTCTGTAGTAGCCATGTTTAAAGCGGTGAGTGATGAAAAAAGCAGGTTCCTGTTTGATGCGGCGCATGGCGGGGATATTTTCTTCCTGGCGTGGACGACAACCCCCTGGACACTCCCTTCCAACCTGGGCCTGACCGTAGGCGCCAATATAGATTATGTACTGGTAAAAACCTTTAATCCTTATACGCATCTGCCAGTAAACATAGTGCTGGCTAAAACACTGCTGGGGAAATATTTTAAAGCAGAGGATGAAAATGGTGATTTTGAAGGGTATACTGCTGAAGCGAGATATCTGCCATGGCAGGTATTGAAAAGCTGTAAAGGAAAAGACCTGGAAGGGCTGCAATATGAGCAACTCCTTTCTTATGAAGCCAACTCTCTTTCAGCAATAGAAGAACAGACGCCGGGGGCAAAGCCATTCCGCGTTCTTATCGGAGATTTTGTAACTACTGAAGATGGTACTGGTGTAGTACATACTGCACCTGCTTTTGGCGCAGACGACTACAGGGTAGGCAGGAAATACAATATTGGTATGCTTACCATGGTAGACAGGGCCGGAAAGTTCATTGAAGGACTGGGAGAATTCAGTAACCGCTACGTAAAAAATTACAAAGATGAAAAGGATTATGCCGATGTGAATGTAGACATCTGCGTGAAGCTGAAAAAAGAAAACCGTGCTTTTAAAATAGAAAAATACGAGCACAATTATCCCCATTGCTGGCGTACGGATAAGCCCGTGCTTTATTATCCTTTAGATGCCTGGTTTATAAAAACAACTGCTCTGAAGGACAGAATGGTTGAACTGAATAAAACCATCAACTGGAAGCCTAAATCAACCGGTGAAGGCCGCTTCGGCAACTGGCTGGAGAATATGGTAGACTGGAACCTGAGCAGGAGCCGCTACTGGGGCACTCCGTTGCCGGTTTGGAGAACGGAAGACGGGGATGAAGAAATATGCATTGGCTCAATAGCCGAATTGAATGCAGAAATAAGAAAAGCCGGCGAAGTCTCGGGCGGAGATATAAATAAAAATTATTTGCATAATGGCATCCTCGATCTTCACAAGCCTTATGTTGACGAAGTAATACTCGTGAGCAAAAGCGGGAAGGCTATGAAACGTGTGCCTGACCTGGTAGATGTATGGTTTGACAGCGGCGCCATGCCCTATGCGCAATGGCATTTCCCATTTGAAAATAAAGAAGTATTTGCACAGAATTATCCTGCGGATTTTATAGCCGAAGGCGTAGACCAGACCCGCGGATGGTTTTATACCTTACATGCTTTGGGCAGCCTGCTCAAAGAATCTGTGCAGGAAGAGCTGAAAAGATCCGGTATTGAGACAAATGATAAGAAGTATCCCGGGCTGGCATATAAGACCTGTGTTTCCAACGGCCTGGTGCTGGATAAGAATGGCAACAAAATGAGCAAGCGGCTCGGCAATGTGGTAGACCCCTTCGCCACAATTGAAAAGTTTGGCGCTGATGCTACCCGCTGGTACCTCATCACCAACGCTTCGCCCTGGGACAGCCTGAAGTTTGATATTGATGGCATTAAGGAAGTGCAGCGTAAATTCTTCGGTACATTATATAATACCTACCAGTTCTTTGCATTATATGCCAATGTGGATGGCTTTGCCTTTAAAGAAGCCTACATACTTTTAGCCGAAAGACCGGAGATTGATCGCTGGATACTTTCTTCATTAAACAGCTTAAAAAAGAAAGTTGGCGCTTATATGGATGATTATGAGCCTACTCATGCCGGCAGGGCTATAGAGGATTTCGTAGATGAGCACCTGAGCAACTGGTATGTGCGTTTGTGCCGCCGCCGTTTCTGGAAAGGTGAATATGAGCATGATAAGATATGTGCTTATCAAACGCTTTATGAATGCCTTGAAACTGTTTTGCAGTTGATGGCGCCTGTTGCCCCATTCTTCTGCGATGCGCTGTTCAGTAACCTGAATGCCATAAGCGGCAGGTTCGATGTTTCCTCAATACATCATTCCCGCTTCCCCGAGCCGGATGATGCAGTAATTGACGAGACCCTGGAAGAAAGAATGCAATTGGCCCAGGATATTTCTTCGCTGATATTATCGCTTCGCAAAAAAGTAAATATAAAGGTTCGTCAGCCCCTCCAAAAGGTGTTGATCCCTGTGGTTGGCAATACTATGAAAAGTCAGATTGAGAAAGTGGCGGATCTGATTAAAAATGAAACTAATATTAAAGAAATTGAGTATATAACGGGCGATAACGGATTTATCAGCAAAAAGATAAAGCCCAATTTTGTGGCGCTGGGGAAAAAATTGGGACCCCGGATGAAAGCTGTCAGTGCAGCCCTTGCAGGATTTGTACAGGAAGATATCCGGAAAATAGAGAAAGAAGGAGTGTACGAGCTTAAGATAGACGAGGAGGTGATACCCATTACGCTATCCGAGGTGGAAATACAAAGTGAGGATGTTCCGGGTTGGACGGTAGCTAATAAGGGATTGCTGACAGTAGCCCTGGATGTGACTATTACTCCTGAGCTGGAAAATGAGGGGAACGCCCGCGAAGTGGTGAACAGGATCCAAAAAATCCGGAAGGATAACGGCTATGACCTTACCGACCGGATTTTGGTAAAACTGTCAGAAAATCCAATACTCAAACCATCTATCACTGAATTTAATACATATATTTGCGCGGAAATTTTGGCAGATAAATTAGAATGGTTACCGGACATAACAGACGGGACAGAAATTGAAGTAAATGACATAACTTTAAAAATTTTAGTTACCAAAAAAGCATAAATGCATGGCAACCAACAAAAAACCAGCAAAAAAAGCGGCTCCTCATAAAGCCAAAGCTGTGAAGGCTGCCCCCAAAAAAGCTGCAAAAGTGGCTAAGGGTGCTCCTAAAAAAGCGGCTAAGCCAGTTAAGCCGGCTAAACCTGCCAAGCCAGAAGCTAAAAAAACGATTGTAAAGCCAGTAAAAAAAGATGCAGCGAAGAAAGCTAAATCTGTACCGGTAAAACACCCGTCTGCTCCTGCAAAAAAGATAGCGCCTAAAGATGTGAAGGAAAAGGAGGTGGTTAAAAAACCGGAAAAGTCCGCTCACACACCTGTAAAAGAAGCTCCTTCAAAGTTTGAGCAGATTAAAAAAGCGGCAAAGGAAAAGCTTAAACCAGAGGCTGAAAAACCGGCTAAACCTGTGGTGATCCCAAAGTTGAGTACAAGTAATGCCAGGAAATACGAACCGGAATTTACACAATCTGTGCTTGATAAGCCCAAAGCACAACAAAATGGACCAGTAATGAGATATAGTGACGCGGAATTGGCGGAATTCAGGGAATTGATACAGCGTAAATTGGAAGCTGCAAAAAAGGAATTAGCTTATTTGCAGGGACTTATTACCCGCAAAGACGATATGGGGGGTGATGAAAGTGAAAACAGGTATATGACTATGGAAGATGGCAGCATCAGCATGGAACGCGAGCAGTTGAGCCAGATGGCAAGCCGGCAGATCCAGTATATTGATCATCTGGAAAAAGCAATGATGCGCATAGAGAATAAGACTTATGGCATTTGCAGGGTGACAGGGAAGCTGATTGATAAAGCGCGCCTTCGTGCAGTGCCGCATGCCACACTGAGTATTGAAGCAAAAATGGGATACGCCAGAAATCCTAATATTCAATAGTTGTTTGTAATAAATTATTTAACCGGGTGCTTTACACACCCGGTTTTTTGTTGGAATGATCTCCGGCATATTCTCCTTTAGCAGACCCGATCCGCTCTCTCAGTAAATGTCTTGCCGCATGTATCTCATCGCTGTTGGCAAATGCGTCTTTGGGCAATAAAAAAAAGCTCCGCGGGTTGAAATACAGGTGAAAAAAATTAGGGGTCTCAATCATTTCACTGAATTCCCTCCATGCCCAGGACTTTGAGCTGCCGTGCCCGTTATCAATAAAAAAATGATTTTCTTCAAGTCTTACGGTAAACCTGTCTTTGAAAGTAACGGACCGCTTATAAATAGTGGCAGGCAGCCACCACCAAAAGGCAAGCATGATCATTATCCATACCAGTGAGCTTACCAGGAATGCCAGGGGGGTAACTTTTTTATAAGCAAATAAAGCTGCGGAGATAATAGCGAATACGTTCACAATAATGATCATCAGCTTGATCTCCTTCTTACTTATAAAATGATAGCGGAGCGCCTGGAGCACCTGGGGCTTTTTATACATGATGGTTGCCTGCATGGCATGAAGATAAAAAAGAAAAGTTTAAACTTCCGCTTATTATCTTGCTACGGAAATTTAAACTTGCTTACTTGCTGATCCCTTTCTTTAACGTTCTTAAATCCGGGGATACAACCGGCTGGTAAGGGAAATCCAGGTTTTGAAAAGTATGCTATAACAGCTCAGGTGTTACCTGAGGTTTCTGCATCTCTTGTACCCGCCGTTTGCAGCCTGGTATGGTGTTATAGATTGAGCACATGACGAAAGAAAAATGATAAAAACAAATACAGCAATTACTCTTTTCATTATTCTGAGGTTTAGAATGTAAAGAAAGCAACAAGAATTTGTTAAAAGAAGCAAAATGCGGCTTATTCTATAAGAATACCCTTAGCTGCGATAAGCTTCCGAAATCGGCTAAAATCAGCATCTTATCGCAAATGCGTTGATTTTCAGTATATACTCAGCTGAACACTGCTTTGTATGCTGCTGTGTGAAGACATAGCAGGGAGAGAAATATAACCTGACCTGCCAGGGATCGTAAATACGAGTACCCAAATATTATACTGAGGCTCTATTTCACCTGCATCTTCCGCACTTATTATAGCAAGGTTGGTATAGCTCTGCGGAAATCCAAAGCAGTATTCCCCGTTATCGCCTGCCTGCGGGGAAGAAAGCTGAGAAAATTCTCATAATAAAACCCTGTATGCACAAAGGTTGCCGGTACGCCAAGCGATTTAGTATAGTAGGGTTAGCTTTTTTGCTCATGTTACCTGCTATTATTTTTAAAGAATTATTTGATGTACCAAAACTAAAGAGGGCGTAAACCAGGTGAAAGCGGCCCATACATGCACTGATAAAAGCAGGTGATCAGTTGGGTTTTTGTGATTGCAGAAAGAAAGTAAAAGGAAGAAGCCGCTTAGAAAAGCAGCTCGTCTCCAATAAGCCAGGCAGCGCCTGGCATGAACCATTATGACTAAACCTTAAATCTTATTACTGAATGATGATCTTTCCTGTGGCTACTGCAAAATCGGCTCCTGAAAGCGTAACGATATACATTCCTCTTCCAGGCTTATGACCCGCTGCAGCTATACGGACCGGCTGCCCGGCAGTAACATTTCCTATATTTTGCTTCGAGATGATCCGTCCGCTCATATCGCTTACGGCTACCACTGCATTTTTAACACTGCTGCGACTTTTCAGCATAACATATCCATCCGATACAACCGTAGGATAAAACACCACTTCATTATTGCCGGCCACAGATATGTTTACAGACAATATCTTAGAATAGGTAATCACACCGGTAAGATCAGTAATCTTCAGCCTGTAGTAAGACACACCGTCAAGAGGAGCATTATCTGTTGCCGTAAAACGTGTTACCGGTGCGCCATTTCCGGGCGCTACAGATACTATGCCCGTAAAGTTGGTTCCGTCACCGCTCCGCTCCACTTCAAATGATTTGGGGTTGCTGCCGGAGGAAACCGACCAGTCTAATACCACGTTATTATTCTTTTGTATCGCATTGAAAGATTCCAGCGACACAGGCAGCAGGGAAAGCGTTCTCATCGAAAATGTTACCCGGTTATCTCCGCTGTTCTCATAATATTCAAGCACCATATTATAGCTGCCGCTCAGCGACATCGTTGCAGAAGTAGTAGCGGTATAAGAATGTAATGTCCAGTTATCAATAGCCCAGTTAGCGCCGCCGTCAAGACTAAGCCTGTAGCCATCATCGCCGCCTACCGTAAAATTGTAAGTGCCTGCAGCAAAAGTTTTGGTAAGGCGATACCGCACACTGTATGTTTCAGTTTGCACGCCACAGCCGCTTGTTGCATAGGTTACATTACTTCCTCCGAAGCTCTCGTCAAAAGCCGGATCAGAGGAAGTGCCTTCATGCACCATACCGCTATAGGTATCAAAGTTTATACCGTCGTATACATAACCATTCCAGATATTACCAGTTCCGTATACCGAGGTGTTTTCCGTTCCGTTACAATTGGCTGCTACAGCAAAGCTGATCCGGTTTGCTCCGTCATTTTCATAATACTCCAACACTATATTGTATGTTCCATTGAGCGTAACTGTATAAGTAGAAGAGGTATAAGACTGATCAACCCATTTATTGATCACCCAGTTAGCGCCGCCGTCAAGGCTAAGCCTGTAACCGTCATCACCTCCTACTGTAAACGTATAAGAGCCGTTTGCGAAAGTCTTTTTAAGCTTAAATCTTACGCTAAAAGTTTTAAGATTAACCTTGCAACCATTGGTATTCAGGTTCCCGTTGTCACCACCAAAGTTTTCGTCAAAATTGGGACTGGCAGCAGTTCCTTCATTTATATATCCTTTATAAGAGGTGAGGTCCATATTAGCGTAGGCATATCCTATCCACACATTATTTGTGCCATAGGTAGTCTCGTCTCCTGAAGGACTGCAGGGCTGGCTAAAGCCGATAACTGAAAATCCTATTATCAGTACCGGTATAAGTAAAGTTTTTTTCATACTCTTTTGCTTTTTAGAAATCATGCGCATATTTAACGGGGCTCAATAAGTGTTATTGCTTATTCAATTTCAACAATACACCTAAGTTTAAATAGGGAGTAATGCAGAAAGGCATCAGTGTATTACTGCGCATCAATAAGAGTTTGCATGAAGATCAACGATTTAGAGAACCCCGGACTGCCCAAAGACGGGAAGGAATTGATGTATATCAATGAAATGAACACCCGGCAGGGTCTTCAGGGGAGTAAGGCCATTTCGGTAAACAGCCTGTAAAGCCGGATGAAAAAACTCCCGGATCGGACCCCGGAAGCAGCCGGTGAAGCACAGAGAGCAGAAAAAAAACGATGTCAATTACCTTAAGTTAACCCTGCCACGCTTTTTTGCTATGACGTATGGAGCATATATTAAAGGATGCCTTTGAGCTTCCCTCATATCTTTATATTTAACTACAAATTGAACCGTATGGACTTCCTGCTTTCTAATATAATGTTTGCTGTCATTATTATCATTGGAGCCTCTGCTCATTTGCAATGATGTGGCCGGGCATGAACAAAAAATATAAGCTGCTTCGTATTATTTCGCTAATATTATTCAGCTTTACATTAGTGAAGCTGTTCTTATTGGATATGCGTAATATCCCGATGACAGGAAAGATCGCAGGTTGCCCCGGTGTTATATTGCTTATCGTGTCTTTTATGTATCGGCATTGTATTACTGTCTCTTATATGGTTAAGCTTTCCTCTTATCAAGAACATCTTAAACAAACAACAATGATCGTATATAATATTACTGCTAAAGTAACCTGGACAATTGCGGAAGACTGGCTGGCGTGGCAAAAGCAGGAACATATTCCCCAAATGCTGGAAACGGCTTTGATTGCAGACTATAAAATATTCAGGCTGCTGGAGCAGGATGAAGAAGAAGGCCCAACATATACCATGCAGTTCTTTTTTGCATCATGGGAAAACTACGATAGGTATATACGTATTTTTTCACCTGCCTTAAGAGAGCGGTCGTTAAGCCTGTGGCACGATCAATACATCGCTTTCAGAACAGTAATGCAGCTTGTTAACTAATTGTGGAAAACAATCAGCTGCATCACAACCGTATTGATTTTTATTGTACATTCCTCTCAAACCCTTAGCTGTACCGCTTTTCAGCCTCCAACGGCTGAAACCGGCTACTGTAGCGGGTTACAGGAAAACGTCACGTATAATCATTGTTTTCAAAAGCAGACCGGATTAGCTGCAATCCTTATCCCGTGCGGGTTGCAGGGCAGCAGAAGAATGCGTTAAAAAGGTCAAAAAAATTTTGTTGCATGTAAAAACCATCTATATTTGTTCACCAAATTAAATTCTTTAAAACGCTCTATTATGAACAAAGCTGAATTAATCGCAAAGATTGCAGATGACGCCGGTATTACTAAAACACAGGCCAATGATTCACTCGATTCTTTTGTTGAAGCTGTTACTAAAACCCTGAAAGGTGGTGGAAAAGTAACGCTCGTTGGTTTCGGCACTTTCTCTGTATCTAAACGTGCTGCCCGTAACGGACGTAATCCTCAAACCGGTGCCGTTATCAAGATCAAAGCAAAGAAAGTTGCACGTTTCAAAGCCGGTAAAGAATTATCTGCAAAATTATAATGGCAGGTTAACTAATTTCGTAAGCAGGATACACTGGCGTATCTTGCTTTTTTTTTGATCACAATTTATTATTCACTCAATCAATTTTTGAAATATGGGAAGAGGTGATAAAAAAACAAAGAAAGGAAAGATTGCACAAGGCTCATTTGGTAAAAGCAGACCAGCTAAACCAAAGAAGGCTGCAACGAAAAAGCCTGCATAACCGGAAATTAAAAAGATCTGCGGTTATAAATTACTGCGAAGTTCATACTTCGCAGTTTTACTTTATCGAGGCTATTTCACGCTGCAACCACATCGGAACGAATGTATTCTTTGCATGCTTTGCGCGAAAGTCCTCTCACGGCGCCAGTCGCTCCAGTTTCCACTGATTATTATCCTTCAGCGTGTATTGCAGCCTGTCGTGCAGCCTGCCGGGGCGCCCCTGCCAAAATTCTATGATCACCGGACGTACTGTATACCCCCCCCAATAATCCGGGCGTGGAAAGGACTTCCCTTCCAGGTGATGCCCGTTCTTCTCAAACTGATGCTCCAGCCATTTCCGACTTTCAATAACGCGGCTTTGGGGCGAGGTGACTGCGCCAATCCTGCTCTCCTCCGGTCTCGACTGAAAATACTCATCGCTATCGGCTGTGCTGGTGCGCTTTACCAAACCCGTAATGCGCACCTGCCTTTCCAGCTCCTTCCAGAAAAAGACAAGACAAGCCTTAGGGTTTTCTTCAAGCTGCTGCGCTTTAAAGCTTTCATAATTAGTGAAAAAAACAAAGCCATTCTCAGAAAAATCTTTCAGCAGCACAATGCGGGCTGAAGGAATACCATCGCTTGAAGCAGTAGCCAGCGTCATGGCATTCACCTCCACCACTTCCGCTTCCACCGCTTCCTTCCACCATTTTTCAAATTGTGCAAATGGAGATGCCGCAGCATCTTCTTCCAAAAGCATCTTCCTGGCATAGGTTTGTCTTATTTCTGCAATATCTTTCCTGATCATAAAAAAAATTTAATCTGCCTGTATAATAACAATGCACCTCTGAGCAATTGCAAAGGTAATGGCAAAATAAAATCACATTTCTTTGACCGGGAAATACTATTTACTTTTCATTCAGTTATTTTGCACCTTTCTTTAATGCTTTGTTCACCGATGGATAATTCGTACAAACCGTTATTGCTTTTATCACCCTGGCAGATCGCTGAAGGCTCTGCAGCAGTAAGCCTGCTGAGCATCACCAGGAAGAACGGGTTGCCCAACTATACTACTGAACCTTTGCAATGGAGCATTGTGCGGAGAACCTTCAGGGATTTCCCCAAACCCTGCAAAGACCTGCTCATGAACTGCTGCGCTGAAGCAATGGAAGAGATCAGTCATCATGTAAAACAGGTTCACGCTGCACAAGCCGGGAATATCAGCTATGACAGCTTTTTAATAAAAAATCTTACCCGGCACTGGCACAAAGCACTGGAGGCTCTTAAACCATATTTCCCTTTGGTGAAATGGTATCACAGGAAAAAGCAAGGAGGGAAAAAAATATTCCTCACGGCTCCTTGCGTATTCAGCACCTTCAGACCCACGCTTCGTTTTGAGGTAACAAAAAAGGATGGAATGCTTGGGCTCGCCATACAAATAGCCATCAACGATACTCTTTTTCCCCTGGAAAAATTTCAACGCACGCACTTTTTACTGGAAAGCAAAAACGAATATTTCATACTTGCATACCAGGACTACCGTACCCTCGAAAAGCTATCCACGATTGATTACAACCAATACGGGCACAGCCCCGAACTGTTTTCCACGCAGGTATTATCTGAGCTTGAAGATCGTTATAAGGTAGACCGGGGTGATTTTTTTCTAAAAACATCCTTATCGGTCATCCCTGTCAACCGGCTACTGCTTACAGAGCTGAACAATGCCTTCCTGATGCTCACTCCCCAGTGGATATATGACGGCAACCTGGCTGAAGGAGAATGGCAATCCGCCTTTGAGGTAATAAAAAACGGCACCACACAGGTCATCAGCAGGAACCAGGAAGCAGAAAAAGCATTCATCAGCACACTGGTATCGCTCCACCCTAATTTTTCCTCCCAGCGCAACGGATATTATTATCTGTCCTTTGCCGATGCTCAGAAAAAGCAATGGTTTTTAAAAGTATATCACCGGTTGCTCCGGATGGATATTGAAATTGCAGGAATGGATATGCTGAAGCATTTTCGTTATTCATCCCATGAAGCTGTGACCGGTATGAAGCTATTACGTGAGGATGAAAACCGCCTGACATATGAAATGGAAATCTTTTTTGGCAGGGAGAAAGTGCCGCTGGCAGAATTGCAGAAAATGTTGCTCGCGGGCCAAAAGTCCGTTCTGCTGAAAGATGGCGCATTAGGAGTACTTGGAGATGCATGGACGCAGCAATATGCGCCGATAATAAAGCATGGGAAAATCAGCAATAATGAAATAGAGCTGCTGCGCTGGATGGCTGTAACAACAGAACAGAACACCGGTGAAGAAGTAGTGTTGGGACAAGCCGTTAAAAAAAGCTGGTGGCAAAAATGGCAGGAGTGGCAACAGCCTGACAAGATAATATACGATGTGCCCGGATCGCTCCATGTAAGCTTAAGACCTTACCAGCATAAAGGATACGAATGGCTGAGGCTGTTGAATGAGATAGGCGCCGGCGCCTGCCTTGCCGATGATATGGGCTTGGGTAAGACATTGCAAGCCATAACGGTAATAGCGGCTTATATAGCACAGAAACCTGCTTCAAAAATTATTATTATATGCCCTTCGTCACTCATATACAACTGGCAGCAGGAGCTTGAAAAGTTCGCTCCTTTTATCGGGGTACAGGTTTATCATGGCGCCAATCGTAAAAAGGAAGAGCTGACCGGTAATGATGCACAGATAATTATCACCACTTACAACACTATGCGTAATGACGCCGGTATTATAAGTGAGCAAACGTATGGCATTGCCATAGTAGATGAGAGCCATAATATCAAAAATCCATCCACTCAAATAACGCAGGCTGTAATGAAGCTTAAAGCTGATTTTCGTTTAGCTCTTAGCGGTACGCCCGTAGTGAATAATACATTCGACTTGTATTCTCAGTTAAATTTTGTGGTACCTGGTTTATTTGGCAGCAGGGAGTTTTTTAAAAGAGAATATGCAGATCCGATTGATGTGCGGCAGGATGAAGAAAAAGTAGCTGCATTAAAAAAAATGACCGCCCCGTTCATACTTCGCCGTACCAAGGAACAGGTGGCTAAAGACCTGCCCGATAAAACAGAATCTGTTTTATGGTGTGAGATGAACAGATTACAGCGCAATGTATATGAAGACATTTTGCAGCAAACCCGAAAAAGTATTTTTCTTGAAGTGAAGAAGAATGGCTTTTCAAAAAGCAAGTTCTCTATCCTGCAGGGAATGACCAGGCTGCGGCAGGTTTGCAGCTCGCCGTTATTGTTACCCGAAAATGATCAGCAGATACCCTGTACTGAATCTATAAAAACGCAGGTACTGATGGATGAGCTGGACAATATATTACCCTCTCATAAAGCGCTGGTATTTTCCCAGTTCAGCTCTATGCTGCATTTGCTGGCGGGGGAATGTAAAAAGAAAGGCTTTTCATTTTATCATTTTGACGGGCAGACGCCGCCTGCTAAAAGAGCTGAAATGGTTAATGCCTTCCAGGAACCCGGTAATGATGTGCCATTGTTTTTAATCAGTTTAAAAGCCGGAAATACAGGGCTTACGTTAACGGCAGCAGATTATGTATTTCTTTTCGACCCCTGGTGGAATACAGCGGTGGAAGACCAGGCAATTGACAGAACACACCGTATAGGGCAAACCCAAAATGTGTTTGCCTATAAAATGATCTGTAAAGACACAATAGAAGAAAAGATCATTACCCTTCAGCAAAAGAAGAAAAAGCTGTCGGAAGATCTGATAGCTGCTGACGAAGGTTTTGTAAAATCACTAACAGAAGAGGATCTGGAGTATTTGTTTTCCTGAGAAAGGAAAGGGAGAAGAAGGGACAGACTTCTTTTTATTTTACCAACGTGCCAACCTTCTCACCATTTACCACTTTCAGCAGATTGCCTGGTTTGTTCATATCAAAAACAATAATCGGTAATTTATTTTCCATACACAAGGTGAAAGCCGTCATATCCATCACCTTCAGGTCTTTTTCAATACATTCTTTAAAGCTGATGGTATCGTATTTTTTAGCATCAGGATATTTTTCAGGGTCGGCGGTATAGATGCCATCCACCCTTGTGCCTTTTAAGATCACGTCCGCCTTTATTTCAATGGCTCTTAACGAGCCTGCAGTATCTGTTGTAAAATAAGGATTGCCTGTGCCTGCCCCGAAAATCACCACTCTCTTTTTTTCCAGGTGGCGCATTGCCCTGCGGCGGATGTAAGGTTCGGCTATCTGTTCCATTTTAATAGCGCTGAGCAGCCTTGTGAACAACCCTTCTTTTTCCAAGGATGCCTGCAGTGCCATGCCATTTATAACAGTTGCCAGCATACCCATATAATCGCCATGCGCTCTTTCTATGCCTGTTTCAGACTCGTTCATCCCCCTGTAGATATTTCCTCCGCCAATCACTATTGCCACTTCTACGCCTGCATCATGAACGGACCTGATCTCCTGCGCATATTGTTTTAATACCTCGGGGTCTAAGCCAAAGCCGCTGTTGCCAATTAGTGATTCACCGGAGAGCTTCAGGAGGATGCGCTTGTATTTTTGTGCCATAGAGAAGAAAAATTTGCGTTGCGAAGATAGGGGAAGAAATTTTTACAGGCAATTACTTTAAAAAGATCATCTTCTTATGATAGATACGAACTATATACTAAAACTTCGCTAACACTTTCTTCATCTGCGCCACAATACCATCATTCCTCAAATTGCCAATGCTTCCCTCATGCGTGTGATGTAGCTGCTTTTTATAGTCAAAATTGAATTTGCCCTGTTCAATATCATTGCCTACCTGGCGGTAAGCGTCGCGGAAGGAGATGCCTTTATTCACCAGCTCATTCACCGCTTCCACGCTGAACAGGTATTTGTATTTCTCGTCATCCAGTATGTTATCCTTAATGCTGATGTTCGACAGCATCAGTCTTGTCATCTGTATGCAGGCTTTCAGTTCCTCAATAGCGGGAAACAAAATCTCTTTGGTCAGCTGCATATCGCGGTGATAACCTGAAGGAAGGTTGTTGACGAGGAGTGTCAGCTCATTTGGCGTTGATTGTATCCGGTTACATTTTCCTCTTATCAGCTCAAATACATCAGGATTTTTTTTATGCGGCATAATGCTGCTGCCGGTGGTGAGTTCATTGGGAAACGAAATAAAGCCGAAGTTCTGGTTAATATACAGGCAGGCGTCCATTGCAAGCTTGCTTAATGTAGCCGCTATACTACTGATGCCAATGGCAACAATCTTCTCCGTTTTACCACGGCTCATCTGCGCATATACTGAATTATAGTTCAGCGAGCCGAATTGCAATAGTTCAGTAGTCAAAGTTCTATTCAAGGGAAATGAGGATCCATAGCCGGCGCCACTGCCCAAGGGGTTTTTATTAGCCACCAGGTATGCCGCTGCCAGCAACTCCATGTCGTCGGTTAAGCTCTCGGCATAAGCGCCAAACCATAAGCCGAATGATGAGGGCATAGCTACCTGGAGATGAGTATAGCCGGGCAATAATTTGTCCCTGAATTTTTCACTCTGGCTGATGAGCAAATCGAATAGTTCTTTCACTTCATCCTTTATCGCCAGCACTTCAGCGCGGAGATACAATTTCAGATCCACTGCCACCTGGTCGTTCCTGCTTCTGCCGCTATGTATTTTTTTACCGGCTTCGCCAATACGTTGGGTAAGCAGATATTCTACCTGGGAATGCACATCTTCAATACCTTCTTCTATCACAAATTTTCCTGCCAGCACATCTCTTAATATATCTTCCAGACCTTTTACGGCACTTTCAGCATCTTGTTCATTCAGCAACCCCACTTCCTTCAGCATTTTTACATGGGCGATAGATCCCTGTACATCGAATTGAGCCAGCAGCAGGTCAAATTCCTTATCACGTCCTACGGTAAACTTTTCTATCAGCTCATTTACCGAAGAATTATCTTTTTGCCAGAGTTTCATCCGTATATCTTTTTTCTTTTTAATCTGACCGGAAGGAATGCCCCGTAATCATCCGCATTTGTTAAAAACTCCGGGAGGCTTTCCTGTCAATCCTATTATTCCGGGCTGCAAGATACAGGATTCGGACAACAGCAGATGGGTGTATTTCACATCTTCGATTCCTGCCTAAAATATGGTCGGAGGAGACTCCGACCAATAAAAAATAAAAAGGTTATATCAGTTAACCGAGGTCATACAAGATTATATATATTTCTCTCTTTCCACAGAAAGATGATATTAGCACCCTTCAAAAACATTAGTAATTTGTATTGTATAATCTAGAAAACAATCAGCGTCAATAATTACAGCGGAAAAATATGGACTTTCAAAGGCTTCGCAATCCACGGGTGTTGAACCAACAGAAGCATAGATAGTACCAGTAACTCCATTAGTTTGAAAATAAAATCTTATAGTAGTGGGTCCGGGATAATGATAAAAATGTAGTGGGAAAGTCGGGTTAGTAAAGTCTGTATTAGGATATCCTCCTACCTGTATAGTTATTTTTTAAATAACGTAGCCACTGGTATTGTATATCCAATATCCTGGTGCACAAAAATTTTTGTCATCAAATTTAGTAATAGATTTAGATGATTGATTTGAAAAGTTCTTAGGTGGAGTTACAGAAAGCAGAATGGGTAGCAAAACTACCACAATAATAATGTTCTCATAAAAAAAGGTTTTAGTTAAGACTAATATAAATAAAAAAACGCATTTTTTAATACTTACTGATTGTTTTCTTTCACTTTATAAATCCCAATTAGGAAGATAAAAGTAATAGTAGTTCGAAGTCTTTAATATCTCTCTAATACCAAACCGCTATCAAGATAATTGATATATCCAAGAGAAATTACAGAGAGACTTAATAATGTCATTTTCATTGGCGATTTGTTTTAAGGCAAGTTCGCAGGCGGGTGGTGACACCCGCCTGTAGAGCTGCTACCGGCCGGCGTCTCACCCACCGTAAAGTTGCACAAAGCGAAAAATTGAAATGCGCCCGGTGGATATCAGTTCCCCAGGTTTCCAGCCTTTTGAAGGGTGGTCTTCCCGGTCATGCTACAACTCCTTCAAGCAGCCTGATATATAATTCAACACCAGTCCTGATCTCGTCAAGAAAAATAAATTCATCCGCGGTATGGCTCCTGGCAGAATCACCAGGACCTATCTTGAGCGCAGGAAAAGGCATAAGCGCTTTGTCTGAAGTGGTTGGAGACCCATAATATGTCCTTCCGAGCCCGAGCCCGGATTTTACTACAGGATGATCAACAGCAATGGAAGAAGAGCGCATCCTCAGGCTTCTTGGTGTAACCTCACAGGAAACATTGCTTTGAATTACAGAGATCAGTTCTTCGAAAGTATACAGCTCATTCACCCTTATGTCCACCACAAAGCTGCACTGTGAAGGCACTACATTATGCGCTTTGTTTTCCGTCTGGATAACTGTGACGCTCATCTTTACAGGCCCAAGCAGATCGGAGACCTTAGGAAACCGGTAGGTGCTGAACCAGTTAATATCTTTGATGGCTTTATATATCGCATTATCTCCTTCTTCCCGCGCAGCATGCCCTGCCCTGCCCATTGCCACGCAATCCAGCACCAGCAGCCCTTTTTCTGCAACAGCCATCTGCATCTGTGTAGGTTCTCCCACTATTGCCCACGCTATACCTTTATGTTGAACAGCGCTGAGAAAAGCTTTGTTATGAAGCAGCATCTCTATACCACCGCTGCCGGATATTTCCTCTTCTGCTGTAGCAGCAAGTATAATATTATATGAAAGATCTTCCTTTTCGTAGAAATACAGAAATGTGGCGATGAGCGATACAAGCGCACCTCCGGCATCATTGCTCCCGAGCCCGTAAAGCTTTCCATCCTTTTCCAATGGAGTGAACGGATCAAGCGTATACCCTTTATTCGGCTTTACCGTATCATGATGGGAATTCAGCAAAATGCTCGGCTTCTCAGGGTCAAAATGCTTGTTGGCAGCATATACATTATTACCTATACGGAAATGCGGCAGTCCTTTCTGCGCCAGGAAAAGGCATATTGCAGCAGCGGTATTATCTTCTTCCTTACTATAAGAAGGAGTGGCTACTAATTCTTTCAACAGATCAATTGCCTCATCTGTCAGTATGGAGATATTGCTATTCATTGCTAATGGTTGTACCAGACTCCCCGTTTATTAACTGCTCAAGCAGCTCGGCTTTCCCGATGATCACTTTCTTCACGCCGCTGTCCAGGGCTGCAAAAGCGTTATCCAGCTTGGGGATCATGCCGGCAAATATTTTTTGCTGTGCTTTCAGCTCCCTGAATGAAGAAGGGTTTATTGTTCTGATAACAGTGCTGTCATCGCTGGCATCAAGCAATACCCCGCTTTTTTCAAAAGAATAGATCAGTGATACATCATATACGGCAGACAACGCTTTTGCCGCTTCCTGTGCAATAGTATCTGCATTAGTATTGAGCAGTTGTCCTTTTTTGTCATGTGTAATGGGCGCCAGCACTACGGTCATTTGCTGCTCCAGAAGCGCTTTCAGCAGATCTGTATTCACTTCATCAATATCACCTGCAAATCCATAGTCCACATCTCCTTTTGCAATTCTTTTATGCGCTACAATTACATTTCCGTCCGCTCCGCTCAATCCTATGGCATTACATCCGTCAGCCTGCAATTGCGCTACTATATTTTTATTGATATAACCGGCGTATACCATGGTAACTATCTTCAGCGTTTCCGCATCCGTGATCCGCCGCCCGTCCACCAGTTGCTGCTCAATGCCTATCTGCTCCGCCAGCCTGGTAGCCAGCTTACCGCCGCCATGCACAAGCACGAGCCGTCCGTTATTGGCAGCAGATTGCGCTGCAAAGGACTTAAGAAACGCAGCCAGCTTTTCTTCATCGTCTATGATATTGCCGCCGATCTTTATAACGTATATTTTCTTCATGCTCATCTTTATGCTATTGGCGAAGCAGGCGGGACAATACTGCCTGGGCAGCCCATACCCTGTTGGAAGCCTGCTGTGTAATAATACTATTTTCGCCATCAAGTATCTCGTCGCTTAATTCCACGTTTCTTCTCACCGGCAGGCAGTGCATCACTTTGGCATTATTGGTAATAGACAATTTATCATTGGTCAGCATCCATTCAGGGTCGTTACAATAGATCTTACCGTAATCTTTATAAGTGCTCCAGTTTTTGACGTATACAAAATCCGCATCTTTCAATGCTTCTTCCTGGTTGTGTGTAATGGCAGCGCCTTTGGTAAATTGCTCATCCAACTCATAATCTTCAGGATGCGTAATAATAAAATCAGCTTCACCCCATGCATTCACCCATTGTGCAAAGCTGTTGGCCACGCATTGCGGCAGCGCCTTTACATGCGGCGCCCAGGTGAGCACAATTTTAGGTTTACGGTATATGGTTTGGGGTTCATGATTTTGTAATACTTCGGTCATTGTAATGATATCGGTAAGGCTTTGCAAAGGATGGAGCGTCGCACTTTCCAGGCTCACTACCGGTATGCCTGCATATTTAATGAACTGCTTTATATACAGCTCACTGTAATCGTCTTCCCTGTTTTTCAATGCCGGGAAAGTCCGGATACACAGGATGTCAAAATACTTCCCCATAATAGGCGCAGCATCTTTTACATGCTCCACTTTGCTGCCGCTCATGATGGCTTCTTCTTCAAATTCGAGCGCCCAGCCTTCACTGCCTACGTTAAACACAATAGGCTCCATACCAAGATTCTGCGCAGCGATCTGCGTGCTGAGCCTTGTGCGCATGCTCGGGTTCAGAAACAGCAGACCGATACGTTTATCCTTTCCCAATAACCTGTCTTTGAAAGGGGCTGCTTTATACGCCAGCGCCTCTCTCACAATGACATTGATATCTGGAATATCCTTTACAGAAATAAATTGTTTCAATGTAGAAGACATTTAAAATGGTTAAGAAACCTGCGAAGGGTAGCTACTCAGCAGGTTTCTGTAAAAATTTAAGATCAGGCATCTGCTTCCACCACGACAGGCTCATTATTAGTGCCGGTCATTACCGCTATTTCCTCTTTTAGCGCTTCGATAAAATCTTCCGCGTCTCTTCTTTTCAAAGCCAGCGAAGGTAGCAGGCGGATCACATTAGGCTTGGCTTCACCTGTGAATATTTTTTGATTGAGCAGCAGGTTTTTTTTAAGATCTTTTAATGATTCAGGTACGTCAAAGCCTATCATCAATCCTCTCCCCCTTACATTTTTCAACTCGGGGATATTATTCAACTCCTCTTTCAGGTATTTGCCTACCATCACCGCATTACCCAGCAACTTTTCCTGCTCCAGCACTTCTAATACTGCTATGGCAGCCGCACAGGCAAGATGGTTGCCGCCAAAAGTGGTGCCTAATTGAAAATGCTTTGGCTTGATATGCGGCGCGATAATGATGCCTGCCACAGGAAATCCATTGCCCATACCCTTGGCCATCGTATAAATATCCGCTTTCACCCCGGCAAAATCATGACTGAAGAATTTGCCGCTCCTGCCATACCCACACTGCACGCTGTCTGCTATATATACCGCGCCATATTGATCACAGAGGCTGCGGATCTTTCTTAAAAAATCCTCGTCGGCTACATTGATACCGCCTACGCCCTGTATCCCTTCAATAATAACGGAAGATATTTCTTTACCGTTTTTCTTAAAACAGTTTTCCAGCGCCTGCTCATCATTAAAGGGCAGGAAGATCACGTTGTCGGTTTCGTTAACCGGGGCAACATAATTTTTGTTATCCGTTACTGACACAGCCAGCGATGTTCTTCCATGGAAAGATTTGCTGAAGGCGATCACCTTTTTTCTTCCGTTGTGAAAAGAGGCAAGCTTCAGGGCATTTTCATTCGCTTCGGCGCCGCTGTTGCACAAAAACAGCTGGTAATCTTCCTTGCCCGATAATTTACCAAGCTTTGCCGCCAGCTCTTCCTGCAGGGGGATCTTTATGGAATTGCTGTAAAAAGCAATTTTTTTAAGCTGCTCCTCAATGCGCTGTACCCAGTGGGGATGGGTATGTCCTATGGATATTACAGCATGACCGCCGTACAGGTCAAGGTACTGCTCGCCTTTATCATCCCACACATAAGAGCCTTTTGCTTTTACGATGGCTATATTGTTGACCGGGTATACGTCGAATAGATTCATGGTATGATTTGATTATTAGTTGGAGAATGGAGGCATAAGGTGTAGGGTGTAAGGTGTTCATCGTCGTAAAAACTTTATGAAGGCTATCAGCATTGCTCTGGTTTCATTTATTAGCTTATTTACAATACCATATTGTTCTGTACTAACATAGCTCAATTCGGATGCGGCGAAGCAGCAATAATCCGCTTCGTTTAATGAACCAAGCGCATTGTTAAGAAAGTGAGCAAAGTCTTTCTCCGTATATCTTCCAGAACCTTCCGTAATGTTTAACGGAACAGATAATGCCGCTCTTTGCAGTTGTGAAGTCAGTTCGTATTTTTCTTCTTTTGGAAATTTCACTACAATATCTTTTTTTATATACAAATAAAGTTGGTGGACTTTATTCCACACTTCAAGTTTTTTGTAATCACGCATACAGGTGTTTTTAAGGGTTAGTAAATATTTATTGGCTATCTGAAATACTTTTTCATCAATCGCTCAGTCACCTATTATAAAGCCTGATCGTAAACCCTTATACCCTACGTCTTCTTCAGAATCCCCCCGCCTTCAGCCTCAGCCCCGCTGCTTCATCAATCCCGAACATCAGGTTCATATTTTGCACAGCCTGCCCGCTGGCGCCTTTCAGCAGGTTATCTGCAATAGAATGAACCACTAGTTTGCTGCCAACTTTCTCCAACTGGATAATAGCTTTGTTGGTATTCACCACCTGCTTTAAAAAGATAGGCTGATCGCTCACGAATGTAAAGGCAGCATTTTTATAAAAATTCTTATACAGTATTACAAGCTCTTCGTAACTGCTTTCGCAATGTATGGTAGAGCTGATAAAAATACCTCTTGCGAAATCACCGCGCCAGGGCACAAAGTTCAGATCAATAGCAGCCCGGGGTTGCAACTGCAATAACGATTCTCCTATTTCCCCGAGGTGCTGGTGTGTTAATGTTTTATATGCCTGTATATTGTTGGCGCGCCAGCTGAAATGTGAAGTAGCCGAAAGCTTTTGTCCTGCGCCCGTGCTTCCTGTTATCCCGGTAGTATATATTTCGTCGAGCAGCCCTGCTTTGGCAAGAGGCAATAAACCGAGTTGTATAGTGGTGGCAAAACAACCGGGATTGGCGATATTATCAGCTTTCCTGATCTGATCCCTGTTCAACTCCGGTAAACCGTATATGAACTTACGGTTACCTATAACCGATTGTTTGCTTAACCGGAAATCATTGGCCAGGTCAATGATCTTTATACTATCGGCAACTTTGTTTTCTGATAAAAATTTCTTCGATTCTCCATGCCCCAGGCACAGGAATAAAAGGTCAACACCGCCACCCAACCCCGAAAGATCATTGGTGAACAATAGTGAGGTTTCACCAAACAGATCCTCGTGAATAGCTGCAACCGGTTTCCCGGCATTGCTCCGGCTGTGAATAAAACTGATCTCTGCTGCAGGATGATTAATGAGCAATCTGATCAATTCCCCTCCTGTATATCCTGCGCCACCGATTATGCCGATTTTAATTTTCTTCATATCAAATAATATTATACCTGTCATTGTAAGCAGAAGGCCGGGAGCTCAATATAAATTCGGGCGTTTCCGCAGCAAGATTAATAACCCGGTGCATCGTTTCCTGCTTTACTGAGAGTGCATCCGAATCCGCAAGTACCCATCCGTCACAGAGCTGCCCCAGCGATAATGGGTAACAGGATTATATTTACTTATCGGCAGCATCTTGCTTTACAAGTTGATAGATAGACGTTTGATTACCGAATATCTTACTGAACCCTCTTACATCTTCACCGGTAAAGCCTGTATTCATTTCACCGTATTTTCCAAATTTGCTGTTCATCAGGTCGTATGGCGATGCAATACCGATGATCTGGAAACGGTAAGGATGCAAATATACGAATGCATCTCCGGTCACATGCTGCTGGGAATTTTCAAGAAACGCCTCTATATCACGCATTACAGGATCAAGGATCTGGCCTTCGTGCAGCCAGTTGCCATAAAACTGTGCAAGCTGATCTTTCCAGTTCAGTTGCCATTTGGTCAGCACATGCTTTTCAAGCGCATGGTGCGCTTTCAAAATGATCATCGGGGCTGCAGCTTCAAATCCCACACGCCCTTTTATCCCGATAATGGTATCTCCCACATGTATATCGCGGCCTATGCCATAGGGGCCAGCAATACCCTGAAGGTATTGAATAGCTTCCGTGGGGTGATCAAACTGCTTATCATCCACAGCAGCCAGTTGTCCTTTTTTAAAGCTAAGCTTTACTTCCCGCTCTCCTTTGGCAGTTACCTGGGTGGGCCAGGCTTCTTCGGGCAGCATTCCTTTGGAAGACAATGTTTCCTTACCGCCCACGCTGGTTCCCCAAAGCCCCTTGTTAATAGAATATACCGCTTTCGCAAAATTCATTTCCACGCCTTTCTTCTTCAGGTAATCAATCTCTTCTTCCCGGCTCAGCTTCATGTCCCTTATCGGCGTAATGATCTCCACTCCGGGGATCATGATATGAAAGATCATGTCAAAACGTACCTGGTCGTTACCCGCGCCCGTGCTGCCATGCGCTACTGCATCTGCCTTAAGCTTCTTAACATGTTCGGCTATATGCAATGCCTGGCTCAGCCTTTCAGCGCTTACGCTTAACGGGTAGGTGTTGTTTTTAAGCACATTCCCATAAATAAGATACTTAATAATAGTATCATAATAAGACTTCACTGCATTTACGGTAGTGTGGGTCTTTACGCCCAGCTTATAGGCGTGCGCTTCTATTTTCTTCAGCTCTTCCCCGTCGAACCCGCCGGTATTGACAATCACGGAATGAACTTCATATCCCTTGTCGTCAGTTAAATATTTTACGCAAAAGGAAGTATCTAATCCTCCGCTGAATCCAAGTACTATTTTTTTCATATCCGGTCTGGTTATTTGAAATACAAAAAATATGGTTAAGCAAAATCACAGGCTCAACAAAAAGCTGAAAATCCCTGCAAGCCCTCTTTTTTTAGGAGTTTCTTCCTTTTCTTTCTTCAGGAATGGCTGTAGCAGCTTCCATTTTTTTATGCGCATAAACCGCTCATAGAGCTTGGAATGCTGTTGAAAATCCTTTTTGGTTTCTTCGGGTGTATAGTGATCTTTAGGATCGTACAGCATGGCAGTGCATAAGCAGTTCTTGCGTTCCTTGCTCATAAGAATGTCGTAATTAACGCAGCTTTTGCAACCGGCCCAGAAGGCTTCATCCTGTGTCAGCTCTGAATAGGTTACCGGCTCATAACCCAGCTCCGAATTGATCTTCATCACAGCCAGACCGGTAGTAAGCCCAAAGATCTTGGCTTCGGGGTACAGCTTACGGCTCAACTGGAAGATTTTCGCCTTTATGGCACGCGCTAATCCGCCTTTGCGGAAAGGGGGCGCAACAATCAGACCGGAATTGGCCACATACTGCCCGTGGCTCCAGGTCTCTATATAGCAAAATCCCGCCCAGATCCCCTCTTTGCTGAAAGCTATTACCGCCTTGCCTTCCCGCATTTTCTGCTGGATATACTCAGGGGTTCTTTTAGCAATACCCGTTCCTCTCGCTTTGGCCGACGAAGCCATCTCATCACAAATGATCTGGGCGAAGTCAAGGTGACTCTCGTTGGCAATCAATACCTGAAATTGTTCCTGGGTTTTCATTTTCGTTTTTAAAGCTTAATACTTGTCATGTAGGTTTAAATTATTGCAAAAGCAGCGATCTTATGGCAACATTGGCCATGGCAACTTTTACCCGACTGGCGAGAAGTGCGCTATGTTGAGTTCGTATCAACGTCGTACCCTGAAGGGAGTTTGAGGGCAGAAAAAAACTGCTCCGGGCAGAACAGGAAAAACCCCACGCAATGTAGTACCGGGAAGTGCCGGTACGTCAGCGATTACTGTGGTGAGATTTTTTTGCATTTTCAGTTCAATATAAAGCTGGGCTTTTAGTAAAATTTTTGACGATGCAAAGAAAATACATTTTTTAGTTGCAAGTCCATTTTTTATGTGAAATTTTAATAATCAAATGCAAATTTACAGGCATACCGGCACGCTGTGCACCGCAGCGCTCATTTCGCGGATAAGGGAAGGGTCTTTTTCTATGGCATTGCCCACCACGATCAGGTCGGCGCCGGCTTTGCAATTCCGGTAAGCTTTCTCCGGGTCGGATATCCCGCCGCCTACCACAAGGGGGGCTTCTATTACAGCGGCCACTTTTTCTATCATATTTTCAGCAATGGTCCTCCGCGCCCCGCTGCCGGCATCCATATAGATAAGCTTCATCCCCAGCATTTCCCCTGCCATAGCCGTGCACATGGCAATTTCGTTCTTGTCTGAAGGAATGGGCGCCGCATTGCTGATATAAGAAACCGTTGTAGGCGCGCCCCCATCTATCACCATATAACCCGTGGAAATGATCTCCAGCCCGCTTTGCTTTACAAAAGGAGCAGATATTACATGCTGCCCGATCAATAGCTCCGGGTTGCGCCCCGAGATCAAAGAAAGGTATAAGAGGGCATCGGCGTGCCGGGAAACCTGGGAGGGTGTGCCGGGAAACAGGATGACCGGGATATCGCTTTCGCGCTTTATCCGTATCACCACCTCGTCCAGGTGGTTGGAAATGACAAGGCTGCCGCCTACCAGCAGGTAATCCACTTTAGCTGCTGCAGTCAGCTCCACCAGTTCGCTGATCTTTTGCTCATTCACTTTGTCGGGGTCAATGAGCACAGCGAAAGACTTTTTTCCTTCCTTTTTTTTTGCAGCCATTCCCTGGTATATGCGGTTGGTCATTCTGTTCCTTTATATACAAAAATGCAAAAAAGTTTTTGTTACAGTTACCTTTAGTTTTTCCGAACTTCGTAAAAATATCATTATAGTCAGGGAAACTACGTGAATGTTATATGATTTAGAAAAAAACCTCTGGTTATCCAAATTTTTTTATCACGAGAGTGTGCAAAAAAACTGTAATACACTGCAGGATTGCATCTTCAGCGTTTTCCACAGCCTGTTAATATTTAGGAGTTTGGTGAACGGTCCCGGCCTGATATTTTCGCTTTCTGCTTACCATTTGGTAACATTTTAACCGATAGTTTTCTGAAATAAACTCGTTGCTGTTATGAATAAAAAAAATAAAAGCGAAGGCTTGAAGTACCCCCGACTCTTTACGCGGGACGATATGGATGTGTTTGATCAGTTTGAGTATGACTATCGTACTTCAGTGATCCGCAACCCGAACGGGGAGATCGTATTTGAAATGAAGAACGTAGAGGTGCCGAAACAGTGGAGCCAGATTGCAACGGACATTCTTGCACAAAAATATTTCCGTAAAGCCGGCGTGCCTCAGCCGGACGGGTCAACAGGCCGGGAGACTTCTGTAAAGCAGGTGGCGCACCGTATGGCTAACTGCTGGAAAGTATGGGGTGAACGGTATGGATATTTTGCATCCAAAGAAGATGCGCAGGTATTTTACGAGGAGCTGGTGTATTGTATACTGAACCAGGCATGCGTTCCCAACAGCCCGCAATGGTTTAATACCGGCTTGTATGAAAGCTATGGCATCAAAGGCAAGCCCCAGGGCCACTATTATGTTGACCCGGCAGATAATATCCTGAAAAAGTCTACCTCAGCTTATGAGCGCCCGCAACCCCATGCCTGCTTCATCCTCAGCGTGGAAGATGATCTTGTTAATGATGGCGGCATCATGGACCTGTGGGTAAGAGAAGCCCGTATTTTTAAATATGGCAGCGGAGTGGGCACCAATTATTCCAATATACGCGGGGAAGGAGAAAAGCTGAGCGGCGGCGGTACTTCTTCCGGTCTCATGAGCTTTTTAAAGATCGGCGACCGGGCAGCAGGCGCTATTAAAAGCGGCGGTACCACAAGGCGCGCGGCCAAGATGGTATGCCTTGACCTGGACCATCCGGAGATCATGAGCTTCATCAACTGGAAAGTGGAAGAAGAGAATAAGGTGGCAGCCCTGATCAATGCAGGCTATGCTTCCGATTATGAGGGAGAAGCTTACAAAACAGTAAGCGGGCAGAATTCTAATAATTCTGTGCGTATACCTAATGCGTTTTTTGAAAAACTACAACATAACGAGGATTGGGAGCTTAAAGCCCGCACCGATGGAAGAACAATGAAAAAAGTCCCTTCCAGGGAAGTGTGGAACCAGATTGCTTACGCAGCGTGGCGTTGTGCAGACCCGGGTACCCAATACGACACCACCATTAATGAATGGCATACCAGCCCCAAAGGTGGACGTATCCGGGCCTCCAACCCCTGCAGCGAGTATATGTTCCTCGACAACACTGCCTGCAACCTGGCTTCTGTTAACCTGCGCAAATTTTTCAATGAAGACAACAATGTATTCGATGTAAAAGGATTTGAATACACGGTAAGGCTCTGGACCACGGTGCTTGAAATATCAGTGCTCATGGCCCAGTTCCCTTCAAAAGAAGTGGCGCAGCTTTCTTATGACTACCGCACCCTGGGGCTCGGCTATGCCAACCTGGGCTCAATGCTCATGGTAAGCGGCATTTCTTATGACAGCCCCGAAGCAAGGGCGATTGCAGGGGCTATTACCGCTATTATGACCGGTATAGCTTATAAAACTTCTGCAGAGATGGCGGCTCACCTCGGGCCTTTCGCAAGATTTGAGGAAAACAGGGAAGACATGATGCGTGTAATGCGTAATCACCGCCTCGCTGCTTACGATGCCGATGAATATGAGCAACTGAGCATCAAGCCGCAGGGCATTCACGCTAAATATTGCCCTGATTACCTGCTTAAAGCCGCATGCAATGCCTGGGACGAAGCCGTGGAAATGGGTGAAAAATACGGCTACCGCAATGCACAGGCTACCGTGATCGCTCCCACCGGCACCATTGGACTGGTGATGGATTGCGATACCACCGGCGTGGAACCTGATTTCGCCCTTGTGAAATTCAAAAAACTGAGCGGCGGCGGTTATTTCAAGATCATCAACCAGTCTGTTCCCCAGGCGCTGAAAAACCTGAAATATACGGATAAGGAAATTGATGCTATCATTAAATATGCAGTGGGCTCAGCCAGTTTTGCGGGAGCGCCATTCATCAACCTGCAAAGCCTCAGTGAAAAAGGATTTATTGCAGACGAGATCAAAAAGCTGGATAATGCGCTTGCTTCCGCTTTCGAGATCGGCTTTGTTTTCAATAAATTTACGCTTGGCGAACCTTGCCTGGCAAGACTCGGGTTTACCCCGGAAGAATACAACGACTGGAACTTCAACCTGCTGGAAACGCTTGGCTTTACACCGGAGCAGATAGAAGTAGCCAATGACTATATCTGCGGTACAATGACCATAGAAGGCGCACCGTATTTAAAGAAGGAACATTATCCAGTGTTTGACTGTGCCAATAAATGCGGTAAAAAGGGAGAGCGTTATATACATGCCCATGGGCATATACGCATGATGGGAGCTGCCCAGCCATTCATCAGCGGGGCTATTTCCAAAACCATCAACCTGCCGCATGAAGCCACCGTGGAAGAGATCGGCGACTGCTACATGCTGAGCTGGGAATTAGGGTTGAAAGCATGTGCACTATACCGTGACGGCTCCAAGCTCAGCCAGCCGTTAAGCAACAAGAGCGATTCCAAAAAATCAAAAGACAAAGACACAGTAACTGAAGACGCCGCCGGACAGGATACCCCATTGATTGATATGGGCAAGCTTACTGTTGACGAACTGCTGGACGAGCTGCATAAGCGTATGCAGGAATCAATAGATACCAAGCTGAAGCGCCAGTTGTCGAGGATAGTGGAAAGAAAACAGTTGCCTGCCAAACGCAGGGGATTTACTCAAAAAGCCAAGATCAACGGACAGGCGCTCTTTTTGAGAACAGGAGAGTATGGCGACGGCACATTAGGTGAAATATTCATAGACCTGGCCAAAGAAGGCTCCACCCTCCGCAGCCTTATGAACTGCTTTGCCATATCTGTATCGGTAGGCCTGCAATATGGTGTACCGCTGGAAGAATTTGTAGAAAAATTTGTGTTCACCAAGTTTGAGCCCGCCGGGATGGTGGATCATCCCAATATCAAGTCTACCACTTCCATTGTAGACTTTGTATTCCGCTGCCTGGCTTATGAGTACCTGGGAAGAACAGACCTGGTGCACGTACTGGATAAGCCGGAGGTTAACAACCTGGGCAATGATGACTGGGATGATATCCCCACAGGACTGGAGTATGCTCCTAAGCCTGCATTAAGCGATGTAAGGGTCATTGGTCCGTCGGGTACCGGGCAGCCGGCCAAAGCACAAAAAACATTATCAGCAACCAGCATAAATGTGGTAAGCGAGCACCTTAAAAGCATGCAGAGCGATGCCCCGGCATGCAATACCTGCGGGCATATAACGGTGAGGAGCGGTACCTGCTACAAATGCTTAAACTGCGGCAACAGCATGGGTTGCAGTTAAGAATACTATTTTATTTAGGACGGTTAGGAATATAAACCTACACAAATCCGTTCCGATTCTTCGGGATGGATTTTTTTTTGCCAGTTTGCTGGGATTGGACTTTAAAGCTGAGCCTCGCCTGATTAGGTCCGGCACTGCTATTGTGCCGCTGCCTCAATATGCCTGTAATATCGCAGTAGCCTCCATCCAATTTCATGGGCATATAAACATCGGAAGAACGCAGAGAATATCATCATCTTGAATTAAATCTGTGTTTGCCGGCTGTTTATAATAAGATTGTCAGCCTGTTATAGCATGTCGCTTCCTGTTATCTTTGCAGGATGGAATACTTTGAAAAGCTACAGGAACTGCTTGCAAAGGAGAAGGAAGAAGATAAATTACAATACCAGCAACTGATCGCAGCTTCATCTGTCGGCGCCAGGCGTACCAACGGGCTCACCTGGTACCCGGTAGCCATCAGGGATACGGAACTGGGCAGAGGAGATTTTTTGACGGTGGAGATTGAACGCACCACACAACAGGATATTCCGCACCAGTTTCGCTTTGGCGCCACGGCAGCTCTTTTTTCCAATCATGATGCTAAAGAAGACAGGATAGAAGGCATTGTTACTTTTCAGGCTGCCGGCCGGCTCAGGCTTACGCTCCGTACGGATGAGCTGCCCGACTGGAGCCGCAACGGGAAGCTGGGTCTTGACCTTCTTTTTGATGACAACAGCTATAATGAAATGCAAAATGCCCTGAAACAGGCCAATGCATCTGCCGGGAGTGAAAAAGAAAACCGTTTGAACGCTGTGCTCACCGGGCGAAGGGCGCCGGGGTTTCACAATACAATCCCTCTCTTTCAGAAGGACCCCTTAAATGCATCTCAGCAGGCTGCAATAGGCAGGATCCTTGCCGCAGAAGACCTGGCAATAGTGCATGGGCCTCCCGGCACGGGCAAAACCACTACGCTTGTGCAGGCCATCCGGTTGCTTGTGCGGGGAGAAGGACAGGTGCTGGTGGTGGCACCAAGCAATGCGGCTGTAGACCTGCTGAGCGAAAAGCTTGCAGACCAGGGCTTAAATGTGCTGCGCGTAGGCAACCCGGCAAGAGTGTCGGAGCGGCTCATGTCGCTTACGCTTGACAGTAAGATGGCTGCGCATGCCGGTATGAAAGACATCAAGAAGATGAAGAAACAGGCAAATGAATACAGGAGTATGGCGCATAAATACAAGCGCAATTTTGGAAAGGCAGAGAGGGATCAGCGCAAAGCATTATTTGAGGAAGCCCATAAGATCATTAAGGAGGTAGAAAAAACAGAGCAATACATTATTGACAACCTTATTTCGCAGGCACAGGTAATAGCTGCTACGCTGGTGGGAGCCAATCATTATACGGTACGCCATCTGAAGTACAGGACGGTAGTAATAGATGAAGCCGGACAGGCGCTGGAGCCTGCCTGCTGGATCCCCGTTTTAAAAGCAGAAAAGCTGGTAATGGCAGGAGATCATTGCCAGTTACCTCCTACCATTAAATCGGAAGAAGCCGCTGCCGGGGGACTGGCTGCTACCTTACTGGAAAAATGTATTGCATTGCACCCGGAGGCTGTAGTAATGCTGGAGGAGCAATACCGGATGCATACAGATATTATGGGGTATTCCTCAAAAGTGTTTTATGAGCAACGTTTGAAAGCGCATGGCGCTGTGGCGGGTCACCTGCTTTTTGATGCAGATGCTCCGCTGGCTTTTATAGATACCGCCGGTTGTGGATTTGAGGAGAAGACAGACAACTCAAGCATGACCAATACCGAAGAGGCTTCTTTTGTTGTACAACATCTCACCCGGTTTGTTGGGCGGCTGAGTGAAAATTATGCTTCCGGCAATTTTCCTTCTATAGCTGTAATTGCTCCTTACCGCGGGCAGATAGAGCTCCTGCAGGACCTTATTGACCATTCGCCTGTTTTGAATAATTACAGCAACAGCATATCAGTGAATACCATAGATAGTTTCCAGGGACAGGAAAGAGACATTGTATATATCAGCATGACAAGAAGCAACCCGGATAGCCGCATAGGATTCCTGTCGGAAATACGGCGCATGAATGTGGCTATGACAAGAGCCCGCAAAAAGCTCGTTGTGATTGGCGATAGCGCTACGCTGGGGCAGTCGGCATTTTATGCAGGCTTTATCAATTACGCAGATCGGAAAAATGCCTATCTCAGCGCCTGGGAATTCATAGGGATATAAGTTAGTCCCCGTTTGTTTCCGCCATAGTCCAGCAGGTCGCTTTTTTCACCACTACCTTATCATTGCTGCTAAATACTTTGAGCAGGTTGCTGCTTTCCAGTTCCGGATACACTACCTGTGTAACACACTGGCGGCCGTTGGCAAAAACTTCAATGATAGAACGATCCAAAAAAATATCCAGCTTCAGCGTCTCGCCTTTTGCAAGCTCAAAAGGAGCGCTTTGTTCTGAAACTTTTTCAGGGAAACCATCCATCTGCGGTCCGAAAATAGCATTCGACGGCATTTGTACGGGAGTATGCACCGAAGATTTTATGAAGTTCACCACCAGTTGTTTCTTCAGCGGGTCATAGCTGATAGTGGTTTCTTCTTTCCCGTCAGGCGAACAGAAAACTTTTACTCCATAAGGAGAGCTTGTTCCACCCTGCAGTTCCACCTGCAATTCTACGAATTTGCCTTTCCCTTTTAATGATTTTTCCGTATTGGGCGGCAGAATAAGATTGTTTTCTTTCACCTTATTCAGCCTGATAGCTTTAATTTCCTCCGGAGGATTGATCTGCAGTATGCTATTTTCAGAAAGCGATAATACACGGGGTAAGCTCATGATACCGGACCATCCGTAGTCCGGGAGTGTTTGAGGCTTTCGTTCCAATACCCAGGCCCATATAATATTTCTTCCTTTACCGTCTTTCAGTTGCTCCGGCGCAAAAAAAGTGCCGCCGGGCCAATTCATCCTGCCATGCTGCCGGATGGAAAATTTATCGTTGGCAAAATCACCGATGAAATATTGTGCGCCTATATTGTGGCTGATGAACAGCAGCATTGATTTTCCTCCGATACTAAAGAAATCAGGACAGGAGACGTCTTCAGAAGCGTACAGCCAGTGTTGGGAGCTATCAAGCAGCCTTCCGGTATAGCTCCATTTATACATATCCTTTGATTTAAACAGCGCCGGTGTTTTCCCGCCGGAGATCTGGTAATAGCAGCCTGCTTTTTTATCATACCATCCTTCAGGATCCCAGGCAGTATATTTGCCGGAATTGCCAAAAGGATCGTCTGCTGCAGGTGTTTTCAGCACGGGATTGCCTTCAAATTTTTTCCAGGTTTTTAAATCATCATCTGTGGAATAGGCTACGAGATTGGCAGAAGCGCCCTGCCCGTGATACATAATGTGTGGTATCCCTTCTTTAGAGAGAAAAGCGCCCCCGCTGAAAATGCCTTCTTCCATGTCGCCATCCTTCACATTCAGCATATCGGGATATAAGCTCCAGTGCAAAAGATCGGTGCTGACAGCATGCCCCCACACATGCTCATATTTCCCATTGCGAAATTTTTGATAAATATATCCCAGGTGGTATTTCCCATTCCAGTATATGGCGCCGTTGGGATCAAATGGCATAGCATGTCCTTCGGGAGCCACAAAATGATAAACGGGCCTGTGAGGATCGGATTGCATCAGCTCACGCAACTTCCGGCTTGCGTTGATCATTTCAGGAATATCCTTATCCGTTTGAGCGCGGCAGCAATATGCTGAAGCAATGCCTGCGATCAGCAATATAAGAGATTTCATATTGAAGAATGATTAGGGGTAAATGGGATATTAAATATAATAGATTTTGTAAAACCTGTGGAAAAAAGAAGCATTTCGAATTTTCGCTATGAAGAAAATGCCGCAGAGAGGCTACCCGTTTGTAGACGTAATAATGATAAGTCCCTGCACTACAGCCGCTACCCTTGTCACACAAAAAGAGTGCTGAGCCGGAAGGTATTTTTTTTATTAAATAATGCATAGGGTACCGGGCATCAAAACAACAGGTTTTTCGGCGGCAGGTTTTTTCCCAGGTGTTCATAAGCCTTAGGTGTGGCTTCGCGGCCTCTTGTAGTGCGCATGATAAATCCCTCCTGGATCAGGAAAGGCTCATATACTTCCTCAAGCGTGCCCTGCTCTTCGCCAACGGCAGTAGCAATAGTATTGATACCAACAGGCCCACCCTTGAATTTTTCGATAATGGTAGTAAGTATGCGGTTATCCATCTCGTCGAGTCCATGCTCATCCACATTCAGGGCTTTAAGTGCGTGCAGCGTAATGCCCTGGTCAATGACACCATCGTTCAGCACCTGTGCAAAATCCCTTACCCTGCGCAGCAGCCCGTTAGCAATGCGGGGAGTGCCACGGCTGCGCCCCGCTATTTCTACTGCGGCTTCTTCTGCAATCTGCACATGTAAAATAGCAGCGGAACGAAGAATGATCTTCTTTAGCGTAGCGGCAGTATAATATTCCAGTCTTGACTTGATGGCGAACCTCGAAAGCAAAGGTGCTGTAAGCAAGCCGCTGCGGGTAGTGGCGCCTATCAGGGTAAAAGGGTTCAGGTTGATAGGAATGCTTCTCGCATTTGGCCCTGTATCAATGATGATATCAATCCTGTAATCTTCCATTGCTGCATAGAGATACTCCTCCACTACAGTGCTTAGCCGGTGTATTTCGTCAATAAATAATACATCATTGGCTTGCAGGCCGGTAAGCAGCCCCGCAAGGTCGCCGGGCTTTTCAATGACGGGACCCGAAGTTTCTTTGATCTGTACTCCCAGTTCATTGGCTACTATGCGGCTGAGGGTAGTTTTACCCAGTCCCGGCGGGCCATGAAAGAGGATATGGTCGAGCGCTTCCCCCCTGATCTTTGCGGCTTTGATAAAGATCTTTATATTTTCAATCACCTTATCCTGGCCGCTGAATGCAGCAATTTCCTGTGGGCGGATATTATTTTCAAAGTCTTTTTCTGCAGCGCTCAAAGCAGCTTTATCGGCTTGTAAGTTGGGATTTGGCATCGTGTTCATTCAGATTTATCAACTGCAGGCTTTGCAAATACCGCTAACTACAACTTCTGTCTGCATGGTTTTATATCCTTTGGGCAATTTTATATCGGGAACATGCACTTCTTCAAGACAGGTGGTTATGCCGCAACTGGTGCAGATAAAATGCACATGATCATCGTGGTGGTGCCCTTCTTCACAGTTATCCCTGCATAAAGCATATTTAATGGAATTATCAGGTGTGGGAATAGTATGTATAATACCCTTTTCAAGAAATGTCTGCAGTGTACGGTATACTGTTACCCTGTCAAATTTTTCCCGGGCTTTGACTTCTATATCATGATGTGCGAGGGCTGTATCCTGCTGAAGGAACAATTCCAGTATTTTTCGCCTGCTCTCTGTTACGCTCAGTTGATTTTTCTTCAAAACTTCTGCAATGCTGTCTTCCATAATACGTTCAATTTATATTGTTTTGTGAATAGTGAATTCATCATTCACCATTCACTATTGAGCATTCACCTCTCACCCCCCCTCCTCATTCAGCAGATCTTCAATATCGGCATCCAGCTTAGCCAGTTCACTTTTCTTTAATCCGTCATATATGCCCCGCACCCTGCCGTTCTTGTCCACCAGGGCAAAGAACTGAGTATGTAAAAACTGTTCTTTGATATCTATGGCATTATTCTGCGGATCATCCAGTATATAGCTTTCGCGGGCTGCCTTATAAAGAGCTTCTTTGGTACCGGTCAGGAACCACCAGTTTTTTACATCAGCGCCTAATGAGTCGGCATATACTTTAAGACGGGCTATAGTATCGTTTTCCGGATCCACGGTATGGGAAAGTATCAGGAAATTATCTTTATCCTTAAACTTTTCGTACACCGTTCTCATATTGGTATTCATCTTAGGGCAGATGCCGGGACAGGTAGTGAAAAAAAATTCTGCTATATATACTTTTCCTTTAATGTCCTTTTCTGTTACCTGTTGTCCGTCCTGTCTTTGAAAAGAAAAAGGTCTCACATCATTTAATACCGGCAATCTTGATTTTTTGCTGTCAATGGTAGCATATAAAAATGCATAAAAACCTCCGAAGAGCACCACAAAAAAACCAATGTAGATTAATGTTTTCCTGCTCATACAACCGTGTTGAATAATGCAAAGTTACGAACGTAAGCGCTAAACACGCATGTTCAGATTATCGGTGCTGATTAAGAGATAGGCGGTAAGGATTTTTTGGATTGATCTCATAAAATGCAACGAAGTTGCATAAATGTTGTATATTTGCCTCTTTATCATTTATGCTATACTTCGGATGTTTAAAATAAACTATGATGCGCTCGGTATTACGGCTTCCTTAGCCTGTGCTATTCATTGTGCAGTATTGCCTTTGCTGATAACGAGCCTGCCTGTATTTGGCATTAACATCATCAATAATTATTTTTTTGAATATGGAATGATCTCCCTGGCTTTTGTCATTGGCGTATTCGCATTGTATCACGGTTATAAGGAACATCATCACCGCCTGTTTCCCATCCTGCTTTTTTCCGGTGGCATTTCATTTTTGCTGCTCAAGGAATGGTTTCACCAGTATCATATCTGGCTGCTGGTACCTGCCGTGCTCCTGATAATGCTTGCACACTATCTCAATTACCGGCTGTGCCGTAAAGCCGCGCATTGCCATGCCGACGACTGCAATCACTGAAAGGCACAACAGTATCAGGTATAAAGCGCATCTGATTCCAGGACAAGACACTGACCGCTGACTGCTTTCCTGTTATTCTTTTCTTTACCTTCATTCCCTCATCAAAAATTTCTAACCATGACAACCAGGAGGTCGTTTATTAAGCAAAGCAGCCTTTTTTCCATGGCAGCTTTTGCTGGTCCGTCGTTTTTATTAAAGTCAAAAGCAAAAATAGGGTTACAGCTTTACACGCTCCGCAATGAAATGGCCAAAGATCCAAAAACCGTGTTGAAGCAGGTAGCGGCATTGGGGTATAAAGAAGTAGAATCGTTTGGGTATACAGGAGGTAAGTATTTTGGGATGACCCCGGCTGAATTTGCTTCAGTATTAAAGGGTTACGGGCTTGCTCATCCCAGCGGTCACTATATGCTGACAGCCCTTTCCGGCGACTGGAATAAGGCCATTGAAGATGCGGTAACGGCAGGGCAGCAGTATATGGTGCTGGCTTATCTTACCGATGATGAGCGAAAGAACATAGACGATTACAAAAAGATAGCTGCACAGATGAATGCTGCAGGGGAGGCATGTAAAAAAGCGGGTATGCAGTTTGCATACCATAATCATAATTTTGAGTTTGCCAATATGAACGGGCAACATGGATACGATATTTTTCTTGGGGAAACAGATCACGACCTGGTAAAATTTGAGCTTGATCTTTACTGGATATCATTTGCCGGTAAAGACCCGGTTGAAATGTTTAAGCAGCATCCCGGCAGGTTCCCGCTCTGGCATGTGAAAGACATGGATAATACCGGCCGGAAATTTTTTACAGAAGTAGGTAATGGCGTGATTGATTTCAAAAGCATATTTGCAGCTTCCAAAACTGCGGGGATGAAACACTTTTTTGTGGAACAGGACACATGCCCCGGACCTCCCATGTTAAGCATTGAGAAAAGTATTCAATACCTTGAGAAAAACATTGTAAAGTAAAGCACAGATCCATACAGAAATAAGTAAGGAGCCGGCAGGCAGTATGAATAATATCTGTTCTGACGGCTCCTTATTGTCGAAGCATTTGAGCAACGAATGCTATTTTTTAATAGCGACCGCGACCGCTTTCAGCAAAAGCACGCCTGTTGTTGTTGCTGCTGCGTTCTTCACGGGGCTTAGCTTCAGTAACGTTGATAGCTCTTCCTTCTACAACGCCTTTGTCTAATTCGGCGATAGCTTTCTTAGCTTCTTCATCGTTAGGCATTTCAACAAAGCCGAAGCCACGGCTGCGACCGCTGAATTTGTCGGTAATAATCCTTGCAGAAGATACTTCTCCGTACTCTTCAAAAAAAGCCTTTAAGTCTTCATCAATAACGTTGAAGCTTAAATTAGAAACATAAATGTTCATTTACTAAAAAAATTAAATTAAAAAATGAAATCTGAGAAAACAGCGAGCAAAGAAGACTGAACTATTAGCAGAAGATGCGTAGCAGATTGAATCATTTCTTTTTCCGGGACTGTACAAACTCAAATTTTGATGCGCAAAGGTATCATTTTATTTTAATTCTCTATCATTTATTTTAAACCTCAAAAATATTTTGGTGCGCCGGTGTAAAAGCCGGGGCTTATACACCCCCTGGGCGCTACAAAATATTATTAGCCTTATCTTATCCGCTGATCTAACTTTGTATTTCTCTTATTAAGCCTGGAATGTATCCGCTGATAATATATTGTTATGATGCCTATTGCGACTGGTGCTATGGATTCAGCCCCGTCATCACCAGGCTGGACCAGGAATACCGCGATCTGCTTACTATCGAAGTATTGTCGGGAGGCATGATCCTGCCCGAACAGCCCAAACCTCTTGCTGTATTGACCGAATATCTGAAAACCTTATCGAACCAGGTAAGTGCACAAACAGGAGCCCGGTATGGGGAGGATTATCTCTGGCACCTCAATCACCCGGATGAGAGTGACTGGTACCCTTCTTCTGAAAAAGCTGCCATTGCACTGTGCGTACTAAAAGATTATTATCCTTTGCTATCCGTTCAGTTTGGCTGTGCATTGCTATATGCCCTGCATTTTGAGGGGCGCGACTTATGTGATGACGAAGCTTACCGGCATTTGCCGGAAAAATACGGGATACCTGCCGCTGATTTCTATCGCTCACTTCACAGTGATACCTACAGGCAAATGGCTTTGGATGAATTTGCGCTTTGCCGCAGGTTAGATGCTACTGCTTTTCCTAAATTATTCCTCCAGGTTGCGGATAATAAGTTGTATACCCTGGCAGATGGCTATACCGACTATGTGACCATTAAAACCAGGATTGAAGATATATTGAAAAAAGAAATCATATTCAATTAAAATGCGCCCGGCCGAGCCCGGTATTCCCGGGAAGTTATATCGGGCACTTGGTGCAACGTTGGCGGTAAAATCCCTGTCATGGAATGTACTTAACAGGAATAAACAGATAATATGAGAACGGTTTTATGGTTCGTGGCTTTGGGGATGTTGTTTGCAGCCTGCAAAAAAGATAAGGCTGCCGGGCAGATGAAGGTTGCTCCCGGCACTTTTTTATCTGTTGTGAAGGCTGAGCAGGGAGATGGGGAGAGGATACTTAATACCATTACATACAATTCCGATGGTTCTGTTAACGCACGCATCAGCTATAAAGATTACAATGCGGGACTAATAAGCTCAAAGACAACATATATATACCGGGATGGCAGGCTTGAGCAAATAGATGAACAAATGAATTATGGGGCCGGTGTTTCTTCCACTGCAATTGCATACACCCGGAGCGCATTGGTATACGGTGCAGAAGGGAAAGCGATCCAGAAGAATTATTTCCTGCGGAAAGACGAACAGTATGAGCTGCAGTCCTTCACAACCTTCAACTACAATGAGCAGGAATTGCTATCTATGGAAACCCGTTATGCTGCCGACGGGGCGCTTACAGGATATAGCATATATGACTACGACGACAAAGGCAATGTACGATCAGCCTCTGTGTATGCCATCAATGCCACGAGCCCGGAGCCTGTGCTGGCTTCCAAAACAGATTACGCTTACGACGACGGGCTTAACCCCTACAGGAATATATATGCTGCTGTTGAGAATATCCCTTTCTCTGTCAACCGGAATAATATGGTTTGGAGCAGCTTTACCGACTATAGTAACCCGTCAGTACATCCTCAGCCCGCGGTAATACGTGTTGATTATACTTATAATAAGAATGCATTTCCCACGTCTATGAATGAAAACGGCAATCTTTTCTCTCTCGGGTATCAGTAGGTATTGGGCACTACAAATTTTAAAGCTCCGGGAGGGTAAACTGATACCGACAGAAGAGCGACATATCCTTCGCAAAGTTTCCTCTTCCGTGCGCATCGCCAAAATAAAGAAAAATAGAATTCATCGTTGTTGTTTGAGGTTGCGCTGAACTGAAACCATTCACTCAGCGGTCACCGCCGCCCACCCGGTAGCTATACAGGATATTGGGCTTAAAGGCTTACGCATAAAAGGCAATATTAATGATGTAGTTGTTCAAGCGTTTCTTTGTACATTTCCATCAGGGCCGCAAATCTCATTTGGTCGCTCACCCGCATCTCCCGCTGCGGAACACGACAAACGGATGTAATGGGCAATCCCCTTTGCTGTAAAAACATTTTTGCCGACATCGGATAAAACAGCCCTGCCGCACTATCCATAACCGTTAGTTTTGCGCCCAGCCTGCTCAGCTCTTTCCCGCTTTCGGGCTTGTTAACCCTCCTGATTAATTCCACATACAATTCGGGATAGAAGTTAGCTGCGATAGGCGAAAGGCCTGCCCCGCCATTTTTCAGAGACACCAGGGCTGTTGGCGTATCTGCATTAAAAAATGAAAATGGCGTATTCGCTACAGCCTTAATTTTTAATTTGA
>CAYWVB010000035.1:0-60538 GCA_964461595.1 uncultured Terrimonas sp. | reverse complement strand
CTTATTCCCCGAAGATAGAAGCTTTCCTATTCACATGACAGAAACAATTCCCTACAGGTGGTATAAAAGAGCTGTAAACACAACATTTTCGGGAAGCGCATATAGAGATGAATGTTATGCATGGCAGATCGGTATTTTTTCTCCATTTAAGGAGTTGGATAATGTGAAGCTGGTATTCTCAGATTTGAAAACAGAAACAGGATATGTTATCCCGTCCAGCGCATTGAAGTGCATTAATGCAGGCGGCAATGATTACTTAGGCCGAAAATTTTACAGAAATGTAGTGGTGCCCAAGGGTGAGGTTCGTGCTATGTGGATTCTTACCAACGTAGATAAAAACCAGCCTGAGGGTATATATAAGGGAAAGGTTAATGTATTTGGGAAAGGAACTAATACATATACCGTGGATGTGAGTATCCAGGTAAAAGGGCAATCTGTTGAGAATAATGGATATGACACTCCTGCAAATATGTCCCGCTTAAATTGGTTGGATGCTACGAGAGGTATTGATGATGAAATAGTAGCACCTTATACCCCAGTGACCATTCAGGGCGGCAGCTTTGCTATTCTTGGACGTAAGGTAAGTATTGATAAGTTCGGTTTTCCTTCTCAAATAACCAGCTCATTTACTGGCAGCAATCACCAGGTTAATGGTGATGATAAAGATATTCTTTCAGGAGCGATTCAATTACGCCTTTTAAAAAATGGAAAAGAAATAAAGCTAAAAGCACAAACACCAGTTATTACCTCACAATCCAGCGGAGCTGTTGCATGGCACACTGTACTAAGTAATACTGATGTTGAAATTATAGTACAGGCTAAAATGGAGTGCGACGGTTACATTAATTATGCAATCAGAATGAAGGCAAAAAATAATATAAGCTTAGATGACGTACAACTGGTGCTGCCTTACAAACGAACTACTGCTAAATATCTGATGGGCATGGGCAAACGAGGGGGAAAAATACCGGATAAACTAGAATGGAAATGGCAGCAGGAGTATGCTAATAATATGCTTTGGATAGGAGATGTAAATGCGGGGATGCAGTTAAAATTAAAGCATATTGTTCCTGACTGGAAGATATATGGCTTTGAGAATACCGGGCCATATAAAGATTGGAGTAATGAAGGAAAAGGTGGCTGTACGATGTATCATACAAACAATGCTGCCGTTGTAACAGCTTATACAGGTTCCAAAAAAATTGCCAGCGGTAAAGAGATGGTATTGAATTTTGGATTACTTATTACGCCTTTTCATCCTTTAGATAACCAGCATTGGAGTGAACGATATTATCACAGAGATGCTAACCCGGAAAAGGCTGCACAATTTGGTGCAACGGTAATGAACGTACATCATGCCAATCAATATAACCCGTTTATTAATTATCCTTTTTTGAGGGATAGTAAATTAACATCGTTGGTTGGAAGAGCCAATAAAGTTAAAATAAGAACGAAACTATATTATACAGTCAGAGAATTGTCAGTCTATCTTCCTGAGATATGGGCACTACGCCATCTGGATGATGAAATTTTTACCCGCAGCAAAACAATAATGCTTGCGGATACCCATGAAGATGGCATTGATAAAACAATGTATGGAAGGACGGGGCACTCCTGGTTGTTTGAACATCTCAGGCATCACTATGATCCTGCATGGCATTGTCCTCCCGATGCTGCAGCAGGGTTAGACTGGGATATGTCAATACGCACTCAGGGCGTTTCGCGATGGCACAATTATTACATTGAAGGGTTGAACTACCTGGTTAAAAAAATAGGGATCAGGGGTATCTACCTTGATGGGGTAGGTTATGACAGGGAAATTATGAAACGGGTACGCAAAACACTGGATAGGGCTGCCGATAGCTGTTTAATAGATTTTCATTCAGGCAATGCATTTCAAAAGGAGTACGGGCTGAACAGCCCCGCCAATAATTACCTCGAGTTGTTTCCTTATGTGAATAGTTTATGGCTTGGCGAGATGTATGATTACAATTCAGATCCGGATTATTGGTTAGTAGAAATGTCAGGAATACCATTTGGGCTTTACGGAGAAATGTTAGAAGGGTGTGGTAATACTTACCGGGGAATGGTATATGGAATGGCTACCCGATATTATCATCATTGCGATCCTTCAGTCATCTGGAAATTATGGGATCAGTTTGGTATTTCCGGATCAACATATATCGGATATTGGGATAATGCCAACCCCATAAAAACAAGTAATCCTAATATTTTGCCAAGCGTATATCTGAATAAAGGAAAAGCAATGATTGTTTTAGGTAACTGGACAGATTCAACGCATGTGATTAATTTAGATATAGATTGGAAAAAGATGGAGATATCGCCTGCGAATGCGAAGATTGAAATACCGCAAGTAGAAGGGTTGCAAAATGCCCGGGATATTAATCTTAAAGAATTGATCATTCCGGCTTCGAAGGGGCTAGTACTGTTCATTTCTGAATAGATCAAGCCATATTCTAAATTCAATTAACCGATAAAAGTCATTCAATGAGCAAACAACAGTACTCCCGCAGAAAATTTATTCATCAGCTTAGTGGTACAACTGCTTTAATAACTGGTAGCGCGGTTCTCTCACCAGCTTCTTCTCAACAGGATATTGTATCTGCCGGGGAAGTAAAAATTTCTTTTGCCGGCACAGATGGGATTGAGCTGCCGGGCAGTGTAGAAATAGAAAACCGTGCATTTCGGTTAAAAGTGGAAACAAGAAACGGACTCAACCCTAACCTGCTATTCGATAAAAAAAATAACGTTACCCTGGCAAATGGGGATTATTATTATGGCTTCGGACGGCCTCAAAAAGTAGAAGTGGAAATATTGGATTTGCCGGATGCTGCCAGGGAGGTTTCTTTTACAGGGGTTACTGACAATCTTAAGGTTGTACATAGCTTTGTATTCCCCCAAAACGAGGAATGGGTTGAAGAATATATAATGTTGGAAAACATTGGTGATAAAAGCCTAAACCTTAACGAAAGCCCAGTTAACCTGAGACATGGGTTTAACAGTGTTATTAATAATACGGAGAACAAAAATGCCCTGTCTCAAAACTGGAGGTTTTTAGCAGTTCCGTTTTTAATTAATACCAGTAGTGGTACGAGGCAGGAATATGTGATCAAAGATTTTATAGCGGCTAAACCCCATCAAATGGCTTCTGAGGGATGGATAATGATGAATGCGAATGGCGGTATTTTAATTATTAAATATTCCCAGGCGCAGATGGAATATGCTATTGTAAGCAATCATCTGCCTGGTTCAGATGCCACTAATACATCAGCAAAGTCAAATCTGTTGTGGGGCGGTTCGGGAATGAATAATAACAATCCCGAGTCAGCAATGCACTTTTCTCCCAATCAAACTTTGAAGTTTGGACTTAACAGGTACATCCCCTTTACGGGCAACAAAATGAAGGGGTTTACCCTATTTCGAAATTTTATGGATTCAAAAGGGCATCACTTCCCAAAAGATTTTAACCCTCCTGTACACTGGAATGAAATTTACGACAACCCGCACTGGTGGAATGCCCCGGACACTCCCGAAAAAAGAGCTCAATACTATCAGTTTAAGGACATGGAAATAGAGGCTGTTAAAGCTGCAGAATTAGGCTGTGAAGCATTATATCTTGATCCCGGGTGGGATACCGTCATGGGTTCAACTATTTGGGGAGATGATCGTTTAAGATCATGCAAGGAGTTTTGTGACATCATGTGGAAGAAATATCATTTAAAAGTTTCTCTTCACACTCCTCTGGCCGTTTGGAATCAGGAATCAGCCTATCCGGAATCAGCCCGAAAGCCTTTCGCGGTTAACAATAATTATCTTTGCAGCGGCGCACCTGCCTGGTGGCAAACTAAATTGGAGCGTCTGTTGAAGCTGGCTTCTGACGGCATTTGCTTTTTTATGTTTGACGGTACTAATTATACGGGTGCCTGTGAAGTGAAAGAACATTATCATCCTACACCTTACAGCCGTGAAGATCATATTCGCAGCTATGCGAGATTGGCTGAAGAAATACATAAAAAATTTCCCAAAGTTCTTATAGAAATGCATGACCAGGTTTTAGGACCGCAATCCGGGCGTTACGTACCGATGTACTATACGCATCATGCAGCCAGTTTTGATGAGATCTGGGCATTTGAATACATGTGGGATCCTATGAGCGATCTTACAAGTGGAAGGTTTAAATCATTGTATTATTATAATCTCGCTTATAATATTCCTCTGTATGATCATATCAATCTAAAAACCGATAACACGAATGCATTGGTGTTTTGGTGGACTGCATCTACCTGTCGTCATCTTGGTATTGGGGGAAAAAATGGTGTTAAATCTTCCCCTCCCAATGTGGAAGTTGAGTTAGCGCATATAGGGATAGGTGAAAAAAATGGGCCACCTCCGGAAATATGGGAAGCCCATAAGAAAGCAATGAAAACGTATATGAGATTAAAACCTTTTTATGTTCGCGGAATTTTTTATGGTATTGATGAGCTAACACATGTTCATACCCTACCTGAAAATAATAGTTGTGTTATTAATTTTTTTAATCTGGAGAAGACGGATACTGTTAAACATATAACCTGCTCGCTTTCAGACCTGGGACTTAAATCAACAATAGGTAAGATCAAAGGGGCAAAAAAATGGCGGTTCGAGAAAAAAGTGCTTTATCTGGAAGTAGAAATTCGGGGAATGGGAGTTACCGTTCTTGAACTGAATTAGATAATGTGATAAGATCCTCCGAATTTGACCGCATTATTTTAATGCTAATGGAGGACGTATTTTGGAATGTTGATTGCTTTGGTTAACTTACGTCTAAGTTCTTCCTCCCAATCGGAAAAGAGAACCTAACTTTTTCAAATAAACCTTATCAAACGTTTAACCAATCAGTACCTTATAAGGACGTATCTACTTGTGTAAATCTATGTAAGTTTCGAGGAGTTCTTTCGATATTGATCGACAAAAAAATCGACAAAGAAGATTAAACTTTTGATTGTCAAATAATTAAAGTAGTCCCCGGCGGGATCACTGATTTAAAGATAAAAGCCTGCGCCCGGCGCGGGTTTTATTATTTCAGGGATTTAATTGGGCGCGCGGTATATTATCCGACAGGTGGATGCAAAAAATATTGGTGGCGGAACTTTCTGTAGTTGTAGCGATAGCGCTTGTTGTACAACTTACCACTCTTCGGCCAAAAGCCGGAACATCCGGCTCGTAACGCATTTAAAAGTTAAATGATAAAAACAAAGACATTATTACTTCGTTTGTGCTGTATTACTTTAGTTTTTACGCAACAATTATTTACTGCCCGGGCGCAAGGCAATCCCGGCATCAGCATCACGGCTGTGCAGGTGCAGGCGCCGCTTTTAAAAGGCTTGCCTGCTAATCCCCTGGTACGCCTGGATATAGTTGTAAAGCAGGGTGGTCAGGCCGTATCACTACAAAAAATACACTGCATATTAAACAGCGCGACGGTGCGCTCCCTGGAAAAGGTAGAGATATTTGCTTCCGGTCCAATGGATGAGTTTTCGGGTGGGCGGTGCATTGCCGGCATTGCCGCACTTACTTCTTCACTGGAAATCCCTTTAGCAGCTCCGTTACCGCCGGGTAAGCACCGCTTATGGGTGAGCGCTGTGGTAAAAAATGACGCCAATGCCGGTGATAATATTGACCTGCAGGTGACCTACCTGTCAACCAGCCTGCAGCGGTATGCGGTTGCACAGGCTCCTTCTTCTTTCAAAAGGCATACAGGAATTGCTATCAGGAAAAAGGGTGATGATAAAGTGCATACCTATCGCATACCCGGCATGATCACTACCGGTAAAGGAACCTTGCTGGCGGTATATGATACCCGCTATAACAATTCAAAAGATCTGCCTGAAAATATTGATGTGGGATTGAGCCGCAGTACGGATGGCGGCAGAACCTGGGAACCTATGAAGATCATCATGGATATGGGTGAGCCGCATGAGAATAACGGCATAGGCGATCCTTCAATTTTATTTGACCCGGTTACAAAAAAAATATGGGTGGCGGCTTTATGGAGCAAAGGCAACCGTTCCATTGCCGGCTCTGAGCCGGGATTATCTCCCGATACTACCGGGCAATTCGTATTGGTGAGCAGCGATGATGACGGGCTTAGCTGGTCGGCACCTCATTCCATTACCCCTCAGATAAAAGACCCGTCATGGCATTTGTATTTCCAGGGGCCGGGAAGCGGCATCGCAATGCAAAACGGCACCCTGGTTTTTCCTTCCCAATACTGGGATGAACAAAAGAAGCCGGGCATACCGCACTCGGCCATTATATACAGTGAAGATCATGGTAAAACATGGAAGAGTGGCAGGGGCGCCAAATCAAATACTACCGAAGCGCAGGTGGTGGAAACAAGACCGGGCACACTGATGCTGAACATGCGAGATAACAGGGGAGAATTCCGAAGTGTAGCCACTACAGATGATATGGGAAAAACATGGAAAGAGCATCATAGTTCCCGGAGCGCACTGCCCGACCCGGTTTGTATGGGCAGCTTTATAAAAGCGGGGGTGAATATAAAAGGAAAAATGAAGGAAGTGCTTTTCTTCAGCAATCCCAACTCAGGATTTGACAGGTATAATATGACCATAAAGGCAAGTATGGATATGGGCGAAACCTGGTTGCCCGCCCATCAGTTGCTGGTTGATGAAAGAGGTTGTTATGGATATTCCACCCTTACAAAAATTGATGACAATACAATAGGTATATTATATGAAGGAACAGGGAATTTGTATTTCATACGGATACCCGTAAGCGAGATTATTAAATAGACCTGATGTTAACGTTGTGATGTTTACGTTTTTTTCCCAATAGTTGGCCAATTGCAGATTGCTGATTTTTTCGCTTCCTGCTATATACACATCATTGCCATTTAAAAAAATGGAAGTCAAAGCAGATTCCTGAGTACTTAGTTTTACAGCATTGCCATTTTTCCAATAAGTAGCTAAAGGCATGGCACTGTTATTTTGAATGCCGGCTACAAACAAATCAGGTATATAGGTAATGCTGCCGCGGGTGGCAGTTTGGCTGCTCGTTGTTAGTTAATGTTTGCCGGAGCAGGACTAATGCCATTATCTTTTTTACAGGAAGGCGATACAAACAGAAACATTACAAATGCTGTGATTGCAACCGCTCTAAAAATGTTCTTGTTTTTTATTTTCATAAAGATTAAGATATTTCGTTTGAAAAAAACGATGTAAAAGTAGGTTGACAAGAAGACTGCATGAATCATTAAAAAAGATGATTTTTTAAAAAATCATTAAAAAAGACGATAACAACAGCGTTTTTAAAAACCGTTATTTGCAGCAGGAAAAATGTAATTTACGGTATGAGAGAATGGTTGCTGCTAATATCTACCTGGTTGATTTGTTTCACCTGCCCGGCACAGGCAGTTGTGAATAAAGACAGCCTGCAACGCCTGGAGGCTGCTGCAAAAACAGATACCGAAAGGGTGAACCTGTATATTGCAACAGGGAAGCAATATGTTACTACCGATCCATCAACAGCCGTTCAATACTTTCAGCGTGCGGGGGAATTGAGTAAGAAGATTCAGTATGCCAATGGAGTGATGTGGTATTATGCTGAAATGAGCGATGCACTCAGCCAAAAAGGTATGTTGGACTCCGCCCTGTCTATTAATTTTGAATCTTTGGAATGGGCCAATATATTCCGGGATTCCACATCCATCGCCAAAGCATTTTTTAACATTGGCATTGCTTATATACGCCTGGAAGACCTGGAGAATGCAGTAGCTTATTGCGAAAAGGGAAGAAATCTTTTTGCCCGTGCCGGCAATACAAAATTTGAAGGACACGTAGATGATATATTACAATCTATCGCAAGAGAAATGCACCAATACCGCAAGGGCGTAACTTATGGATTACGGGCCGTTGAAAAACTGACGGCTATAAAGGACACTTCAGAATTGTGCTTTGCATTTAATAACCTTGGCTTAAACTATATTGAGCTGAGGCAATATGATTCTGCAAATTATTTTTTAGAAAAAGCATACAAGCTTGCGCTGCGCTTAAATGATCCGACAATACAAATAACTTATCATCTGAATTCAGGCTATATACATCTGTTGCAGAGAAATTTCAGGCAGATGAAACCCTTTGCTGATAAGGCTTTGGAATTATCTCAAAAATATGCAATGCCGGAATTTGCTGCGTTTGCGTTATATGGTTTATCCAACTATTACCTGGCGGAAAAGGAATATGCAACGGCAAAAGAATATGGCGATTCTGCAATGACAATTGCCAACCGCTACAATATGAAAAATGTAAAGTTCAAAATACTGCCTACGCTGTCCAATATTTCATTCGCCATGCAGGACACCAAAACCGGCTTTTCCTATCTTAATCAGTATCTTTCATTAAATGACAGTGTGCTCAACGAATCGGTAACGAAAAACACGATTTCAATTGAGAAGAAATACGAAACCGGAAAAAAGGAAAATCAATTAAAACTTCAGGAGGTACAACTCAAACAAAAAAACAACCTCATTTATTTTCTGAGTGCCGGTGGTATATTGCTGCTTGCTGTTTTTTTACTCAGCTACCGCAATTATAAAAGCAAACAAAAATTGCAGCAAATTAGAATTGACGAATTGGAAACCGAAAAACAACTCTCTGCCACAGAAGCCGTACTCAAAGGAGAAGAGCAGGAACGCACCCGTCTTGCTAAAGATTTGCATGATGGATTAGGCGGCATGCTCAGCGGAATAAAATTTTCATTAAGCAATATGAAAGAGAATTTAATCATGACACCTGATAATGCACTGGCTTTTGAACGCAGTATAGACATGCTGGACAGCTCTATTAAGGAAATGCGCCGTGTGGCACACAATATGATGCCGGAGATACTGGTAAGGTACGGGCTGGATACAGCCTTAAAAGAATTTTGCAATGAAATTGACCGTAGTGGTGTGATCCATACCAGTTACCAGTCTATAGGCATGGACAAAGTAGAATTAGAACAAACTGTATCTGTTACTATTTACCGCATTGTGCAGGAATTGATGAGTAACGCTATTAAACATGCTCTGGCAAAAAGTGCGCTTGTGCAGCTGCATTATTCCGGGCAGGAAAAATTATTAGCTGTTACGGTGGAAGACGATGGCAAAGGCTTTGATACCGCTGTGCTGGAACAATCCCAGGGGATCGGGTGGAGCAATATCCGGAATCGGGTGGAGTTTTTAAAAGGAAAAATTGACATTAAATCAGCTCCCGGCAAAGGTACTTCCGCGCTGATTGAAATAAACATGTAGGTTTTTTACATTTTTGGTTTCTTAATGAAGACAAGTGTATTCATAGTAGACGACCATTATATGGTGATTGAAGGTATCTGCTCATTATTGCAGAATGAAGAAGGCATTGAATGGGTGGGGCATGCTACCAATGCCGTATCCTGCCTCAGCTTTCTGAAACAACAGCAACCTGATATTATATTGATGGATATTAATCTTCCTGATATGAGCGGCATTGATCTGTGTAAAGTCGTCAGGCAAAAATATCCTTCGGTATTTGTGCTGGGGTTAAGCACTTTCAACCAGCAGGCTGTTATCCGCAATATGACGGAAAGCGGTGCGTCGGGCTATGTATTGAAGAACGCAGATAAAGCTGAATTAATGGATGCCATCACTACTGTACTGGCAGGCAAAACTTATTTTAGCCGGGAGGCGGCGGCTGCGCTCAGCGAAACTACTCAGGAAATGCCATTGATCACAAGGCGGGAAAAAGAAGTATTGCAGCTGATTGCCGGGGGGCTTACCAATACAGAAATAGCAGCGCGGCTTTTTATCAGTATTCCTACGGTAAATACTCATCGCAAAAGCCTGCTCGAAAAATTTGATGCAAAAAATACTGCCATCCTTATCAGCAAAGCCTCCAGGCAGGGAATGATATAATAAGCTCACTAAAGGATCATTATATGTGGTTACAAAAAATAAGCCTTGCAGAAGCGGGAGCTGAGACCCAAACTCACTGTTTGTAAGAGCCCGTCAGGATATGAATATATCATCTAAATGTAGTTGTTTACCCGTTTTTCCCGGACAGATCTATTATTGGTAATGAACAAAGCGTTCTTTGTAACCTGTTGGTTAAATAATTGATATTTGATAACTATAGCCGGTCACTCTCGATCCTGAGATCGTTAAAGTATTAGAGTTGCCGGCTGAAAAGCATTCAACCACGGTTGAGAAAGTTGAAGATCAGTTATTGAAAGGAATAAGGTCCTGCAACTTATTGATTCTCATGCTTTTTATCTTATTTTACGTAAGTAAAAGGTAAGAGCGGAGAGAGAGGGATTCGAACCCTCGGTATAGTTGCCCATACAACGGTTTTCGAGACCGTCCCATTCAACCACTCTGGCATCTCTCCATTGCGGGTGCAAGGTTACAGATTCAAAAGGAAAATCACAAATGGATTATTCATCCGTATCCTCGTCGGTCTCGTAATCGCCAAATGCGTTGAAAAGCTTTTTAGCCTGGTAGATATTGCGGTTGTATCTGTTGCCCAGGATAATGATAGTAGCTGAATCCTGTATCAGGCGGGCAAATACCGTGTTATTGCCATGCCACCAGCCGTTGTGGTAGATGATTTTATCTTTATTGGGATATTCCAGCATGCGCCAGCCCAGTCCGTAATTTTTTATTCCTTTTTTTTCATGGCTGTAACCCGTATACGCTGAATCAAGGATTTCCGGTTTGAACATATTGCCATAGCTGAGCGCTGATTCCCATTTCAGAAGGTCACGCGCGGTGCTGTATACGTTTTTATCGCCATATACTGCGTCAAGGAAAGTAAACTGTTCCTGCTTGTTTTTGTAATTATAGGAGGGGAGCGACTTTGCGGAGTCAGCCATGGTGAAAACATAGCTATTGGTCATGCCAATAGGGGCAAAGAAGTTTTCATAAATGAATTGGGGGTAAGGTATGCCGCTGACTTTTTCAATAATAAGCGCAAGCAATGCATAATTGGTATTGCAGTAGTGAAATGAATGGTCCGGGGCTGCTACCTGCAGCCGTTTTTTGTTTTGAACCAGGAACTGCAGCACATCGGCATTATATACTATCTTGTTCCTGCTCCAGCCCAGTTGTTCCATTACATGCACATAGTTGGGAAGACCACTGCGGTGATTCAGCAGTGTTTTTATGGTTACGCCCTTATAGGGGAAACCCATAAGGTATTTGGATACTTCGTCATGAATATCAAGCTTGCCTTCTTCCCATAATTTCAGGGTTGCCATGGCGGTAAATGTCTTGGAAACAGAAGCCAGGTGCAACGGACTATCGGCGGTAATAGAGTCTTCGGTGCCCATATGGGCGTGCCCGGCATATTTTTCAAAAATGACTTCTCCTTTTTTGGCTACTAGAAATTCACCGCTGAAATGGCTTTTTTCCAGCACATCTTCGTAAAAGGCGGCGGCAGTATTGTAATAATGCTCAAATTCAGCTTTGGGCACGGCAGAAAGAGGGTGTGCAGCAGAGTCAACTTTTGTTGCCGGAGCTGTTTTGTCCCTTTTTTTTATAGTGGAATAGTAGCACCCGGACGTATACAGCGCTACTAACAATACAGGATATAATAACTTTCTCATATTGGATTTAATTGCAAAAGAACGTTGAAAGGCAATTACTTATTATTTTTGCGCCAATTTTACAATAAAATTATGAGCGACAAAAAACGGACCAGTTATCCAAAAGAGAAAATTAATATCCTGTTACTGGAAAATATCAGCGATCTCGCGGTAGAGAATTTTAAAAAAGCAGGATATAGCTCAGTCCGGAAAATTACCGGTGCAATGCCCGAAGAAGAGCTGGCAAAGCAGGTGAAGAATGTGCATTTATTAGGTATTCGCTCCAAGTCGCAGATTACCCCGACTATATTGCAGGCGGCTTCCAAATTACAGGCTATAGGGTGTTTTTGTATAGGCGTAAACCAGGTAGATCTGAAGGAAGCAACCCGCCAGGGCGTAACGGTATTCAACGCTCCATACTCCAACACGCGCTCTGTAGCAGAGCTGGTAATAGCGCTTTCAGTGATGCTCATACGCCGTATACCGGATAAAGATAAAGCTGCTCATGAAGGAAAGTGGATGAAAGAATCCAAAGGCAGTTATGAGCTGAGAGGCAAAACCCTCGGGATCATCGGTTATGGTAATATTGGAGCCCAGGTGAGCGTGCTGGCGGAGGCTTTCGGGATGAAAGTGATCTACTATGATATCGTTACAAAATTGCCACTGGGCAATGCGCATCAATGCAAAACTATCAAAGAGGTTGTTGCGGAAGCTGATATTATAACGCTTCATGTGCCTGAGACCAGCCAGACAAAAAATATGATCAACGCAGGGGTCCTTAAAAACTTTAAAAAAGGAAGCATACTTATCAACTATGCCAGGGGAGAAGTAGTAGATCTTAATGCATTGCGCAATGTGCTACAAAGCGGGCAGTTATCCGGTGCTGCTATTGATGTATTTCCTGTAGAGCCGGAAAAGAATGGCGATGTCTTTACTTCTCCGCTGCAGGGGTTGCCTAATGTTATTCTTACTCCTCATATAGGAGGCTCTACAGAGGAAGCACAAGCAAATATTGGTGAGGATGTAAGTGTAAAGATGATTAATTTTCTTGAAACAGGCTCCACCACCGGATCTCATACTGTTCCCGAGCTGGCATTGCCTTTGCAGGAAGGGACGCACCGCATCCTGCATATTCACAAAAATGTGCCTGGTGTATTGTCTCAGGTCAATACCCTGTTGTCGGGGCATAATATCAATATTCTGGGTCAATACCTGAAAACAAATGACAATATTGGTTACGTGGTGCTGGATGTAGATAAGCATTTGTCGAAAGAGGCACTGGAGCTATTAAAAAGCATTAAGGAAACTATTAAGGTGCGGATGTTGTATTAGTATGCTGTGAATAGTGAATGGGCAATGGCGAAATGTGAAACGACAAACGTGAGACGACGAACGTGAAAAGGTTTCAGGTTGCATGCCTCTCACTTTTCACGTCTCACATTCAACCGCTCATGTTTCGCCTTTCATGTCTCACTTACAACTGCTTTCCTCGTTATCTTTGCGCCATGCTTAAAGAAAAGATAAAAGCGCTAGCGGCAGAGTACAGTCCCGAACTGGTAGGGATACGTCGTCATATTCATGCCCATCCGGAGCTGAGCTATAAAGAATTTGAAACTTCAGCGCTGGTACAGAAGCATCTTGCTGATTTGGGTATTCCCTACGAAGTGAAAGCTACTACAGGAGTAATAGGCCTCCTCGAAGGTAAAAACCCGGGCAAAAGGATAGTTGCCCTTAGGGCAGATATGGATGCTTTACCCATACAGGAAGAGAATGATATCTCCTATAAATCTCAAAATGCAGGTGTGATGCATGCCTGCGGGCACGATGCCCATACCACCTGTTTGCTGGGCGCTACCAGGATCCTTCACCAACTGAAGGATGAATGGGAGGGAACGGTTAAACTGATATTCCAGCCGGGAGAAGAAAAAAACCCCGGCGGTGCAAGCCTGCTGATCAAAGAAGGCGCTTTGGAAAACCCCCGCCCTTCGGCTATACTGGGGCTGCATGTTCATCCCCAGCTGGAAGTAGGAAAATACCGTTTCAGGGGCGGGAAGATCATGGCCAGCGCCGACGAAATTTATATCACTATCAAAGGCAAAGGCGGGCATGCCGCCGCGCCACAGCAGGCTGTTGATACCATACTGATCGCTTCGCAGCTTGTAGTGGCTTTACAACAGATCATCAGCCGTAACCGCAACCCCTTCAATCCTTCGGTGCTGTCCATTACTTCTTTCCAGGGTGGATATACTACTAATGTTATCCCCAGCGAAGTGAAGCTTATGGGTACCTTCAGGGCAATGGATGAAGCCTGGCGTTTTGAAGCGCATGAGCTTATCCGTAAGCTCTCTACAGAGCTGGTGCACAGTATGGGTGCAGAAATTGACCTCACCATTGATGTAGGGTATCCCTGTGTATATAATAATGAAAAGCTCAATGAACTGGCAGCATCCGGCGCCGCCGAATTTGCCGGCGCTGATAATATAGAAGAATCAGAATTGAGGATGGGCGCTGAAGATTTTGGATATTATTCCCAGGTGATCCCGGGTTGCTTCTATCGCCTTGGTGCAGGTAATGTTACCAAAGGGATAACCTCAGGCGTGCATACTCCTACTTTTAATATAGATGAGAAGGCGCTTGAGCTGGGAGCAGGTATGATGGCCTGGCTGGGCGCTACTGTTGACCTGGGAAAATCGTGAAACGCGAAAAGGTTTCACGGTTACAGGTGCGCCTCTCACTTCTCACCATTTTTTTCCTGCTGTGATAACAGGTACCGTCGCAACAGCCGGAAGCTCAGCATTACATTTATCACGATTCCTATACTGAAGATCAGAGAAATTACTCCGACGATCCGTACCGCTTTAACAAGGTTGAAGCCTTCGGGCTTGAAGGGAAGCTCTACCTGCTTTACAGCCTCTTCAGCGTTTTGAATGATAACTGCCGCATTGCCTATATTCAGCATTGCAAAAAACAGCGCCATAAAACCCACGAGTCGGATGCCTGACGAGGTTTGCGAGCTTAAGGGAATATCAGGATTTATAATGCTTTTTTTTAATTGAAGGGTTGCATAGCTGTGCAGCACTATTGAGCCGGTAAGCACAACTGATATCAGCATAAGCATAACATTAGGCGCCATGAGCATGCTGAACAACCCGCCTAACACCAGAATGCCTCCGATGATGAGATTGATCCATGACAATATGGTCGCTGTTTTTAATGCTGTTTTCATGAAAATGTATTTGCGTTACTGATCTTTTAAAATAAGCGACAGCTCTTCCAGTTGTTTTGCATCAATGGAGGATGGTGCGTCAAGCATCACATCGCGCCCGCTGTTGTTTTTGGGGAAGGCAATAAAATCACGGATACTTTCACTTCCTCCCAGTATAGCGCAGAGCCTGTCGAAGCCAAAAGCAATACCACCATGAGGCGGAGCGCCGTATTCAAAAGCGCCCAGCAGGAAACCGAATTTATGTAATGCTTCGTCATGGCTCATACCTAGCGCAGCAAACATTTTTTCCTGCAGGCTGCGCTGGAATATCCTGATAGAGCCGCCTCCTATTTCGTTCCCGTTGAGCACCATATCATAAGCATTGGCTTTTATGGAAGCATAGGGGTGTGCAAGGTAATTGGCAGCATCTTTTATTTCGGGAGAAGTGTTTATCATGATGTTAATATCAGACGGTTTGGGAGAGGTGAACGGATGGTGCCTCGCTACCCACCGGTTGTCTTCTTCGCTGTATTCAAAAAGCGGGAAATCAAGCACCCAAAGCAGTTTAAATTCATTGTCTTTTCTTAATCCGAGCCTTTTTCCCATTTCAAGCCTCAATTCGCTCATTGCCTTGCGGGTACGTTCTTCCGTACCGGCAAGTATAAGCACAAGATCTCCCGGGGCGGCTGCCGCAACATGAAGTATATTTTTGAGTTGTGCTTCACTATAAAATTTATCAAAGCTGCTTTTTACAGTGCCGTCTGTCGAATATTTGATAAACGCAAGCCCCTTCATGCCGGTCTGCGGGCGCTTAACCCAGTCTGTTAGCTCATCGGTTTGTTTACGGCTATATTCACTACATCCCGGCACGGCTACAGCCACTACTGTTTCTGCATCATCAAATACTTTGAAGCCCTGAGGTAAGCCTTCGGCTAAATCCGGTCGTTTGGAAGGAAAAGCATAGCCTGGAAACTTAAGATTGGCTATTTTCATGCCAAAGCGAATGTCGGGCTTATCATTGCCATATTGCCACATGGCATCCTCCCATGACATACGCTCTACTTTTTCGGTATATGCAATGCCTCTTACTTCTTTGAAAATATATTTGATAAGTCCTTCAAACATTTCAAGGATATCTTCCTGTTCCACAAAGCTCATCTCACAGTCTATCTGTGTAAACTCAGGCTGGCGGTCGGCACGCAGATCCTCATCGCGAAAACATTTTACAACCTGGTAATACCTGTCGTAGCCGCTTACCATCAGCAACTGCTTAAATGTTTGCGGACTTTGGGGAAGGGCATAGAACTGTCCTTCATTCATACGGGAAGGTACTACAAAGTCGCGTGCTCCTTCAGGCGTAGACTTGATAAGGAAAGGGGTTTCAATATCCATGAAGCCCTGGACGTGCAGGTAGTCCCTGGCAGCCCGGTTAACGGCATAGCGCAGTTCAAGATTCTTTTTTAAAACATTGCGGCGCAGGTCGAGGTACCTGTATTTCATGCGCAGGTCGTCTCCTCCGTCGGTATCGTCCTGTATAGTGAAAGGGGGAGTTGCGGATTTGTTGAGCACAGTGTAGGAGGTTATATTTACTTCAATATCACCGGTAGCTAATGCGGGATTTTTGCTGCTGCGCTCCTGTACGGTGCCGGTAACCTGCAGCACAAATTCTCTCCCCAGAGGATTTTCTTCCAGTTGTTTTGTCAACTTTTCTTCAAAAAGCAATTGGGTAATACCATAGCGGTCGCGCAGGTCGACAAAAGTAATTGCCCCGAATTTCCTGATAGTTTGCACCCAGCCGGCAAGGGTGGTTTGTATGCCGCTGTCCTGTAGTCTTAATGCTCCGCAGGTATGTGTCCTGTACATTGCTGTGTTTTTTAAGGAACGCAAAGGTAAATGAAATGTGTTGATTGGGTAACTTAAGTATGCAGCGGCAATTTGGAATGCGCCCAAACTGCTCAGTTTAACCTTTTCAGGGTATTTGCCTGGGGCGCTTCCTGCACCTGTTTTACTGCGACTTCCATTTCCCGCTGCATTTTTTTCCTGAATCTTTTGCTTGGTGCAAGAAAAATATAATAGTAAGTAAGGATCATTAAGCCTATGCCAAAGGGGATCAATGCAAGGTGGCGGGTGCCAAATTTTCCTTCATCCCAGCCATAAAATTCCCCGATCATCCAGAGGCAGTTGGCGGTTATCCACAACACTACAGCAAGATTGTGCAGCAGTTCGGCAGTAATTTTCCTGGTTTGCCAGGTAATAAGAATGGCTACGGTAAGGGTGGGCACAATCATAATTAACCCGACAACTCTTAGGTTCAGCGCCCAGCAAATATCTTTCAGCAGCCACAGGAGAATATGCAGATTTTCAATACGTCTGAATTTTGCCGGGATATAATACACCTGATCGTCGTTCATACTAAGAAAATGAAAATGAATAATGGCGATGCCTGAAGGCATTAAGCGTTCAAAAATAAAATACTGCTTTCATTTTTCGGGTATAAACTGTACATTTCGGTCAACTAAGTTTGCTGATGACGCTAAAAAAAATCTTTTTCAGCTATTCAAGGGTTGATGGCGCTGACTTTTCGTTGCGGCTGGCGCAAGACCTTAAAAATGCCGGCTTCAATGTGTGGATAGATCAGCAGGATATCAGGGCCGGGACTGAATGGGATCTTGAAATAGAAAAAGCGCTTGGAACCTGCGACTGTCTTCTTTTTATTGAATCTGAAAAATCGGTAGTATCTAATAATGTTCTGGACGAAGTATATTATGCCCTGGATCACCAGAAAAGGGTTATTCCGGTTATTTACCACGACAGTAAAACGCCCTATCGGCTGCAAAGGCTGCAGCATGTGGATTTCAGCAAAAATTATGATGAAGGGCTGCCATCCCTGATCAGGGAATTAAAAGGAGATTTCCGATCACAGCCTGCATTAAGTACAGCGTCCGCGTCTTCACCTTCTCAAAGGGGTAAGTATATTTATTTTGCAGGCGGCTTCTTCCTTATAGCTGCAGTAGCGCTGGTATTGTTTTTTTTGAAGAAAAACGATCGAGCCCTTATCGGTGAATCTCACTTTGCTGATAAGGAAAGTATTGAAAAAGATACAACTCTTCACCACGAACAAAGCGGGATGGATGACGCGTCCGCGGCTACCGGGCGTTCGCCCCAAAAGCAAGTGACTAAAGGTCTTAAGAAAGACAATAGTACCAGGGAAGCAGGGACTTTAAAGAAAGAAGTTTTGGAAGGAGACTGGCGGCTGGTCAGTATTGAGCCTAAAGCTGCCTCCCAGCGCGGGTTCCTGAAAATTGACACTTCAGACGGTGATAAAATTGATATCAAAACTACTTCCCAGTTCTATTATACTAAAACCAACGATACTTCCTTCCTGAGTGTGTTTAATGTTATTGCAGATTGTACTTCATGTACGCTGCAACGTGAGATGAAGCTAAAACCGGAAGATATTGCCGTAGGCTCTCAAACCTATAGCATATTAAAGCAGGATAAACCCGGCGTGGGAAAGGCTGGTGATACCATAATGAGCGCCGGGTCAAATAAATCAATACGAGGGATTGTTTCGCTTCGCTTTACCGGTAAGAATACAGCAATCATATCGGTGAGCTCGGGAAAACCTGTAGAATTATCTTATGGACTTGTACTCCCCGCTTTCGTATATACTTTCATGTTTGAAAAGCTGGAGTAAGTGATCTGCAGATAAACAGGGCATTGGCTAAGCGATTATTTGCAGTACCAGGAGCCCTGTAGCAATAGCTGCAAAAAAACTCACCAGCGTGCCGATGAGCACATATTCGGTAAGTCTTCTGTCCCGTGCTGTATTAAGCTCGCCGAACCTGAAAACAGATTTTGCCGCCAGTAAAAAACCGATGGCTTCCCATTGTTGTATCAGGATAAAGATGAAAATTAAAATCCGCTCTGTCATACCGATTATCCTTCCTGCCTTTTCGAGCGTATCCTGACCAGCGCTGTTAATGATTTCTGTTGAACCTTTTTGAACAGGCGCCGGTATCCATTTTGAAATAAAATTTTTGATAAAAAAAGAAGCAGGATGCAATAGTATAAGTATTCCGGTAAGTATAGCGAGGTACTTTGTATTGCTCAGGAATGCTATACTGATGGCAACGCCTGTTGTATATTTCCATACTATCCCTATAACGGCAAGATGTAGAACCTGGTCTGCAAAAAACCATGCTCTTTTAGTATTTTCTTTCTGAAGCTGAAGCTTGATCCCGTCAATAATACAGTGAGTGACTGCAATAAAAAGCGCCTGCTTCCAGTACCGCCAGCTTGTTGTGGCCAGGATCACCAATATGCCATGAATGATGCAATGGAGGTACAGGTATACCGATCCCCATTTGTGTTTTTCTTTATCAATAATCCACTTATCCGATTGTAGAAAGAAGTCTCCGACGAAGTGCGCAAGCAATAGCTGTAATAAGAAAGTCATGGAATTTTCATTATTTGAGTTAGCATATACCGGTAAAAGGCTTCCATATCCATTATCTCGTCATATCTTGATCTTTTACGCCGTTCACTTACCGATGATTGTGTGATCTTCATTTTTCTCCCGATATCTTTCTGCGGCAGGTTGGGGTATTTAAGCATAGTTGCGATAAATGAAGCGGATGTTACAGACCAGGTATCTATGGTTATGCAGGCAAGCGAAAGCATAGTATTTATAGTATAGTCAAAATCAGTCCAGGGAGAAGCGATCATTATAGTTTGCCTGGATGTTTTTAACTTTTCAAAAGCTTCACCGGATCGTACAAATGCATCGCCGTTAGCTTCGGTGATCTTTGACGCATTATATGTTTTTTCTCCTATGCCAACAGACATTCGAACATTCAGATTCTTGATGACAGCTACCCTGGCCTTTATTTTGAGAACTGCCATCAGAGCCGCTTCCGGTTTCTTTATTTCAAGTTGAAAACTGTCTCCTCTGAAAACCTCCCAACTGCGTGGTGTTTTACCATGCTCATTTAGTTCTGACTTAAGTGTATTCAGCCACGTTTTAGCCGTTTTGCTTTTTCTTGAATTAATAATATCTCCTGTTATTATGCTTGTCATGCCTGTAATGATCTTTAATCTGTATTCCGCTGCGCTAAAAATACTTAAAATATAAATATCGGCTAAAATGCCGATATTTTAAATTATCGGCAAAATCGCCGATATTTTGAATTATCGGCTAAAATGCCGATATCCCTTATAATAGCTTTTTCTCGCAATACGGAGTAGCGAAAATATAAAAGAACTCCCTAGAAAGGGAGAGCAGGATATTACAGGAACCCCAGCTCCAGCCTGGCTTCTTCACTCATCATCTCTTTAGTCCATGGAGGATCAAAAGTGAGATGGACATGCACATCTTTTACGCCTTCAATAGCTTCTGTTTTTTGCTGCACTTCGGCAATGATATCCCCCGCCACAGGGCAGGCCGGCGCGGTAAGGGTCATGATGATCTTTATTTTTCCTTCTGCCTCTTCTACCTGCAGCTCATATACCAAGCCCAGTTCCCATATATTCACAGGAATCTCGGGGTCGTAAACTGTTTTTAAAACTTCTTCTGTTTTATCTCTGAGTGATTCCATTATATACATTTATTATTCTGAAAAGCTACGCTATATAGCTTCATTTGTTTCAGCATAGACAGCAAACCATTAGATCGTGTCATTGATAAATGACTTTTTAAGCCGATCTCATCAATAAAATATATAGATGCATCGGCAATATCTTTAGGCGATTGCCCTGAGAGCACCCGCACCATCATGCTTACCAACCCTTTGGTGATCAGCGCATCACTATCTGCTGTAAAGTATACTTTACCATCTTTAAGCGCTGCATGCAGCCATACTTTGGACTGGCATCCCTTGATAAGGTTTTCTTCTTTTTTGTATTGCTCGTCAATCAGAGGGAGCTCCTTACCTAACTGAATAATATATTCATATTTCTCCGTCCAGTCATTAAAAAAACTGAATTCCTCAATAATTGCATCCTGTTGTTCTTTGATTGTCATACTGCAAAGTTCTGCAACTTTGAGTTACCAATTTGCTATTCCAGCATTTTCTTTGCTTTTACTATACCCTTTATGAGCTCATCTACTTCTGCCCGGGTATTGTATATAGAGAAGGATGCGCGGACTGTACCGGGAATATTGAAGCGTTCCATTAGTGGCTGTGTACAGTGGTGACCGGTTCTTACGGCTATTCCCTGTTTATCGAGAATCTCTCCCATATCAAAAGGGTGTATCTTGCCTACAAGAAAAGAAACTGATCCTGCACGATGTTTTGCATTGCCTATGAACCGGAGCGATGGAATGGCTGAAAGCGTATCGCAGGCATAAGCGATCAATTCCTCTTCTGCATGTTGCATATTGTTGATGCCCACGTGCTGTATATAATCAACAGCAGCGCCTAAGGCGATGGCTCCTGATATATCAGGTGTGCCCGCTTCAAACTTAAAAGGGAGCTCGTTGTACGTTGTTTTAGCGAAGGTTACGTTCTTTATCATGTCACCGCCGCCTTCATAGGGAGGCATTTCGTTTAGCCGGTTTTCTTTGCCATATAATATGCCTATGCCGGTTGGTCCATACATTTTGTGGGAAGAGAACGCTATAAAGTCCGCATCGAGTTCCTGTACATCTACCGGCATATGCTGAATGGCCTGTGCGGCATCCAGCAATACGGGAATGTTTCTGAAGTGTGCTTTGCCGATAATGTCCCTCACAGGGTTTACGGTACCCAACGTGTTTGAAACATAAGTAACTGCAACGATCTTCACTCTATCGGTCAGCAGCTTGTCAAATGCCTCCATGTCCAGTTCCCCGTTCTCATCAACAGGGATGACTTTCAAAGATGCTTTTTTTTGTTCACAGATCAACTGCCAGGGCACGATATTGGAATGATGCTCCATGCCGGAGATCAATACTTCATCGCCTGCGGTAAGAAACGTTCTCCCGAAAGAAGATGCCACAAGATTGATGCTATTGGTAGTGCCTTTGGTAAATATTATTTCGTGATCGTAAGCGGCGTTAATGTAAGCGGCAACTTTTTTTCTTGCCTGCTCGTATGCATCGGTTGCCTGCTGGCTAAGTAAATGCACACCCCGATGCACATTGCTGTTGTAAGTTTTGTAATATTCTTCCAGGCTTTTTAAAACCGGTAAAGGTTTCTGGGTAGTGGCTGCGTTGTCAAAATACACCAGCGGCTTGCCGTAAACTTTAGTTTGCAGTATCGGGAAGTCTTTTCTTATTTTCTCAATATCAAGTGCATGTGCGGGTATCGTATCACTAGTAGTCATACGCTTCTGACATTTTTTTGGTGATAAGCTTTTCTACATATTCTCTCACTGCAGGAATTTGCATCTTGCTGGTCACGTCAAATGCAAAGGCATTCACAAGCAGGTTACGCGCTGCAATCTCACCTATGCCTCTTGCTTTGAGATAGAACAGCGCTTCATTGTTGAAGCTGCCTACTGTAGAGCCATGACTGCATTTTACGTCATCGGCAAATATTTCAAGCTGCGGCTTGGAGTCTATGACTGCCTTATTGCTGAGCAGCATATTGTTGTTCTGCTGAAAGGCATTGGTTTTCTGGGCATCCTGGTGCACGTATATTTTCCCGTTGAATACAGCCCTTGAATTATCCATCAGCACTCCTTTGTACAATTCGTTGCTCATGCAATTGGGGAAAAGATGGTGAACGGATGTGTGATTGTCAACCAGTTGATTGGCTCCTGTAAGGTAGAGCCCGTATAAATGGCTTTCCGTATTCGTTCCGTTGAGATCAAGATGCAGGGTATTGCGTACAAGATCAGCTCCCGGCAGGGTATAAGTATAGTTGTTATATAAGCTGTCGCTGCTTTGTACGCATTGTGTAAAATTAACGAGGCGGGCGTTAGGCACGGTTGTTTGCAGGTAATACTGGTCAAGCCGGGCATTTTCTGCAATATAGGCCTCCGTAACCTTGTTAATGAATAACGGGCTTCCTCCCTTCACATATATGGATTCTACTATCTCTGTTTTACTGCCTTTGTTGGATATCACCAATATCCGGGGGTTTACAAAAACGGGATCCTCCGCATTGTATACGTGGATCAGATGAAGCGGCTTATCTGCAATTACGTTTTTTGCTGTCTCTATCACCACACCATTTTGAAATAGTGCAGTATTGAGCGCTGCAAAAGCATTTTTTTCGGGAGTGATGTATTTGGATAAGTACGGTTTAAGACGGTCATCCTTCAGTGCTGTACGGAAGGGCGTAACTGTGATACCCCGGATATTCACATCTTCATTCAGCATGCCATTTTTCAATACTATTTCATGCGCATCGAAAGAAGGGATGCCATTTGACTTTTTTATATCTTGCAAGGGCGCTGCACCCGGCTGCAGCGAATAGTCTTCTTTTAAAAATGCGGCAATGTTTGTAAACCGCCACTCTTCATTTTTGGTGGTAGGGAATCCCTGTGTGGAGAATGCTTCAAAAGCACGGGATCGCAGGTCAGACAGCCATTGCTGCCCGCTGCCGGCAGTATTGTTATAAAAAGATACTAACTGGTCGTATAGTGAAGTAGTGGTGATCATTATTCCCCGATTGCTTTATTCATCAAATGGATTCTGAAGTAACAGGTTCTTTTATCCAGTCGTAGCCTTTTTCTTCCAGTTCGAGCGCCAGTTCTTTTGTGCCCGACTTTACTATCCTGCCATCGTACAATATATGCACAAAGTCAGGAACGATATATTCGAGCAGGCGCTGGTAGTGGGTAATTACAATAAAGGCATTTTTTTCGGAGCGTAGTTTATTTACACCATTGGCTACAATTCTCAGGGCGTCAATATCAAGCCCTGAATCTGTTTCATCAAGGATGGACAGTTTGGGATTGAGCATTGCCAACTGGAATATTTCATTCCTTTTCTTTTCTCCCCCGGAGAAGCCTTCATTGAGAGAACGATTGGTCAATTTGGCATCGAACTCTACCAGCTTCTGGTTTTCACGGGTGAGCTTCAGAAATTCTTTGGCTTCCAGTGGTGGTTGATTATGGTACGCCCTGATCTCATTTAATGCTGTGCGTAAAAAATTTATATTGGATACACCCGGGATCTCAACCGGATACTGAAAGGCCAGGAAAAGCCCTTCCCTTGCCCTGTCTTCTGGAGAGAGCTCCAGCAGGTCTTTACCGTCAAAGAGCACTTCCCCCCCGGTAACCTCATAATTTTCTCTGCCCGTTAAAACCGATGCCAGCGAGCTTTTGCCGGAGCCGTTAGGTCCCATAATAGCATGCACTTCACCGGCATTTACCTGCAGGTTAATTCCTTTTAATATCTGCTTGTTCTCAACTGCCGCCTGTAGATTTTTAATGCTTAATAACATGATCTGGTCTGTGTTTCTGATTTTTGTACTGAGAGCTTTTCCTTTTTATCATTGCCGCTTATCCAACACTGCCCTCGAGTGAGATGGAAAGTAATTTTTGTGCTTCAACCGCAAACTCCATAGGCAACTGATTCAATACTTCTTTGGCATAGCCGTTTACAATAAGGGCAACCGCCTTTTCCGTATCAATACCCCTTTGATTAAGATAAAAGATCTGGTCTTCTCCTATCTTGGAGGTGGTAGCCTCGTGCTCAATAGTAGCAGTATTGTTTTTTGACTCGATATAAGGGAATGTGTGTGCGCCGCAGCGGTCGCCTATCAGCAGGGAATCACACTGGGTGAAATTCCTGGCATTTTCTGCCTTACTGCCCACCTGCACCAAACCTCTGTAGCTGTTCTGTCCTTCGCCGGCAGATATTCCTTTGGAAATAATACGGCTTTTGGTGTTCTTGCCGATATGGAACATCTTGGTGCCGGTATCGGCGATTTGTTTACCCTTAGTCACTGCAACAGAATAAAATTCCCCGGTTGAATGATCCCCTTGCAGTATGACGCTGGGGTATTTCCAGGTAATGGCAGAACCGGTTTCTACCTGGGTCCAGGAGATCTTTGCATTGGCCCCGCGGCAAACACCGCGTTTGGTGACAAAATTATAAATACCGCCATTGCCTTCTTTATCGCCGGGATACCAGTTTTGTACTGTGCTGTATTTGATCTCGGCATTCTCAAGCGCTATAAGCTCTACTACTGCTGCATGTAGCTGGTTCTCATCCCTTTTAGGAGCTGTGCAGCCTTCAAGATAGCTGACATAGCTTCCTTCATCTGCAATGATCAATGTGCGCTCAAACTGACCGGTATTTTCGGTGTTGATACGGAAATAAGTAGACAATTCCATCGGGCAGCGGACTCCTTTGGGAATATATACGAAAGATCCATCGGAAAATACCGCTGAATTCAGTGAGGCATAGATATTATCTGAATGAGGAACAACAGATCCCAGGTATTTCTGCACCAGTTCGGGATGTTCCTGTACCGCTTCGCTGACAGAGCAGAAAATAATGCCATGCTCTTTTAAAGTCTCTTTGAAAGTAGTAGCTACAGATACGCTGTCGAATACGGCATCTACCGCAACGCCTGAAAGCAGCTTTTGCTCAGATAAGGGAATGCCCAGCTTTTCGAAGGTAGCGATCAGCTCAGGATCTACCTCGTCAAGACTTTTGTATTTAGCGCGGGATTTAGGCGCAGCATAATAGGAAATACCCTGAAAATCTACTTTAGGAAGCTCAAAGTTCTGCCAATGCGGATCTTCAGCCTTTAAAAAAGAATGGTATCCTTTGAGGCGCCAGTCCAGCAGCCACCGGGGCTCCTGCTTTTTGGCAGATATATAATGAATTGTTTCTTCACTTAACCCTTTGGGAGCAATCTCCATTTCAATATCTGTCACAAATCCAAACTCATATTCTTTACTACTGTACTCCTCCAGTATGTCGTCACTCTTATTCGCCATAATTAATTTTATACTTTAGGACCAGATCTCACAAAACTATACCGAAAAACTTTCGCCGCAGCTACAGGTTCTCGTAGCGTTAGGGTTCTTAAATGTCAGTCCTTTACCATTTAATCCCCCTGAATAATCCAGTTCAGTGCCATAGAGGTAGAGCAAACTTTTCATATCTACCACGATCTTTATACCTTTATCTTCATACACCTCATCGCCCGCTTTTATCTCATTATCAAAGCTTAATTTATATTCTAACCCCGAACATCCGCCTCCTTTGACACCTACTCTTACAAAGCTGTTCGCAGCACTGTTTTCCTGTGCCATCAGGTTAGTGATATAGTCCTTTGCGGATGCCGAAACTGTAATCATAATATTACATTTATCAGTCCGCAAAATTACGATTTTAGAGGATAAGATTATGTTACAAAGCGCAAAAGGTAGAAATATAATCCAAAAGTGTTATTATTGCTGGTCTAATATTACCAGTGAGTGTAGCTTATCAAATACAAGTACCTGTGACAGAGCCTGTTGATACAGAGCGTTGTACCTTGTATATAGATATAGGACCGGAACACCTGCTGCATGCCATTCTCCACCACGACCGGAAGGAATTTATTGTTCTTCAGTATTTTAATCTTGATAAATATAATGCATTTAACCAGTGTAGGGAGATAGTATATCACAATGAGTGGTTTATGAAAATCTATAGTAAGGTCAATATTTCCTATAATTTTTCAGGCAGTATCCTGTTGCCCGAAGCGGTATATACCCCGGATATCTCTGGCCCGGCGCTCAGCCTTATTTTTGGCGATCTGCATAAAGGCGAAGTATTTTCCGATCATCTCCCCGATTGGGAAGTATATAATGCTTACCGGGTGCCGGCATATCTTCACGAGGTGCTGAAGACACATTTTATAAATGGCAGTTTTTTTCACATATACTCCCTGCTGCTGCACGGGAAAAAAGCCCGCGGCTTTGCAGATGCCGGTGACGAGATATCCCTTGCTTTTTACAATAATAAACTGATATGCTGTGCTCTCCGTGATGCAAAGCTGCTTATGATGCAAACTTTTGAATATGAAACAGCAGAGGATGTATCTTACCACCTTTTGAATACGGCCGGTCGCTTCGGTATTAATTGCGAAACCGTGCAAATAAGCGCTTCCGGTTTATTGGACGATCATTCCGCCTTGTTCACTGAGCTTAAAAAATACTTTCTCAATGTAGCGCTGGAATGCCGTCCGGACGCTTTTGTATATGACCCGGTATTTGATGAGTATCCACCGCATTTCTTTACCCCATTATTCAATCTCGCATTATGCGAATAATAGGCGGGACGGCCGGGGGCAGGAAAATTAATCCGCCTGCTAAAATGCCATATACCAGGCCTACCACAGATATAGCAAAAGAGGGGCTCTTTAATATTATTGAAAATAATCTTGATATAGCTTCGCTAAAAACCCTTGACCTGTTTGGAGGGACAGGCAGTATCAGTTATGAACTTGCTTCCCGCGGGGCACAGGATCTTACCATAGTGGAAAAAGACCCCAATATGTATGCATTCATTCAGAAAAATGCTGCGCTTCTGGGCTTTGATAAGATCATGAACATTGTAAAAACAGACGTTTTTAGTTTCATACAGCAGTGCCGGGAACAGTATGACTTTATTTTTGCAGGACCTCCTTATGCATTGGGTAGCATAGATGATCTTCCGGTACAGGTGTTCAGGAACGGGCTTTTGCAGGCAGCCGGCTGGTTTGTGCTTGAGCATACACCGAGAAATAATTACGAAAAGTTCCCTTTTTATAAAACATCGCGCAACTATGGCACAACAGTATTTTCAATATTTCTGAATGCATGACTAAAAAAGAGCTCAGAGCTATATACAGGGAAAAAAGAGACACGCTGCAGCCGGGCGGGGTGGAGAAAATGCAGGATCTTATTTTGATCAACTTCCAGCAACTGCCACTCCCATTTTTTGAGTACCTGCATATCTATCTGCCGGCGCATGCGCATGTGGAAGTGGATACTTTGCCGGTAATGGAATATCTGAAATTCACTAACCCGGGTTTGAAGGTTGTAATTCCTAAAATACATTTGGAAGACAGAATAATGCAGCATTATATATATGATGATGACACCGTACTGAAGCCAAACAGGTATGATATTATGGAGCCTGAAGGAGGTAAAATGGTTCCGGAAGATCAGATTGATGTGGTAATAGTGCCGTTGCTCGCCTTTGACGAAAAGGGAAACAGGGTTGGCTATGGTAAAGGATTTTATGACAGGTTCCTGAGCCGTTGCAGGGAAGATGTGATAAAAATAGGGCTGTCTTTTTTTGATGCCGAAACGCGCATAGATGATACTGACGAATTTGATATACCTTTAACATATTGCATAACACCAGGTAAAATATATGAATTCTAAGTTTGGATGGTTAAGGTTGTTCAGGGTGTTGCTGTTTCCGTTTGCGGTGCTGTACGGGGTGATCATAAAACTCAGGAACTATTTGTACGATAAGAATATTATTCAGTCCACTTCTTTCAATTTCCCCGTAATTGCTGTAGGCAACCTTTCTGTTGGCGGTACGGGCAAATCACCTATGGTGGAATACCTGCTCAGGTTGCTTTCACCGTGTTTTAAAACAGCTACGCTGAGCCGGGGATATAAAAGAAAAACACGGGGATATGTATTGGCAAACGGTAAGACCACTGCAATAGATATCGGCGATGAACCGATGCAGTTCCACCTGAAGTATCCGCAGGTAGCCGTAGCCGTTGGCGAAGAAAGAGCGATCGCTATCCCGCAGATCCTCTTCGACCGCCCTGATACCGAAGTGATCATCCTGGATGATGCTTTCCAGCACAGGGCAGTGAAAGCGGGGCTGAATATATTGCTTACGGAATGCAATAAGCTTTTTTGCAGGGATTATTTGTTGCCTGTTGGCAGCCTCAGAGATTCCCGGAGCAGTTACCGGCGAGCCGGTATTATTGTGATAACCAAATGTGACCCCGCCATGAATGAGGCAACGAAAGATAAAATAATTGCAGGGATTAAGCCTTTGCAGCACCAGCACATTTTTTTTTCGGCTATACGTTATGGAGAGCCTTATCATATCATTACCGGTGAAAAAAGGGTTTTGGATAGGCAAACATCCGTATTGCTGGTCTGTGGTATCGCAAACCCCCGCCCATTAAAAAAATTTATACTTGAAACAGCTTCATATTGCGAAACTTTGTATTACCGGGACCATTATATCTTCAGGATAGATGACCTCAGGCAGATAGTGAAAAAACTTGAGCACATGGAAGGTAACGGCAAGATGATAATAGTGACAGAGAAAGATGCAGTGCGTCTTGTAAAATTCGATAGTATGCTTAAGGATATTCCTCTTTTTGTTTTACCTATCGAAACGGAATTTCTCTCTGGCGGTGCTGCTGCATTTAATCAACTGGTGAAAACATTTATAGAAAATTTTAAAGAAAAGAATCATAACTAATTTATGAATAAAAAACAACACAAACACTCAAAATCAAAAACACATCAGCATATTGCTACCGGTACGCTTGATATTACCCGGTCGGGTATCGGCTACGTGATAGTAGAGGGACTGGAGAAAGATATCTTTGTTCGTCCGCAACATTTTAACCAGGCGCTGAATGGCGACAGGGTAAGCGTGAAAATAAACAGGCACGGACGATCGGGGAGAATGGAAGGAGAGATAGTGCAGGTGCTTGAAAGAAAACAGAGTGAGTTTATCGGCCGTATTGAAATAAACAAAAATTTTGCTTTTTTCATCCCTGATAAATCAAAGGGCACTCCGGATATGTATATACCGGGAGATAAGATCAACGGTGCAAAAAACAATGACAGGGTAGTAGTGAAGATCACAGAATGGAATAAGAAAAACCCGGAAGGCGAAGTGATGGCGATACTGAACGCTTCGGATGAAAATGACCTGGCAATGAAAGAGATCCTCGTTGATGCCGGGTTTGCGCTACAATTTGATGATGATGCCCTGGAAGAAGCGGCAAGGATACCGGATATTATCTCTGCAGCCGAAATAAGCAAAAGAAAAGATTTTCGCGATATACTGACTTTTACCATTGACCCGGAAGATGCAAAGGATTTTGACGATGCGATCAGCCTCAGGAAAATGAAAGCGGGCCTGTATGAGATCGGCGTTCATATTGCTGATGTCAGCCACTATATGCAACCCGGTGGCCCGCTTGACGAAAATGCTTATGAAAGAGCGACCTCTGTATATCTGCCCGACAGGGTGCTGCCCATGCTGCCCGAGCATATTTCCAATGAGCTTTGTTCGCTTCGCCCTAATGAGGATAAGCTGACCTTTTCTGCGGTTTTCCGGGTAAATGCTAAGGGCGAAATAAAATCGCACTGGCTGGGAAAAACCGTTATTCATTCCGATCACCGCTTTACTTATGAAGAAGTACAGGAGATCGTTGAAAAGAAGGAGGGTATATTCCGTGATGAGATATTATTGCTCAATGAGCTTGCCCAGAAATTCAGGAAGCAGCGGTTCAAGAACGGCGCTATTAATTTTTCTTCCGAGGAGGTAAGATTTAAGCTCGACAGTGACGGGAAGCCTGTTGGAATAATAATAAAAGAAAGTAAAGAGGCGCACCAGTTGATCGAGGAGTTTATGCTGCTTGCCAATAAAACTGTTGCCGAAGACGTAGGAAAAGTAAAGATCAGTAAGCAGCCTATTCCATTCCCTTACCGGATACACGACACACCCGGAGAGGAAAAGCTGCTGCCTTTTGCTGATTTTGCCAAGAAGTTCGGGCATAAGTTCGATACAAAGACCCCGCAAGGCATTGCTGCTTCTTTCAATAAAATGCTGGCTGAGGTGCAGGGCAAGCCCGAGCAGCATGTGCTTGAACAGTTAGGCATACGCACTATGGCAAAAGCCGTATATGCCACTGAAAATATCGGGCATTATGGATTAGGCTTTGAGCATTATTGTCATTTTACTTCGCCTATCCGCCGTTACCCGGACATTCTGGTGCACAGGATACTGCAGCAGGTGCTGGAAGGGCATCCGAAAGCCGACAAAAAAATGGAGGAAAAATGCCGCCACAGCAGCGAGCGGGAAAGAGCTGCAATGGATGCGGAACGTGCAGCAAATAAATACAAGCAGGTAGAGTTCATGCAGCAATATCTTGGTGAGGAATTTGAAGGGGTGATCAGCGGTGTGGCTGCTTTTGGGTTTTGGGTAGAAACGGTGCAGCATAAATGTGAAGGGCTGGTGAGCATACAAAGCCTGCTTGATTATGACGATTTCCGCCTGGTAGAGTCTGAATATTGCCTTGCCGGAAGAAGGAGCGGAAGGACTTTCAGGATGGGAGATAAAGTGTGGATAAAAGTAGTGGCAGCCAATCTTGGCAAGCGGCAACTGGACTATGAATGGATAGTACAGAACGGAGATATAAACATGCCGGAACGAGTGCCGCACAGGGCAAAAAAGCCCGGGAGCAAGCATTCCAAAGGCAAAAGAAGGTAACTGCGTTGAATGTTTTTTTTACTCGCGGCAGTATTTTTCCAGCATAATATTTTACCCTGTCATGTATTCTTTTGAAGCGTTAACAAAACTGTTTGCAGAAAAATTCAGGGACAAACGTTTTCCCGGTACGGTATCATCCTTATACGAGCCGGCAGAATATTTTCTGAGCCTGGGCGGGAAGAGAGTCCGCCCGGTATTGTGCCTGATGGGAAATGAATTATTTGGGCAGATACAGCCGGATGCCTGGCATGTGGCCAATGCCGTGGAGCTGTTTCACAATTTTACACTTATTCATGATGATATTATGGATAAGGCGGTAATAAGGCGCGGGAAGCCCACCGTGCACGCAAAATATGGTGAGCCCACGGCCCTGCTTTCCGGTGATGTAATGATGATCGTAGCTTATGAATATCTCAGTAAAGTAAGCCCCGCATACCTTCATAAGCTCCTTGCTATATTCAATAAAATGGCAAAGGAGATATGTGAGGGACAGCAACTGGATATGGAGTTTGAAAAGCGTAATGATGTGACGCTTGATGAATATATCCACATGATCACCCTTAAAACTTCCGTATTGCTTGCAGCAAGCCTGCAAATGGGGGCATTGCTCGGGGGAAGCGGGGAGGGTAACCAGGAGCACCTGTATGCCTTTGGAAAAAACCTGGGCATAGCCTTCCAGTTACAGGATGATTACCTGGATGCTTTTGGCGAGCCCGAGAAATTTGGTAAGCAACCGGGCGGAGACATCCTTGCGAATAAAAAAACATTCCTGGTAATTAAGGCATTTGAGGTTGCAGATCCTGCACAGAAAACCGCATTGCTTGCTCATCTTAACGGGAATAAGCCGGATAAAATACAGCAGGTATTGCAGCTTTTCAGAGATTGTAAAGTAGACCACTGGGCTCAGGAATTGAAAAATACATATCTTGACGCAGCGCTTTTTCATCTTGATGAAGCTGCAGTGACCACCGCCCGGAAAGAGCCGCTGAGAGACCTGGCTCATTTCCTGATCAGGCGCCAGTATTGATGCTGATCTTTGCATTTGCAGGCTGCTGTTTTTGCGGGGCTGCATTTTTAGATTATTTTGAGCTATACAAATCATCAAATTACAGCGGATGTCCAATTCCTTGTTCCGTACAAAAAAGATCTCTGCTATTCTCTCTGAAGGGGGTGATGACACTCATGGTGCAGGCAACCTGAGAAGAGTGCTTACCATGCGTGATCTTACTTTTTTTGGCATTGCTGCGATTATAGGCGCGGGAAGCTTCAGCAGCCTTGGTGCGGCTGTTGCCAATGGCGGTCCCGGAGTGGTTTTCCTGTTTGTGATCTGTGGCATAGCCTGCAGCTTTACCGCTTTGTGCTATTCAGAATTTGCCAGCCGCATACCGGTAGCAGGCAGCGCATATACGTATGCGTATGCCTCATTCGGGGAATTGTTTGCCTGGATCATCGGGTGGGCGCTGATCATGGAGTATTCAATTGGTAATATATATGTAGCCTATAGCTGGAGCGACTATTTTACTTCGCTTATGCATAAGCTGGATATTCATATTCCTGAATACCTGTCCTGCAGCTATCTTGAGGCCAAAAAAAACCTGCTTGAGAAAACGCCCAATACTGAATTGCTTGCTGCCTGGAATACCGCTCCTGTGATAGGCGGGCTGCGTATCATCCTGGATATCCCTGCATTGGCTGTCAATATACTGATCACCTATCTGGTGTACAGGGGCATTAAAGAAAGCAGGAATTTCAGCAATGCAATGGTCATTTTGAAACTGTTTGTGGTGCTGCTCGTCATTATTGCAGGAGGATATATGATCTTTTCAAAAGGGCTTACTTATAACTGGCTGCCCGCAAATGAGGAAGGACAACACCTGTTCATGCCCAATGGCTTTAGCGGAGTGATGTCGGCAGTAAGCGGTGTGTTCTTTGCGTATATCGGGTTTGATGCGGTGAGCGTGCTTGCGGAAGAAAGCAAAAACCCCCAGCGTGATCTGCCAAGAGGTATGATCCTTTCGCTGATCATTTGCACCGTTGTATATATATTGCTGTCGCTGGTGCTTACCGGGGCGGTTGCCTATAGTAAATTTGGAGGAGTAGGCGATCCGCTTGCCTTCATTTTTGAAACGCAAAACCTGGATATCGGATGGATGCAGTTCCTGGTAGCTATATGCGCAGTGATCGCTATGACCAGCGTATTGCTTGTATTCCAGATGGGACAGCCGAGAATATGGCTGGGAATGAGCCGCGATGGCTTATTACCACCGGTTTTTCAGCGTGTTCATTCCAGGTTTAAAACGCCTTCTTTTGCTACCATACTGACCGGTATAGTGGTAGGGGTGCCTATCATTTTTACAGACAAGACCTTTGTGCTTGATTTTACCAGCATAGCCACGCTCTTTGCCTTTGTGCTGGTTTGCGGAGGCGTATTGCTGATACCGCCAAAGCAAAAGGAAAAAGGAAAATTCCATCTGCCGTATATTAACGGGAAATACCTGTTCCCGATGATCATTCTTCTATCTGTAATTATCATTGCAATTTTCGTAAAAGGCTATTTCCGCGGCATGTTCAACTTTGACTTTTCTGATAACAGCGATTATGCTGAAGGCCGGATAAGCTTCATGGATGCGGCTACCCCAAAAATATCTCTGATAGTCTTCTGGTGTATGGCAGTTGTGCTGAGCATTATTGCCTTTATAAAAAAGTACAATCTCATCCCGCTGATGGGATTGATAACATGTATGTACCTGCTTACAGGAATGACGAGGAGCAATTGGGCATGGTTTATCGGTTGGCTTATACTCGGGCTTTTTGTTTATTTCCTGTATGGATACCGTCATAGCGCACTGGCAAATAAGAACGTTTTGAAACCTGCAGCGTAACGTGTTTGTTAACTCTCCCTGTTTTGTTGCATTTTTAATAAAATTTTATTAGATTAGGTAATCCTATAACCATTAAAATTTTGCCGTATGAATTTACTTCATAGTGTGGAGAAGTGGGGTGATGCCCATCATCCTAAATGGCTTGACATCATAAGGGTTGTATTAGGGGGCTTTCTTGCTTTTAAAGGCATTGATTTTATTAACCACATGGACCGGCTTACCGACCTGATGGGCCGCAGCAGGTTTTTGGGATCCCTTTCACTTGGCTTATTGGCGCATTACATTGTTTTTGCACATCTGGTGGGCGGCGCTCTTATTGCGGCGGGCCTGCTTACCCGGCTTGCCTGTTTGGTACAGATCCCTATTTTGATCGGCGCTGTATTTTTTATCAACTCCAGCGCAGGCATACTGGCGCCGTATGATGTGTTGTGGCTTTCTGTGATCGTATTGCTATTATTGGTGTATTTTCTTATTGCAGGCAGCGGCCCGCTCTCGGTGGATGAACAGATGAAAAAGTGAGAAGTGGGGAGTGGTAAGGTATAAGTGAAAAGGATGGTATGAGATGATAAACGACAAATGATAAACGTTAAACATCGCTTTTCACCTCTCACTTTTCACGTCTCATTCACTTTTTACGTCTCATATTATTACTATATTGCCGGTTATACTTGTGGAAGACATTAATAATCTTAAGAAAGACTATTTCCAAAAATCTGGAATTATGATGTCAGGACCCTGTCTCAGGCAAGTTGATGAAATAAGAAAGGAAACCTTTGCAGCAGAAAAGTCGGGGAGTCTTACTCCCGCACAATTGGATATTATTTACCGGCAAAACTGGTTCAATATATTTGTTCCACGGCATATTGGCGGGCTGGAATTGTCTTTACCGGAAGCGGTACGCTTGCTGGAGAGCCTGGCTTGGGCGGATGCTAGCTTTGGCTGGACCATAACGCTATGCAGCGGAGCCAACTGGTTTGCCGGTTTTCTTGAAGAAACCGTAAGAAGCCGGCTTTTTTCAGATCCCAAAGTATGTTTAGCCGGCAGCGGGGCTGCTACGGGTATAGCTGAAATGGTAGAAGGAGGCTTTATTGTAGATGGCAGATGGCGATATGCAACCGGCACAAAGCACGCTACAGCGTTTACTGCCAATTGTATTGTTCATAAAGATGGGAGTGTACTGAAAGAGGATAATGGCTCAGATATGATCAGGAGCTTTGTATTTGAAAGGGACGAGGTTAAAATAATTGAAGACTGGAAAAGCCTGGGGATGAATGCGACTTCCAGCTATTCCTTTGAAGCAGATCATATTTTTGTAGCTGCTGACAGGGTATTTATAATAGATGCTTCACGCGCAGTTCTTCCCGGAATCATCTATAAGGTTCCTTTTTTGCAGTTTTCAGAACTTACTCTTGCGGCAAACTTATCGGGCATGGCGCTTCATTTTGCTGAAGAATGCAGGGTATTGTTTGAAGAGAGAATAATGAAACGTGGCTATTCTGTAATTAAAGCCGGGGAAATGCTTGAAGTGCTGGGAAGAATGTTAAGCATGCTTGAAGGAAGAAGAAAATTTTTTCATGAAGCTGTGGTGCAGATATGGGAAAAAGGAATCATCCTGGGAGGCTGGAACATCTCAGCCCTGGAAGACTTGAGCCGGGTTTGCAAAACATTAGTAAAAACGGCATTAAAGTTGGCTGATGAACTGTACCCTTATACCGGTATGACAGGCGCAGACCCCTCTACTGATATTAACAGGATATGGAGAGACATACATACTGCCAGCCAGCACCAGCTGTTTACTTTTAGCGGTATAAAGCTGGAAAAATTGCAGTACAGCTATTCGTAGGAAGGCCTATCGTTTTTACTATGGAGCATTACCTGCACATTTATCAAAACTGATTGCCCAAAACAATATCTGCGCCAGCCGCACAATGCAATTCAATGTAGCCCTCCTTCATATTATTTACCGTTACCCCTTTTGAGGAAATAATCCTCCATTTTTCAAAGGGCAGCTTAAGCATAGTATTCCCGCCTTTCTCGGCAACAATTTTTACCTCTGTCATTATGCCATTTTCTTTTCGGGCATCTATAAGAAATGCTCCTTCTGCCCTTAATTGGGTAAACGAAATATCTTTCCACCCGGCAGGCACAGCAGGCATTATTTCTATAAAGCCGGCATAGCTCTGCAGGAGCATCTCCTGTATACCTGCCGCAAATGCAAAATTTCCTTCGAGCGTAAAGGGACGGTACGTGAATTTTGACAGCCCTGATTTTGTCTGGTCGCCGTTGGCGTGAAAACTGTTGGGCAAACAAAATGCTTTGGCAAAAACAGAGAGCGCTTTCGCGGCACCTTCCCCGTTTTTGGCTCTTGCCTGCATATTTCCGAGCCAGGCATAAGAATAGCCACACCAGTAATCTGGTCCTGTTTTTTCCAGCAGCGCAATGGAGTTTTTGATGATGGTTTGCGCTTCCGGGCCATCTTCCCATTTTATCAGCCCTAGCGGATGTATTGCCATCATGTGGGAAAAATGACGATGAGATACATTGTAGGGCAGCGAAGGCGCAAACATAAGCTCATGATCCGGGGAAAGCGTGAAGCCGCCAAATTCATTTAACAATTTTCTCCAGTGCGCTGCCTCCTTGGTGCGTTTTAAATCTCCTGCAAGCTCTGCCGCTTTGGTAAAAGCATATTTCATGAGTGCAAGATCATAGTTGGTATTTTGGGGGAACCATGCATTGATGCTGTTGTCGTTGATCTCCGGGCTGGAGCTCATGGGCAGCTTTCTACGACCGTTTTCATCTATGACCGTCATAGCTTCAAGGAAAATGCACACTGATTTAAACCAAGGGTATGCTTCTTTCCTTAGGAATGTGCTATCCATGCTGTACCTCCACTGCAGGTAATAGTGCTGTGCCAGCCATGATGAAACGGTAGGGGAGAGAGAATACTGCACCCAGCCGCCCATTTCTGTGCCGTCTAAAGTAGTGACGCCGGGAACAGCCAGGCCACTCTTCCCAAAAAACATTTTCGTGTAGCGTTCATAGTTAGCCCTGTTTGCCCGGAGATGGTCAATATATCCCATAGCTTCTGCAAGGTGGTTGGCGCTGTAAGCCGGCCAATAGCTGAGCTCTGTATTCAGGTCATGATGGAAATCTCCTTTCCATGGCGGTATGCGTCCGTTATCGGCTGTCCATACTGCCTGCAGGGAAATGGGCGGGGCGCCACGCCTTGCCGCAGCGCCGAATTTGTACTGTTCGAGATACCACTGCTTTTCGAGCAGTGTATCCGGAATGCGGATGGCTGACTGATGCCAGAAATGATCCCACCACTCCAGGTGGGTTTCAAGATCTGTATGATATCCCCGCTGCTCAGCCGAACGGGTAATAGTACCGGCAGAAGGCGCTTTTTCTTTATCCGGGTATCGGGAAGTTATGCTCCAAACGCCTTCCAGCATATTTTTTCCTGTTTTCTTCCATCGCACATTAATTTCATAAGTAAATCCATTCCACCCCTGTTGCCGGTAAGTAATCGTTGTACCGTTCTTTTCTATAGCTCCCTGTTTGTATCCAAGCCTGGCAAGATCATCGCCTACCAGGGAATTGACCTCCCCGCTTTCTTTTATTTTGGCTTCATAGGGCGGTGCAACCAACTGAGGAAGCATATTAATATCTGCGTGCTCGAACCTGAACCAGCCAACAGGCATTGTGGCATGTACAAATGTGGTGAGCTTCATCCCGTTATTCCATTCCACCTCGCATAACGCTTTTTGCAGCGATAGGTGAACCGATCTTATCCCGCTTTGGGGCAGTTTAAATTCCAGCGCCCCTGCGGGGATCTTTGACGGCGCGGGTTCCTTGTCGTAAGGCGCATCAAAATATTCCTGCACTGCTTTATACTCTTTTTTCTGCACCTGCCGGTATATCCAGTCATAGCAGAATTCCTTCCGGTGCAGTCCTTTCATCGGCCGCATGTCCCATATATCCGCCCTGTCGAGCGAAAACCGCAGGTGATCGCCTTTCTGCCATATCAATGCCCCGATAGTCCCATTGCCAAGCGGAATGCCCTCATCCCAGGTGGCAGCAAGATGAGTAAAGTTTAAATCGTGTTTGGGGAAAGGCTGGCTATATAACGCTAAGGCATAGCTGCAGCATGAAATGGTAATGGATAATATTTTTTTCAACATTGAAATAATTTAATGCGCTTATAGGGTGAATATATATTAGTCCGAGTTTAATCCGGTGAATGGGCAATGGTGAATAGTGAATTTATTCATCATTGCCCATTCACCATTCACAAAGTGATGCGGCATATTATGGTTAACATAACATTACCTCACTCCGTGTACCTGCATTTTCAGCACATATACTGATTCGGAGGCAGTAATGAACAGCTCATCATGGTGTTTGCCTCCAAAGCATACATTACCTACCCAGTCAGATGGAACAGGTATATTGCCCAGCCTGTTGCCTTCCTTATCAAATATCGTTACTCCTTTGCCCGTGAGATAGATATTACCCTCATTGTCTATAGTCATTCCATCTGAGCCGAGCGGAGCAAAAATCGCACGGTTGCTTAACGAGCCATCGGTGTTGATATCATAGCGATAGGTTTTATTATCTCCTATGTCTGCCACATACAGGTGCCTGCCGCCCGGCTCTCCGATAATACCATTGGGTTTCACAAGTGTACTGTCTGCGATCATCGCTTTCTTTTTTCCGCCGGGAAGATAATATACATACTGCACTTTCATATCAGGCTTTGTTCTTGTCCAGTAATCGCGCTGGTAATATGGGTCGGTAAAATAAATACCGTCTTTTTTATCAATCCACAGGTCGTTGGGACCATTAAAACGGATGCCGTTAAAGTCTTTGAGCAATACTTTCACTTTCTTACCGGGAGCAATTGACCAAAGCTCATTTTTTTCATCGGCGCATGCTATGAGGTTACCCTGCTGATCAAAATACATTCCATTGGCACGACCCGCAGGATCCATAAATACGGAAAGCTTACCGGCTGTGTCATATTTCCATATTTTATTATTGGGCTGATCGGTAAAATAAATATTGCCTGCCTTGTCAGCAGCCGGTCCTTCAGTAAACGTGAACTGGCTTGATATTTTGCGCAGGGCGGCCCCGGGTTTTATTACTTTGATTCCAGGCAGATCGTTCTGACAATATGCAAAGCCTGCACCTGATACAAGAATGAGCATCACAGCACATTTTTTTATTGCCGGTATCAGCATCCTCCGATTAAAATAATGCGTTGCATACATATCATTATATGTTTTGTGTGTAATTTATTATATATCCCCATTATTCTTCGAAAACATGGGTTCAACATTTTATTACTGGTGCCCCAAACCTTATGACCTTAGTAACCGGCAAGTCATCATACAACTCACCTTATTACCTTCTTTCTGTACAAATAATGTAATAAGGTTGAACCAATTAGTAGTTTTCTTTTTACTAAGGTCATAAGGTTAACAAACAGCTATAAGTTTTCGGAAAGCTTCAAACTAAAGAGACGCCATGGGTATATTCCTTGTTTTGCAGGCGCGGCTGCTCACATAATTATTATATACCCCTCTTTGCAAAGATACCAGTTACAAAAAAACACAACACTCTTGCCATACTGATCCCAACTGAAGATCGGGAGAAACATCTGCCTCCGCAATAATTCAAATTTACAAATAATCCATTTTCCCGCTGAGACCCCATGGATATATCCCCTGTTTTGCAGGTGTGCCTGCTCAACCAATTTAAACCATACCATTTTTTCTACATACTACCAGCGGAAATTAATCCATCTCCACAATTGCCTTTATCAGCTTTGAAGAAGGATCAAGCCAGGAAGGGAATATATTTTTTACTGCGCTAAATTGAACGCGGTGGGTAATATATGTTTTCGGATCTACCAGCTTTGTATGTATACAATCAATTACAAATTCAAAATCTTCCCGTATGGCATTGCGGCTGCTCATCAGTGTGCCTTCCCTTTTGTGAAATTCGGGGTGGCTGAAGGTAATATTATCACGTTGCAGGCCTACCAGGATATACTTTCCGCCATGAGACATATATTCAAATGCCGTATTGATGGCTTTCAGATTTCCTGTAGCATCCATGATCACTTCCGGCATATCTCCGTTTGTAATTTCTGCCAGCAGGGCAACAGCATTTTGGGTAGCCGGGTTGATAGTATATGGTATACCAAGCTGTTGTTTGCAAAAGGAGAGCCGGTTGTCATTTACATCAAGCGCTATGACCTTTGCTCCTGCAATGCGTGCGAACTCCATAGTGGCCAGGCCTATTGGGCCTGCACCGGTTACCAGCACATATTGCCCGGGAGTAATCTGTGCTCTGCGCGCGGCATGAGCTCCTATCGACAACGGCTCTACCAAAGCCAGTTCATCATAGGAGAGCCCTTTGCTCCTGAGCAGGCTTGCTACGGGCACTTTAAAATAAGCAGCCATACCTCCGTCAATATGAACGCCGCTTACTTTAATGCTGGTACAGCAATTCGGCTTTCCGTTGCGGCAGGCGATACACTTACCACAGCTAAAATAAGGGATGAAGGTGAGCGCTTCGCCCGGAACAACTTCATTCGCGCCGTCTGCCTCTATAAGGTCTGCAGCCAGCTCATGACCGAGTATACGCGGATAGTTAAAATAGGGCTGTGTGCCCTGGAAAGCATGCAGATCAGTACCGCAAATGCCGATGCGCCTGATCTTTAAAATAGCATGCCCCGGCTCCATTACCGGGGCTGCTATAGTCTTATACTCAAATGTTCCGGGTTTTTCGCATACGAGTGCGTCCATAAGGGGCTGCTATTTCTTAAAGCTTATTTTATATACTACCGCATTTTCAGACGGGTAGCTTTTTGACGGTTTTATAACTAATGCATCAGCTTCCTGTTTCCAGGACATTTTTTCATCGCTGCCGGTCATTTCAACAGAGGTAATCACTCCATTGCCAGCCTTGGCGCCAAGTGCTTTAATGACAGTACTGGTTGCCGGCTGGCCCATAGCTATAGCATATAATACATCTCCTTTGGTAGTGAAGCGTATATCCTTTGCCGTAAAAGGCGCTTTCTGGTCGGCAAAGCTTCCGCTTGCTGACTGTGTGGGACCTTCTCCATATATCTTCCATGGGCGTGTGCCATATATCGCTTCGCCGTTAATGCCGAGCCATTTTCCTGTACCGAGCAATGTTTGTGTTTCTTCTTCCGTAATAGTGCCATCGGAGCGCGGTCCGATATTAAGCAGGAGGTTGCCGTTTTTGCTTACAATATCAATAAGGTTGGTGATCACATACTGCGCTGATTTAAAAGTATTGCCGGCGGCATATCCCCACGATTCGTTCCCGATGGCATCATCTGTCTGCCATGCCAGTTCGCGGATGCCACCCAGCTTACCTCTTTCCAGGTCAAGCACGGCGGCTTTCTCGGGGAAGGAAACATTTTTGTAATTCAGTACCACGCCTTTGTTCCATTCCAGCCCTTTGTTGTAGTAATATGATGCAAAAGATTTGCGGTAAGGATCCATGGCAGGCTGCTCAATCCACCAGTCAAACCAGAAGAGCTGGGGTTTGTAGTTGTCAACAAGCTCGGTGCAGCGCAACAGCCAGTTGTTCATGAATTCGGGAGAAGGCGTTTCATTTTCTTCCCTGGCTGGGCCATACAGTGTTGTATTGGCAGGATCCAGCACATCAGAATCAAAATGCTTTCCTCCATTCATAAAAAACCAGTGTTCAATCCTGTGGGAAGACAACCCGAAGATCAGCCCCTGCTTTTTGATCTCGGCGGCAAGTTCTCCCAATACATCCCTGTGCGGTCCCATTTCAAAAGCATTCCATTTGGAAAGTGCAGACTTATACATCTGGAAACCGTCGTGGTGCTCTGCTACCGGCACTATGTATTTAGCGCCTGCTTTTTTAAAAAGCGCTACCCAGGCCGCAGGATCAAATTTTTCCGCTTTGAACATGGGTATGAAATCTTTATAGCCGAATTTTTTTTGCGGTCCATACCTTTCAATATGATGCTTAAATTCTTTAGAGCCCTGCTCGTACATATTTCTCGGGTACCACTCAGAGCCGAATGCCGGTACAGAGTATACACCCCAGTGGATGAAGATGCCGAATTTCGCATCGCGAAACCATTCGGGTATCTGGTATGTTTTTAAAGATTCCCATGTTGCCTGGTATTTTTCCTGGGCATGTAAGACAGGTGATAAAACAAGCAGCATAGCTGAAACATTAGCAAGCAGTCTTTTCATTCGTGTATTATGATTTAATAGTTTTTAAACTTTAACCGTCGCTTTTATGATCATATAATACAATTTGTAAACCTACTTTTTAGGCTCAACACGGGCTTTCCGGATTTTTTCAAATTATTGTGCTATATTAACATTGCTGAAAATTTATAATCATGAAGCCGGCACTTCGCCAGATCACTGCTACCCCAACAAGCTCCTTCCTGGTAAGAAAGGACAGGGGGAGCTATATGATCAACAACTGGCATTACCATCCTGAAATTGAAATTTTATATATCAAAAAAAGCTCCGGCACCTGGCTGGTGGGCGATCATATAGGTCATTTTCAGAACGGCGATATTGTGATGATCGGAGCAAACCTGCCGCATTGCTTCAGGCATGAGCCCTCATTTGTATCGGATGGAAGTAATGCAGGGGAAACTATCTGTATAAAGTTTGAACCCGATATTTTGGGCAATGCTTTGTTACAGCTTCCTGAAGCTTTTCAAGTGCGGTCTGCAATAGCGCGATGCGGCTGCGGGCTGAAACTGAACGGCAGGCACCGGGCAAAGATTGCAGCGCTTATAGAGCGTATATGGGAAGCCGTGCCCGGCAAAAGATTAGTGTTGCTGCTCTCTATACTCGAAGAAATAGGAGGGTGTAAACATACAGCCCCGCTTTCTTCCAAAGGGTTCATGCAATCGCAAGACGACGCAGACCGGCAGCGTATCAAGCTGGTATTTGATCATACTTTCAGCAGGTACAGCGAAAAAATCACTATTGATGCTGTTGCACAATTGCTGCACATGACGCGCCAGTCTTTTTGCAGGTATTTTAAAAGCCGGACGAATAAAACCTATATTCGTTTTTTGATGGAGGTAAGGATCGGCGCTGCATGCCGGTTGCTGGTAGAGGATGAAAGCAATGTGACGGAAATAAGCTATGCATGCGGGTATAATAATATTTCTCATTTCAATCACCAGTTCAAATCTATTACCGGCAAACATCCGCTGGAATATAAACGGGATTATTTAGATAATAATGCGATATGAACCGACTGATTTTACCCGGCGTTTTTTGTATGTTCCTGGCCATAAATGCCTGTATGCCGAAGCAGCAGCGGATGCCCGGGCTTTGGTTTTTTTCCGGGCGCACAGATATGATACTGCCTGCCGACAGCAGTGTAACTGCTGCCAGCTTTCTTGACCTTCATGCTGATGGCAGCTATACGAGAGATTTTGGCGTATTTGATACCGGTCACTGGCAGCGAAAGGATTCTATTTTAATACTTAAGCCCAGTCACAGAAGCGCTGTTAATATAGATATTATAGATTTTGCAGAAGACGAGCTGGAGCTGCAGGTAAATGACAGGGTCATCGTCAGTTTTGCCAGGATGCCGGGGAAGTTTGCCAGCACTGCAGATAATCCCTTTGCAGGAGCAAACAATCAATGGCGCATACCCGCTAGGGTCACAGAGGATGAAGCGCAATTGAAAAAGCGTCTCAGGGACCATTGCAGCTTTTTCGTAAAATATTTCAATTGGGGTATCACAGACGGGTTGCCTGCAGTAGATGTCAGAAGCACCCCTTCTCTTATCAAGATATACCGGAATGGTTTCAGGCTGCGTCCTTACGAAGATCTGCCGGCAGCCTGGAAGGCCTATTTTTACGATGAGGAAGATTGCCGGAAGGCGAATGATATTATGAAGGATATTTTTGATCATCATGATATTGAATGGAAGGATACGGATAACCGTTATAAGATGTTCATGTCCGCATTTCAGCAGCTTGCTGACCTTTTGAAATAACGGAATTTTTTGGTAGGTCCCTCTCACCTCTCACAAAGAAATACGAAAAATTATTGTTGATATAGCAGTAGTAAAGGGATAAATTGCCACTAATTCAAAGTAAGCCACAAATGCACGAGTTATGAAAAAATCATTACATATATTATTCACATTCTTTTTCATTGCATGCGCTATAGCGCTGCGCTCTCAACCCATTTCCTCTGCAAGGATTGATTCGGTGGTGAACATAGTGGTCAAAACATTTGATGTGCCGGGCATGGCTGTGGCAGTAGTGAAGGATGGCAAAGTGATTCATGCCAAAGGCTATGGCGTGCGTTCGCTGAATACCATGAAAAAGGTGGATGCCAAAACTATTTTTGGGATTGCATCCAACAGCAAGGCCTTTACCACTGCGGCACTGGGTATGTTGGTGGATGAAGGTAAACTGACATGGGATACCAAAGTAACGGATATTATCCCTGAATTCCGGTTGTATAGTCCTTATGTAACGGAGGAGTTCACAATTAAGGATCTTCTTACACACCGGAGCGGCCTTGGTCTTGGTGCCGGCGACCTGATGATATGGCCTGACAGCAGCAATTTTAAAAGAAAAGATATTATTCATAACCTCAGGTATTTAAAGCCGGTGTCAGGCTTCCGTAGCAAATATGATTATGACAATAACCTGTATATATTAGCAGGAGAAGTGGTGGAACGTATATCGGGTATGAGTTGGGAAAGCTTCATTGAGCTGCGGATTATGCAGCCGCTTGGCATGACAGGGAGCTATACTTCTATCAGGCAGATAAAAGATCCTTCGGATATGATAGACCCTCATGCACCGGTGGACGGTAAAGTGCAGGTAATACACAACGACTGGAGTGAAACTGCTAATGCCGCCGGAGGGATATGGAGCAATCTTGAAGACATGTGCAAATGGATTATTATGCAGATGAATAATGGCAAATATGGGGAAGGACAGACAAGGCAATTGTTTAGCGGGGAAGTGCATGAAGAGATGTGGACGCCCCAGACTATTATTCCTGTCCATGGGGCATCGTCCTATAACACCCATTTTGCAGCGTATGGGCTGGGATGGTTCCTGAGCGATGTAAAAGGATATAAGCAGGTCATGCATACCGGTGGACTTGCAGGTATTGTAACGCAAGTGACGCTGATCCCCGAATTGAAGCTGGGCATTATTGTGTTTACCAACCAGCAATCCGGCGCAGCGTTCAATGCTGTTACTGCCACTATTAAAGACAGCTACCTGGGTGTGAAAGGGATTGACAGGATAAAAGAGCAGAAAGATCGTGTTGATAAAGCGGTAACCGAAGCGAAAAAAATTACAGATGAAGTTTGGACAAAGATTGATGCGCAGCAAAAGTCCAATACTACTACAGTTGATTTTACTACTTATGCCGGCACCTACCGCGATCCCTGGTTTGGCGATGTAGTGATCTCGGAGAGGAACGGCAAGCCATGGTTTAGCTCGAAACGCTCTCCGAAGCTCAGTGGGCAACTGTTGTATTATAAGGGCAATACATTTGTGGCCAAATGGAACGATCGCAGCATGGATGCAGATGCGTTTGTAGTGTTCTCCCTTGACACGGAGGGAAAAGCCGCAACTATGAAGATGGAAGCCATTTCTCCATTGACAGATTTTAGCTTCGACTTTCAGGATCTGGATTTTGCGAAAGTGAAATAGCAGGTTACAATTGTTTTATCGCTTTTGCCAGCATTTTTGCGATCACTTCGCAGCCCCTGTCGGAGGGATGTAAACCATCATATGTCATATCAATGGCTTCAGGAGGATAAGGATATTCATTCTGTTTGGGATCGAACGGGATATTTGTAAAATCGGGATAGCGATAATTTTTATACAGGTCTTCAGTTCCCGGATCTTTAAGACGTTTGAATTTTACCAGGTTCTTCTGGGTCACCCCGCTTTTATAGTAAAGGTCAATTACAGGGAAATGCTCAAGTTTTCCTATAGCTTTAATTGCATCAGCGACCTGAGACAATGATTGATTATTCTTTTCTTTATATGATCCGTAAGCGTTATTGGTCATGTCATTGATGTACACGAAATCTGAGCGCTGCATCGGGGTAATGAGGATGATCAGGGCATCTTTATTAAGGCTTCTGAGCTTATCGGTGATGATGCGGAAGGAGCCGAACACAGTAGGATTTCCTGTATTGTTTTGGTAATCTGAAAGCTCACCTACCGGGCGGCCCTGCCACCAGTCATTAGTACCAAGGAAGATGGTATATATATCTGCTTTAACCAGACCAAGGTTTTCAATTTCCTTTGCAATGCCTCCTGATGTCCATCCGTTGTGTCCCTGGTTGATATATTTGAGCCCGGGAATTTTTTCTGCTGTTCTTGTAAGATATCCTTTTTTCAGGCGGTTGCCGGTTTCCTCCCGGTGATCATTGAGATAAGTGATGGAATCTCCAATGGCAACCCAGGTTGTTTCTTTTTGGGTAAAGCCATATATACAGGCAACAGCGATAAGAAGAAAGGCTGTTTTTTTCATTGATAACAGTTCTTTTTTAATAATGCGACTTAACGTGCTTTTTGCAAATAATAAAAAGGTAAATGCAATAAGTTCCTTATTTAACGTTACATAAAAATACTTTAATATTTTGGATATGTTCTTTTCAGGTGATTTATCTCCGGGTATGTTTGATTACTTCGAACGGACGCCGGACATGGTATGCGTTGCCGACAGGGAGGGGTATTTTAAAGAAATCAATGCTTCAGCGATCACTAAGCTGAAGTATAGCAGGGAAGAGTTGTTTTCAACGCCCATATCACATTTTATTTATACAGAAGACAAGGATATTACCCATCAGCGCCGGCAGGTGCTCCTGCAGGGTAAGCCCCTGCAGCATTTTCAGAATCGCTATGTTACTAAAGATGACGATATCCTCTGGTTGGAATGGACATCTGTTTATTTACCCGATAAAGAACTGGTATTTGCCGTTGCAAGAGACATTTCAGAGAAAAAAAAGCTTGAGCTGGCAGCGGAAGAAAAATGTAAACAGCTAAGAGACTTATCACTTCACTTTAAGAGCAGTCTTGAGCAGAGCATGAAATCTGTTGCAGAGGAGCTTCATGATGAGATCGCCCAGCTTGTGTCTGTAGTAAAACTGGATATAAACTGGATAACAGTTAATGATCCCCGGCTGGACGAGATATCCAAAAAGAGAATGCGCCATGCACTGGATGTTGCTGAGACCCTTATCAATGCTATGAGGCGGCTTTCTTTTTCCATCAGACCTCGCATGCTTGACGATTTTGGCTTGAACGAAACGATCAGCCTGCATTGTGAGGAGCTGGCTCTTCTGAGTGGCATTGACTGCTCATTGGAAAGCTCATATGCCGAATCAGAGCTTACTCCCGAGATGAGGGTGGATTTTTTCAGGATCTGCCAGGAATTGCTTGCTAATGTAATCAGGCATGCCAACGCGAATAAGGTAAGGGTCATTATTAAAAGCATTAAGGAGCAAATACTCCTTAGTGTTATTGATGACGGAAAAGGTTTCAATCCGGATACAACGGTCATGGGGAAAGGGCTTGTTCATATCAAGAGCCGTGTGACCTCACTTAACGGTCAACTGATCATCAACAGCAGAACAGGTGTTGGTACAAATATTTCCGTAATTGCTCCACGCCGGTAAGAGAAAAATTCCCCGTTCTCCCGGCTCATTTTATAGTATATTTACTTTTCAATTTTTCCACTATGCCTGCTGCCGTAAATTGGCCGGAAGCCATTAAGCCCCTGCTCAAAAAATATAAGAGCGCGAAACATCCGCTGGAGTATGGTAATCTCTACCAATTGGTAGTAATGGTTGTATTGTCTGCACAGGACTCAGACCGTCATATCAATCAACTGGCGCCTGAGCTGTTCAAAGCTTATCCCGACATGCAGGCTCTTTCAAAAGCTACGCCGGAAACACTGCAGCCATTCATAGGCAGCGTCAGGAATTTTGGGAACAAAATAAAATGGCTGATGGAAATTTCGCAGACGGTCAAAAAAGATTCGAATATTCCCGGTACTTTAGATGAGCTTACAGCGTTGCCGGGCATCGGAAGAAAATCTGCCAATGTAATACTGCGTGAATCCGGAAAGCCGGCAGAAGGTGTTATTGTGGATCTGCATGTTGTGCGCGTTGCCCCGCGATTGGGTATCGCATCCGGGGCTGATCCCAAAAAAATTGAAAAGCAGATCATGGAAACCCTTCCCCGGATGGAATGGGATGCAGGCATGGCAATGAGCTTCCTGGGCAGGGAAATATGCCGCCCCCAGCCTAAATGTGAGATATGCCTGATGAATACAGTGTGTGCATACTATAACGGGAAAAGCTAAACAAACTCATATATGGCCCCGGCTGCCCTGAAAGTATTGCAGTGCGCTTCGGTAATAATTCTTATATCTGCAGAATATCCTCCGCCCATCGCTACCACACAGGGGATCTGTAAAGCTTTCAGCTTTGTAAATACCATTTCGTCGCGTTGCTTACAACCGTTCATGGTTATACAAAGCTTTCCGAATTTATCTGTCTCCAGTATATCCACGCCGGAAAGGTAGAACGCCATATCAGGATTTACCTGTTGCAGCAGCCTGTCCAATGCCTGGTCAAGCAGCAGCAGGTATTCTTCATCTCCCGTGCCGTCTTTCAGCGGAATATCAAGATCGCTTTGCTCTTTCTGAAAAGGATAGTTATGATCTCCATGCATGCTGAATGTAAATACGCGGTCTTCTTTTTCAAATATTTTCGCTGTGCCGTTGCCCTGGTGCACATCCAGATCAATGATCAGTATCTTTTTTGCCAGTTGATGATGGAGCATATAGCTGGCGGCAACCGCAAAATCATTCAGCAGGCAGAAACCCTCACCTCTGTCGCTGAAAGCATGATGCGTTCCTCCTGCAACATTCAATGCTATGCCCGCCCGGAGTGCAGCATGGCAGCAGTTGATCGTTCCCTGTGTTATGGCAAGCTCTCTTTCTGTAAGGCGCGGAGACTGGGGAAAACCGATCTTTCTTTGTTCTCTGTCACTAAGTGTCTGGTCTTTAAGCTTCTTCAGGTAGGCCTCCGTATGCGTGAGCAATATCCATTTGTCCCCGCATATTGCAGGCGCAAAGATATTTTCATTACTGATAGTCCCTTCATGCAGCAACTGACCGGGGATCAGGTCATATTTCAGCATGGGAAAACGGTGCCCTTCGGGCAGGGGATGTGTATATACCGGCGCAAATGCTACATATAATAATGGTGATGCCATAGTGCAAATATCAGGGTATACTTTATGTTTGAAAAGCGTGCTTCCTCAGTGATTATATATTATCTCTTTCCTGGTATATATTTACCGCCTCTTATACGGGGGAAGGGCTTCACTTTAACTGGTAGGTGGACGGTGTGCAAAGGCGTACAAATTCGGACAACATAACGTATTGGGATATACCCTGCCAGCAATCCATCAGGATCAAGTGCAAACAAATACCTGCGGCACATCCGGTATGTCGCAGGAGGAATGGGTTGTCAACTACAACTGCTATCCCTCAAAAGGCTTTGAGCCTTGCGAAGGCGGAGATCAAGGTTCATTTCATAAGGGTTGAGACTGACGCCTGATGATGCTGCATCGTCACATGCATTAAATTAAATACAACCTGCCGGCGGGATAGCAAAGAATACGGACAAGAATGTTGATGATTTTTTAACTTTCGTGATCATTCAGGGTTATAAATAACCTATTCTCGCCGAAATCCAATGGGTATATTCCATGTTTTGCAGGCGCGCCCGCAGGGCTGATTTGAAATGTACCCTGTCTGAAACCGGCATATTATTTTTACATTTATGAGGTAAAAACAAAATAAGATGGAGGAAGTAGTAAAAATATTAAGCATTGAGCAACTGACGCATGATGTTAAGCGATACCGTTTTGAAAAACCCGAAGGCTATCATTTTGAGCCGGGGCAGGCTACAGAGGTTTCTATTAACCAGGGAAAATGGAAAAAAGAAAGAAGACCATTTACATTTACCAGCCTGAATGAATGGCCCTTTCTGGAGTTTACTATAAAATCGTACCGCGATCATGATGGCGTGACCCATGAGTTGGATACCCTTCGAGCCGGGGATGAGCTGATCATCCGTGATGTATGGGGGGCAATAGCTTATAAAGGTGAGGGTTGCTTTATTGCCGGGGGTGCCGGTATTACTCCTTTCCTGGCGATCTTCAGGCAGCTTTATAAGGATAAAAAAATTGCCGGCAACAGGCTTTATTTTTCCAACAAAACGGAAAATGATATCATACTCCGGGATGAGCTGACCACTATGCTTGGGGATCATGTCCGTTTTATCGTGACGAGATCTTCCTCCCCCGGAATTGAAAGCGGCTATATTGATAAGGAGTTTCTACAAAAAAATGTGAGCGATTTTTCCAGGCCGTTCTATGTATGCGGGCCTGATAAAATGGTTGAGTCAATAAGCAATGACCTGAGAGTGCTTGGTGCGTTTCCCGAAGCTATAGTATTTGAACAATAACTGTGCATAATGTTCTCCCGGATCAATGAACATATCAACAGGTGCGTGGATTTTACTGAAGCGGAAATACTGCGATTCAATGATCTGCTGGTGGTAAAGCAGATCCCCCGGAAAACTTTAATGCTGCAGGAAGGAGAAGTATGCAATTTTGAAGCGTATATCAATAAAGGCTGCATCCGTACGTATTATATTGACCCAAAAGGTACGGAAGTAACATTACAGTTTGCAATTGAAGACTGGTGGGTGAGCGATATCGGGAGCTTCCACGAACGGAAACCCTCAAAGCTGTTCATTCAAACATTAGAGCCCTCGGAAGTTTTGCTGCTTTCCCCGGAAACCAAGGAAAAGCTGTTGGTCGGGATCCCGAAGTTTGAACGGGTCTTTCGCCTGATGATACAAAAAAACCTGACCCGCCTCCAGGACAGGTTCCTGCAAACGGTAACCACTACTGCTGTTGAAAAATATCTTGATTTTATTGACCGCTATCCCACTATACCCCAGCGGGTGCCACAACACTATATTGCTTCTTACCTGGGGTTTTCACCTGAATTTCTCAGTAAGGTCCGCACAAGGCTTTCGAAAGGCTAAGGCTTGCAGGAATAATACTGTTGCCGCTTAATTTATTGAACTGGTTCAATGTTCAGGAATGGAATGCTTCTGACCTTTGCCATACAAAAAACAATATTATGGCAACAATGATCAAAGGTATACATCATATCACCGCCATTGCCGGTGATGCCAAACGCAATTTTGATTTTTATACCAAAGTGCTGGGGCTGCGCTTTGTGAAGAGAACGGTCAATTTTGATGATCCACAGACCTATCATTTTTATTTTGGCGACAGACAGGGCACTCCCGGCACTATACTTACCTTTTTTCCCTGGGGGAACGCGGTAAGGCAGGGGCGGAGAGGAGCGTCAATGGCAACGGAGATCGGCTATGCCGTACCGGAAGGAAGTCTTGATTTCTGGCTGGAGCGTTTCAGGGCACATAATATCATTTACAATAATCCCGCTGAAAAGTTCGGGGAGAAGTATCTTACTTTCCTCGATCCCGACGGGCTGAAGCTGGAACTGATAGAAACCAGTCAGCCCGACCCGCGCAAAGGATATGAAACCGGAGAGGTGAAAGAGGATGTAGCCACTAAGGGGTTTTATAATGCTACACTTACCCTGAATGATATTAAGCCGACTGCCGGTATTCTTACCGATGTTTTTGGATATACGCTCATTGACCAGCAGGTAAACCGCTACAGGTATGCAACAACAGCCGGCGAAACAGCCAATATAATTGACCTGGTAGAGCTGCCTGCCGAACAGAGGGGCATCGTTGCCGGGGGAACTGTGCATCACGTGGCCTTCCGGGTGAAAGGCGATGAAGCGCAAATGGAAATGCGGGAAAAGATACTGGCGAAGGGATTGAATATTACGCCGCAGATAGACAGGAATTATTTTCATTCTTTGTATTTCCGGGAGCCAGGCGGAGTGCTTTTTGAAATCGCTACGGACGATCCCGGGTTTATGGTGGATGAACCTGTCGAAGCATTAGGCACTCACCTGAAATTGCCGGCCCAGTTTGAGCCGCACAGGGAAGCTATTGAAAAGCATCTGGCGAAGCTTGATTGATGAATAATATTAAACGGATTATATATGAACTACCATGAAATGAAATATATATACCAGCCTGCCGCGACCCCCACAGGGTATACTTTATTGCTGCTGCATGGTACCGGCGGCAACGAAGCGGATCTGCTGCCTGTTGGCAGGCAGTTTGGCGACGGAGTGAACATATTAAGCTTGCGGGGGAATGTGAGTGAGCGCGGGATGCCCCGGTTCTTCAAAAGGATAGGTATGGGAATGTTTGATGAAGATGACTTACAGTTCAGGACAAACGAAATGCTGCATAATATTAAAACGATCTCCGGAAAAGAGGGTTTTGATGCAGGTAAGCTAATTGCGCTCGGCTATTCCAACGGTGCTAATATTGCCGGGAGCACTTTGCTGATGTATCCTGATTTTTTGGCCGGTGCGATCCTTTTCCGCCCGATGCAGCCTTTTACGAGTCCGGCAGCATTTGCTGCTACGGAGAGAACTCCCATACTCATGACCAACGGCGCGGCTGATCCGACTATTGACCCGGCAGCAACACAGCTTTATGTGCAGTTGCTGGTTAGGGGAGGGTTTGATGTTGCCGCATATTCCCTGCAGGCGGGGCATGGGCTTACTCATGAAGACCTGCGTCTTGCGCAGCAATGGTTTTATGAACACTTTAGTATTGCCCTGTAGTGAACAGGAACCCAAAGCGTGCGACTCACGATATTCATCGGAGCAGGCGCAATGAAGTTTAATAGTAGCATTGCAGCGCGGTACATAAAAAAATCACTGAATATCATGCTTATCACTATGCAGCGCCATGGGAAAACCTGAAACTTGCAATCTCTGATCTTTCACGTTTGACTTCTGCCTTTTCACGATTAACATAGCGGTACTATAATTTGACATACCCTAATGCAAAAACTTTCTTTGATTAGTCTTACCTTCAGACCTATCTATATATATTAATGGACCTGCTCCCCGATTATTCAACAACTAACTGGATGCTGCTTTCGCTTGCAGGTTTCTGCATTGGTATGTCGAAGGCGGGCTTAAAAGGCGTTGACATGCTCAATATTACTATAATGGCTATAGTATTAGGCAGCAAGTCATCTACAGGTGTGGTGCTACCTCTGCTTTGCGTAGCCGACTTTCTTGCTGTTGTGTATTATCGCCGTCATGTTAACTGGTCTCATTTTTGGAAGCTGGCGCCCTGGATTACAGCCGGTATATTAACAGGCGTACTATTGGGAAAGGATATGAATGAGTTGTATTTCAAAAAAGTAATGGCGGTCATTATTGTGCTTGCTGTCATCATTATGATCTTTTTAGAAGTACGAAAGTCATTGGTGCTGCCATCCAATAAATTATTTGCAGCCACTTTGGGACTCGTGGCGGGTATTACTACCATGCTTGGCAATCTTGGCGGCTCATTTGCCAATATTTATTTCCTTGCCATGCGTTTTCCTAAGAATGGGTTTATCGGTACGGCAGCATGGCTGTTTTTTTGTGTTAATTTATTCAAGCTGCCGTTTCAGTTTTTTGCCTGGCACAATATCAATGCGTCAACATTAAGCACTGATCTTGTGCTGATACCTGCATTATTGCTGGGCTTTTGGGCAGGCATTAAAGTTGTTGCAATGATACATGACAATGGTTACAGGAAAATTGTAATTGCAATGACACTGATCGGGGCTATATTTATTTTTTTGCGGTAAAAAAAGCCGAGAATTCTATCGTCCTGCGGAACGCGGGATGATTTATGAATACAACAAAGCCAGTATACGAATAAGGAATTCATTTAAATTCCTTATTCGTATACTGGCTATAACAGAACAAGCATTATTTCTTTTCCTTATCACCCGGCATCAATACGGCTGTAAAGTGATTTTTTCCATTGAACAATAATTTTGCCGCATCCTGGACCTCTTTGGTAGTAAGCTTGTTTACATAATTTTCAAAATGCACAAAGCGGTTAATGTCTTCTCCCTCGGTTTTCATCGCCAGCAGATTAGAAAGCCATGGCCCGTTTTGCTTGAGCTGCTCTTTGTGAGATTCCCGCCACTGTTGTTTTACCTTGTCGAGGTTCTGCTGTGAAGGTCCGTTCTTTATGAGCGATGCTATTTCATTGCGCATTGCTTTTATCAAAGTGTCTACTTTTTCCGGGCCACAGGGAAGCTGCACTACAAACTGGTAGTAAGGATACGGCGCCCTGTGCAATCCTCCGAAAATACCGCCGCCGTAAATGCCCTGTATTTTTTCTCTTAATTCTTCAATGATACGGATATTCAGCACTTCTGTGATGGCATTGGCCCTGAAGTCGAGGTCTTCACTATAGGGAATCTCGCCATAGTCAAAAGTAATGATCATGCTTTTTTGTTCCTCTCCTTTATAAATGGTCAGCTCTTTTTTGCCGGAAATAGGGCGGAGTTTCCTGTCTGTATAGCCTGATTTTTTCCCTTTGGAGGGAAGGCTTGCAATATATGTTTCTATTAAAGGAATGATCTGTTCGTTGCTGAAGCTGCCGGTAAATACAAAGTGCATTCCTGCAGCGTCGCCAAATCTTTCGTGGTATATCTGTATGATCCTGTCTGTGCGGATGCTGTCAAAATAGCTTGCTTTAGGTACATTTATCGGGGCAAGAGGGCTGTTGTGATACAGTGTTCTCATAACGGTATCAAAAAATACCGCCTGCGGGTTGGCGCCAAGCATAGTAAGCTGTGCCTTATTTTTCTGCACATACGATTTGAAAAGGGAGGTGTCTTTCCGGGGCGCTGTCAGCTTAAGGTAGGCAAGCTGGAACATCGTTTCAAGATCTTTGACTGTTGAGTTCCCACTCATACCTTCTGTTGTGCCGCTGAGTGTTGGCGAAGCCGACACTGATTTTCCTGCAAGCACTTTTTGTATGTCGGTAGGGGAGAAGTTGCCAAAGCCCATTGCATTGATGGCAGACAGCGCGTATGTGGCGTTATAACGGTCTGCGGCGCCGTAGTTGCTTGTCCCCCCATACCGGGATGCTCCCATCAGGATCTCATCATTTTTAAAATCGGTTGGCTTAAGGGTGACCGTGGCGCCATTGGAAAGCAGGAGATCCGTGGTACCCAGTGCAGCGTTGGTGGTTTTACGCACTATTTTTCCTGCTACAGGTTTCTTTTCGAGAAGGTTTTCGGCGATTGCTTTTTCTTCATACGGTTTTACATCGGCTTTTTCTGCCATTGCTATGGTTTGTAATAAACTTTCGGGAGACGGAAGCTTTATATCATTTTTTTCAGGTCCCATGATATATGCGAAAATATTCTGGTCCCCCCTGATCCTGTCTGCTACTTTGTTGACGTCCTCTATTGTAATACCGGGCAGCAGTTCCTTTACTATGTTGTATTCGGCAGCAATGCCGGGTATGGGTTCCTGCTCAAGGAAATGCCGGATATATTCCTGCACAAAGCCGGATGATTCCATCTTGTTGCGGTCGTTATATGCTTTTTCATAAGAAGCCAGTATGTTTTTTTTAGCTCTCTCCAGTTCCGGAGCGGTAAAGCCAAACCTTTTTACTTTTTCTATTTCTTCCATCGCGGCAGTAATTGCTTTTGATGGTTCTTTGTCGCCGGAGGAAGCATATACTTCCAGGTTTTCATACCCTCTTGTAAAGCTGTTGAACATTACGCCACCATATACAAAGGGCGGGTTTTCCTGCTGGGTAAGCTCCTGCATACGTTTATTGAGCATAGTGGTAAAGAGGGATTTTGCCATATCCTGCCTGTATTCTCCGTAGGTAGCTGCAGGATCAATTTTATATGCCGGGAATTCAACGACTGCATCATAGCTGGTAGCTTCCTTATCCGTTACTATTAATGCATCGTTTTCTGTGTAGGGAGGCACTGCTGCAGTTTTGCGCTCTCTTTCATTGGCAGGATTGGCAAGGCTGCTGAAATGCTTTTTGATCATGTCTTCTGCAGTGCTCTTTGAAATATCGCCCACTACTATCACTGCCATCAGGTCGGGCCGGTACCAGTCGCGGTAAAACCTGCGGATGGCATCGTATTGAAAAGTTTTGATAATGCTGTCTTTACCGATAGGAAGGCGCTCTGCATATAATGAGCCCTTGAGCAGCTTGGGAAGTATTTTTTTAAACATCCTTTCTTCGGCGCCCTTGCCTAACCGGCTTTCTTCCAGTATGATGGGACGTTCGCCGTCTATATCATCGTCAAGATAAGTAACGTTGTGCGCCCAGTCTTCCAGCACACGGAAGCCTTTTTCGATATTAGCGGGCTTATCCGTGGGAACAGGAAGTATATAAATGGTCTGGTTAAAGCCGGTATTGGCATTAAGATCATTGCCAAATCCTACGCCTATTTCCTGCAGGAAAGAAACGATATCATTTTTCCTGAAATTTTTAGTGCCGTTGAAAGCCATGTGCTCTGCCATATGCGCCAGTCCCTGCTGATCATTGTCCTCATTGATAGAACCTGCATTTACCACCAGCCGCAGCTCCACTTTTTGTTCCGGCTTTGCATTACGCTTAATATAATAAGTAAGGCCATTAGGCAGCTTCCCTATGGTAACGCTGGTGTCTACGGGTAGCTTTTCACCGAGATTGATTTGTGCCTGCCCTATAGCAAGATGCACCGTTAACAGCGTAAACAGGAAGAGGCGTTGGGATATAAACTTTTTGAGCATAGGTTTCATTTTGTGCAAAAGTATTGAAATACCTTACACAGCACCTACCGCTTGTACTTTAAATTATGCTAAAGGATATCTCCGGTCACAAAGAAAGCCTGCCCTGGTAGAAATCCAGTATCCTGGTACGGAATATATATTCATACCAGGTTTGGGTAAGATTGAGCCTTGCCTTGTCGTAATTGTTTTTGGTGATCAGGTATTCTGTGGAAACAATAGTGCCGAGGTTGAAGCGTATTTCGGCAGATCTGAAAGACTCCTTGTATTGTGTAACCTGCTCCAGCAGGGCTTTATAGCGTTCGTAAGCAGAAGTCATGTCTACATGAGCTTTTTCTATGGTCTGCCTGAGAAGGAGCTTTGTATTTTCCGATTCCAGCTTTGCATATTTAGCATTCAGGCTGGCCTTTTTTACGTTGGTATTTACCCGCAGGTTATTGAATATGGGCACGGAAAGGCTTAGCCCTATATAGCTCCCAAGGTTATTTTTTAACTGGCTATTGTATGATATTTTTTTGTAATCATAATTTTGTTGCTCCCGGTATACGAATGTTTTGGTATTATTTATAGTTACATAGTCTCCGGTGGGTGTTTCTGTAATAGTGGTAGGAGTGAGCGATTCGGAAACGCTTGAATAGTTGCTTCCGAGGCTGCCATTGAGACTGAGGGAAGGGAAATAGCCTCCTTTGGCAACGCTTACTGCCTTTTCAGTGCTTTTGGCGCGGAGCTCCACTGCTTTTACCTGTGCAAGATGCTGAAGGGCGGTTTCATATACCTGTTGTGCGGTGGCGGGGTATACTTCCAGCAATTCGGCTTCGGACAGCCGTTGCAGTTGCATGTTTTTGTTGTAAGGGATGTTCATTAGCTGGGCAAGGTTAAGCAAAGCGGTTTGTAAAGCATTGTAATTATTGACAGTGCTCATTTCGTCGCTGGCAAGCTGTCCTTTCATATCTGAAAGCAGGTAACTGCCGATAGCGCCTTTTTCTACCAGTATATTCAGTCTTTCCACCTGTTTACGGGTCACTTCAGCCTGCTCAGACATGATGCGCCAGGTATCTTCTGCATTCAATACCGAGAGATAGGCAAGTATAATATCGAGCGTAAGCTTGTCCTTCGATTGCTGCCATTCCATTTCGCTGGCATGATAGGCATATCCGGTTTGACGGATAAGGTTTTGCAACTGCAGCCCGCTGAAGAGGGTAATGCCGGCATTCAGCCCGATGTTGGAAGAAGAAAAACGCTGATCAATATAGCCGTTCGTAAAGGGATCAATGGCACGTCCCTGGTTCCATCCGTAGCTCCAGCTTCCGTTCACACCAGGCAGGAGGTTCGCTTTCGCCTGTTGCCAGTCTGCTTTATAAGATTGCGCAGCCAGCTCATTTTGCCTTACCGGGATATTGTTTTCAAGACCTGTTTCCACACATTCTTTAAGCGAGAATATTTTTCCGTTCAGGCTGTCTGTTTGGGCAAGGCAATATGCGCTAAAAAAGCAGGTACAAAACCACGCTATCATTCCTTGTTTCATCTTTTGCATTTTCATCTTGTTTTTTCTTCAGGTATATTTATCAATGCACCATATCAGTGTCTTATTTCTGCTGCTTCTTCTATTTTGCCATCCAGCAGGTTAATGATGCGCGAACCATATTCTGCATTTTTTTCAGAATGTGTCACCTGTATGATCGTAACTCCATCTTCCCGGTTAAGTTTTTTAAATAATGTCATGATCTCCTCTCCCTGCCTGGAGTTGAGGTTACCTGTGGGCTCATCTGCCAAAATGAGTTTGGGACTGGTCACCAGGGCACGGGCTATGCCTACCAGTTGCTGCTGCCCGCCCGATAATTGTGTAGGGAAAAGGTCTTTCTTACCTACTATCTGGAAACGATCGAGGATATCTGCTACCACGGCTTTCCTTTCGGAAGACTTCATGTCCTGGTATATCAGAGGTGTTTCTATGTTTTCATATACGGTAAGCTCGTCTATAAGATGGTAAGCCTGGAATACAAAACCGATGTACTTTTTATATAACTGCGATCTCTGCTTTTCCTTTAAGAGATGCACCGCCTGTCCCATAAAATAATGATAACCTTCCGTGGGATCATCGAGCATCCCGGTGATATTCAGTAATGTGGACTTTCCCGACCCGGAAGGGCCCATCACGGAAACAAATTCTCCTTCATTGATTTTCAGGTCAATGTCTTTGAGAATATAGGTCTTATTACCGCCGGCGTTTACATATTTGGAAATGCTTTTAAGCTCTATCATTGTGTTGTTTTTTTTATAAAGGATCCTCTCTTTCCCCGGTACTACTGCTTCCCGGATGGCATCTTTCTTATCATAAATTCAGTGCCATTCATAAAAACAACTGATAATCAATATGTTGAAAAGGTTTGCTTTTGTAGTATTGTCCGGTTTTGATACACTTCAAGTATGATTTTGATACATCCGGCGCGTTTATTTCAGGCAAAGCGGGCAAAACAACAAAGTTTATGTTTGGCGTAGCGCTACCTTACTCCGAAAGTATATACTGTGGTATGATGGAATTGCTGCCCGGGCCGGAGTATGGTATCAGGAAATGAAGGTTTGTTTGGTGAGTCGGGATAATGCTGGGTCTCGAGGCAAAGCCCTGCATGCTTATTATACTTTATCCCGTTTGGTGTATCCCTGAGGCTGCCGTCCAGGAAGTTGCCGGTATAAAGCTGCACGCCGGGTTGAGTAGTGTCTACTTCCATATACCTGCCGCTGGCGGGATGATATAATATTCCTGCCCGTTGCAACGTACCTGTTATATTGTTAAGCACAAAGTTATGATCGTATCCCGGTGCGATGGCAGCTATATCTTTTCCTACTTTTTTGGATGTTGTGAAATCGAGAGGAGTCCCGGCTACTGAAGCAATTTCTCCTGTAGGAATAAGCGAATCGTCTGAGACAGTATAAGTTTCAGCAAACAGCTGAAGCTCATGATCCAGTATGGTGTCATCCTCACCGCCCGATAAATTAAGATAAGCGTGATTGGTAAGGTTTACCGGGGTGGGGGCATCTGTTGCCGCACTGTAGGCTATTATTACTGCATTATTATCGTTTAGGCTGTATTCCACCGCCACGTTCAGGTTCCCGGGGAAACCTTCTTCACCATCCTTGCTGACATAGGCAAGTCTCAATGCGTTCGTGCCAGGAGTTGGCGTCGCATCCCATACCACTTTATCAAAACCTTTTATGCCGCCATGCAGGCTGTTGCCATTATTATTCTTTGCCAGCGTATACTCCTTACCGTCAAGGCTGAACCTTCCGCCGGCAATCCTGTTAGCAAACCTTCCTACAAGACATCCAAAGCTTGGGTTGCCCGGCTGCAGATATCCTTCAAGTGAATTAAAGGCGAGCGTTACATTTTTAAATACATTATTCCTGTCGGGAGTTTTAATGCCGGTAATGGTGCCTCCGTAGTTGGTAATGCTAAGCTCCATACCATTGTTATTGGTCAATATAAAGTGCAGCACTTTCTTTCCATCTTTTTCACCCCATTTTTCTGAAACGATATGAGCCATGACAGGATACTATTTTGAAGTGAAGATATATTAAAATGCGGTAAGGA
>CAYWVB010000034.1:0-60690 GCA_964461595.1 uncultured Terrimonas sp. | reverse complement strand
CAGTTATTAACATTCATTCCTGACAAATGTATTACATTGCAATTTCCTTTTACAGGCTGATATCAGCCAATGCCGGGGGTGAAATGTGAGGCGCAGGAAAGCCATCTTACATCTCCCGTTTCAGTAAATATAAACAACAAGTAAACCAAACCAATATTAATAATGAAATGGATTAATATTAAATCCGTTGCTTCAGGATTATTTTTATTTGCTGCCTGCACTACCCAGGCTCAAAATGTTAAAAAAGCTGTTCCTGCTGAAAACAAGCCTAAAATAGTGGTAGGTATGATGGTAGACCAGATGCGCTGGGACTATATGTACCGTTTTCAAAACAGGTATACGGAAGGCGGGTTTAAAAGGCTCCTGCATGAAGGATTCTCCTGCGAAAATACAATGATAGATTACTCTCCTACCATTACAGCATGCGGACATACCTGTGTATATACCGGTTCTGTTCCCGCTGTTCACGGCATTATTGGCAACGATTGGTACGACAGGGAAAAAGGAAAGGATATTGGCTGCGTGGATGATGAATCTACTCAATTGGTAGGCTCCGGAGAAAGCGCTACCGGGCAATCTCCCCGCAATAACCTGGCAACAACCATTACTGATCAGTTACGCATTGCATCCAACTACCAGAGTAAAACAGTAGGTGTGGCTATCAAAGACAGGGCATCCATCCTGCCCGCAGGTCATGCGGCTACTGCTGCCTTCTGGTTTAATGGCAAAGACGGGCATTTCGTGACCAGCACCTATTACATGAATGAGCTCCCGGATTGGGCTAAACGCTTTAATGATAAGAATATGGTAGACTCATATTTAGATAAAGACTGGGAAACGCTTTACCCTGTCAGTACCTATACCCTGAGCACTGCTGATGATAAAAGCTATGAAGGGACTGCCAATGGTGAAGCCAAGCCTGTTTTCCCGCACAAGCTGAAACAGTTCAAAGGGAAAAACTATGGCGCTATTCGCACTACTCCGCATGGTAATACTATTACTTTCGACTTTGCAAAAGCGGCTATTGAAGGCTATAATCTTGGAGGTGGAAGCTTCACTGATTTTCTTGCCATCAGCTTTTCCAGCCCGGATGCTATCGGGCATACTTATGGTCCCAACTCCATTGAGCAGGAAGACGACTATCTTCGTCTCGACAAAGACCTGGCAGCATTCCTGACTTATCTCGACAACCGCTTTGGCAAAAACAATTATTTGTTCTTCATCACCGCCGACCATGCGGTTTCCGAATCTCCGGGTTACTACCTTGAAAATAAAATGCCTTCAGGCGCTATCACAGACAATGAATTTTCCAAACCGGTAGTGGAAGCGCTGCAAAAGCAATTCGGGATAGAGAAGCCAATACTGTCTTTTGCAAACTACCAGTTGTATATGAACTGGGAAGAATTTGATAAGAAAAATATTGATCATGCAGCAGTAGAGAAAGTGATCACTTCAGTATTGATGAAGGCAAAAGGCATCGCGCTTGTATTGCCTGCTTCTTCACTTACCGCAGCTCCTGTTCCCGATGTAATAAAAAACATGCTTATCAAAGGATATAATATGAAACGCAGCGGGGATTTCCTCATAGTGCCGCAGCCAACCTGGAAGGGAGGAAGCATTAAAGGCGCCACTCACGGCACATGGTATCCTTATGATGCACATATACCGCTGGTATGGATGGGATGGAAGATCAAACCCGGCTATACTAACCGCGTTACAGGCATGACAGATATTGCAGCAACCCTTGCGGCACTACTGCGCATACAGATGCCAAGCGGGTGTATAGGACAGCCTATTACAGAGCTGACCGGCGGAAGATGATGAGGCTTTCAGGCAAGTGTTTTATCAAAAAGAATATGCACGGATATGGATGTCCGTGCATATTCTTTTTGATTGATTAATATAATCAGGAAACTCTTTTCTTCTTCTTTTCCTCAGCGGACTCCGGAGTTACGCGTTCGTTCCTGAACACTACCGTGTTATCAAACACATCTACCAGCACCGGCTGGGATTTGTCTATATCTCCTGCCAGTATTTTTTTGCTCAACTGATTTACAATTTCCTTCTGGATCAACCGCTTTAAGGGTCTTGCGCCAAACTGGGGATCGTAGCCATTTTCTACCAGGAAGTCTATTGCATAATCAGTAAACTCAAGATCAATGCCATTAACTGCAACAAGGCTCTTCAAATGATCCAGCTGGATATTGATAATGCCGCGTATTTCGTTCTTCATCAACGGGTGGAACATGATGATATCATCAATCCTGTTCAGGAATTCGGGGCGTATGGTCTGCTTCAGCATATTCAGCACTTCTGTCTTTGTCCTTTCCACCACTTCTTCTTTATTTGCCTCGGTAATATTCTCAAAATTATCCTGTATCACCTGGCTACCCATATTGCTGGTCATAATGATAATGGTATTCTTGAAATTTACCACCCGGCCTTTATTGTCTGTCAAACGCCCGTCATCAAGCACCTGCAGCAATATATTGAACACATCAGGGTGTGCTTTTTCAATTTCATCCAGCAGCACTACACTGTATGGTTTGCGCCTTACCGCTTCTGTAAGCTGACCACCTTCATCGTACCCCACATAACCTGGAGGCGCTCCCACCAGGCGGCTTACAGAATGCTTTTCCTGGTACTCACTCATGTCTATCCTGGTCATCATATTCTCATCATCAAAAAGATAACCTGCCAGCGCCTTTGCCAGCTCGGTCTTACCCACACCTGTTGTACCAAGAAATATAAAAGAGCCGATAGGTTTTTTAGGATCATGCAGGCCGGCGCGGCTCCTGCGTATGGCATCCGCCACTGCGGTGATTGCCTCATCCTGTCCTACCACGCGTTTATGCAATTCATCTTCGAGGTTAAGCAATTTCTGCTTTTCGCTCTGCAGCATCTTGCTCACCGGTATACCGGTGGCTTTGGCTACAGCTTCAGCAATATCTTCAGCATCCACTTCTTCTTTCAATAATCTTTTCTCCGGAGCCAGCTCATTCAGCTCGCCCGTAAGGCTGTCAATCTTTTGCTCTTCTTCCTTTATCTTGCCATAGCGTATCTCGGCCACTCTTCCATAATCCCCGTTCCTTTCAGCTTTTTCTGCCTCTGATTTAAAGGCTTCAATATTGGCCTTGGCGGCCTGTATCTTTTCTACCAGCTCTTTTTCCTGCTGCCATTTCGCTTTTAGTGTATCCCGTTCCACACTCCTGAGAGAAATTTCCTTGGCAAGCTCTTTCAGCTTGGCATCGTCATTCTCTCTTTTGATAGCTTCCCTTTCAATTTCCAGTTGGCGGATGATCCTTTCCAGCTGATCCAGCTCTTCAGGCATAGAGTTCATTTCCAGGCGTAGCTTTGCCGCACTCTCATCAATCAGGTCAATCGCTTTATCAGGAAGAAAACGATCCGAGATATAACGGTGCGATAATTCCACCGCAGCAATGATCGCTTCATCTTTGATGCGCACATGGTGATGTGTTTCATAACGGTCTTTAATACCGCGCAAAATAGATACGGCATCTTCCACACTGGGCTCATCAATCATCACTTTCTGGAATCTTCTTTCCAGCGCCTTGTCCTTTTCAAAATATTTTTGATATTCATTCAGCGTAGTGGCGCCAATAGCTCTCAGCTCACCGCGTGCCAGCGCAGGCTTAAGGATATTGGCGGCATCCATAGCGCCTTCACCACCACCCGCTCCTACAAGCGTATGTATCTCATCTATAAAGAGGATAATGCTGCCGTCGCTCTTGGTTACTTCATTGATCACGCCCTTCAAACGTTCTTCAAACTCACCTTTATATTTTGCCCCGGCGATCAGTTGCCCCATATCAAGAGCGTATATGATCTTTGATTTCAGATTTTCAGGTACATCACCATTCACGATACGCATTGCCAGCCCTTCTGCAATAGCCGTCTTACCCACACCCGGTTCACCCACCAGCATGGGATTGTTTTTATTCCTGCGGGACAGGATATGCAGTGTCCGGCGGATCTCTTCATCACGCCCTATCACCGGGTCAAGCTTACCCTGCCTTGCCAGCTCATTCAGGTTCTTGGCATACTTGTTCAGTACATTGAACTGTGTTTCCTGCGTTTGTGAAGAGATAGTAGATCCTTTGCGAAGATCCTTAATGGCAGCGACCAGCCCCTTTTCCGTTAAGCCGGCATCCTTTAAAAGTTTGGCTGTATTATCAGATCCTTTTAAGATAGAGAGCAGCAGGTGCTCCACGCTTACAAACTCATCTCCAAATTCCTTGAGCAATGATCCTGCTCTCAGGACAATATTATTAGCGTCCCTGCTGATAGACTGGGCAGGTTCGCCGGTTTGTACCTTGGGTAATTTACTTATACTTTCATCTAATTTGCTTTCCACAAAATTCACGTTCACATTATTCTTCTTCAGCAGGAATTCGATAGGAGAATCATCGTCAGTAAGCAGCGCTTTCAGCAAATGCTCACTTTCAATATTGGCATTCCTGTCGTTAAAAGCGATCTGCTGCGCTTTGGCGATGGTTTCCTGTGCTTTAATAGTGAAATTATTCAGGTTCATATTTTAAGTTTTCCTTTATCTGTTTTAAAATAACTTTAACCCGTAATGCAAATCACAATCCAAAGAACAAATGCAGTAATTATGTCATATAAAGTTAGTCCATTCTGCCTGTATTTCAGCCTGTTATTAAATTTTCTGCTATTCTTTCAGTTTGCCTCGGCCCAATATAATTTCAGCAGCGTGGATGAAATGCTACAGAAAAACCAGAAGGCATTAAAAGGCAAGGTGGTGGCTATGGTATGGAAAGACGGTAAGCTGGTATATAAAAAGGAAACAAACGAGGATTTTACTGCAAAAACGCAGGTGCCGGTAGGCGCCAGCGGGCAATGGCTCACCGCCGCGCTGGCGATGAATTTTGTAGATGAAGGAAAGCTAAGCCTCGATACCCGGGTAGCAAAGCTTATTCCTGTGCTCGCTAAATATATGAAGGGATATATCACCCTGCTCACCTGTCTTACCCACACCACGGGAATTGAAGCAGAGAAGACCGGGGTAGGAAAGCTGCTGCCGAAAGCGAAATTTGAATCGCTGGAAGATGAGATGAATTTTCTTGCAGCCAAACGCGAGATCGTGAACAATCCCCAGAAAGAATTTCACTATAGCAATGTGGGAATGAATATTGCCGGAAGAATGATAGAAGTGGTAAGTAAAAAGACTTTTGACAGGATAGTGCAGGAGAAATTACTTCGCCCGCTCAAAATGAGGAACACAACTTTTTTCAATTACGACAATCTTTACGTCAACCCGTCTGCCGGCGCCCAGTCTACCGCCAACGACTATATGAATTTTTTGGTAATGCTTCTGAATAACGGCGAATTTGAAGGCAAAAGAATATTGAGCGAAAAAGCGGTGGCTGCCATGGAAAAAGCACAGCTCACAGACCTGCCGGTGAAATATACGCCTCCTGGCACGGAAGGATGGCACTACGGTTTCGGAGCATGGCTGCCGGAAGAAGACGGGCAGGGAAACGGCACCGTGATCACCAGTCCCTCTCTTACCGGCACCTGGCCTTATATTGATAAAAAGAATAAATATGCAGCTCTTCTTCTTGTGCAATCCGGATCGGACGAACAGGGAAATGAAATATTCAAGCAGTTCAAAGCTGCGGTAGACCAGGCGTTAGGAGCGCAATAAGGCCGGCAAAACATTATTATCCTGTCAGGGAATATGCAGCTTTTGGTTGTATGGTATGATCAACCGCGCTGCTACTATAAAGTTTTGGTTGCGCCTGCTGCGGTGAATATCGTGAGTTGCACACTTCAGCATCCTGTCCGCTACCGGGCATTGTGCAGTAAACTGACTAAATATTGCTTATTGTAATCGTTATCTCATATCCGCTGTTTTCAACCTAATTCATTTATCATGCGTTTGACCAAGATCTTGTTTTACATACTGAATTTCCTGGCTGCTCAATCGTTATCCGCCCAGTCAAACAGCCGTTATGTCAACCCCTTTATCGGCACCGACAAAAGCGATGTGATCACAAAATGGGGAAGTGAGGGCGGCACTTATCCGGGAGCAGTAGCGCCCTGGGGTGCCGTGCAGCTCAGCCCTGAAACAAGAATGCATGAACCGCAGGGCTATTATTATAGCGACAGCCTGATCTATTTCTTCAGTTGCTTCCATCACATGAGCGGATTTCCCGGCGGATCGGCAGGAAGGTTTTATGTAATGCCGGTCGCCGATACTACAGCATTCGGCATTGGTAAATACGCAAGCCGTTTCAGCCATAAAAAAGAGATCGCAAAACCCGGTTATTACAGCGTATACCTCAATGATAATAATATCCGTGTGGAAACCACAGCTTCCGACAGATGCGGCGTCTTCAGGTTCACCTATCCTGCCGGTATACCGCCTTTGCTGTTTGTAGGCAAAGACCGAGGCAATATTGCCATGCGTTTCAACACAGCAATAGCTGAAGAACGAATAGTTGATGACGGGAAGATATTGTCATTTAAGCCCGCTCTGAACGCACCTACAATCATTGAAATGCAGCTCGGCAGTTCCTCCGTCAGTGAAGAAAGTGCCGGCAGAAATATCGAGGCGGAAACAGGTACAGACAGCTTCGATAAAGTATATCAAAAAACAGCAGCGAAATGGGAGCAGGCGCTTGCGGTGGTGAGCATAGACGATCCCTCCGAAAAAAACAAAACGATTTTCTATACAGCGCTTTACCACTCGCTGCTGCTACCCTGCGTAATCTCAGATGCAGACGGGTATTACCGCGGGCATGACGGGAAAATATACCAGTCAGATCACACACAATACGGGGGCTTTTCCCCCTGGGATACCTTCCGCACACTGCACCCGTTGCTGACGCTGCTTTTTCCCGGCACGCAAAAAGATATGGTACTATCCATACTGGATATCTACCGGCAGACAGGGCATTTGCCTACTGAATCCATGACGGGGAACCATGCCGTCAATATCATAGTGGATTCCTGGCGTAAAGGCATTACCGCAGACAGCGCCCTTACCTACCATGCCATAAAAAGCAATATCAGTACCGGGCCATTCGTGCAAAAAGACATGGATATATACCGGAAGAAAAACTATGTGCCTTTTTCCTATCCTGAATCCGTTACCCGCACGGTGGAGTACGCTTATAATGACTGGGGACTGGCGCAATTTGCCGGCACAGTCATGAAAGATGAAGCGGTATATAAGCAATTCCAGCGCAACAGCTACAACTACCGCAACCTGTTCAATGCAGGCAGATTATTTCTTTTGCCACGCCGTGACAACGACTTCAAAACGGATCCTGGCACTACCGGCTATAAAGAAGGAGATAAATGGATATATTCCTTCTTCGTACCACAACATCCGGAAGACTTGATCAACCTGATGGGCGGACCTGCTGCATTCTCCGAAAGACTGGATTCCGCGCTCCGGAATAATGTGATCCTCTTTGACAACGAGACTGTTTTTCATCTTCCTTATTTTTTCAATAAAGCCAATCATCCTTCGCTCACGCAAAAATGGGTAAGCGCTATTATGGCGGAACGTTACAATACTACTCCGGGCGGTCTCCCGGGCAATGACGATCTCGGCGCTGTATCAAGCTGGTTTGTGCTCAGCGCTATGGGGCTATACCCTTTTGCCCCCGGAGAACCTGTATACAGCCTGTCAACGCCTTTATTCAAAAGTCTTACTATTCACCTGGCAGATGGCAAAGCGCTCACTATAAAAAAGCATGCTGCAACTACTGCAGCTATGTATATTTCATCAGTGACGTTTAACCAGGCAAAGCTTACTTCACTGAATATTGCACATGACCGGCTAATGAATGGGGGCACCATGGATTTTACAGTGTCAGCTACCCCGCAGGACAAACATTTTAAAGAGACCAATGACCCAGGTCTTGATCCCGCATTTACAATAACCGGCAGCCGCCTTTCAAAAACAAAGGTATATCCCGGGGAAAATATACGGCTATACTATAGCATCCGCAATGAAGGAGCACCTGCAACCAGTATCATGACAGTATATGCTAACGGAAAAGCATACCTGAAGAAGAGTTGTTTTATCAGTACCGGACAAACTGTATCAGACTCTGTAGACTTTCAACTGTACAATCCGGGGAAAACGGTAATCGCCTTAAACAATGAGAAACCTCAAATGGTCAATGTACAGTATAAGCGCATTCCTTCAGGCAATAGTATTGCCATCAGGGAACTGCATGTCCGCCCGTTATTGTTCACCGGTGAAATGCAGGAAGTATCTTTTTTTGCAAAAAATATCAGCGGCGATACCCGCAGTTTCCATATATCCGTCACTTCCGGCAGTACACTATTGCACCAGATCACAGTGATGCTCCGCCCGGGGGAAGAGAAAGCATGTACAGCAGCAATACAGGTAAAAGGGAATGGATTCCAGACCTTGAAAGTTGAAAAAGCTGCAACACAATTCAGGATCTGTCAGCAACCTGCTGAGGCGCTGGTGCTTGATCTGTCCATGCGGAATGATAACAGCGGGATCATAAAGGATCTTTCCGGCTTTGGCAATAACGGAAAAGTGACCGGCAAATATCAAAGGGAAGACTCATTGGTAGGCATTAACGAAGATTGCTATGTTGCTTTATCTCCGGCCCCAAGCCTTGATAAAATGGGTGAAAAGATCACCATGATGGGCTGGGTATATACTACCGGTGGCGACCATGAAATAGTAGACCTGCTCTCCAAAGGAGACCATCACGTAATACAGGTATCCCGCAACCGGTCAGTCAAGTTCTTTGCCGGCGGCTGGGGAAGAGGGGAATGTATTGCTGCGTTGCCGGCGGACTGGAAAAACCACTGGCATCATATTGCAGGCGTATGCGACGGCAATACACTGAAAGTATATATAGACGGAGTACTGCAAACGACCACCCCCCTTACCAGCAAAACAGACCTTTCTGCAGTCGGGGAATGGAATATCGGGCGCAATGAAGAATTTCCTTCGGAAAGAATGTTTACCGGCTATATGAAGGATGTAAAAATTTTTGCAGATGCGTTGACGGAGAAAGACGTTCATGATGCTATGTTATTTCACGCCAGGAACGCAAAGTAAGCAAAGTCCTTATGTATGAACGGAGCTTACCATTAAAAAAGGGTTCTGTAAAAGGCGCAAAGCAAAGCCATACCTTACAGATTTTCGTGCAACTTTCTGTCCCGGTGGTTAAGCGCTTTACCACAAAGCGCAGCTGTCAGTCCTGCTTAATAAACCCAAAAGGCTCTTTCCGGTTGGCAAGCCCATATACTGCATTATAAATATATCGCGCCACCTGCTCAATGCCCGGCACATTGATCAGGTCAGCATCATCGGAAGGCTTGTGATACTGGGGATGACCGCCGGTATGCAATCCCACGCAGGATATTCCTTTTTGATAAAATGAAACATGGTCTGAGCCGCCGACAGAGCCGGCATGCACCACCAGGTTCAGCCCCGAGCCTTCGCCTGTTTTTTTCATAAAATCCACGCCGCCCGGAAAAGTGCCTGCACCGCCCATATACAGTTGGTGCTGGTCGTTGAGATGCCCTACCATATCCATATTCAGCATCAGTTTTACCGCATCGCCGGGCACAGGCAGGTGGTCTGCAAAATAGCGGGAGCCAAGCAGTCCTTCTTCTTCTGCAGAAAAGGCAATGACAATAACACTTCTTTTCAGCTCTTTTTTGTGGCGGGATAATCCTGCTGCAATTGCCAGCAATGCCGCAGTGCCGGAAGCATTATCATCTGCACCGTTATGTATGGCCACCGTATCCGGCTGCAATGACCCAGTACCATAGCCGCCATACCCAAGATGATCATAATGCGCTCCAAGCACAATATATTCATTGTTCAGCGCGGGGTCATTCCCCCTGATCACTCCGGCAATATTTTTTGCAACGACTTCTTCCTTTTCCACCGACACCGATACCGTTAGCGGGACAGGAGAAACACTTCCGGGAGGCCCGGGCTTATCTCCTGCAGGATAAAGTATTATCTTCAACCTTTGCCAGGCAGCCCTCGAAAGCTGGATCACCGGCACCGGCAACGGTTCGTCTTTCCTCGGCCGCAGCCTTATCATTATATCTTTTTGATCTACCGAATCGGGGCTTACCAGTATTATTCCCGCAGCCCCAAGCTCAAATGCTTTTTTGGAAATGGCATAATCGGAGAGGCTGTCTATAGCCGGCGCCTGTACTTTATTGCGCCATAATACCACCCAATGGGCTTTTAAAGAAGCTTCACCGGCAAAAGCTTCTTTATTTGAGGCAGCAGCAAAAACATTTGCTTTTACTAAGGCTGACCCTGAAAAAGGAAAAATGCTGTAATCTTTATTCATTAAAAAATCACCTGTATCTGTTGCCTTAATAAAATTACCTGCCGCAGGAGCATTCAGCTTTACAACCACATTGAAAAGCTGTTCATAATTATGAAATAATGGTTCTATCCTGGCTTTCTTAAATGTCCGCTCAATATATTTCACTGCAAGCTCATTGCCTTTGGAACCGGGGAAACGTCCTTCTAAACGGTCGGAAGCCAAATAGCTGATATCTTTAATAATATCTTTCCCCGTGATTGAAGGCTGTCCGCAGCAGGGAGCAGCCGAAACTGCTGATAATATAACTATAAGCCAATACTTCATGATATGCTGAACTTTAGTGCAAAAATGCATTAAAGTTTATATAGGGCGTATTTCAATTTTCGCAGGCGGAAACATGCAACGGATTGAAATCCGTTGGAACAATATGCTACCGAGCCGATGGCTCTTGCAGTTCCACATTTCAGAGCCGCAGGCTCGGTCACATATTCCCGCGTGGGATTTTAATCCAATGTGAAAAATTGAAATACGCCCGTTTATATACTTTAGAACCGGATAAAAATGTACAGTGCTATCAGCTTTAAGCTCCATAGCTGACTGCTGACTGCTGATAGCTGATAGCTGATAGCTGATAGCTGATAACTGGCTCCCGTTTTTTGGTTATCTGCCCCACATCCGATACTTTTGCTCTCCTCAAATCTTTTTATACAGAATGGCAAATCGTGTAATACAATTCCGTGAAGCATTGCGTGAAGCAATGAGCGAAGAAATGCGCCGTGATGAACGTGTCTTTTTAATGGGCGAAGAAGTAGCTGAATATAATGGCGCATACAAGGTAAGCCAGGGCATGCTGGACGAATTTGGTCCAAAAAGAGTGATTGATACGCCCATTTCCGAGCTCGGCTTTGCCGCCGTAGCCGTGGGTGCTGCTCAAAACGGGCTTCGTCCGATTGTGGAGTTCATGACGTGGAATTTTGCCGCATTACCGCTTGACCAGATACTGAATACCGCCTCTAAAATGCTGGCCATGAGTGGCGGCCAGGTAGGCTGTCCTATTGTTTTCCGTGGTCCCAACGGTTCTGCCGGCCAGCTTGGAGCGCAGCATTCCACTGCGTTTGAAAGCCTTTATGCCAACATTCCAGGACTGAAAGTGATTTCAGTTTCAAACCCTTATGATGCAAAAGGGCTTTTGAAAAGTGCCATCCGTGATAATGACCCGGTCATTTTTATGGAAAGTGAAGTAATGTATGGTGATAAAGGGGAAGTTCCCGAAGAAGAATATCTCATCCCCATCGGAAAGGCTGATGTGAAAAGACCGGGCACCGATGTTACAATCGTTTCCTTCAATAAAATGATGAAAGTGGCGCTTGCTGCCGCAGACGAGCTGGCTAAGGAAGATATCAGCGCGGAAGTAATTGACCTTCGTACCATACGCCCGCTCGACTGGCATACTATTTTTGAATCGGTAAAGAAAACAAATCGCCTGGTAATTGTAGAAGAGCAATGGCCCTTTGCCTCGGTATCTTCTGAAATAGCTTACCGTATCCAGAAAGAAGCTTTTGATTATCTTGATGCTCCCGTCCGCAGGATCACCAGCGCCGATGCCCCTATGCACTATGCGCCTACTCTTGTTGCAGCCTACCTGCCGGATGTACCGAGAACAGTGAAGATCGTAAAAGAAGTAATGTATGTAAATAAATAAACCCGGTTCATATAAATCAACCAGCTCCCGAAGTAACATCAGCTTCGGGATTTTTTTTAAATATCTTTACGATCATTATTGATTGGTATGAAAAATAGCTTGGTCATAATACTGCTGCTGCTCTCCCGGCAAAACTTTGCACAGCAGCATCAGCAGTTAACTGATAGTGCAACTTCTTTGTCTGAGATCGTCATCAAAGGATATGAATCCGATCGCAGGCTGCTGGAATCTCCGGTATCTGCCGGTGTGCTCGGCACTTCAGACATGCAGCGGTTTTCTACGGTATCCCTGCTGCCTGCCGTCAACCTGGTACCCGGCGTGAGGATGGAGGAAAGATCGCCCGGCAGCTACCGCCTTAGTATAAGGGGCAGCCTCCTCCGCTCACCTTTTGGCGTAAGAAATATCAAAGTATACTGGGATGATATCCCCTTTACAGATGCAGGTGGCAATACCTATTTCAACCTTGTGGATCAAAACAGTATCCGCCAGGTAGAGATATTAAAAGGCCCCGGCAGCAGCATATATGGCGCCAATACGGGCGGAGTGGTTATCCTGCACAGCGATGAGCCCGGGCTTACCGGCAACAATGAAACACGCCTGCAACAGCTCAAAGCAGGCATATCTGCAGGGTCTTACGGGTTATTTGCAGAGAATGCCCAATGGAAATATGCTGATAATCGCTTTACCTCATCGGTTACACAGAGCCATCTGCAATCCGATGGCTACAGGCAAAACAGCCGGCTAAGAAAAGATGTGCTGCAGTGGAACGGTGCAACTGCATTGGCGGCCAGGGACAGGCTGAGCTGGGTAATGCTGTATGCAGATATATATTACCAGACGCCCGGGGGACTTACATTACGGCAAATGACAGATGATCCAAGGCAGGCAAGACCCTCAACGCCGGTACAGGCAGGGGCTGTAGCACAAAAAGCAGCGATATACAATAAAACGCCTTTTGTGGGATTAAGCAATCGCTATGATTTTGACAGTCACTGGAGCAATACCACATCGGGAATGTTTTCCTATACCGATTTCACTAACCCCTTTCTTACCAATTACGAAAAACGAAGTGAAACCAACCTGGGGCTGAGGACCAAATTTGTATATCATAACAATTTCGGCAAAAATGATGTCCGCATTACAGCAGGGCTTGAATGGCAATATAATTACTCTGCTATCAACAATTATGGCAATAAAGGCGGCGTGCCGGACACTGTTCAGTACAGGGATAAATTATGGGCAAGGCAGTTCTTCCCTTTTTTGCAGGCAGAATGGGGTATTGGCAAAAATCTCCTCCTGCAGGCGGGGAGCAGCACCAATGATTTTGTATATCATTACCAGCGGCTCACTAATCCCGGCGATCCAAAGAGCAGAAACAAACTGGACCACCAGGTGCTTCCGCGACTGGCGTTATTATATCGTATTACCAGTGAAGTCTCTTTTCATACTTCAATGAATAAAGGGTTTTCACCACCTTCTATTGCAGAAATACGGCCTTCGGGAGGGATCATCAACAACCAGCTTCAACCTGAATCTGGATGGAATTACGAGGCAGGCTTCCGTGGAAGCCTTTTAAAAGAACGCCTGCAATTTGACATTACGGGATATTTGTTTAAGCTGCAGGATGCGATCGTAAGAAAAACCATCAATGACAATGAATATTTTATAAATGCCGGCGGCACCGATCAAAAAGGACTGGAAGTATATGCCGATTACAGCATTTTCATATCTCACAAAGGTTTTCTTCGATCCCTCAAGGTATGGGGCAGCCTTACACAGAATGATTTCAGGTTCTCAGACTATTCGGTGAATGATAAAAGCTATTCGGGTAATGCGCTGACAGGGGTAGCCAAAAACATTACCTCCTTTGGGTTTGATCTTATTACGGCACCGGGGCTCTATCTGAACGCCGGCTTTACCTACACATCAGCATTGCCTCTCAATGATGACAATTCCTTTTATGCCAGTCCTTACCGGCTCCTGTCGGGGAAAATGGGATGGACAAAAAAAATCAATGCATTATCTCTCAGCATATTTGCCGGGATTGACAATGCATTGGATCAGTTATACAGCCTGGGCAACGATCTTAACGCTTTTGGAAACAGGTTCTATAATCCTGCTGCCGGGCGCAATTACACCGCAGGCATATCCGTAGCTCTCTAAGTTAAAATACTGATGCCAGGGAAGATACTCCGATGGCGAAAAGGTAGCACAGCCCCATACAGAAAGCTGCCAATAAACCAAGTTTTGTTACTAATTTCCAGGTAGGGATTTCAATGTGCTGTGTAGCTCTTAATGCTTGAGTTTTCATGGAATTAATTTTTAGTATTTACAAGGATATCAAAATGAATAACGCAAAAATATAATTCCCCAATATAATATGCAATGCTTTTAAGGCAAAATATTTTAAAAAACTGCCATTTTAGCATTTGCTAATGCAGGGCGGATAAAAAAGCTGCAAGTCCATTCACCTTCTCTCACGTTTCACCTCTTGCATTTGACGTTTTACCTTTCACTATTTACCATTCACTACATTTGACACAGCACTAATGACTATTTCGATTTTACTATCGCTTGCTGGCTGATCATGTTATTCACCACATTTACAGTCTCATTCAGGTAAATATCGTTCTTGAGATTATTGAGCCACTGCGTTTGCCTGTCCTTTTTAGCCTGGTCCGAATTATAGCGGGCTATATCTTCCGGCAGCAGTTCCACAGGATTTGCTTTCTGGGTTTTGGTAAGTCTTTCCATCTCTTTTACCAGGTCTTTAATTTCTTTTTGCTCTTCCAGGTATTTTTTCAGGTTAAGCGTATACACCCGGTCATTCAGCTCAGCAAGCTTATTGGCATTTTTCTTTATGGCAGAAAATACATTATCATTCCTGATTCGTTCCGCTTCAGCTTTTTTAATAGCATCTAAATCGGCTCCGGAAGTCCATACATTGTATTTTGCCTTAGCTATTTCATCCCATTTCAGGGCATCAGGATTGTCCTTCTCCCGGAATTTGAAATTTTCATACTGGTCAGGCAATACGATATCAGATGCCACACCCTTCAATTGCGTGGAGCCGCCGTTGATACGATAGAACTTTTGAAGCGTTAATTTTACTGTGCCGAGATTGGATGCGGCATCATCCCCGGCCATTGCCAGCAGTCCGCCACGACCTCCGTCAAGTCCGATATTGCGCTGTACGGTACCTTTGCCATAAGTAGAAGTGCTGCCAATGATTATACCCCGGTGATAATCCTGTATAGCTGCGGCAAATATTTCGGAAGCAGAAGCGCTGAACTCATTTACCATCACTGCAAGCGGGCCGTCGTACAAAACACCTTTCTCTTTATCCCGCAGCACAGAAGGATTGCCATCCCGGTCTTTTACCTGTACTATCGGTCCCTCGTCAATAAATAAGCCAACCATCTGGATTACGTCGTACAAAGAGCCGCCACCGTTGTTGCGGAGATCCATAATAATGCCATCCACCTTTTCCGTTTTAAGCTTCTGTATTTCTTTGGCCACATCCTCGGCGCATTTTGCACCATTAGGCCGTTCCCAGTCGGCATAAAACTCAGGCAGGAAGATATATCCTATTTTACGGCTGCCTTCATTAACAATAGCGCTTCTTGCGAATGTTTCATCAATTACAATTTCATCTCTTATCAGTGAAACGACTTTAGTAGTGCCGTCTGTTTTTTTCAGTGTGAGCCTTACTTCAGTTCCTTTTTTACCACGGATCAGTTTCACCGCATCTTCAACGTCATATCCTGCCATATCCTGAGGCTCTTCATTAGCCTGCCCTACTTTGGCAATAACATCACCGATCTGCACTTGCCCCGACTTCCATGCCGGGCTGCCCGTTACCAGCGTGAGTATCTTGATATTACCCTCTTCCTGCCGCAGGGATGCGCCTATACCATAAAACCTTCCGCTCATCTGCTCATCGAAAGATCTTTTCTCAAGCGGGGGGAAGAATGTAGTATGCGGGTCCATACAGGAAGTAATGGTATTCACGAAGTCGTTGAACCTGTCTTCTTCGGTAAACTTATTTTTCAGTCTTTCGGCGATGCGATTAGTAGACTGCAGCACTTTATCTCTCGCTTCCTTTTCCATGCTTGCAGTTGTCCTTGCTTTGTCTTTGGGTAACTTTTCATTAGCGGATATAAGGTCGGCATAACGTGTAAGCACCTGGTATTTAAGCCGTTTCCGCCACAAGTCCTTCCTTTCCTTATCATTGGCTGGATAATCCAGCTTGTCTTTATCATCTACAAAAGTTTCATCGGTAGTAAAATCAAAAGGCTTATCCAGCAACTCTTTATAGGAAGCGAGGTATTCATTCAATCTTTGTGCGTACAGACTATTAATAGCCTGGAAAGACTGGAGAGGAGCGCCATGAATTTCATCATCTATCTTGTCGCCGAATTGTTTTAGCTGGTCTATATCAGGCTTCATGAACAATTGCTTTTCGGGGTCTATCGCCTCAAGATATTTGGTAAAGACTTCCCTGGAAAAAGCATCATCTATTTTCTTGGGGCTATAGTGCCCCTGTTCAAGCATAATACCTACCTGTCTCAGAATTCTTTCATACTTAGTGGGTGGATTTCCTGATCCGATCGTTTGAAAGGCGGCAAAAATACCAATGCCAAGAATAACCAGTAAGACCGGCAGCGTTTTTTTATTAAACATAAATTTCAACACTTTTTGCATCTCCAAAAATAACGGAAATAATACTTTAATGTTGCCGGAAGGCAAAATCTGTTAGCTAAGTATTTGCAAAATATATACCAGGGGTAAATACAGGGTATGAGCGTATTGCTGCATTTAAGAGAGGAAAGCAAAAAAGCGGATGACCGCTTTTTTGCTGATGGGTGGCTAACCGGGTTCGAACCGGCGACCCTCAGAACCACAATCTGATGCTCTAACCAACTGAGCTACAGCCACCATTTTTCAAGAGTGCAAAAGTAAATGAAAAACAGATGCACCCAAAATTTCAGAGAGGAAATTCAGTTGCAGGTTACAAGTTCACACCCTACACCTTATTGCTTACACCTCTCCTCAAGCTTTAACCTTTATTAACCTTTAATCAGTATAATTTCGCGTTTCATTATCCGCATTGCCGGATCAACAACTCAAACCCTTACGTAAAAAGCAAATAATGAGAGCATTTTTATTCGTTATATTGGTATTATTGGCAGGATTATCAGTAAACGCGCAAAACAGGATGCCCGGAAGACAGGGCGGGCAGGGACAAATGAGCATTGCCAGATTCTATGGGAAAATAGTAGATGCTTCCAATAACAAAGGCATAGACGCTGCTTCGGTACAGCTCATCCAGTCAAAATTTGATTCCGCCTCGGGAAAACAAAAAGATATTTCCGTGGCAGGGCAGCTTACTTCAAAAGGTAATTTCAGTCTTGAAAACCTTTCTCCATCCGGTAAATACCGTCTCGTTGTTACAGCAATAGGATATGCTCCCATAGACAAAACCGTTCAGTTTGATGTAAAACGTGGAGGTAATCCTTCAGACATGATGAATAATCTGGATAAGGACCTCGGGAATATAAAAATGCAAATAGATGCACAACAATTGAGCGAAGTAAAAGTAGTGGCTTCTAAACCTATGTTCCAGATGGGGGTTGACAGAAAAATATTCAATGTAGATAAAAATATTGTTACCACGGGGCAAACTGCCACAGAAATCATGAAGAATGTCCCTGGTGTGAATGTTGATATTGACGGTAATGTGACGCTCAGGAATGCAGCCCCTACCATATTTGTAGACGGACGCCCTACAACCATGACGCTGGATCAGATACCGGCGGATGCCATTGAGAGCGTGGAGATCATTACGAATCCCTCAGCAAAATTTGATGCATCCGGAGGAACAGCAGGCATATTGAACGTAATACTTAAGAAAAACAGGAAAGCAGGCTACAACGGCAATATAAGAGCAGGCATTGACTCAAGAGCCAGGATGAACCTTGGAGGGGATATCAATATCAAGCAGGGCAAGGTTAATTTCTTTGCAGGCGTATTTTTTAACCAGCGCAAAAGCAAAAGTATCGGCTCTACTTACCGGGAGAACAAATATGCAGATAAAAACCAGAACACCATACTCAACCAGGAAAGCAATACGTCTAATCCGGGGCAATTCGTCTTTGGCAGGTTCGGTATTGATTACCTGATGGACAACCGCAACACATTAACACTTTCTATGGCGCTGCCCAACGGGAACTTCAACAGCAACCAGGAAGACAATATCCAAATTGACACACTGTCTTTACCGGTAAAGACACAGTATGCTACCAGAACAACGGTAAGCAAACGCAGCTTTCATGCAGTAGAACCGGCGATAGGTTATAAGCATCTTTTTCCAAAGCAGGGCCGCGAGCTCACGGCAGATATGAGCTTTAATTCCAGCAGAAATTCGGGGAATGCCAGTTATATAACAAAATACTTTTACGACAATAGCTTTTCCGACACTCTTGGTAATCCTGCACTTCAGCAGTTGATAGGATCAGGCAACAGTAAAAACTGGACTATCCAGTCTGATTTTACTACCCCTATGGGCAAGGGTAAATTTGAATCAGGTGTGCGGGCTGCCATTAGGAATACCAACAGCGTTACCGAAAACGCTTCTTTCAACTATGCCCTTAACGACTATGTCGTTATTCCTTCTGCCAGCTCCAACTATAAATATAACGACCAGGTATATGCAGCATACTCCACCTATTCCAATAAATTAGGAGAAGGCTTTTCCTACCAGGCAGGGCTGCGCGTGGAAAGCTCTAACTATACCGGTACTTTATTAAACACCAATCAAAAGTTTTCCAACCAGTACGCATTGCAGTTTTTCCCGAGCCTGTTCATGACCAAGAGCTTCAAGCCGGGACAGGATCTGCAATTAAATTATAGCAGGCGGGTAAACCGTCCTAATTTCTGGCAACTGATACCCTTTTACGATGTATCGGACCTGTTGAACATAAGTGTGGGTAATCCGGGGCTTAAACCTGAATTCACCAACTCTTTTGAGCTGAACTATACACAATCTCTCGGAGAAGGGCACAGCCTTTTGACCTCTGTATATTTTAAGCAGACCAATAATCTTATTACCCAATACCAAAGCAGGCAATATGATGTGCCGCTGCCTGACGGCAAACTTGATTCTGCACTCGTTACCTCCTATATTAATGCTAATTCAAGCAGGGCGTACGGACTGGAATTGACTTCAAAAAATCCGCTGGCATCCTGGGCTGATGTCACTACCAATCTTAATTTTTATAATGCACGTATTGATAACAGCGGTCTTGATTCTACACTCGGCGTTAACGACAGGTGGGCTTTTTTCGGTAAAATGAATTTCAATTTTAAGCTGCCTTCCAATTTTACCATTCAGCTTTCAGGGGATTACCAATCCAGAACCCTGGTACCACAGGGCGGCGGCGGCGGAAGACGGGGATTTTTTGGCGGCCCCACAGGCGCAGCACAGGGATATATCAATCCCAATTATGGTGTTGATATTGCGCTGCGCAAAGAATTTATGAAAAATAAACGTGCTGCTATAACCCTTAGTGTAAACGATATCCTGAAAACCAGGAAATACGATGCCCACTCAGAAAACAGTGTGTTTATCCAGGATATTTCACGCCGGAGGGACTGGCAGATCGTAAGGCTGAACTTCTCTTATAAATTCGGGAAATTTGATGCCTCCCTGTTTAAAAGAAAGAATAATAAAACAGGAGCTGATTCAGGAGATGATATGAATATGTAAACAACGTGTAGAAAAAGATATTAAGCCACTAATGCACAAATCAGCTTTTTTCAATTGACCATCAATTTGTGCACTAGTGGCTGCCTTTTCTTTGGTTGTACGGAATTGTCAGAAAGCTATTATGTTGCTCAATCCCCGTTTTCTTTTCCTTCCATCATTCTCACGAAAGAGAACATATCAAATTTTTCCTCATCTACGCCTCCGTCGGCACGCTTGGTAAGCCGCAACATGCGCTGACCCTTATTTTCATCAACCGGTATTACCATCCTGCCCCCGGTCTTCAATTGCTCTACCAGTTTGGGAGGAACGTATTCTGCAGCCGCAGTAACAATGATCTTATCGAATGGAGCAAATGTGGGCAATCCCTCAAACCCGTCGCCGTAAAAGAATTTTATGGAAGGGAATTTCCGGAGATATTCAAAATGCCTGTTGTTTTCAAACAATACTTTTTGCCTTTCGATAGTATAGACCTGCGCGCCAAGCCGGGCAAGAACACAGGACTGGTAGCCGCTCCCTGTTCCTATTTCCAGGACTTTTTCAAAAGGTTTGATATCCAGCAACTGGGTTTGATAGGCTACGGTATAAGGCTGTGAAATGGTTTGATCCTTCGCAATAGGAAACGCACGGTCTTCATAAGCAATGCGGTCTAAGGCCAGGTCCATAAAAAAATGACGGGGGGTATTATTCATTGCCTCAAGCACTTTTTCATCTGTTATGCCTTTAGCCCGCAATGAATTTATTAATTGCCGGCGAAGCCCTTTATGACGGTATTCATCTTCATACTTTCTCATAAGTCGTTGCAAGATAAAAAAATACGGGGGCAAAAAGAATTAAGGCATGCGCCGCAAGCTGTTCAACTATTTTTTCCTGAAAAACAACCTTAACGGGACTCCTTTAAAGTCAAAGTTTGAGCGCAGTTGATTCTCAAGATAATTTTTGTAGGGCTGCTTTATATCATCGGGATAATTGCAGAAAAAAGCAAAGCTTGGCACTACAGTAGGCAGTTGGGTTACATATTTAATTTTTATAGTATTTCCCCGCACTACCGGCGGATGATATGATTCAACAGCTTTCAGCATGGTATTATTCAGCGCAGATGTAGGTATTTTTCTCTGGCGGTTGTCATACACCTGCAAAGCTGTTTCAATCACTTTAAAAATGCGTACCTTATCTTTTACAGAAATGAATAAGACAGGCACATCGGAAAAAGGAGCCAGCCTGTTTTTTAATGTTTTTTCATAATCCCGGGCAGTATTCGTTTCTTTTTCTGCCAGGTCCCATTTATTCACCAGGAGCACAATCCCCTTTCCCTTACGGGCAGCCAGCGAGAATATGCTAAGATCCTGCGCGGTGATCCCTTTGACAGCATCCAGCAGCAGCAGGCACACATCTGCTTCATCCATAGCTTTGATCGCTCTTATTACCGCATAGAACTCCAGGTCTTCTTCTACTTTCTTTTTACGGCGAATGCCGGCGGTGTCAATTAAGATGAATTCTTTCTGAAAAAGGTTATAATGCGTATGGATGGTATCTCTTGTAGTACCGGCTATTTCACTCACTATGGTCCTGTCTTCGCCTATTAATGCATTCAGCAGGGAAGACTTCCCTACATTAGGCTGGCCGATGATCGCAAACCGTGGCAGTTCCCGCTTCTCCCCAGCTTCATCAGGGGCATCCGGAATAAGAGCGGTAAGGTCATCCAGCAGCTCACCCGTACCGCTTCCGCTGATGCTCGACAGGAAATGAATATGCTCAAAGCCCATGCTGTAAAACTCCGTAGCATCCAGCATACGCTCGGAATTGTCTACTTTGTTTACCACAAGGAACAACGGCTTTTTAACGTCACGAAGCATTTCCGCTACCGCCTCATCCATTGCAGTAACGCCACTTTCTGCGTCGCACATAAAAATAATAGCGTTGGCTTCATCCACGGCAATGCTCACCTGCCGGCGGATCTCCTTTTCAAATATATCATCACTACCGGCGACAAAACCGCCCGTATCAACGAGATTGAATTTTTTACCATTCCACTCCGCTTCTCCGTATTGCCTGTCGCGTGTCACACCACTGGTATTATCCACGATGGCTTTACGCTCTTCGAGCATGCGATTGAAAAAAGTACTTTTTCCAACATTCGGCCTTCCAACAATTGCTACTGTAAAACTCATATTATATGTAAGGTGTAAGGTGTAAGCGGAGGGTGTAAGGAAATACCTTCATTTTAAATCTTCGGAGAGAATTTAGGGAGATGAGGGATAGTGCCTTCCAGGCCTTCTACCTCATACCTTCTACCTTTCTCCTCCTACCTTCACCCTTTCTCTAATACCCGTATTCTTTCAAATGCACATCATTATCTCTCCATTTGGGGCGCACTTTCACAAATAATTCTAAAAAAACTTTGCTATCCAGAAATTTTTCGATCTCCTGCCTTGCCGCCGTTCCGATCTGTTTTATCATCTTTCCTTTTTCCCCTATAATGATCGCTTTTTGCGATTCCCGATGCACAATAATTTCAGCGGCAATTTTGATCAGCCCGGTTTTCTCTTTGAATTCATTTACCAGCACAGTGGTATGATAAGGTATTTCATCCTCAAACCACTCAAATATCTTTTCTCTTATCATTTCCCCCACAAAAAATTTTACAGGAAGATCTGTAAGGTCATCCTGGTCATAAAACGGTGTTCCTTCCGGCAAAAGCTCAAGTATATCATTCAGCAACAAATCTATATGCTGTTTCCGGAGAGCAGATACAGCGATCGTCTTCCGGGCATATGGTTTGTGCTCAAAAAAAGTTTTCAGTGCGGTTACTGCTTCATTGCCTGCAGCATCCATCTTGTTCAGCACTACAATAGCAGGAACATTCAGCTTGAGTGCTGTAAAGATTTTATCTGCTTCTTCAGGATCATCCTGCACGTCCACCAGCAACAATGCCACATCCGCATCTTCAAGGCTGTTCTTCACCGTCTGCATCATTTTTTCGTGCAGCTTATATTTCGGTTCTATAATACCCGGTGTATCGGAAAAAATGATCTGGCAGTTTTCGTTGTTGAGAAATCCTTTAATCCGGTGGCGGGTAGTTTGTACCTTTGGTGAAACAATCGCCAGCTTCTCCCCTATCAGAGCATTCAGCAGCGTGCTTTTCCCTGCATTGGGCCTGCCAAAAATATTTACAAATCCAACTTTCATAACAAGAACCGCTGCAAAAATTTTTGCAAAGGTAACTGAAACAAAATTTGTTTGGATGATAAAATACATACCCGTACCTTTGCGCCTTCATATCGCGAGGTAGAGCAGCGGTAGCTCGTCGGGCTCATAACCCGAAGGTCGGAAGTTCGATCCTTCCCCTCGCAACCAAGACCTCCTTCAGGGAGGTTTTTTATTTTTTTTGCCGGCTGGTGAAGACAACTCCGGGGCGACAACTGCGGGTGGCATCTCTCCGCCCTCAGCATGCATGCAAATACAAAAATTCAAACTACGACTTCGCCACTTCCCGGTTGAGGGTGTATATGTCCCTATCAAAGAGACGTTACGAAAAGTAAGTATTATTAAACTAACCATTTTTTCGTTTGCTCATTTGCAAGTATTTTCGCAGACCATTTTACGGGGACTACTCCGGCAAGGATCTGACCCGGTATCATTCTTTAAAAAACACATAATCTGTTATGGCATACGATGTAATAGTTTTAGGCAGCGGTCCCGGCGGTTATCCTGCAGCGATCCGTGCTTCCCAGCTGGGTTTTAAAGTGGCGATCATAGAAAAGGAAAGCTTAGGCGGGATATGTCTCAACTGGGGATGTATTCCTACAAAAGCTTTATTGAAAAGTGCGCAGGTATATGAATCCATGAAACACAGCAAAGACTATGGCATTGAAGCCTCTGGAGTGCAGCAGAATTTTGACGCCGTGATCAAACGCAGCCGTGGTGTGGCAGATAAAATGAGCCGTGGTGTCCAGTTCCTGATGAAGAAAAATAAGATTGACGTGATAATGGGATATGGTAAGCTGAAAGCAAAGGGACAGGTAGAGGTAACCGGCGCCGACGGCAAAACACAGGTTGTGGAAGGTAAATATATCATTGTAGCTACCGGTGCACGTTCACGCCAGTTGCCCAGTATGCCGATAGATGGTAAAAAAGTGATCGGCTACCGGGAAGCGATGGTATTGCCACAACAGCCTAAGACAATGATCGTGGTAGGCAGCGGCGCTATTGGGGTAGAGTTCGCCTATTTTTATAACAGCATGGGCACTAAAGTTACTATCGTAGAATTTTTGCCCAGGGTAGTACCTGTAGAAGATGAAGAGATCTCTAAAGAGCTGGAAAAGCAATATAAAAAGCAAGGCATTGAAATATACACCAGCAGTGAAGTGACTGGGGTGGATACCAGCGGTGCAGGGGTAAAAGCCAAAGTAAAAACGTCTTCCGGCGAGATAACCCTTGAGGCAGATATACTGCTGAGCGCCGCAGGGATAGTAGCTAATATTGAAAATATCGGGCTCGAACAAAACGGCATCAAAACAGAAAAAGGGAAAATTGTGGTAGATAAATACCAGCAAACCAGCGTGCCGGGATTTTATGCTATCGGGGATTGCACGCCCGGGCAGGCGCTTGCGCATGTGGCTACCAAAGAAGGCATCATTGCAGCAGAACATATCGGCTATAATGAAAAGAAATACGGACATCTGCCCGATACCATAGACTACAACAATATTCCGGGATGTACTTATTGCACACCGGAAGTAGCATCCATAGGCTATACCGAAAAAGCGGCCAAAGAAGCGGGGTATGAACTGAAGATCGGTAAGTTTCCTTTTATGGCTTCGGGAAAGGCCAGCGCTGCAGGAGCCACAGAAGGATTTATCAAAATAATCTACGATGCCAAATACGGGGAACTGCTGGGAGCGCACATGATCGGATACAATGTGACCGAATTAATTGCAGAAGTATCTGTAGCCCGTAAGCTTGAAACGACTTACCATGAAGTGCTCAATGCCTCTCATCCGCATCCTACTATGAGTGAGGGAGTGAAAGAAGCTACGGCAGCAGCTTACGGTGAAGCAATAGATATATAAGCGGCAGTCACGGAAGAAATTATTACAACAGGTTTGTTGCATTGCGGCAAACCTGTTCTTTTTGCCGGCATAATGTCAAGTTAACCCTCATGTACCGCACCGTTTTGTAAAAAGTGAGCCGGCAGGCGTGAAATGCACTAATTCAACTGAACAGCAGGCAAACGGTGCAACTGCCCGTCTACCACTACCAGTTCATTCACCTGAAATTTCCAGTATTTGAAGAGGGGTGAGCCTGTAAGATATTTTCTTATTTCACGCTTGTTTTTTGCGGAAAAAGTGATCCATATAGTCTGAGATTCCATGGTAACCGCATACTGGTCAATAACATTATCCTCAATAAGTGAGTTAATATATTCGCGATGATCGGGTATCAACTGCATGAAATCATCACTCATCCTGAATTTTATGGTAACCTGATATTTTTTCATCTCTGATAGTCCCATCCTTTTGACTGCTTTTCTCAATGATGATCAGGGCAATGTTAGCACAAAAAATGTTAAAATATCACTATTATATCACCCAGGAAGTGATGGTATTTACCATCTCTTTTTTATAAGGTGCAGTGATCCTGATATAATTATCGGTATAGCCTTCCATCATGCCATTTTTGCTAACCGATTCAAACAATACAGGGCGGGCAGATCCTGAATGCAGCGAGGTAAAATACTGCATTTTCATATACGAGAGGTTGCGTAACGTTTTATTCCTGTTATGCCTTATTTGCACAGGCACTACAGGCGTAATATTCAATGCCGCAGTGTCATCTCTTTCCGAATAAGTGAATACGTGCAGGTAAGAAACATCCAGCGCATGTAAAAAATCAAAAGTATCTTTAAAGTCTTCGTCTGATTCACCAGGAAAGCCGACAATTACATCCGCGCCTATGCAGCAATGCGGCATTACTGCTTTTATTTTTTCCACGCGCTCCGCGTACAGCTCCCGCCTGTATCTCCTGCGCATTTGTCCGAGTATGCGGTTATTTCCGCTTTGCAGCGGTATATGAAAATGAGGCATGAATTTTTTACTGCCCGCTACAAAATCTATGATATCATTGGAAAGCAGGTTAGGTTCGATAGATGATATTCTGAACCTTTCTATTCCCTTCACCTCATCCAACTGCTGCACAAGATCAAAGAAATGCTCTTTCCTTTTACCTATCCCGTTCAGTCCAAAATCGCCCAGGTTGACGCCGGTCAGCACAATCTCCTTTACACCGCTTACTGCCAGTTCATTTGCATTGTGAACAACATTTGCAATGCTGTCACTCCTGCTTTTGCCCCTCGCCATTGGAATAGTGCAAAAAGAACAACTGTAGTCGCAGCCATCCTGTACTTTAAGAAAAGTACGCGTTCTGTCATTAACGGAGTAAGAGCTGTTAAACCCGTTCACATCTCCTATATCACAGCTTGATATTTTTGTAGAATCCCCTTTTGAAAGCTCCCTGAGATGGGAGGCGATATTAAATTTTTCTGCAGCGCCCAGTACAAGATCCACGCCCTCTATGCCAGCGATCTCTTCCGGCTTCAGTTGGGCATAACAACCGGTGATCACCACCAGGCTTTCCGGTGATCTGCGCTGTATACGCCGTACCAGTTGCCGGCATTCTCTGTCTGCATTGTCCGTAACAGAGCAGGTATTGATCACATATACATCTGCAATCCCGTCAAATGGCTTTTTTGCAAAACCTTCCTTTTCGAGCATGCGCGAAAGTGTGGAAGTCTCGGCATAATTGAGCTTACAGCCCAGCGTATGAAAAGCTACTGTTTTAGAAAAAGACATAAGGGCGCAAAGATACTGCAAATGCAGAAATTACGGTATATGCCACGAAGAAGCTTTCCATGTTGACCATTCATTCGTGCCCCGATAAACCGGGTGGTATATATGGGCATTATTGAGCAGGCTTTAATTACCAGCTCAGCTCCAGCTTATTATTTTTCCGGTCGGTATCCGCCATCCGCCGGGTGGGGTCAATCTCAATGGACCTGATATTCATCAGCCGCTGGTTAACTTCAAAAGTATAAGTGGGATGCGTCCATTTCCAGGGTTCATATACTGTGCGGGGAATGGTATCTTCCTGTGGCTTTTGTCCAAACATGATCAACTGCGGGATATAGGCGGTTTCACTGGCGCCGTCTTTATATTTCAGCAGCACGTCTATGGGCATCGGCATTTTACCGATCATGCGCAGGCGTATATTGGTCTTGCCGTTTTGTTCCCACAGGCTGTCAATGGCATAATCAATGGTTTTGGTAGTATACACCCAGTATTCTTTATACCAGTCCAGTTGGATACCGCTAACCTTCTCGGCTACACGAATAAAATCATTGGCATTGGGATGCTTAAACCTCCAGAGACGGTAATATTCCAGGAGGGTTTTATCCCTGAGGGAATCACTGATTATATATCCCAACTGGCATAGAAAGACCGCTCCTTTGGAATACGCCCCCTGGCTGTATCCATAATTAGTATTGAAATGATCTGCATGCGTGGAAAGCGGCTCTTCCAGTCCACTCCCCACCAGGTTAAAATAACCGGCATAGGAGTCTGCCTCATACAGCGGCAGGTCGCCGGCATCCCCGGAGGGAGAAGGCCCTGTGCGAAGATCATTACCGGTTATTTCCTTATTCTTTTTTTGCTGGTAATAGGCAGAAACAAGCCCTTCGGCATAACTGACAAACCCTTCATCCATCCAGGCATAAAGCGATTCATTAGTGGCAAGCATCATCTGGTACCAGCTGTGCATCCACTCATGAAAAGCGGTGCCCAGCCCCGGGCCTTTGACCAGCGTTGCCATAGGATATTCCATACCACCATCACCCCCATGGATAAACGAATATTGCTTATAGGGGTATGCTCCGAAATGCTTTTCGATGAAAGGCAACACCGTTACTGCAGCATCCGCCACCTCATTCCAGGCCTTGTCATTGGCGGTATCGTTTGGCTTGTATTTATACAGCACATTAATAGTAGGTCCGCCCTCAATATGACGGCTGATATGCTTAAACTGCGGATCTGCCGCCCATACAAAATCGTGCACATTAGGCGCCGTGAAACGCCAGGTAAGCGTATTGCCCGCCGGCCGTACCACTTTTGTGCCGGGAGCCTCATAACCATACCCAATCTGCCCGGCATTCTGCAAATACCCTGTCCCGCCTATAATATAGGACTTATCAATAGTAATATTTACATCATAATCTCCCCATACGCCGTAAAACTCACGGGCCACATAAGGAGTGGGATGCCAGCCTTCATAATCATATTCACACATTTTGGGGTACCACTGGCTCATGGAATAACGCACCCCGGTATTGGGATTGTCACGACCCGACCTTCGTATCTGCAAGGGTACCTGGGCTTCAAATTCCATATCAAACACCACTCTTGACTTCGGCAATATGGGTCTCGTCAATTTTACTTCGAGTATAGTTTCGTATACAGTAAATTGCTGCGGCACGCCATTCATCTTCAGTGAAATGATCTTCTGGTATCCTGTTTCATCAGGTTTAAGATGTTGTATACGATCCTGTACTCTCGGATCCCAGTCGCCAACAGGCTTGCCATCTTTCCCCCTGAACAATATTTTCCCCAATTCCCTGCTGCGGCTGTCCATCATGCTGTTGGGCTGAAACGCATTCCAGTATAAGTGATAAAATACTTTGTCTAAAGTATCAGGGCTATTGTTCCAATACTCCAGCTTTTGTTTCCCGGTAAAACGGTTAGTGGTTACATTCATATTGATGTCCATCACATATTTTACGCGCTGCTGCCAGCGGTCGGGCTGGGCAAAAAGAAATGTTACGGTGAAGATCATTGTCAACAAAAGCGTAAGTCGCTGTATCATCATAAGATTTTTTGTAAAATATCGCCAAAGGTAGGAAAACCCGCCGTGTAATGGCGCTAAAGCACCGTTATACAAAATACAATGTGTAAATTATGCCTCAGAGAGGCTACCTGTTGGTAGAAATGATAAAGAATAGGAACTTTGCACCGCAGGTGCTACCCTTATCACACAAAAGGAGTACAGCACCGACAGGATAGTAGAAGGGAGTTATTCCCATTCCCGGAAATATATATTTACGATCCTATAGGGTAAGGTTATCCTTAAGCAGCCTGCCCTCTTCATTAAAAAGGAGAATTTTTTTCTGAATACTGCTTTTGGCTACATGCACCCTGTAGTTGATCTTATCATCGGGCAGATCAATACGGTATACATTGTTTGTTTCCCAGTCGCTGTATTTGCTTTTATCAAAGCCGTCTTTCACTTTTGCAGGCAGATCATTGATGTCTATTTCTTTGTCAGTACTGAGCCACTCCCCTTTTTTATTGAAATGCGCTTCATATTTTTCATCCTTCCATTCAAAACCGGCAGAAAAATTACTCAGCTTATCTTTCCATTCCACATTTTTTGCATCGGGATATTTTTCTGAAAAACTATTGGTCACTTCTGCCGGCAGTTTCCTGATCTGTGCGTTAACAGAATAAGAAAGCCCGGCAGTCAAGATCAGCGCTAATAAAGATATCTTTTTCATATATTGAGTTTATTTTTAAAAGGTGCAATTTCGTGCCATAAAAGGCTTTAAGCACTAAAGGAACTGATAAAAAATTCTTAATAAACTCAGGAAACGCCTTCTATCACCACAACGATCTCACCTTTCACGGGCTTTGAAGAAAAATAATCACACACTTCCTGTAAGCTTCCGCGCCTGTTTTCTTCAAATACTTTGGTAAGCTCCCTGCTTACACAGCATTGTCTTCCGGCGCCAAAGTACTGAATGCATTCCTGCAATGTCTTTACCAGGCGCATGGGAGATTCATAAAATACAATGGTGCGCTCTTCTTCCGACAGTTTTTTAAAGAGGGTTTGCCTTCCTTTTTTTAATGGCAAAAAGCCTTCAAAACAAAAGCGGTGAATAGGCAACCCGCTGTTCACCAGCGCAGGCACAAAGGCAGTGGCGCCCGGCAGGCATTCCACGCGAATATCATTCCTCACGCATTCGCGTACCAGCAGAAAGGCAGGATCAGATATGCCGGGAGTGCCGGCGTCCGTAAGCAAAGCCATTGTTTTACCTGCCCGCAACTGATCGGTCAGATGCGCGACTATTTTATGTTCATTATGCTGATGATAAGGTGTGACGGGCTTTTGAATATTATAATGCCGCAAGAGGACGGAAGAGGTGCGGGTGTCCTCAGCCAGTATCAGATCAACCTGTTTTAATATTGCTATCGCCCTGAAACTGATGTCAGCAAGATTGCCGATGGGAGAAGGAACAATATAAAGCATTCATTGCCTAATTAACAGTGATTTCAAAATACTCCATTACCTGGTTGGCGAGCAGCTTCTGAGAAGCTTCTTCTGCTATTTTCCGCGCGGCTTCTTTGGAGTCTGCTTCTATCTGTAATGTAATATGCTTACCTATACGTACATCGCCAATACCTTTTAATCCCAGGTTGCTTAATCCGCTCATTACTGCTTTTCCCTGTGGATCCAGCAATTCTTTTAAGGGCATAATATTGATATGTACTGCGTAGGTCATGATGTGATCTTATTTTTGAGCAGCAAAGATAAAAGAATGTAAGCTATAAAAATAAGCGGAACGGCAAGCCACTGAAACAATAACACCAATACAATCCCAATGCCCAGCAATATGATCTTGGGCATATTGTCTTTAAAGGCATAGCTTTTAAACTTCAGGCTCATAATGGGAATGTCGGAGATCATAAGATAACTCAGCAGCAGCACAATGACATACCACAACCATTTATTCAAAAAAAGATCAATGAATGCAGCCGCGTTGCTTTCCCAGAATATCAGGGGAAAGGAAGCAACCAGCAGGCCCACTGCCGGTGTAGGCACGCCCCTGAATGAAAAATGCTGCGTATCATCGGTATTGAATTTTGCCAGCCGCCATGCCGCTGCACAGGGCAGTATCAATGCAGGAAGCAGCCAGGCAACAGATGCGTCCATACCGTCTTCCTGGCGCGCCAGGGATAAGCGAAGAAACTGGTAAATGATCATACCCGGCGCCACACCAAAGCTTACCACATCAGCCAGGGAATCCAATTCCCTGCCCATAGCCGACTGCGCTTTGAGCAGCCGCGCTACGAAGCCGTCAAAAAAATCAACGACGGCAGCCAGCCCGATATAGAGCGCAGCCATGAAAATCGCTTCAGGCATATTCATCATCTGTGCTCCGTCTGCAGTATTTACCAGGCTGATGCCCGACTGAAGAATTACGATAATGGCCAGGCAGCCAAAGAAAAGGTTCAACAACGTAAAAATATTAGGGATCTGTTTCATTCCTGTAGTTTAGTCTTTCACTTTATTTTTTCATCAGGGCTTCAATCTCTTCAGCCGTGATCGGGATATTTTTCATCAGGTCTTTATTCCCCTTTTTGGTGATCCAGAAATTGTTCTCTATGCGTATGCCCATCTGCTCTTCTTCAATGTAGATCCCGGGCTCTACCGTAAATACCATTCCCGGCTGAACGGGCGTAACACGGGGACCAAGATCATGCACATCTATGCCAAGATGGTGTGATATGCCATGATATAAATACTTGCGGTAAGCCCTGTTGTCTTTGTCTTCATTTTTAAGATCTGCCTTTTTGATCAGGCCAAGTTTCACAAACTGCTTTGTAGCTTCTTCTCCTACTTTATCGGTATAATCCATTAACGTAATACCGGGTTTCAATATGGAAGCTGCATAACGGTGCAGGTGCAGGCATGCATTGTATACTTCCTTCTGCCGCCTGGTGAACTTACCACTCACAGGTACAGTGCGGGTAAGATCTGCACAATAGCCGCCATATTCAGCGCCAAAATCCATCAGCACAAGCTCCCCGCTTTTACATTCCTGGCTGTTAGATATATAATGCAGCGTTCTTGCACGGTCACCGCTCGCAATGATAGAACTATATGCAGGCCCCGTAGCCCTGTTGCGCAAAAACTCGTGTAATATTTCCGCTTCAATTTCATATTCCATCACGCGGGGGCGTATGAACGACAATATCCTTCGGAAAGCCTTCTCCGTAATATCAATCGCCTGTTGCATTACGGCAATTTCTTCCGGTGTTTTGACAGCCCTTAATTCCTTTAAAATTTTTGCGCTCCGCCGATACTGGTGCAGTGGGTAACGTTTCCGCATTTCTTCCGCATACCGGTAATCTCTTACAGGCACAAGATTAGCCTTTCGGTCATTTTCATTGGTATTAAGGTAGATCGTATCAGCAAGATGTATCCACGGTTGCAGCATGCCGTCCAGTGTATCAAGCCATACTATTGTATGGATACCTGAAATGTCCTGCGCTTCTTTAGCCCTCAGCCTGTGGCCGTCCCATTTTTCCTTCAGTTCATTCGGGCGTACCAGCACCAGCACTTCCCTGTATTTTTTATCCGGGTTGCCGGGGAAAAGTATCAGCATGGTATCTTCCTGTTCAATACCGGTAAGCCAGTACAGGTCGGAGCTCTGCCTGTAGGGGTATAGGGCATCTCCATTGGCAGGCAATTCATCGTTACTGTTAAAGATCGCGATGGCATTTTTCTCCATCGCCGCAGCAAAACGTTTCCGGTTGTGAATAAAGATATCCGGATTTAACGGAAGATATTTCATGTAGACCTCCTTTATCGCTGAATAATGCTGCAATATCTGTATTATATAGCGACTGGCAAAAACAGTCTCGGGTTTCAGGCTTCAGGAGGGTAACCGACAAACGTGAGACAACAAACGTGAAAGACCTCTCCCCTTTCACGTCTTACCTCTCACGTTTCACGTTTGACATCTCGCGCCTCATTCATCATTCACTATTGCCTATTCACTATTCACCTGGCAGCAGATCCCGTATCTTCTTCTTCCTTATTAAGATCATCTAATACTCCTTCGCCTTCTTCTCCCGGTGAAGCCACCGTAATATCCATCATTCCGCGGAGGCGGGGCGGGCGTATATGCTCCTGTCCTGGAATATCTTTCACTTCAGGCATTGCAAGATTGATCTCTTTTTGCACGCACTGTTTTGGCTTGATCTTGCTGTTCATATACAATTTTTAAAAATTATGAAAACAACCCAGGGATTTAACTCTTTTAAGTTACGAATTTTATTGTTAAAATAATCATTGAATTAAAAAATCCCGGACAGACGCTGACTAATTAAGTAAGAGGTGCCGGGGTGTGTTTTTTGCCCAAACGCTTTATGGTTAAAACAATAAATTGCAGGTCATTTAATCTTTAACATGGAAAATATAGCGCAGTCGTTACAAATACTTTTCCCGGGGTTCCAGCCCGAACTGGTTTCAGAACTGGCGGGAACGGGTGTTATCCAGCGTTTCAGTGAAGGTGATACAATCATGCGTACAGGTCAAAATATCAGATCAACAGTACTGGTATTGGACGGGTTGATAAAGGTATACCGTGAAGATGAGGAAGGCGACGAGTATTTTATGTATTACCTGCACCCCGGCGAAGCCTGTGCCGTTTCAATGATCTGCGCCACCAAGCGGGAGACCAGCCAGGTAATGGCCAAAGCGGCTGCAGATACGGAGATCATCTCCATTCCCATTTCCCTAATGGACGAATGGATGAAGAAATATAAAACCTGGTATTATTTCGTACTGGAAACTTACCGCAGCCGTTTTGAGGAATTGCTGCAAACCATTGATCATACCGCATTCCGTAATATGGACGAACGGCTTGTATTTTACCTGCGAAAGCACCAGCAAAGCTTAAAAAGCAATAAGATCACCGCATCCTTTACCGAGATCGCACAGGAGCTCAATTCTTCAAGGGAAGTTATTTCCCGCCTGATGAAGAAGCTGGCCGACAGGGGATTGATCAAATTGCATAAGTCGTACATAGAAGTGATCAACAACAGCAATATGCTGGAGTGATATTTGTCACGGCTGGTGAAATAAACGGGAGGCAGTTTTGCATAAAAACAATCCCTTCATGGAAATTGCCGGGTATATCGCAGCAGCATTGATCGGTCTGTCTCTGGGACTAACAGGAGGCGGTGGCTCTATTCTTACGGTGCCGGTATTGGTATATTTTTTCAGGATGCAGCCGTTATACGCCACTTCCTACTCTCTTTTTATCGTGGGTTTTACCAGCCTTACCGGCGCCTTAAAAAACTATATGCACGGGCTGGTACATATAAGAATAGCGCTGCTTTTCGGGGTATCTTCCTTTATCACAGTATTTGCTACCCGCAGATGGATTGTACCGGCTATCCCAAAAGTAATTTTTGATACAGCAACCTTTACCGTCACCAGCGATATGCTGACCATGATATTGTTTGCCATGCTCATGATAGCCGCTGCATTCAGCATGCTAAGCCATCGCAAAGGGAAGCAGGATAATGATACAGGTATCTCCGGTGGTAACACCGCCTGTTTGCTGTGGTATGGGGCAGCTATAGGGCTTGTAACCGGTTTGCTGGGTGCTGGAGGAGGTTTTTTGCTCATTCCTGTGCTGGTAATGAGATTAAAGCTTCCGATGAAAGAGGCGGTAGGCACTTCGCTGCTCATCATAGCTATTAATTCGCTCATCGGTTTTGCCGGCGACATCGGTCATCTCGGCATCGAATGGAAAAAACTGCTTACTATCACAGTTATAGCGGTAACCGGCATATTTGCAGGAGCGGGCCTATCGCGGCAGATCGAAGCTGCAAAGCTGAAAAAAGGTTTCGGCTGGTTTGTATTGCTTACCGGCATTTTCATTATTGTTAAAGAAATACTTATACAACAGGGCACGTGACGATTGTCACGTTATAACCCGGATATAATGCTCAAATTTGCACTATAAAACCAAACAAGATGACTATAGAACAGATTTATACCGGATGTCTTGCGCAGGGAGCGTATTATATACAAAGCGGTAATGAAGCGGTAGTGATTGATCCGCTACGTGAGGTAGCGTCTTATATTCAAAAAGCAGAACGCAATAAGGCAACAATAAAATACGTGCTGGAAACACATTTCCATGCCGACTTTGTATCGGGACACCTGGATCTGGCTAAAAAGACCGGAGCAACTATCGTATACGGACCCGAAGCCCAACCTGCTTTCGAAGCACATATCGCTAAAGACGGAGAAGCTTTAAAAGTCGGCAACATTACGATACAGGTGATCCATACACCGGGGCATACCATGGAAAGCAGTTGCTATCTGCTGAAGGATGAAAAAGGAAAGCCTGTAGCATTGTTCAGTGGCGATACCCTCTTTATTGGTGATGTAGGCCGGCCCGACCTTGCCCAAAAAGTAAAGGCAGAACTTACACAGGATATACTGGCGGCACATCTTTTTGATTCACTCCGCAATAAAATCATGACGCTTCCGGATGATGTAGTAATATATCCTGCTCATGGCGCAGGGAGCGCCTGCGGCAAAAACATGAGTAAGGAAACTACTGATACCCTGGGGCACCAGAAACAAACCAATTATGCATTACGCCCGGATATGACCAAAGAAGAATTCATTAAGGAGGTCACTACGGGTCTTACCACACCGCCTTCTTATTTCCCGCTCAATGTGATGATGAATATCAAAGGTTATGAAAGTATAGACAAAGTGCTGGAACGCGGGCAACACGCCTTCGACCCCGATGCATTTGAAGCCGCAGCAAACGAAACAGGAGCGCTGATCCTCGATACCAGGGATGCACAGGTATTTGCAAAAGGATTTATACCCAACTCCATCAATATTGGCATTGATGGCAATTTTGCACCATGGGTAGGCGCAATGATCCCCGATATCCGCCAGGAAATATTATTGATAACTGACGAAGGCAGGGAGGAAGAAGTGATCACCCGGCTGGCAAGAGTGGGATATGATTTTACTATAGGCTACCTGAAAGGCGGCTTTGCATCATGGAAAAAAGCGGGCAAAGAAACAGACGCTATCCGGTCTGTATCTGCAGATGAGCTTGCCAGCATCCAGAAAAAAGAAAGAGTGAATGTACTCGACGTGCGGAAAAAAAGCGAATACGACAGCGAACACCTGCTGAATGCCGAGAATATACCGCTGGATGTCATCAATGAGCACATGCCTATGCTCGACCGAAACAAGACCTATTACGTGCATTGCGCCGGAGGATATAGGTCAATGATATTCAATTCAACGCTAAAAGCGAGAGGGTATGACAACCTGGTGGATATACAGGGAGGATTTAAAGCCATTAAAGATAGTGGTAATTTTAAGATAAGCGAATACGTTTGTCCAACCACAATGTTGTAAAAACCATTAAAACACACAAATATGTTTAACGTGCTTAAAAAGTTATTTGGAAATAAAACCGATTATAAAGCATTAATCAGCAGCGGTGCTATTATACTCGATGTGCGCAGTGAGGGAGAGTACAGAGCGGGGCATATTAAAGGCTCTGCTAATATTCCGCTGGAGCAGGTAAAGCAAAATATTCCTACGCTGAAGAAAAAAGATAAACCGGTCATTACCGTTTGCCGCAGTGGCGTAAGGTCAGGAATCGCAAAATCCGTACTGGCAGCCGCAGGTATTGAAGTATATAATGGCGGTGCATGGAATATATTACAGCAAAAAATTCAATAGCATGCGGAGAATAATGAAAACCAACTGGAGCTTTATGCGCATCCTGAGGCTGCTGGTGGGTATAATAGCATTGTGGCAGGCAATATTAATGAAAGATTATTTGCTTGGCGCGGCAGGTATAATGTTGCTGATAATGTCAGCATTTAACATCGGGTGTTGTGGCGCCGGCGGATGCAGCATAAATTTGCCACGCTCCCGTTCTGCCGGAAACCAAAAAGAAATTACTTATGAAACAGTGGACGCTGAAAAATAAATTGTCTATCATTGGTGCATTTGTAGGTGCGCTGGGAGGGTATCTGTACTGGAAATTCATTGGCTGCACTACCGGCACCTGCCCTATCACATCCAATCCCCGCAACAGTATGGTATACTTCTCTGTCATGGGCATATTGTTTTTTAATATTTTTAAAGCCAGTGAGCAAAAAAGATCCTGATATGCATTCATCCCTGAAAACGGGCGTTCCGCCTACCCGGGAAAGTGATAAGCCGGACAAAATAGCTGTATGGTTCAGCCGGATCATCCGTTGGGGCTTTGGAATGCTGTTCATTGGTGGCGGCATTTATTATTACGACCAGGGCGGCTGGCCTGCGATCATCTTCGGAGCTGTCTTTTTTGTCACAGGATTCTTCCGTCCTAAAAGATGTCTTGAAGAAGGCGGTTGCGCGCTGCCGGGAGATGCTCAGAAAAAATGATCACCGGGGGCGCATTTCAATTTTTCGCATTGGATTAAAATCCCACGCGGGAATATGTGATCGAGTCGATGACTTCTAGTAGTCTCATGTTCCAGAGCCATTGGCTCGATCACATATTGTTTCAACGGATTTTAATCCGTTGTACATTTCCGCTTTCGAAAAATTGGGAATATGCCCATCACCAATCATCCTTTTCAATTGCAATACGGAAAGTTTTTATTATTTTGCCGCACACGCTTATGAAGACTTTTGTTTCAACATTTACCCTTACCGTCTTTCTGGCGGCCGCAAGCTTTGCGCAGCGACCTCCCCAGAATCCCGTATCACAGCAACAATTTACCCCTCAGTCCCTCGGCTATACCAGGCTGGTATGGCAGGATGAGTTTAACGATGAAGCGCTGGACACTTCAAAATGGGAGATCCGCGGCATTGGCAAAAGAGCCACGGGATATGTGTCGCCGAAAGCCGTATCCGTATCGGATGGGTTCCTGAAATTATTTGCACTGAAAAGCGAAGACAGCATTTTCATCAGTGCGGTGGGCACTCAAAACCGGTTTATGACCAGGTATGGGTATTTTGAATGCAGGGCAGAGCTGCAGCGGTCGCCGGGACAGTGGGCTGCTTTCTGGCTGCAGTCGCCGAAATTATCGGAAGGCGATGACCCGGCTACCTACGGAGCCGAAATAGATATTATGGAGTTTTTCAAAAAGCTGGGGACCGATATCGTTTCGCATAATGTACATTGGGGACCTTATGGTCCGGGGCAACATACTACACACGGTTACCAGAGCTATCTGAAAGGCATAAGCAAAGGCTTTCACACTTTCGCACTGGAATGGACACCCGAAAAGTATATATTCTATATTGACGGGTATAAGTTTTACGAGATCACGGAAGGAGTGTCGCAGACAGAAGAATACATTATCCTGAGCATGGAGCTGCCCAACGAGCCGAAAGACCTTGAAGGCGCAGTTTTTCCCGACGTGTTTATTGTAGATTATATCAGGGTGTATCAGAAATAATGGATGTTGTAGAAAATAGTATTAAGTTAAGACTATTGTGCAGTAAACAATTGTGAGAGCGAAACCTGCCTGCGAAGCAGGGGTGAGATGTGGGATTTTCACGTTTGACCTCTGACGTGTCACGATTAACATAGCAATAGAAACGACTGACGGGAAACGATAGACCTCTCATGCCCTGGCATCCCTCACCGCCACCATTGTTATCAGAGCAGACAGGAAGAGCGAGCCGGCCATAAAAATATAGGAAGCGCCAAAGCCGCCCGTCACACCGTTTAAATAACCCACCAGGTAAGCGCCTGCAAAGGATCCCAGAGCGCCAAAGCTGTTGATCAAAGCTATGGCGCCGCCTGAAACATTTTTGGGCAGCACTTCTGTAATAATGGCAAAGAAAGGTCCATAGGGCGCATACATTGCCCCGCCGGCTATTACGAGCAATACGAAAGAGAGCCAGAAATTACCTGTACCGGCCAAATAAGAACCATAAAAAGCTATAGCACCTATTAACAGGAACGGCCATACGAAAATTTTTCGCTTCAGCGTCTTATCAGAAAAATAAGATGCGCCCAGCATAGCTATTACCGCCAGGAGATAAGGCACTGACGACAGCCATCCCGTGGTAACAATATTACTGTTGGGAACTGCATTAATAATAGAAGGCAACCACATTACAAAACCATATACTCCTATGCTCCACAATGCATACTGGAGACAGAGCAGTACTACTACCTTCAAACGGAAGGCTTCTCCATAATTTCTTACCGGTTTAATATTTTGCTGCTCCAACTGTAACTGCACCTCCAGGGCATCTTTTTCTTCTGTGGTCAGCCATTTCGCCTGCCTGGGTTTGTCTTCTATTAACCGCCACCAAAAGAAAGCCCATATTATCGCCGGGGCGCCTTCAATGATAAACATCCAGCGCCAGCCCATAGATTTTACCAGGTACCCCGATACAATAGACATCCACAAAATAGTCACAGGATTACCGAGTATCAAGAAAGTATTGGCCCTTGAACGTTCTGCTTTGGTGAACCAGCGGCTCAGGAATATGAGCATAGCCGGCATCACAGCGCTCTCCACCACGCCCAGCATGAACCTGATGACAACAAGGAAACTTACATTGCTGATCATACCCGTAGCCATGGCAAGCCCGCCCCACAGGATCAGTGACCAGAATATTAATTTCTTGGCGCTCTTATTCGCAGCATATAATGCCCCCGGGATCTGGAAGAAAAAATACCCTAAAAAAAACAAGGAGCTGAGCAGGGAAGACATCACAGGGGTGATCTTAAGATCCTCCGCCATACCTCCAGCCGTGGCAAAGCCAAAATTCGCACGGTCAAGATAAGCAAGACTGTAGGTAATAAAGGCAATGGGTATTAACCTTATCCAGCGCTGTTTGGCAATCGTGTTTGTTGTCATAAATTTTGTTCTATGTGAATCGGCAATAGTGAATAAGGGAAGAGGCAGGGCAAGACATGCCCCTACCACGTCCTCTTGCTCATCACTTCATCAAGCCCTGCTTTGGTCATCCTGCCCAGCTCGGGGTGCCGGTCAAGCCATTTGAGAAAATGCGCCTTGATCTCTTCCGTCCATTGGCTGTCTATCTGCCCGGTAGTATAGCGTCCTGATTTTACCATTTCAAAACCGAACTGGTCTTTCATGGTAACAAACTCTGCAGTGCTCACTACCAGTTCTGCAAGATGCGCCGGGATAAAAAGCACGCCCTCTTTATTACCTATCACCAGGTCGCCGGGCAGCACGATCGCCTGTCCTATACGTATAGGCGTATTAAGCCCCGTCAGCACCATTTCCTGCAAAAAAGAAGGATGAAAATCACGCACAAAAGCATTGAATCCCACAATTTCTTTCAGCCCACTCAGATCGCGTGCAGCACCGTTAAAAACAACACCGCAACCTGTTCTGCTGTATATGGCATTTCCAAGTGTGCTCCCGATAAGGGTACCTCCATCTATCTTCCCAAAGCCATCCGCCACATATACATCTCCTTTGCTAAGCATATCAATAGGCCATGAGTTGGTATTGCCTTTTCTGCCCTGTTGTGCGCCCCTCTCCTTAATGCTCTTTTCCACATCCGGCCGCGATGGCATGAACATAGCTGTAAGCGCACGCCCGATCACAGGTATGGTATCATTAACCAATTTCCACCCGCCTTCAAACTGGCTGGTATACCCCGCATTCTTTAGCGCAGTCCAGGCATCGTCAATATTAATCTTAGCGGCGCGTTTGAGCAGATCATCAGGAATTTTAGGGCGCCCATCCGCAAACCTTTCTCCTTTCCAGAGGGAAGTAAGAAAAACAAGTTCTTCTTTAGGAATGGTCTGGGCATGCACCGGTGCGGCATTGAACAAACAAAAAGCAAGCAGACAAATAAAAAAGGAATGGGTGCTCATCTGTATATCGTTATGTTTTTAAAAATCGGCTTCAGCTATCAGGTTTCGATTCCTTACCACTTATCCCTCACGGCACTCTTACCTTCACCACCACTTTCTTTACCATATTGTTTCCCGCAACCTTAATGGAAGGGCGATGCATCTCCTGTGGCGAAAAAATAAAAAAGGTTTCCGGGCCTGCATCATAATATTGCCCGTTATCATTGGTAAAATGCATGATATCCGCTCCGGAAGAATAAGGCACTACCACTACTGCCTGCCGATCGTCTACCGAAGCCACTCCCATCTTCACTTTGCCTTTGATAATATACTGCAGATCGTTGAAATTGCGGTGCGCTTCCCATTTAATATCAGCAATATCCTTTGCCGGCCCTTCAGAAATGTGCGCTATCACATTGCCGGAGTCTATAACATAATCCCCGGGTTTCATCCGCAACAGGTCTTTGTTATTCAAAAAATCAAATGCTTCATCCCACCATCTTGGATTCTTTTGGTATTGCCTGAAAAACTCCTGCTGGTTGATGCTGCTGCTGGGAGTAAGCTTCAGGTTGTTGGAAGATGTTTTACTATTATACCAGGCTATAAAATCATTTCCGCTATTTCTGCCGGCTCTTTGGGTAAAAGGCACAACAACCGGATCAGCTACGCCGTTGAGATCATATACAATTTTACCATCGCGTATGGTCATCTCACATTCCAGCTTTTTATCCGTTTCGATCTTATATCCCGTATAGTCAAACAAGCCGAATTTTCCCTTTCTGAGACTCAATACAGCTACATCGGCGCCGGCGCCAACCGAAAGATTGCCCAGTTCCTGGCGCTGTATTTCTTTTGCAGGGTTCCAGGTACTGGCTTCAATAACACTTTGCAGATCCATTCCCATAGCTAAAAACTTAGACATGGTAGTGAGCATGTCTTTCATTGCGGCATTCATGCTACCCACATGCAGATCGGTACTGATGGAATTAGGAAAGAAGCCTTCTTTTAAAGCAGGGATCGCCTGCGAATAAGAGAAGCTTATACCGCCGTAACCAACATCAAAGATGATCCCTTTTTTTCTCGCTTCCCATACAAAAGGCTTTAACTTTTTTGCATCAAGATCATAAATATATTCTCTCGATCCCAACTGCGCATAGCAGTGCGTGAAAATATCGCCCGGGCGCAAATGCTCCAGGAAAAGATCCTTTATGGATAACGGAGGATTGCTCCCGCCAAAATCAACCATCAGGGGAATATTGCCCGCAAGCCTGCCTGCTTCAACGGCTTTATCGGTAGGCGCCCAGCTATGACCTTCGTAATGCGCAAGCTTAAAGCCAACAATATACTCCCTGTTTTGCCGGGCTACCAGCGCAGACATTTTAGGATCCATATCATTGTCGTTCTGCTCATAACCACCACGCATACCCTCTCCTACAATATTCAAGAAAGCCAGCACACGCGTTTTGGCATTATCAATAGTCTGCTTTTTAAAGGCGGGGAAAGTGCGCCATCCCGAGCTCCCTGCATCCACGATAGTAGTAACCCCATTACGAAAGGTAAACCCATCGGGCTGAATAGCAAGATTGCCATTGGAGTACTGGTGATCAGGCTCCACTCCCCAAAAAACATGGGTGTGAATATCTATCAAACCGGGAGTTACATACATACCCTGCGCATTGACTACCTGTACAGCCTTTGCAGCATCAATATTCCTGTCTACCGCCGCGATCTTTCCATTGTCAATAGCTACATCCATTATCCCGTCAATACCATTTTTGGGATCAATGACATGCCCGCCCTTTATTACAATGCTATAGGTTTGCGACAATACCGGGCCAACAGCACAAAGCAACGCTGCAACCAAAATTAAAAATGATCTTTTCATCCGTATTTTTTTGAAGTTCATAATGTAGTTCTCTGATGTTTTAGTACTATATCAACGCTGCGTAAAAAGTCAAACATGAGGCGTGAAACAATTCTCCCACTTTTACCTTTTTCACTTCTCACGGTCCCAAAACTTATAACCTTAGTAACGGGCAAACCATCAAACAACTCACCTTATTACCTTTTCACTGTACAAATAATGTAATAAGGTTGAACCAATAAGTAGCTTTCTTTTTACTAAGGTCATAAGGTTAACATACAGCTATTTGTTTTTCAGAAAGCCCCGAAGTAAAGAAGCGCCGGATATGCCGGTTTCCCGCTACTTTAATCCGATTTAATCCGGTATACGCTCCATACGCAGCTCTCCCTCATTGTCAACAGAAATATATTCGTTCGATGAAGCTATTGTTCCTTCTATCCAAAACTGTTTTTCATTTGCCAGCATCCTGATCGTACTTTTGAGGGCAGGCAACCCTGCAGCTATTGCATCCAGCTGATCTGTAGTGGCAGCATATTTGCCGTTATTACGCCTGTATTGCTGCTGCAGGTAATAATATTTCCACAATGCCAGCTTAAGCTTTTCTGTTTCCTCAGAAAGAAAACCCTTTGGCGATAAAGTATCGGCAAACAATACATATCCCCATCGCTCCGGGTAATGCAGGTTCACTATACCCTGCGGCGACCAGACCATATAGCGCTCCGGCAGCAATTTGCCCGAAGCTTTATCCCTCCTTCGAGCATACCTACCGTCAACTGCATCAAGCTGCCATTGCACACGCGAAAAGTTCATACGCCATATTGTGCCTGATTTAACGGGCGGTCTTCTTATGTCAAGAGCGGCAAACGGTATTGCCAACTCAATGCTCCAGGAAGTATCCCTGTCTGCAGGATGGTTGAGCGTCCCTGCAATATGAACAGCTTTTTGCAATCCACGGATGTCCCAACTGCTCAGTCCGCGCCCGCCACTGCGGTAGGGCCGCGGCATGAACAGATCCCAAACAGCTTCATTGGCATTGATCTGAAATTCAAAATAATTAAAAGTGCTGCCATCAGGATTAATGAATATCTCCAGCGCGTTATCCTGAAAGATAGGCTCATCCTGCTTTGTCAGCGAGGCCCATATATCCTGTTCTTTGAATTCAGCATACACATATAAAAAGGCACTGTCCCAAAGCATTTTACATCTTGCCCTTTTATTTACTTCCGCAGCAGCACCTGTTACTATATCCGTAAAGTCTTCTGTCCAGGGAGCCCGGCTCCAGTCTTTCTCATCGCTCTTTCCGTCAACAAGTATTTTCCCGGTGGTACTCAATATCGTATATTGTTTAGGCACTTTCAAAAGCCGGTCATAATCAGGCGAAGGTTGAGCAATACTACCGGTTTGCCGCAAAGCGACGGTTAGTACAAATAAAATTATAGTATGTATATGTTTTTTGAAAAATCCATGCATATCTGTCGTATGCAATTAATGTAAAGTAAAAATTGTATTTTACTATTTATGTAATTCTTTTCTTACTTTACGAACCTCATGAGCTGAAATGCCGCTTTTTGCATCATTGAATTCCGTTTTTATATAGGTTAAAATATCAGCCAGTTGCTCGTCGGACAGGATATTTGCGAAGCTTGGCATCCTGTTGATAAACTTCCTGCCTCTCACCTCCATTTCTACTTCCATCCCGTTCAACACAATATAAAGCGGCTGCCTTACATCACCGGCTAACCATTCAGACCCTTTTAACGGGGGAAAACGGCTATTTCCTTCCCCATTTCTTTCATGGCATTTTGCGCAATAAGTATTATACATTTTCGCTGCAGGAGAATAATCTTTACGGTCCAGGTTATCCTTAACTTCATCCGGCATCTTTGTATTTGGCGCTTCTGCTTTTCGTTTAGCCATTGCTGCCAAAGCCTGCTCCCCGAATTTTTCACGGTCACCTTTAAACATGATGCGCCATATTTTCCCTTTTTCAGAATCAGATACATATAAAGAACCATCCGGACCTTCAGAAAGCCCCATAGGGCGGTATTTTGCATCACTGGTATTGCGAACAGTATCCACGCCGGCAAAACCATCGGCAAATACTTCCCAGGGACCGGAAGGATTACCGTCTTTGAACGGCACAAATGCAATAATATAGCCCGACTGAGGATAGGGCGCACTGCTGGTGGACCCGTGAAAAGCAAAAAATGCTCCGTTCCTGTAGCGCGAAGGAAACTGATCGCCGGAATAAAACAGGAGATCGTTGGGGGCAAAATGACCCGGAAAGCCAACGACAGGCTTCACATAAGAAGTATCTTTTGCTTCCATCTTACCATCTCCGCCATATTCAGGGCTCTGCATTTTCCTGCCTTTTATATGATCCCAGTAAGCGTATGGCCATCCGGCATTATCTCCCTTCCTGATCCGTAAAAATTCTTCGGAAGGCAATATTGCTCCTTCCAGCTCTGTATAATGCATGGGCCAATTCCAGTGCAGGTAATCCCGTCCATGCATTATCGTGTATAAATTATCATCCGCATTATTCCATGCAATGGCTACAATACTTCTGAATCCCGTAGCAAATCTTTCTCCATCCTGCTGAAACTGGTTAGGCTTGCCGGCATCGAATTTCCAGATACCGCCGCGGTTTTCCAGCAGGGGACAGGGATCTTTTCCCGGAGAAAACGGCGCACCTTCCGATACCTGGCAACAATCCGAAGGAGCGCCAAAAGGAATATACATATTCCCCTTTTTATCAAAAGCTATGGGCTTGGTATCATGCGACCGCGGTGGTTGTGTGTCTGTCAGCATCAATTCCATCGGACTTTGAGGCACTAACTCTCCCGGGGTGAGCTTTTGCCGGTAAACATGCGTAACCGAGCTATACCAGAGATACCCGTCGTGCACGCGCATCTCCGTTCCGTACTGGCCTTTATCCGTAAAATCGGCCCATATTTTTACACTATCCATTTTCCCGTCTCCATCCACATCTCTCAATGCAGCATTCCCTCCTGCACCGGTAATAAACCTGAGCCTGACATAGATATCCCCGTTTGAATTGACGGCAATATGCCTTGCAGCTCCCGGCACACTATCCGCCACTACGATCGCCTCAAAGCCCTCAGGCAAAAACAAACCGCCGTTATCAGGGTCACCGGCCGGCAATCCTGCCAGTTGACAACCGGCAAAACAAATAAGTATCACCGGGCAAAAGATCAGTCTGAAACTATTCCATTTCATAGCAAATGAAGTATAGGATGATCATTTAAAGTATGTTGATATGATTCAATTCTTTTTTACTACTTCGGGCTCCGCTATACCGTTCAGATCATACACGATGGCGCCGGCACGTATCGTCATCTCGCATTCAAGCCTGTGCTTTCCTTTCAGCTTATTCCCTTCCCTGTCCCAAAACCCAAAGTTGCCATTCCTTAAATGTAATATTGCAATATCAGCAACGGATCCTGCTGACAAATTGCCGAGCTCCGTATGGTGTATCTCCACAGCGGGATTCCAGGTGCTTGCTTTGATAACTTCGGTGAGGGGCATACCCATGGCCAGAAATATTGACATGATGTTGAGCATGCCTTTCATAGCAGCATTCATGCTTCCCGTATGCAGATCGGTGCTGATGGAATTAGGATAGAAGCCGCTTTTCAGTGCAGGGATCGCCTGCCTGAAATCGAAGCTGGCGCCGCCAAAGCCCACATCGAAGACAATGCCTTTCTTCTGTGCCTCAGGCACAAAGGGTTTCAGCTTTCCGGATTTCAGGTCAACTACAGGGTCTCTTCTTTTCAGTTCGGTGAAGGTATGGGTGTAAATATCCCCGGGGCGCAGATGCTTAAAGAACAATTCTTCAATGGATAACGGCGGATGACTGTCGTCTCCGCCAAAATCTATCATCACCGGCAGCCCGGATAATTTTCCTGCAGCTACGGCATTATCCACCGGCGTCCATGCCGCAGATTCAAAATGCGCTACTTTAAAGCCTACGATATCACCCTTGTTTGCCTTAGCCATATCAGCCGCTTTCTGCGGATCCATATCATTCACATCCTGCTCGTAAGCGCCTCCTCTCATGCCTGCCCCCACTATATTCAGAAAAGAAAATACTCTTGTTTGGGAACGCTCGATCACCTGTTGCCTGAACAGGGGAAAAGTTCTCCAGCCGGAGCTTCCTGCATCAGCTACCGTTGTAACGCCATTCCTGAATGTAAAGCCATCGGGCACCACCGCGGCTGTAGCATCCATCAAATACTGGTCGGGATGATTGCCATAAAACACATGCACATGAATATCTATGATGCCGGGAGTGACATACAAGCCTTTGGCAGCTACCACCTGCGCAGCATCTGCGATATTGATATTGTTGGCTACCAGAGCAATTTTCCCGTCTTTGACGGCGATATCCATTACTCCGTTGATATTGTTCTTTGGGTCAATTACATGACCGCCCTTAATCACAATATCATAATGTTGTGCATAAGCGAAGCCTGTTGAAAAGAACAACAATAAAAAAAGAAAATAATATACTCTTATCATTCTATATACCGGTTAAAAGGTTTTATATTTTTCAGCCTTCCGTATCTTTCACTGCAATTAAAGCCGCCACAGCGATATGCAGCTGAAGTGTGCGACGCAAGGGACGATGCCATGCAATACAAAAGCCGGTATCCCAATATTTTTAGAAATACACAAACAACTTACCGTTTATGCTGCATTTTCCACTCACGGCCGGGCCTGTCCGTTCTAAAGCTTTCAAGATTCCCCCGGTCCATTAATGTTACATATACCGTGCAGCCGTCTTTGCCTCCAAACGCTACGTTGGTAGGTTTTTTGCCGGTAAGCGCTATTTCACGTATCAGTTCCCCCTGCGGGGATATCTTTGCAACCACACCTTTACCAATGCGGGCTGCATATATATTCCCGTCCACATCGCACCGCATTCCATCTACGCCGAAATCGGGGAATTCAATAAGAAGACGTTTATTGCCGACTGATCCTTCCGGCGACAGGTCATATATCCATATAGTACGTCCGGCGCCTACAAAAAGTTTTTTTTCATCGGGGCTTACCTCTATCCCGTTGGCGGGGCCAAGACTATCGAGCAATGTAACCGTACCATTCGTATCCACGCGCCAGATGTGACCGGTACCTGCCTTAAAATTCGGGTCGCTTGCATAGATATGGTCTTTACTGTCTACGGCAACATCATTAGGCTGTGTCATTTGGGAGGCATGGGCAACAACAGTAAGGCGCTTCGTTTTCATGTCCACTTTAAAAATGTTGTGCCCCACATAATCCGCAAGGATCATATTGCCCCTGCTATTGAACCTGCTGCCGTTGGCAACGCTGCTGTCGGGCAGTGTAATAAAAATATCCGCTTTCCCTTCCGGCGTCACCCTGCCTATTGTGCCCTGCTTAGAGAAGTTCACTGCATATATATTGCCCTGTTTATCCACGGAAGGGCCTTCAACACCGCTGGTAAAGCCTCCGGGAGCGGTAAAAGCTGCAGACTGGAATAATGCATGCCCGGAAGACGGTTGCGTCAGCGCATCATTCACAAATATGAACGCGCAAAAAAAGGAAGCAACAACCGGCAAATAAAAAATTTTCTTACGCATACATTTCGGTATTAGGTGTCAGGTATCAGCTATTAGCTATCAGGACATGGCATGCTAAGCGCTAACCGCTGATATTTGTGATAAAATTGGATAAAGATTCATAGTTTTGAAATGTTTTAAGTTAATAAGGAACCCTCAGGGTAAATTTAGAACGGCTTTGTTTTGATTGCAGTCGGGACAAAGCGAAACCTCTGATCTTTTTCAGAGGTTTTTATTTGGGATAATGACCCCAAAAAAGACAAAAGTCCTATCACCGGCCGGTGTTTATTATTATTAGCTGCAAAACAATAACTCAGAAGAGAGAAATAACGACAATAATAAATATTCTCAGCAGAGAAACTTTAAGCGTGTCTATTGCTTTGCCTAACTGATTCTGGATCGTTTTTCTTTTGATACCTAATTGTCCTGCAATATCTTTTGTGGATAACCCCTCCTGGTAGCGCATCCTGAAGATCACCCGGCGCTTAGGCGGGAGCGACTCCAGTAAGGCCTCATAGGCACTGAAAAATTCTTTCCACAGCAAATTCGAATCAGCCAGTGAATACTTTTCGGGTATATTATCCAGCACGCTGAAGAAAGAATGCACCGGTTTTTGCCTGGTCATCAACTTGATCACCCTGTTGCGCACAGCAACGTGCAGGTAAGCAGGTAAATTTTTAATATTAAGAAATTGCCTGTTTGTCCAGATATGCGTAAATATTTCCTGCACGATATCTTTAGCATCATCTGCATCCTTTAAACGCTTATACGCTTCCGCATAAGACTTATCCCAATATTTTTCAAATAACGCATTAAATGCGGCCTCACTTCCCTGTGCTATCTGCTCAAGTAAAATGCCATCATCAGACAAAGAATTTTCAGGCGAGTTCATTAAAAAAGCGAGTTAACCAAATGTAAATAATTTTTAACTAAAAAATACTTAAGCATACAGGGAGGGTGTATTTCAATTTTTCGCAAGCGGAAATATGCAACGGATTGAAATCCGTTGGAACAAAATGCGCCCATATACGGAGCGCTACACAGCTTTTTTTAAAATATCTTTTATCCTGCCGGCTACAATAGCAACCTGCTCAGGCTTCAGCAACACCACTCCCACCCTCAGCGTTCTTTTGCCGTCTTTGCTGCCGCCAAGATTGGCCACAATACTTGGGGTACCGCTTTTTAAAGCTTCCTGCACTTCTTTGGGTGTGGTCTTTACACGCTGCTCATCCCAGCTTACATCCAGGCTCGGAAATGCATTTGCCGGCCCGGGATCAATATAGGTTTGGCCTGCAACGCCAGGCACTGTTTCCAGCACAGCTTTTATCCGGCTTACACGTTCCAGCCAGTCCTGCCATTCCTTTTCATGATCACGCTCCAGGTAGGCTTTTAAAGCGGCATACATGCCAAACATTTCTTCTTTATTCACTTTCATTGGCCTCCCTATCGGCGCTTCATGCGGGCTGTGATTCAGCTTCGCCGCTTCAATCAGGTCTTTTCTTCCAAACAGCAATCCTGCGCTCTGGGGACCGCGGATCATTTTTCCTCCTGAAAAGGTAACAAGATCAAAACCCATCTTCTGGAATTTGAAAAGGTTATCTACAGGCGGCACATCAGCCGCCGCATCAATAAAAGAAGGAACATTATGCTTTTTTGATATTGCCACAAACGCTTCATGGGTAATGCTTGATTTACCTGCCGCATTAAAGAACAATGTCATTACGGTGTTGCCATTGAAAGCTTTTTCCATTTCTTCAGCCCCATCCACTTCTATGATCTGCGCGCCGGTGGTGGTAACAGCCTGGTCGAACAGGTAACGATGTGTTTTTTGCATAATCACCTCAGGGCGCGGGCCGGGCAGGTTAGGGATCATTTTGATCTTTTGCTGATCTTGTCCTGTAATGGCAGCGGCGGTGCCCAGCAGTATGGCGCACGCTGCGCCGGAAGTCACCATAGCCGCTTCGCAACGGAGCATCTCTGCGATCTTAGCGCCAACCTTATCCTGCAGTTCATACATATTTGCAAAATCGTGCGCCGTTGCATTGATCGCTTCCAGCACTTCCGGCAACATTAATGATCCCGACAGGAAGGTCATCGTTACTCCCGCATTGATGACAGGAGTAACGCCCAGTTCCTTAAAGAAATCTCTTTTTCCCGGCTGAGTGCCTGCCCGGGAGGTGACCGGGGCAATTGCTCCGGCTACGCTGCCGGAAATAGAAAGCAGACCGATATTTTTAATTATCTCTCTTCGTTTCATAGCAATGATTTAATGATACAGTAAGTATCGTTTTGCGGATCTATATATATGCAATGCAATCCATCTCCACAAGAGAATCGCCGGGAACACCGCCCTTGGCAACGGCCACTGTTGTACGCACAGGAGGATTTTTTCCAAAGCGTCCTTTGTACACTTCATTCATTCCTTTATAATCTGCAATATCATTCAGAAATACAGATACTTTCAATACTTTCTCCATAGAAGAGCCTGCCCTGATCAGCTCTTCCTCCAGCTCTTTCAGCACAATTTCTGTATGTGCTTTGATCTCAAAGGGAGCCACATGTGCGCCTTTACCTGCAATGTATACAATATCACCATGCCGCGTAGATCCTGAAAACAAAGGGACATTCTGAAAATCGGTAATATTTTTTGCCACTTTTTCATTACCTGACGTGGGATTAGTGTTTGCTTTTGCCGCAAATCCCAATCCAATAAACGCCGTAGCCGAAGCAAATAATTTTCTGAGAGCTGATCTTCTTTCTGTTTTCATTGCTGTAAATTTTAATGGTTGATAAAATATTCAAATTGACAAGTTATGTAATCCGTGTGGCTTTCCATTCAGATAATCCATACTCGCCCATCATAAGCGTGCCCTTCATCGTATTTTTCTCCGCCATACCGGTAAACTCAAAATTGAGCCTAACGCCCTGCCTGGTATAGGAGCTCCGCAACAACAGGCTGGAGCCATTAATGGCACCGGAAAGCTCACGGGCAGCATAACTGCCAAAATGTGTACCTTTTATAGTATTTCCTTCCTGCTCAATAAGCATTTGCTGCTTACCTGTTGCTGCGGCAAACATAATGTCAATATCCCATTTACCGCTGATATTGATATTTGCCGGGGCATTGTTTTGCGGTATCACCGGCGGCTTTGACAATACTTTATATACACGGTCTGCAATGATCTTTTCTTCCCCTTCCTCCAGTTGCGATGAATTGATCACAATACCAGGATTAAAATTGGGTGGGAACGGAAGATAGCTTCCTGCTCCGCTTACAGCAACCCTTGGAGACCCCTCCCACAAAAGATTTTCAACATCATAACCGGTAAGCGGGATAATTACCTGATCCCACTTAACATACAGATCAGGCGAAGGGTTTGACCTGCCCGGGGGTTGTTTAACTTCAGTTGTAATGCCCGGCAGCTTATCCAGGGCTCGTGCAATAATATGCAGCCTCGATTCCCATTTGCGTTGCTCTGCCGCATGATCGCGCTTCCACCACATCTCCACCGCTGTAAGCATTCCCATGATTTCCTCGCGCCCTACTTTATATCCCCTGCCAAAACCATGATGCGGCGCACTGGTGATCCATGCAGCTTTTACAAGATCCTTGCGTCCTATCAAAAGCCCCGAGCATTGCGGACCGTTCAGATATTTACCTCCGCTGTATGCCACCATATCAGCTCCCTGTGCAATATGCGGATTGGGAAGGCTCAGCCCTTCGGCGGCAGCATCCACCAGGATGGGAATATTATGCGGCTTTACTATCCCGGCTATGGTTTTTACGGAAAGCGCCCCTTCTTCAGACTGCCTTCCTGCCAGCACCAGCACCATTGCGGTCTTATGATTTATGGCCGACGTAAGCTGTGCTGCATCTTCCACTTCAACCATTTTTACACCAACGCCTCTTACCGCAGATTCATAGGCAGTCCAGGAGTAGGCAGGAATAATCACTTCATCTTTCATTCCATTAAGGTCAGGGAGCTTCCAGAGTTTGTCGGGGTCTCCGCCGGTAACAATCCCCGCAGCACCCACGGTCAACGCTCCTGTAGCGCCGGTAGTGACAATGCCCCATTCTGAGCCGGTAAGTTGCGCAAGCCTTGCACCCACAGCATCCATGAGCTCATCTATCTGCACATAATGGCGCGTGGCTGCTTTCATAGCGCGCTCCACTTCCGGCAGCATGCGCGATGCGCCGATAATAGTAACCGTACCACGACCATTGATCACGGTCTTAACCCCCAGTGCTTTATATATATTCTCCCTGTCTTCTTCTTTCAATACCTCATCCCCCATATCCTTAATATCCGCCTGCAAAGAGAAGGAGCCGCCTGATGCGTAGGACATATCAACACCTCCTGCCATAAAAGGAAGCACTGTTAGATTTTTTATCAACGATCTTCTCTTCAAACCATAATTTTTAAAATCACTTATACCCTATACCTTACTCCATACACCTCACACCTTCCCCCCTTTAAGAAACTCCTCCCTCAATCTTTTTGCAACGATCTTTTCCTGCCCGGGATTCAGCATAAATACGGTAGTGTTAAATCCTCCATCGCCGTTGCCGATCACTTCAATGGAAGGGTTGCCGCTACGTAGTCTTTCCATGAATTCTTCCCGGGTCATCTTTATTTTATCCTTATCCCATACTACGTGCAGGGTAGGGGTATGATTGGCTATGGGCGGGACAACGATAGTAGTAGTGACGCCGCCGATATTTTTAATAGCGCTATTGATGATATCAACCCTGTCTTCCCACATCTTCCATTCTTTATCATGATCCTGGTTGATATACTTATCCAATGCCGCATACATGCCCAGCATCTCTTCCTTATTCACTTTCATGCCTCTTCCTATTGTTACGCCGTTTGGCGAATTATTTAACCGGGCGGCAGTGATGATATCTTTTTTACCCATGAGTATACCGGTACTTTGGGGCCCGCGAATGGCTTTTCCGCCGGAAAGCGCCACAAAGCTGAATCCCATATCGTTATATTTCCACAGGTTAGATACCGGCGGCACATCTGCGGCTATATCAATAGTAGCAGGAAGGTTGTGCTTCTTTGCCAGTTGCAGCCATTCTTCATGCATTATTTTCCCTTCCATAGCATTACAATTCAGGAAATGCATTGCCGCCGTTTTTTCATTTACCGCCCGATCCACATCTTCTGCCGTTTCTACCGGTATCAGCTTTACGCCGGTATTATACAAAGCCTGCTCATAGCCATCGTAATGCCCTTTCTGTAACAACACTTCAGATTTTATCCCTGATTCTTCGAGCCGGTGCGGGATCTGTTTTATTTTTTCTTTGTCGGTGCCCGTAAGAATGCCCGCCATTCCTAAAGTAAGCGCAGAGAAAGCGCCGGCAGTTACCATTGCCCCTTCGGCATGCACCATCTGTGCAATTTTTTCCCCCACCCTGTCCTGTACTTCGTTCAGCATGCAAAATTCCTTAGCGCTTTGCGCTATAGCTTCTACTACCTCATCATGCATAAGCGATGCTGTCATAGTAGTATAAGTGCCGGCAGCATTGATAAAAGTGCGGATACCCAGCTCCCTGAGCAGGTTCCTTTTGTCCCCGCCTGTGGGCGCCGCTTTCAATGACTTTCCGGAAAATACAGTTCCTAAAAAAGTGCCTCCCAACGGGAGCAGGCCTAATCCTTTAACGATCTCTCTGCGCTTCATGTTGATTTTTTTTGTGAGCAGTTTCGGATAACCAGTGTTAAGTTAGCTATTCTGTGGTGAACAGGCAATGGTGAATTCGCATATCACCCGTAAGCATGCCTTGCGTAATTATTCACCATTGCCCATTCACCTCATTTATCCCACCATACCCTCGTCAGTAAATTATCTTCATTTAACTCGGCAAATCCCTGCCGCTGCAAGGCTTCAAGATAATTCTTTTGGTTGGTGAGGTTTTCGGAGTTAGGCAATGAAAAACGCCTGAACATTTTCCCTCCTGTAACATTCCCGGGATAATTTACCGGGGTCAGCACAGGATAACCGGTACGCCTCCAGTTAGCATAAATTTCATAATCATTGCCAAATAAAGTTATCCATTTTTGAACAGAAATCTGCTCCAGCTGCTCATCAAAACTTCCTCCGGAAGGATATGGATTGCGCTGGAGATAAGCATTGATCTGGTCTTCGGTAATAATATTCGGGCTGGGCGCCACTGCAGGGAAAAATGCCCACTGCTTCATACCTGCTCTCACCCCTGCATTGTAAGCGGCTTCCGCTGTCATCCCGGTATACCAGCCCCTGAGCGCCGCTTCAGCCAAAAGCAGGTAGGTCTCTGAAGGCCCAAAGATTATTATAGGTGCGGCAACATTCAATACCAGCGGGGAGGGTTCGGAATAAGTACCAAAGTCAACAGGTTTTGTATTCAGGCTTCCGCTTACCATTCCGCGCTGCACAGCCCAGGAAGTATCAGCAGTATAGGTAGTGGCGCCCGGTGAGGTAGGTACCCATACTACGGCAATGACCGGCAGGCGCGGGTCTCTTGTGTCTTTGAGGTAATTAAGAAAAGTAGCGGCATATTTTCCGCCTTCCACATTATCTCCCCCCGGGCTGATATAGTTGCCATTGCGGAGATCAAGCACCTGGGGGTTATTGCCGCCTGCGGCATCCGAATAGTCAATTTTTGCCACATCAGCATCGCCGAGCACGCCGCCGGCAATGGCTTTCTGTACCCAGGTTTTTGCAAGATCGGGCTCTACATTGGTAAGGCGCATTCCCAGGCGTAACATCAATGAATAAGCGAACCTTTTCCATTTGCCGGTATCCCCTTTGAATAACAGGTCGGCACTGCCAAAAGCCGGCTTGGATGGATCAAGAGCAGCCGCTGCCTCGTCAAGTTCCTTAAACATATCAAGATAGATATCCCTCTGCGTATCATATTTAGGTGTCAGGTTTTCCTGCCCTTTAAGTGCTTCAGTATAAGGGATATCCCCTGCCACATCTGTCAGCTGGTTGAACTCAAACACTTTCAGTATCCGCACCAGGGATTTTTTATTGACATCATCAGCTCCCTGCACAGCCGGCTCTATCTGCAGCAGCCTGTTGAGCTTGGTGGTATAATAACCGGTAAAATCTGCTATGGTGCCATTAAAGCTGTAAAATTTGTCGCCAACAGCAGGCACTTCTTTGTAAGTTGAAAAATACTGCATTCCCTCTGCCAGCACAGAATAATTGTAAGCAGGCATGGACAGCACCGCGCCTGTGAACATATAGTCCGGCTGTGCATTTTGCGTGGAGTTGGGATTTATGTTAAGATCGGTAAGGCTCTTGTTGTTGCAAGACCCTAAGACAGCGGCCGCAAGAGCGATGCAATATAGCGGTATTGAAAATTGTATTTTCATAACTTCTTTGTTCATGGTTAAAAATTAAAATTTAACGCTGAGGTTCAATCCTATGTCACGTGTTCTCGGTTCGCCGGTGCCCGCAGTGCCGGTAGTATTGTTAACCGTTTGCCCAAATTCCGGGTCCAGCCCTGCTTCTCTTACCCGTTTATCACAATATAAAATGAGAAGATTACGCGATACGATTGAAATGGATGCCGATTGCAGTTTTACCAATCTCAGCTTATCTACAGGAAGGGTATAACTCAATATAAGGCTACGCAGCTTAACAAAATCTGTTTTGAAAACATTTACACTCCCCGAATAGTTATTTCCTCTGTTGTTGTAGTAAGTATCAAGCAGGTCCACGGTCCATAATTTACTATAAGGATTCCCCCCCTGGTCAACGCCGGTCAGTTGCAACCCGTTTTCACGACCGGGCAATGTTTCCCTGGTAAGCCCAAACCTTGAAGCATACTGCCACAGGTTGCTGTACCCGACAGCGCCAAATTTAGCATCAAGCAATATGTTAAGAGAAAAGCGCTTATACCTGAACTCATTGGTAAGCCCCATAAGATAGGGAGGATTGGCAACACCAAGATTTTGCCTTACACTTGCTTCATATCCGCTGGTGGCATTATATACCTGCTGTCCCTTATTATCTTTCAAAAAAACCAGCCCCTGCAGTGTTGCGTAAGGCAGCCCTACCTGCGATATCACGTTCACGCCGCCGGATATACCGGAACCTATGGTAAGCGTAGTGAGACCCGGAGCAAGGCTTAATATCTCATTCTTGTTCCAGGCCATATTATAGCTGACGTTCCATCTGAAGCCGGGTGAAATAACAGGTGTTGCGGTTACTAAAAATTCCACACCGCGGTTTCTTAAAGTGCCTACATTTTGATTCCCAGCCAGGTACCCTGTAGCATTGGAGATATCAGGCTGAAGAATATTGTTGGTGGTCTTCCTGTCGTAATAAGTGGCGTCCAATCCCAGCCTGCTATCAAAGAACTGTATCTCAAAGCCGCCTTCGGAAGTAGTTACGGTCAACGGTCTTAAGCCTGGATTGGGAAGCCTGTTGGATGCATTGAGCACAGGCACTCCGTTGAACCCGCCGGGGGTAAGGCTATAGGTTTGATTGATCACATAAGGATCTATGGTGGCGTTACCTACCTCGGCCCAGGATCCGCGAAGCTTCAGGAAGCTGATAACAGCAGGCAGCTTCATTGCATCTGACAAAATAACGCTACCGCCCACGGATGGATAAAAGATGGCATTGTTGCCCGGATTCAATGTAGAGAACCAGTCCTGTCTTCCTGTGAGAGAAAGATATACTATTTTCTTATAATCCAGGTCAACAGAGCCGAACAGCGAATTTGTCCCAAAATGACGTTCTGCCCTTTTGGGTACATTCAGCGTAGAGAGATTGGTATAGCTTATAAAGCCGGGGATAATAAAATCCCTTCCTGTAATGCTGTCGGCAACAGCATTATGCCGCTCGCGGTTCACGCCTGCAAATGCGCTCACACTAAAGTCCTTCAGAAAATCGGCGTTATAATTAATAGTAGCACGGCTGTTGACAATATCATACTGATCTGTATAAGCGTTGAAATAACCCAGAGGTGTGAACGCAGATCCTATGGGCACAAAGTTGTAGCGGTCTATATAACTGAAATCTTTTGAGACAATGCCTTTTACAAAAAGGTTTTTCAGGATATTCACCTGTACGCTTGCTGACCCGATGAAGCGGTTCTTTTTGTCTTCATTGCCTATTTTATTTACAATAAACCAGGGATTGGGTGCGGCGGGTACCGGGTTCCATTCTATTTCCTTTCCGGCTGCATTATATCCCGGCGCCAGCGACCGTATGTCTACAGTATTACCGAGCAGGTAGGTTGCCCAGCTTGGATTTAGCTCGGCATATCCTACATTGGGCCGGTTATGCCCTTTTTCATAATTGTATTGTGCATTACCTTCTATCACTATAAAATCGTTCCTGCCAAGATGCGAGGTAACACTCAGGTTGGTTGTTTTCCTGTTGAAGGAGGAATTAGGCGTTTGCGCCTGTGCATCAAGATCAGAGGCAGAAAGCCGGAAATTGATAGCGCTGGTACCACCATAAAAAGCTATGGTATTGGTAAAGTTTCTGCTGGGGCGGTAAAAGTTGTTGATATTATCTTTAACATTCACCGGGGAATAAGGACGTTCAACACCGTCAAACTGCACTACCATGGAGCCGTCCATTTTTGCCCCGTAAGACAGGCGGCCTGCGCTCAGTGCAGCCGCCTGTGTGGCAGGCTTTACACCATCATTACCCGATCCGTATTCATACTGGTAATTGGGATAGGAAGAAGGCGTTCCATATACAATATTGGAATTAAAATCCACACCTATTCCTTTCTGCACACGCCCCGATTTGGTAGTAATCAGGATCACCCCGTTTGCCGCCTGGCTGCCATACAATGCAGCGGCAGCGCCACTTTTAAGAACAGTAATGGATTCGATATCATCAGGGTTTATGCTTGATATACCGTCACCGGTATCATAGTTAAACCCGGTGCTGCTTGCCTGTGCTCCGCCGTTGCCATTATATATGGGGGAGCCGTTCACCACATATAACGGCTGGTTATTGGCGGAGGGATTAATAGCGCCTACCCCCCTGATAACAATACGGCTGGAACCGCCGGGCCCCGATGCGATCTGAGTTGCATCCACCCCGGCTATTTTACCTGTCAGTGCGCTTGCTACGTTCGTTTCACGAGCTTCGGTAAATTCAGAGCCTTTGACTTCTGCAGTAGAATATACCAGTCCGCGCTTGCTCTTTTTAATGCCGAGGGCAGTAACTACCACCTCGTTCAGCTCCTTGGTCTCTTTGGTCAAAACGACATTTACTGTAGACAGATTATTTACCGGGATCTCCCTGGCAATATAGCCAACAATGGAGAACATCAGTATGCCGTTCTCAGGCACATTGATACTATAATTACCGTCCTTATCTGTGGTAGTACCCATCCCGGACCCCTTAACTGTGACACTCACACCCGCCAACGGAGTACCCTTATCATCAGCAACCCTTCCTTTTACAATATTAGCTACTGCAGTATAGGTCATCTTATACGCATCAGGCCCGGTCAACGGAATCAGGTTTTTGGGGGTCATAATCAGGATCTGATCTCCAAGCTGCCGGTAGGTAAGGGAAGTGCCTTTTAAAGCAACTTTTAAAAACTCTTCAATGCTTATCCTGGAAGAAGGCAGGCTGAGATTGCGGATCTTTTTTACTTCTTCTTTCCTGTACATAAAATGATACTTAGTGCCGGCTTCGATCTTTTGAAAGGCTTCAATGAGCGTTTCATTATTAAGCATAAGATTGATCTTCACCTCATCTATCGGCTGGCTTTTGATTGGAGATGCGCAAAGTAACTGTAGAGATGTGGTAGTGAGTATGGCTACCGTTACTATTCCAATTCGCATAATGTGTTTTAAGATTGACTTGGGAAGCAGTAATTTTTTTCCCAGTGATGGAAAAAAAACATAAACATCCCCCGTTAGATACGAAAGATTCATACATGAATTGTTTAAAATTAATAAGGAACCCTTTTACGGGCGTTTTAAATAAACAGCACGTATCCACCGATTGCAGTCGGTCTATACAAACTGCCTTCGAAATTGACTTTCAAAGGTCTTTACAAAAGATTATTCCAGCCTGACAAGATTGGAACTTTGATGTGTGATGTTGTGTTGATTTATCATAATTGCAGTTTTAATAGTTGTTGGTCATCCTGTTATTTCCGGGTGATGGTTACGGTCGCTTTCTCTTTATTATAATTATAGCTCAGGCTATTGAAAAAACAAATGCTGTTAAGGGTTTGTTCAAGCTTTTCATTCCTGGGAAAAGTGGTTGTAAACCGCAGCGATTCCACTTCAGGATCATTGATGACAATCGTCACCTTATAACGTTCCTCCATCAGCCTGGCAGCTTCAGAAATGGTAAGATTGTCAATAAGCAGGTCCTTATCCTGCCAGTCGAGATAGCTTTCATTGCTGACCGCAGAAACTACAGAAATGATCTTCTGCCTGTCATAAGTTATCTGCTGGTTAGGAGTGATGACGCCCAATACCTTATTATTATTACTTACTCTTACCTTACCGCGCTTTACCGTAACTATAATATCTTTTTCGCCGGGGATTGCCTTAATATTGAATGCAGTACCCAGCACAACCGTTGTCAGGCTGCCCGTATGCACTACAAAAGTTCTTGAAGGATTATGCCTGATATCAAAAAATGCCTCTCCATCTAAAAATACCTCCCGTTTGTCCATACCATCAAAAGAAGAAGGATAATTCAGCTTGCTGCCGGCACTCAGGATCACCTTACTTCCGTCAGGGAGAAAAATAACCCGGTTCTCTTTTTGATGATCCGGCAGAACGACTTCCGCCTCCTTGCTTCCGGCCTGCTCCGGCAGAGCGTTCGCTATTGCAACAGGCTTATTTTTCTTCGGAAAAAAATTATAAGTAACCCTTATGCCACCCAGCACTCCCATTAAAATTGCGGCTGCGGCGGTAGTCTTCCAAAACCATTTTCTTCTGAACCAAACGACGGCAGCAGGTTGCTGCTCCTTAACAATACCACCCCATATATCCCTCAGCATTCCTTCCTTAAGCGCTTTCCTCTCCTCTGGGCTGAATGATTGCAATATATCAGGCTCATTCTGAAACAAATTATAGTAAGCCTCAAGAAAGCGTTTTTCCTCGCCGGTTATATCCCCGCGCCGGTATTTTTGCAACAACTCAATAAAATACTGTTTCTCCATTATATCATTTACATTATTTCTCATTGCTAATGACCCTTAAAACACCCAAAGTCCCGCCCGGGATCAATATATTTTTTAAAAAAAACATACCCTTGCCTTGACAGGAAAAATCACTATTTTGTAAGCACTGTAAATTCCGGGGACATGCAGGATATTAATATCCCACTAATAATAATAGTAGTAATTGTACTAATAGCAGTATTACTTTTTCTCAACTGGAGACCCCGGCGCGATCGGAAAAAATTATTCCCGCCGGGGTCAACCGATCCGGTAGAAGAAAATAAAACAGAAAAAGAAATAAGACGGGATATCTCGTAAACGTATCTTATATTACAGCGAAACCCACTGTAAAGCTTATCCCTTTAGGCTGTGGCATTGCCCTTTGTAATCTTTACTTTTGCTATGGATTTTTTTCCTTTTTTTGCAGCTCCTGCTGCCAATACTTTACTCGCCTTTTTCACATGCTGATTAAACTTCTTTTCACCAACAAGTTTTTTAAGTTCCGGGAAAGTTTTCTGAAGCGTAGTTGCAATT
>CAYWVB010000033.1:0-61014 GCA_964461595.1 uncultured Terrimonas sp. | reverse complement strand
TAATTTATAAAGAACTTTTTGTTGAGCCCTCGGAGATGCAGGTCACTCCGATTTTTATCGGAGCGTGTCTACCAATTCCACCACCGGGGCATTGTTGCAATTTTTTGCTGCTCAAAGTACTATCAGTACAAGTGTGCGACGCAACAAAAGCCGATAGTGATCCAACAGCTAAGTCCAAAAAAAATCCCCTCGCATCACGAGAGGATTTTCCTGAGCGGAAGACCGGGCTCGAACCGGCCACCCCGACCTTGGCAAGGTCGTGCTCTACCAAATGAGCTACTTCCGCATGATATAAAAAAACTATAAAGAACTTCTGTCAGCTACCCCATCGCTCCTCTGCGTGCGGGGCTGCAAAATTAAGGATTGCTGCTGAATGGCAAAATTTTTCTCAATACAAATCGCCTTTATTTGTACTTAGGCGTATACAGGGTATTTTCGGGAACTACCACTTTGGGTTTCCCTTTATAGCGGTGCTTGTAAAGCCCCCAGCTTCCACCGATCAAAAAAGCAACTATGCTTACTACCTGCATGTAAAACAAAAACCTTGAAGATGTTACCCAGCTCCAGGCAAAATCTTTTTTACTGCTGTCGGGAAGGTCGTGCGCAAGAATGTTATCTTCCATAATATTAAATTATGTATTTGCTGCAAAAATAGCGGTTAACGAACAAACTAACGGGATTTAGACCCAATTATTTGGGCAAATTTTTTCCTGCCCTTTATGAAATATTGCCATATAATACTCCCTTTGTATATCCCTTGTGGCTTTGCCAATCTTTTGGCAGGAAAAAAGCGTTTATCTTTTGCGGAAAACAGCCACCGGTAGAAAAACCCATGTGCTTTTAATATTGCTGTTACATTCGCCGGCTTACCAGCTAATAATTCTTTTATCCCGCTCACCCCGTCGAGCACCATCCGCAATGGCAGTTTCCATATTTTTTCCGTACTGCCAAGATTCTTATACAGCATCATCAGGCTGTTGCGGTAATTGAGATATACTTTCTTTGGAGTGCCCTGCGGAAGACTTCCTCCTCCCACATGATATACCACCGATCCCGGGCATGCATATACAAGATAGCCTGCCAGTTGCATGCGCCAGCACAGGTCTACTTCCTCCTGGTGGGCAAAAAACAGATCATCGAGGCCATTCATTTCATGATATACTGCTGCTTTCACAAACATGGCGCAGCCTGAAGCCCAAAATACCGGAGAAGCATCCTCGTATTGCCCTTCATCTTTTTCACAACTGTCAAATATGCGCCCGCGGCAAAAAGGATAGCCAAAGGCATCCATCCATCCCCCGCTCCCGCCTGCGTATTCGAAAAGCTCCGGCTGGTGATAAGATAAAATTTTTGGCTGGCAGGCGGCAATCAGGGGCTGTTCTTCCATTAAGCGGATCACCGGCTCTATCCATCCCGGCGTCACCTGCACATCGGAATTGAGGAGCACATAGTAATCAGCCCGCACCTGTTCCAATGCTGTATTGTACCCTTTTGCGAAACCTTCGTTAACCGGGCTGCGCAATTGTACCACCGACGGGTAATGCCTGCTGACCCATCCGGGTGAATCGTCGGCAGAGCCGTTATCAGCGACTATGACCTGCAATGACGGATAAGTGGATGCCAATACAGAAGGAAGGAATTGCTCAAGAAATTTCCTGCCATTCCAGTTCAAAATCACTACAGCTACCGAAGGATAATGTGACAATACCGCTAATTATTTTCCCAAAAATAAAGGATGCTGCTAACTGTTTTGCTATTTTTAAAATATGTTTCAACGTTTTATAAACTGGCGCACGCTATTGACCACCATTGCCATTGCAATAGTGACAGGCACTATTTTTTATTCCCGTTACCTGGCCGAGAAGCTTGCAGCGGAAGAGAGAATAAAGGTGGAAACCTGGGTGGAAGCCGAGAAATTCCTGATCAACTCTCCCGCAGATGTGGACACACGGCTTGTTTCAGCGATCATTACCAACAATAACGACATCCCCATCATAGGGCAAACCGGGGAAGGCAAGATAATAGAATACATTAACCTTGACTCCGCTAAAGCAAAAAATGACAGCAGCTATTTGCCACGAAAGATAAGACAGTTTAAAAGCCAGCATAGCCCCATCATATACGCCGATCCGCTGAACGGGAAAAAAGATTTTTATTATTACGGCAATTCCACCCTGCTGCAGGAAATACGTTACTACCCGTTGGTCCAGCTTCTTATTGTAGCATTGTTCATTGTGGTAACACTTTATACGATCTCGGTAAGGAACCGGTCAGTACAAAACCAACTGTGGGCCGGGATGGCAAAAGAAACAGCACACCAGTTAGGCACACCGCTCACTTCCCTGAAAGGATGGGTGGAAGTACTAAAAGAAATGCCGGGGAATGAAAAAATCTCGGCGGAACTTGCCAAAGATACCGACAGGCTGCAACTGGTATCAGACCGTTTCAGTAAAATAGGTAGTACACCAAGCATGGAAGAAAAAGACCTGGTGAAGCAGATCACCCAGGTGGTGGATTATATAAAGCGTCGCGCGCCGGAGAAAGTAATATTTGAAGTACATACCAATGCACATGCTGCGATACCCGTAAAAATATCAGCCTCCCTTTTTGACTGGGTAATAGAGAACCTTTTGAAAAATGCGCTGGACGCAATGGGTGGTAAGGGAAAGATCACTATCAATATGCATCAAACGGCACAACAGGTATTAATTGACGTTACTGATACGGGAAAAGGCATTTCTGCCGCCAATATCAACAAATTGTTCAAACCGGGCTTTACTACTAAAAAAAGAGGCTGGGGGCTGGGACTAACGCTATCCAAAAGAGTAATTGAACAATATCATAAGGGACAGCTTTTTGTAAAACATTCCGAGCCGGGAAAGGGCACAACTTTCAGGATTATTTTGAATGATCCGGGATAGGAGGGTAAGGCATAAGGAGTAGGGTATAAGGGTAGGTGTCTTGTCCTGTAGATGCTTTGCGCACACATTTCACGCCTCACTTCTCACGTCTATCTTCTCACGTCTCTCCCCTTTATTTTGTGAACGATGAACAGCAGCATTGATCTCCCGGTTTTTACTATCATCTCTCCAACTCCTCAAGCGCCTTTTTTACCATAGGGTCACTTGCATTGTTCACCTCAAAGAAGCCTTCATTTCTCCATTGCTGGCGGGCAAATAAACTCTTGAGCCGCTGCTCCAGGTAGCGTTTATCGGTAACCGATATGCCTTTAAGGGAAACACTGTCTGCATCGGCAAATGCAGCAAAAGCATTCCATATTTCATTATTGATCTGAAAGCCTTTTTCGAAGGCCACCGGGTTGGTAAACAGCCTGAATTGCTGTATATGCGCTACATAATACCTGTATACAAAATTGCCCAGGGTGTTTTTATAATACAGGTGTGTTATTTTAGTGCTTGTGCCCGAAGTGTCAATGGCTACAAATATATCCGGCGTAATGCCGCCGCCGCCATACACCAGTTTTCCTCCGGGAGTATGGTAGGGCTGCCCGGTAGCCTTCCGGTTACTGTCGGCATTCAGCAAGCCTCCGTGGTTATACCTGTCAAGCAGCTCGTCATTATAGCTCTCAATACCCTTGTCGTAAGGCTTTTGAATAGATCTGCCCAGTGGGGTATAGTATCGTGCAATGGTAAGCCTTAAGGCAGAGCCGTCATTGAGATCATATTGCTCCTGTACCAGCCCTTTACCAAAGGTCCGGCGTCCTATCACCTCGGCACGGTCCCAATCCTGCAGCGCGCCGGTAAGCACTTCGCTTGCAGATGCGGAACCTTCGTCTACCAGCACCACCAGCCTGCCTTTTTCAAAAATTCCCTCCCGCTTGGCCCTGAATTCCTGCTTGCGGGTATGGTCGCCCTGTGTATATACAATCAGTTTATTATCATTAAGAAATTCATCTGCTATTTCCACAGCCTCTTGGAGAATGCCTCCGCCGTTACCACGCAGGTCAAGCAAAAGCTTCTGCACGCCCTGCTCCTTCAGCTTTTGCATAGCTTCCATAAACTCTTCGTAGGTAGTTTCCGCAAACTTATTAAGCCGGATATACCCCGTAGCGGGGGCTATCATATAAGCTGCGTCCAAAGAATATAAGGGGATGACACCCCGGGTAATGGTATATTGCTTTCGTTCAGCGCCACGCAGTATGGATACATTTACTTTGGAGCCACGCAATCCTTTTAAAAGCTGCCTTACCTTATCGCCGTTCATACCTTTGCCTGCTACAGCAGAATCCCCGATCTTTAAAAATTTGTCTCCCACCTGCAGGCCTGCGCTTTCCGAAGGGCCGCCTTTCAGCACACTTAATACATTAATAGTATCATTGAAAATGTTAAATTCTATACCGATTCCCTCAAATTTACCGGCCAGGTCTTCATTCACCTGCTGCAGCTCACTGGCGGGAATAAACACGGAATGCGGGTCAAGATGGCTAAGCATTTCTTCTATGGCAGCATCTGCAAGTGTATCTGTGCGTATAGGGTCTACATAACGGGTTGCAATAAGGTCAAGCACTTCCTGCACGGTGCCCTTCTTTCCGGTAGCAAAAAAGGGGGTACTCGCCGGCATCTTCTCTTTCATTTTGTAGCCCAGGAACATTCCCAGAATCATCACCACTGAAAATATAAGGGGAAGCCACAATCTGAACCTGTTATTACTCATTCGTCTGCGTTTGTATATTATCTTTGAGAGCACGAATTTCACAAAATAAGTTCAATTAATATAATGTCATCTATAAAATTGATAGCAGACAGTGGCGCTACCAAGGCCGAATGGTGCCTGCTGAAAGGGAATACAAAGAAATCTTTTTTTACCCAGGGTATAAGTCCGTATTTCTTATCTACATCCCAGATTGCTGAAATACTTACAAAAGAATTGCTTCCCTCTTTAAAAAATGCAGAGATAGATGAAATATACTATTACGGCACGGGATGTATTAATGCCACCAATGCAAAAATCGTTAAAGCTGCACTCAGAAAAGTTTTTCCGGCAGCAGGAAGGGTGGAGGTAACTCATGATGTAATGGCTGCCGCCAGGGGGCTGTATGGAGATGAAAAAGGGGTTGCCTGTATCCTGGGTACCGGATCCAGCTCCTGCTATTATAACGGGAAAAAGATCACTGTAAACAGGCCGGGGCTCGGCTATGTGCTGGGAGACGAAGGGAGTGGCGCTTATATGGGTAAAAAAGTACTGCAATATTTCCTTTACCAAACATTTGACGAGGAGCTTAACGGCCGATTTCATATAAAATACAACCTTACACAGGAGGAAATTTTGGAAAACGTTTACAAAAAACCATTGGCTAATAAGTACCTTGCTTCATTTTCACCGTTTCTGTCAGAAAACAGGGGGCATTATATGGTAGAAAACATCATAGAAGATTCTATAAATGATTTTTTCTTTCATCATATCTGTAAATTCAGGGAGAGCTGGACTCAGCCGGTAAGTTTTGTGGGAGGTATAGCCTATTATTTTAAGGATGTAGTGAAAGAGCTGTGCAGCAGTTATGAGTTTACTCTTGGAAAAATTTTGAAAAACCCAATGGAAGGACTATCAGAATATCATCAATCATGATACGGTCACTTCTATTTGGATATTTATTAATACCAGCAACCTTTTCATGAAGCAGTTTGTAAAGATCACAGAGCAGCCTTCTCACTACCGCCACCTTGAAAAGATGTCTGTAGCCGAGATACTCACCCATATTAATGAAGAAGATAAGAAGGTACCTTTTGCTATTGAAAAAATCATACCTCAAATAGGAGACCTGGTGTCAGCCATTGTAGATAAGATGCTTGCCGGAGGGAGGCTCTTTTATATCGGCGCCGGCACCAGCGGAAGACTGGCTATAGTGGATGCAAGTGAATGCCCGCCTACCTACGGCGTGTCTCCCGGGCTGGTGATCGGCATTATTGCCGGCGGCAAAAAAGCAATGACCCAGCCCGTGGAATATGCAGAAGACAGCACCACCCAGGGATGGGAAGATCTGCTGAAACATAAGATCACCAATAAAGATGTGGTAATAGGAATAGCTGCCAGCGGGACTACCCCTTATGTAATAGCCGCACTAAAAAAATGCAGGTCAGAAGGGATCATTACCGGCTGCATTACCAATAATCCCGGCTCCCCGCTCGCAGCAGAGGCTGATTTCCCTGTAGAGATAGCCGTAGGTCCGGAGTTCGTCACCGGAAGCACCCGGATGAAAAGCGGCACCTCTCAAAAGCTTATTCTTAATATGATCTCTACCTCCGTAATGATACAGCTCGGCCGCGTGGAAGACAACACTATGGTGCACATGCTGCTGAGCAATACAAAGCTGGTAGAGCGGGGATCAAAGATGCTGATGGAAAAAACCGGGATTTCCGATTATGACCAGGCAAAGGCGCTGCTACTTAAAACAGGGAGCGTTAAAAAAGCCATGGAAGTTCTCCAGTCCGGCAAAGACAACCATCAATAAGGACAGGACTAAAATTTGGAAAACATTTCCATAAACTCCTGGCGCCTGCTTCTCGAAATATTGATAGTAGCATCATTGTCCATTACAATATAGCCGCCATCTACTCTTACAAATTTTTTAATATGGTTGAGATTGATCAGGAATGAGCTGTGCACCCTGAAAAAATCAGGGCCGCTCAATGCTTCATCAATTTCCTTCAGGACTTTAGACACTACAACTTTTTTTCCTCCTACAAGCACCACCGTAGTATAGTTGCTTTCTGCTTCGCAATAAACGATATCGCTGGTAGGAATAAAAATCAGTCCATCGCCGGAAGAAAGTGCTATACGCTGGGGAGTAGTTTTAGGAGATTGTTGCATGCTCTGCAGCAAAAGTGAAAGCTGTTCTTTAGTAGGTATACCTTTTTTTTCTTCTATTCTTTTAACGGTATTAATGAGATCATCAGGATCAATCGGCTTCAGCAAATAGTTCAGTGCGCTATAATGAAATGCCTTAATGGCAAACTGGTCATAAGCAGTACAAAACACTACATCAAAAAAGGGTTTGTCAAACTGTTCCAGCATATCAAAACCGTTCATCTTGGGCATTTCAATATCAAGGAAGACTACGTCTGGTCTCTTTTTGTTTATGGCTTCAATGCCGGCTTCTGCAGAGCTGCACATATCAAGTATATGCACCTGCGGGCAATAGGTTTTAAGCAACCATTCCATCATCTCCAGCGCATTACGCTCATCATCAATTAAAATACAGGTTATCATTGCTTTAATTTTTAATCAGGCGTCAACAGGTATTTTCAATACTACCTTGGTTCCTGTTGCTTCGCCACTTTTATTTTTAAGATCAAGTATTTCCACCGTTGCATCCCTGAATGTTTCCTTGTTGAGAAGAGAGAGCCTGTCAACCGTCAGCTTCATGCCCAAAGACTTCTTGGTGGAAGTAGACCGGCTTTTCAGCTCTCTGGCTTTCTCTCTCCCCACGCCGTCATCCTCAATGGTGCATTCCAGCAGGCCAGGAGTTTTTCTGCTGAAATGAATAGTCAGATGCCCTGCGGTCTCTTTGTGCAGCAACCCATGCCAGATGGCATTCTCCACAAAGGGTTGTATTATCAGCGGAGGCACCTGGATATAGTCGGCCTGCACATTTTTATCTACTGTTATTGAATAGGTGAACTGCTTTTCAAAACGAATGCTTTCCATTTCTATATATAGCCTGAGTGCTTCAAGCTCACTGCTGAGTGAAACAGACTTATTGTTCGAATTATCTAATATCAGCCTGATCAGTTTTGCAAAACGCGTAAGATAGAGAGATGCGGTTGCCTGGTCGCTTTTTACTATATACCTGTTGATAGAGTTTAAGCAATTGAAGATGAAATGCGGGTTCATCTGCGCTCTCAGTGCCTGCATTTCTATTTCAGCCATTTTTTGCTGGGTATCTCTCAGCTCTTTTTCAGCCTCCTGCTTCTGTTCCTCCACTCTTGCTCTTATGATCTTACTTGCACAAAGAGACGCAATTGTAGTAAGAATAAACAGGTGCCTTTGAGTAAAGAAGCCTTTTTTTGAGTGCTCGCAATCAATTATGCCCAAAACCTTGTCTCCCGCTTTAATAGGAACTGCTATTTCAGAAAAGCGCCGGGTATCGTCTACAATATATCTCGGATCAACTGAAGTATCACTTACAATCTCTGCTTTTCCGCTTAAAGCAACACTGCCGGTAATCCCTTTTCCCACCGGTATTTCCAGCGGGTTGACAATCTGGTGATATTTAGGGGTCTTCGGACCAAAAGCCGCTTTTTGCACAAGCATATCCCGGCTTTCGTCTAATATATAAATCACACAATCTTCAAAATACAGCCGGCTGATACAATTTTTTGCAATATCCCACAGGATGGTTTCGATGGATTGATAGCCATACATACTGGAAGCAAAGTAATTGATGGTCTGCTCTGCTTCCAGTTCTTCCTGCTTTTCTTTTATCTTGCGACGGTGATTGCTTATAATAAGCACCAATATTCCAATCAGTGTCAGCGCACAAATAACAAAGAACCACCACGTCAGCCAGAAAGGCGCAAGTATCTCAAATGATAATATGTTTTTTGAGGTTTTCCAGTCTGCCTGGTTGAGGCTGGCCTGCATCACCAGGGTATATTTTCCCGGAGACAGCGAGGTAAACCTAACAATATTACCATTCCCTATTTCCTTCCAGTCTTTATCTACTCCTTCCAGCCTGTACCTGTATTTTACTTTTTCCTGGTTATTGAAATATGCTGCAGCAAAAACCACATCAATTGAGCTCTCCGAATACTTCATTGCAGGCATTTTATTGAACGTATATTGTGTATATTCTTTATTGCCTACACGTGCTTTACTGATATAAGTATACAGGATCGCAGATTCATAGGAAAATTTTTCAGGCTGCCAGTAATTTATTCCGTTGGTGCCGCCGAAATAAAGCACGCCTTCCCTGTCGCGATACCATGAGCAATTATTAAAAGTATACCCCTGGATATTGTCTGAGTAATCAAAGAGGCTGATCTTGGAAGTAGCGGGATCGTACCGGTAAAGCCCTTTGTCGGAACCTGCCCATATCGTTCCGTTATTGTCCTGGTATATGACCTGCAGCAGTATATTGTCAAATACCGTTGTTTTTTTTGTCAATGTTACATTTCCATTGGCATAATGCGCCACAAACAACCCCTTTATGCTGGAAATCAAAAGATCATTATTAGCGAGCAGGAAACCGCCTGCTATAGGTAAGTGATCGGAAGGAACTGCTACCCGGGTAAAATGCTGTAATGCGCTGTCTATATAAAACAAACCTGTGGGTGAGCCTATCCACACTATACCATCGCTACGTACCAGGGTAAAGCTTTTATGGTCAGCGCCGGTATGCAATTGGTTTAACTTAGACAGCCTGCAGGTTGTTTTTTCAAGCAAATACATGGCATCATCTCCGGTTATAAGATGATTACCGCCAGGTAAAGCAATTATATCATCTATATATTCCTTTTCAATAGATTGCCTGGTAGCAATATTATCATATAAAGGCCGCCTGAATTTTTCCGTTACAGGGTCAAATAACCAGACACCCGTATTAGTAGGTCCCAGGATCAGGTATTTCCCATCGTAGGCCAGGCCACGTACAGACTCATGGCTAAGCCTGGTGCTGTCATTTCTGACAGGAGGATACAATTTCCAGGTGCGCTTATTTCTTTCAAGACAGGCAAAGCCATAGCCGGTAGCGATCCAGAGATTGCCATATTTATCTTCTGTCATCCGGTGCACATCGTCAATATTGGCAGAGATCTCATCATTCATTCGTCTGATCTTAATAAAGCCGAGCGGCGGATTGCGTATCGCAAACCTTGCCACGCCTTCAGTAGTGGAGATCCACGCATAGCCTTCCGCCTGATCATAGAATATCCAGGTAGCAAACTCATTAGTTGCCACTTTCCTGCCATGAATAAAAAAATTCCTTTTCAAAAATTCCTTCCGGGCCGCATCATATTCTATAATACCTTCCGATGAAGCCAGCAAAAAATGTCCCGCTGAAATAGGTACCACATTCCTGACACTGAAGCTGGCGTTGTTTTCAGATGTTATTCGTGCGGGAGTGACGGCGCCGGTCTTAAAATCATACCATTTTACCATATCGTCAGGCGGACTGATTAAAACGCTATCATCCGTTATAGGATAAATTCCGTATAAAAGGTTTGCCGGCAGGCTGTCTACCCGGTGGGTTATTATATCATACCGGAAAACATACCTGTCGTTATGCACAAAAAGCTTATTACCTCGTACCGCACTGGCATTAGTAATCCAGCTACGGTTGAGAAAAGGCATATCTTCCACGGGATCAAAGCTCCGGGTAGCTTCATCAAACTGATATAATCCGTCGCTGGCAAGAAGGCAGGTACGATCTCCGGGTAGTTCAACTACCGACCCGGTAAGCAGGGTATCTTTTTTTTTATGTATTGTTATTTTTTTGAAATCCCCCGATTTCTCTGAAAAAAGAAATACACTTCCTACAGCACTTATCCAGACCCTGCCTTTTGCATCGCCATAAATATGCTGCATAAAAGGGTCCGGTTTGAATGTCTGCACCTCCTGCCCGTCAAACCGCTGTACGCGATTCTTATAAAATATCCACAAAACACCTTTTTTGTCTTTGATAACAGCATCTATCCCCCCAGGCAAGATACCGGTGGTATAGTCAAATAACTGCAAATGGTAATCTGGCAATTGTGCTTCAGCAGAAGACAGGCAACCGCATAACACTACCACCCAAAGAAAACGCAACGTTGTATGGTTTTTAAGTATCAAACAGAGCAATTTATTAAGAGAACCCCGTCGGCATCAGAGTTTTGAGTATTTAAACAAAAAATTGAGCAGACGACACTTAATCCCCGCTTACAGGTTTCTTTTTACCCTTCTCTGCTCAATATATTTTTCCAGCGATTTCAAATCAAGGCTGCTGAGATTATGTTTTGGCGCCACACCTCCTTTCTGGGCCGCCAGTACACCATATTTTATATGCCGGAAACCCTCTACAGAATGGGCATCAGGATCAATGGATATGGTTGCACCTTTTTCAAGCGCAAGGTCAATATAGTTCCAGTCTATATCCAGGCGCCGGGGATGCGCATTGAGCTCTATCACCACATCGTTTTCCACGCATGCTTCAATAATCTTTTCATGATCAACAGGGTATCCTTCCCTGCTCAGCAGTAATCTGCCGGTAATATGTCCAAGTATTGTGGTATAGGGGTTTTGAATAGCGCCCAGCAGTCTCATCATTGCTTTTTCTTCCGTCATCTTCAAATTTGAGTGAACAGAGGCAATTACCATGTCGAAACTAGCCAATATTTCGCTACTATAGTCAAGGGCACCATCGCTTAAAATATCCGCTTCGATGCTTTTAAATATTTTAAAGGGCCGCAGCTTTTCGTTCAGCTCATCTATGTAATGATGTTGTTCTTTTATCCTTTCTTCTTTTAGCCCTTTGGCATAATAAGCCGATTTGCTGTGATCGCTGAGCACTATATATTCATACCCCATGTCAATAGCAGCTTTTGCCATTTCTTCAATGCTGTTCACCCCATCGCTCCAGTTGCTGTGGCAATGTATGATACCCTTTATGTCTGCAGGCTGAATAAGCTCAGGAATAGTTTTGCCGACTGCTCTGGATATAATAGCATCCTTTTCCCGCAGGCAGGGAAGAATATATGGGACAGCAGCAACAGCAAATACCTGCTCTTCATCGGCATACACTTCAGTTCCCGGGAAATTCGTTTCCCACGCATCCAAAAAAGCGCCGGAAGAAGTAGTATGAAAAAGAACGGTGCCAAAATTGTTATTACCGGCAAAATAAAATTTCAGTGTCGTGTTTTCAGGGGATTTCAAAATAATAGACTGTTCATTTTCTTCTGCAATGGTAAAAGATTGTGCCCTGAAAAAATCCCGGAGTTCTGCAGTATCTGCAGTGGTTACCCATTCAAGCAGGTCAATAGTCGGGGACTGCCTTTTAAAGGCGCCCGTCAGCTCAAATTTCCTGCCGGCAAATTGGGCAACCAACTGCTGCTGGAGGGACAGCGCCAGTGATTCTATCTCAGCATACAGATAACTTCCTTTGCTACGCAGGTAAAATTCAATAGAGGACTTTACGCTTTGTTGTGTCTTTTCACCAAATCCTTTGTACAGCAACAAGCGGTTTTCATTGCAGGCATACAACAATTCACCAAGCGTTTCTATACCCATCTCTTTCCATATCACTGCAATTTTTTTAGGACCAAGTCCTTTTATATTTAACATTTCTACAAGACCGGGCGGTGTTTTCTGCAGATATTCGTCCAGGATGTTAAGCTTGCCGGTCTCCATGATCTCAAGGATCTTTTTTCCCATAGCATCCCCGATTCCTTTAATAGCAGATATTTTTTCAACAGGCTGAGCACCTAATTCAATGGGAAGCTTATCAATATTAAAAGCTGCAACAGCATAAGATTTTGCCCTGAAGCTGTTCTCTCCATGTATATCCATGAGCCTGGACAGCAATGAAAAAATATCGGCTATTGAGGAATTATCCATACATAAAAGATTCAGTTGCTAAATTACTGAAAAGAGAAAGCAGATCATACAAACCCCGCACTGGCAGGTCTTTTAACAAGAGTTCGCAAAATGGCTTTAGCTGTAAAGGCATAAAAAAAGTCCCGCTGACGGGACTTTGTATGATTTGCTCTATTAAAAAAAAGCGTAAGCTTATTTTTTCTTAGCGGCTTTCTTAGGAGCAGCTTTCTTAGCAGCTTTTTTAGGAGCAGCTTTCTTAGCGGCTTTTTTAGGAGCGGCTTTTTTTGCAGCTTTTTTAGGAGCGGCTTTTTTTGCAGCTTTCTTTGCAGTTGCCATGTTTTTAGAATTTAATGGTTAGATAATAAATGGATTAACGCTATAAAAGTAAAAACATTTTTCTAACTGCAAAATTTTTTTTTAGGCGGTTGCTTCAAGAGGAGAAACGGAAACGAAAGTTTTGTCGTTTTTACCTTTCCTGAATTCAACAACACCATCGGCAAGTGCAAACAATGTATAGTCTCTGCCCACACCTACATTTTTACCAGGATGATAAGAAGTACCGCGCTGGCGAACAATGATGTTGCCGGCAACTGCAGGCTGACCACCAAATATCTTCACACCCAGTCTTTTGCTTTGTGAGTCACGGCCGTTTTTTACACTACCTTCACCTTTTTTATGTGCCATTGTAATTAAAATTTAAAAATCATCAATCCCGATACCGGTTAACAACAACCGGATCGTTGCTTATGCAATATCAGTTACTTTAATTTGAGTGTATAAAGTACGATGCCCGTGCTTTTTACGGAAACCTTTTCTTCTTTTCATTTTGAAAGCAATGACCTTATCGCCCTGCACTTCTTTTACGATCTCCGCTTTTACTTTCAGTTTTACATCAGCGCCTGCAGAAAAACTGTCTCCGCTGTCTGTCAGCAATACATCTGAAAACTCTACCTGGTCTCCTGCATTTCCTGAAATATGTGGAACATACAGGTTCTGTCCCTGCGAAACTTTGAATTGCTGTCCGGCTATTTTAACTATTGCATACATGAGGCAAATTTTAAGGAGTGCAAAGGTATGGTTAATTTTGTTTTCCTCAAATAATTGCCGGAAAAAAACTTCCCCGCTTTAAAGCCCCTGTTTGGGAGGGTAAGGTTATCTTTGCGCTCTCAACTATTGCTGTAAAAATGAAGATTAAGTCTTTACTGGCAAAGCCATTTGCCAATATTATATATAAACAAATTAAAAAATCCATGCATACGGCCCTGGAAGACCAGGAACGTATTTTAAAAGAACTGATTAAAACCGGCCGAAAGACTGCTTTTGGAAAGGAGCATGGCTTTAATAATATCAATACCTATGGGGAATTTAAAAAAGCAGTGCCCCTGCGTGATTATGAAGCCTTCAAGCCCTATATAGAGCTGATCAAACAGGGAAAACACAATATATTATGGAAAGGCCTGCCCATTTATTTTGCCAAGACTTCGGGCACTACCAGCGGCACCAAATATATTCCGATCACTAAAGAATCTGTTGATAATCATTTTGATACAGCACGTAATGCTTTCTTTTGCTATATGACAGAAACCGGGAATTATTCCTGTGCTGACGGTAAAATGATCTTTCTCAGCGGCAGTCCCGAGCTCGAGAGGGTGGGTGGCATACCCACCGGCAGGCTCAGCGGGATCTCCAATCATCTCATCCCCCGCTACCTGCGCACTAACCAGTTGCCCAGCTACGAGACCAATTGTATAGAAGACTGGGAAACCAAGCTGGAGAAAATTGTGGATGAAACTATTGACCAGGATATGACGATGATCAGCGGTATCCCCCCATGGGTGCAAATGTATTTTGACCGGCTGATGGAAAGAAGCGGAGGTAAAAAGATAAAAGATATATTTTCCAATTTCAGTGTGCTGGTACAGGGTGGTGTAAATTTTGAGCCTTACAGGGCCAAGCTGATGGAAAGCATTGGCAGGCAGGTGGATACCATTGAAACCTACCCCGCTTCCGAAGGTTTTTTCGCCTTCCAGGACTCCCAAGAGCAGGAAGGGCTGCTCCTGAACACCAATTTTGGAATATTTTTCGAATTTGTACCCGTACAGGAAATTCATAATCCTGAGCCACAAAGACTGAGCCTGAAAGATGTGAAGCCCGGGGAAAATTATGCTTTGATCATCAACAGCAATGCAGGGTTGTGGGGCTATAATATAGGAGATACGGTTAAGTTTGTATCGCTTGATCCTTACCGTATTGTCGTGACCGGCCGCATCAAACATTTCATTTCTGCATTTGGAGAGCATGTAATTGGGGAAGAAGTGGAGTACAGCCTGCTGAAAGCCGCTGAAAAGGAAGGGCTGAAGATCACAGAGTTCACAGTAGCGCCAATGGTAGAGCAGGGTAAAGGAAAAAGTTATCATGAATGGTTTGTGGAATTTGAAAATACCCCCAGCAGCATTAAAGATTTCTCCCTGCTGGTAGACAATAATCTCCGGCAGAAAAATATCTATTATGATGATCTCATTACCGGGAACATATTGCAGACCCTCAAGATACGCGCCGTAAGAAAAAACGGGTTCATAGATTACATGAAGAGTATAGGCAAGCTGGGCGGGCAGAATAAAGTGCCCCGGCTTAGTAACGACAGAGGCATTGCTGATGAATTAAAAAAATATCTCCGGGAGGCTTAAGAGGATGAAAAAAAAGATAGCGATATTCGGCTCTACAGGCTCTATTGGCACGCAGGCACTGGAAGTAATAGCATCCAATCCCGACAAGTTTGAGGTGGAAATACTTACAGCACATTCCAACGATACGCTGCTGGTAGAACAGGCAAAAAAATTCAATCCCAATGCTGTAGTCATTGTAAATGAAGACAAATACGGCATTGTAAAGGAAGCGCTGGCAGGCACTGATGTAAAAGTTTTTGCAGGAGAAAAAGCATTGGAAGAAGTAGCAGCTTTTGATACTTATGATATGATGCTGGCGGCCATTGTAGGCTTTGCAGGATTAAAATCTACACTAACAGCCATAGATGCAGGCAAAGCGATCGCCCTTGCCAATAAAGAAACCCTGGTAGTAGCGGGCGATATTGTTATGCAGAAAGCTGTGGAAAAAAGAGTGCCGGTCATACCGGTAGATTCTGAGCATTCCGCTATTTTCCAGTGCCTGGTAGGCGAAACGAGGAATAAGATTGAAAAAGTTGTCCTGACCGCTTCCGGCGGCCCGTTCCTGGGCAAAAAGCCTAATTTTTTGGTGAATGTAAAAAAGGAACATGCGCTGCAGCATCCCAACTGGAATATGGGCGCCAAAATATCTGTGGACTCCGCCACTTTGATGAACAAGGGGCTGGAAATGATCGAAGCGAAATGGTTGTTCAACCTGCAGCCTGACCAGATACAGGTGATCATTCATCCCCAGAGCATCATACATTCCATGGTGCAGTTTGAGGATGGCAGCATCAAAGCACAGATGGGTCTGCCGGATATGAAATTACCTATCCAGTATGCCCTGGCTTTCCCACAGCGGATAGCCAGCAATTTCCCGCGCTATGATTTTTTCCGCTCCTCTGCATTGCACTTTGAGCAGCCTGACATCAAAACATTCCGCAACCTCGCCCTGGCAGGAGAAGCCCTTAATAAATCGGGGAATATGCCCTGCGTTTTAAATGCTGCCAATGAAATTGCGGTATACGGCTTTTTGAGAAACCGTATCGGGTTTCTTGATATGACAGAGCTGGTAGAAAGAGCAATGGATAAGATATCCTATATCCCGCAGCCTACGCTGGAGGAATATTTTGAGAGCGATGCGGAGGCGCGTAACTTTGCGGCTTCTTTAATACATCTCTAAACTTTAAAGCTTGAAAATATTGAACAGGTGAAAAACACAAATTACAATAACCCTTTATCATTTCATTATATCATTAATCATACTTCATTACGTTTTACCATCCATGAATAAAAAATATTCATGGTCTATATCATCAATATGACATTATTAGCAATTAATTGGTCGCAGGTAGGCTTACAGGCAGTGCAATTGCTGCTTTCTCTTTCTATCCTTGTAATTATTCATGAATTCGGGCATTATATTACAGCAAAATGGTTTAAATGCCGGGTAGAAAAATTTTATCTTTTTTTCGACCCCTGGTTTTCGTTATTTAAGAAAAAAATTGGAGAGACCGTATACGGCATAGGCTGGCTGCCGCTGGGCGGATATGTTAAAATATCCGGTATGATAGACGAAAGCATGGACAAGGAACAGATGAGCAAACCGGCGCAACCCTGGGAATTCAGGAGCAAACCGGCCTGGCAGCGCCTTATCATCATGATAGGCGGTGTAACCATGAATGTATTGCTGGCCTTTTTGATATACAGCATGATCCTGTTTGTATGGGGAGACAAGAAAGTGCCTGTCAGCTCCATGAAGTACGGGCTCTCTTTTACAGACAGCCTGATGTTTGACCTTGGATTCAAAAACGGCGATAAGATACTTGCAATTAACAACGAACCTGTTGAAGACTATAATGATATAGTTCCCGAGCTGATACTGGGCGGGGTGGTATCAGTAGAACGGAATGGGAGCACCGAATCCATAACATTACCCGTTGACCTTATCGGGCAACTGGTTGAAAAAAAGAGAAAACGTATTTCGCTTTTAGAGCCACGGATCCCGGTAGTAGCCAAAGTAGTAAGTGATACAGGCAATGTTTATAAGGCAGGTTTACGTCCGGGCGACAAGGTGCTTTCCGTTAATAATGTGCCTTGTACTTTTTTTGATGAGTTCACCTCCATCCTGTCTCAAAATAAAGGACAGAACATTCAGCTCTCGGTACTAAGAGGAGAGGATACGGTAAGCTTTCAGGCGCCTGTTAATAGTGACGGGCGGCTTGGCTTTGCACTGACAAGCTCTCTTTCCGAACTTGATAGTTTGGGAGTATTAAAATTCAATATTATTCATTATGGTTTTTTTGAATCGTTCCCCGCAGGAGTAAAATTTGCCGGGAAAAAACTCAAGTATTATATAGACCAGTTCAGGCTGATCCTCTCTCCCAAAACAGGAGCTTACAAGGGAGTAGGAGGATTCAAAGCCATGGGGTCAGTATTCCCGTCTCATGGGTGGGACTGGGAAGGATTCTGGAACATTACGGCCTTTTTCTCTATAGCGCTTGCTTTTATGAACCTCTTACCTATTCCGGCACTCGACGGGGGGCATGTATTGTTCACCCTTGTAGAAATGATCAGCGGAAGGAAGCCCAGCGATAAGTTCCTTGAGTATGCCCAGATAGTGGGAATGGTGATCCTTTTCGGTCTTTTAATATATGCGAATGGCAATGACTGGTTTGGCTGGGGAAGAGCGAAATAATTTGAAAATGAAGTACCTCAGAAAGCTGTTTTGCTGATATAGTTGAACCTTTTTTTAAGTAAATTTGCAATGTATATGAATTTGAAAATTGGGCTGCCGAAAATGAGCCCTGCTGGGTTTAATCTTATCTTTCATTTTCAAATTACCACATTTTCAAATTAACCGGGGCTGACCGGTTTTGACAGCAAAGTTCTTTGTACGTGTAAGCATGCGGTGCGTTGGATAATTAGCACCTTAATCTGAATATTCAAACTTTAAATGGCAATACACAGTATGCCATGGCTGCCTAATCAGTGATTAGCTAGTCATTAGGGCCGCCGTCCGGGTCTGTCTGTTACCAAGGGCCGCCGCCGACTTAAAAAGAAAACGGAATGCGGTTATGCAAGGCTGTGAGCATAACCTAAGCACATACAGCTAAGGGATAGATCGGTTTGCTGATGTCCTGTGTATCCCCGACAAACAATCATCAAATAAGCATGTAGAAAGCGTATGGCGGATTTGTTTGGACCAGGGTTCGAGTCCCTGCAGCTCCACTCCTATACAAAGCCGTTGACAATCAACGGCTTTGTATATTGCTACGATTCGTAAAGATATCTGGATTCTGTCCTGTTTTCATATTTTACAAAACAGCTAAGCTGGGTAACCATATCCCTGCTCCCTATAAAAAAAGGAGTACGCTGATGTATCCTGGCAGGTACAATGCTTAATATTTCCCGGTACCCGTCTATAGCCATTCCCCCGGCTACTTCAAAAATAAATGCGAAAGGGTTGCATTCGTACATCAGTCTTAACTTACCATCCTGGTGATCTTCCGTTGCAGGGTATAGAAAAATACCTCCCTCTAGCAATGTTCTGTGCAAATCTGCTACCATTGATCCCACATACCGCGCTGTGAAAAACCCCGGATAGACGATATTATACTGCTGCATACTTTTAATGTATTGTCCTACTGCCGGCCCGAAATTGAGGATATTGCTTTCGTTAACGGAATATATCCTTCCAACATCCGGACAACGTATCATGGGATGAGAAAGGCAAAACTCCCCGATCAACGGATCTAATGTAAACCCGTTCACTCCTCTTTTAGTTGCATATACCATCATAGCGCTCACCCCGTAAATAATATATCCTGCAGCAACAAGGTTCCGGCCTGACTGAAGAAAATCATTGATTGAGCAGGGTCCTGTTTTGGTATACCTCCGATAGATGCCAAAAATAGTACCCATAGCCATACAGTTGTTACAATTTGAGCTCCCGTCAATCGGGTCGAACATTACCACATACTGGCTGTTATTATTGGCTTTGTCATCGAATACCAGGATATTTTCCTCTTCCTCGCTGGCAATGCCGGCGCAGCTCAGGCTATGCTTCAAAACAGTCAGTAGCTCCCCGTTGGCATACTGGTCTAGTGGTTTGACAATTTCGCCAGAAGCGTTCCGGGTATTTGTATTGTCTATAATACCTGTTTCACCATTACGAGAAATAACGGAGTATATCCGTTTGGCGGCAAGGCCAATTTCCCTTAAAAGATTACTTAGCTCCCCCGTTGCATTAGGGTATAGTCTGAGTTCAGACAACCTGAATTCATCAAGTGTTATTTTCTTGGAATTCATCATAGCCTTATCATTAGTTCAAATGTCTTCTCACATTTCAGGTGATCGTATCTTAATTCTTATTCTCCCTGATCTCTTTTTCAGCAGCAGCGATCGTTTTTATGGTTTTAACTACCGAATCGGGGGTGACCGAAATACTATCTATTCCCTGCTCAACCAGGAACCGGGTAAAATCGGGAAAGTCTGAGGGTCCCTGTCCGCATATACCCACCTTTACCTTATTCTTTTTGGCCACCTTGATCAAACCTGAGATCAGCGATCTTACGGCAGCGTTTCGTTCATCGTACAGATGCGCTACCAGCGATGAATCCCTGTCGAGACCTAAAGTAAGCTGTGTAAGATCATTGGAACCTATAGAAAATCCATCTATATATTTTGAAAATTCTTCGGCAAGAATAATGTTTGATGGCAGCTCTGCCATAAGATAAAGTTCCAGTCCCTGTTTTCCTCTTTCCAACCCAAAAGTTTTCATAACGTCTGTTACTTTATGCAACTCTTCTACTGTTCTGCAAAAAGGGATCATAACAATAACATTTTCCAGCCCAAGCTCTTCTCTGACTATCCGGATGGCCCTGCACTCCAGTCCAAAGGCCTCCTTGTAACGGTCGGAATAATACCTCGATGCTCCCCTCCATCCAATCATAGGATTTTCTTCCCTTGGTTCAAAATACTTTCCCCCAAGGAGGTTGTAGTACTCGTTAGTTTTAAAATCGCTGAACCGCACGATTACCTTGTTGGGATAAAATGAAGCGGCGATTTTGGCAATACCGTAAGAAAGCTTTTTTATAAAGTAGTCCTGCTCATCTTCATACCCCGATATTCTTTTTACAATCTCCCTTGTCAGCTCTTCATCGTTTAGCTGCCTGTGCTGCAGCAATGCCAGGGGATGCACCTGGATATAGTTGTTAATGATGAACTCTTCCCGGGCCAATCCCACCCCCTTATTCGGCAAGTGTGAAAACTGGAAGCTCATTGCAGGAGAAGCTACATTGAGCATCAATGAGGTTTGAACAGATGGCAGATCATGCAGGCTATATTCTTTCCGGTCAAAAGGAATATTCCCGCTATAAACAAAACCGGTTTCACCCTCACCACAGCTTACGGTAACAAAAGCTCCTTCCTGCAGTATATCAGTTGCATTTCCGCATCCTACGATCGCAGGTACACCTAACTCCCGCGCTACAATAGCAGCATGACAGGTACGTCCGCCTTTGTTGGTAACAATGGCAGAAGCTTTTTTCATAATAGGTTCCCAATCCGGGTCCGTCATATCCGTTACCAGCACATCTCCTTCAACGAATTCATGCCCGTCAATTACCCTTTTATCCATCGAATAAAGGATATTCACCTTGCCTACCCCTATCTTGTCTCCTACCGCTATTCCTTCAACCAGTACTTTAGCGCTCCGGTCATTATCATTAATGCTGTACTCTGTAATTAATGCATGATCTTTCCTGGAATGGATCGTCTCGGGTCTCGCCTGCACAATAAAGAGCTCTTTGGATAATCCATCTACAGCCCACTCCACATCCATAGGCGTCCACTTTGCTTTTAACCCGGAATAATATTCTTCTATGGCAACAACCCATTGCGCAAGCTGCACTACCTCATCATCATGGATACAGAACCGATGCTGAAACCCTTTCTCAGTCGAAATGATTCTCACACGCTCATCAGGCTTGTCGCCATATACCATCATTTTATCTTTGACACCCAGCTTTTTCTCAATAATAGAACGAAGCCCTTTCTTAAGACCAGGCTTGAAAACAATAAATTCGTCGGGGGATACAGCGCCCTGAACGATCATTTCGCCCAGCCCATAAGATCCATTGATCACTACCGCATCCCTGAATCCGCTCTCGGTATCAAGGCTGAAAGCAACTCCCGAAGCGCCCAGATCACTTCTTACCATCTTCTGAACGCAAAGACTTAACCCGACGGAGAAATGATCATACCCGAATGACTGGCGATAGCTGATCGCCCTGTCTGTAAAAAGGCTTGAAAAACAATTTCTCACTGCATCCATAAGCGAAGCAGGACCTCTGACATTAAGATAGGTCTCCTGCTGGCCTGCAAACGAAGCATCAGGCAGATCCTCTGCCGTTGCCGACGACCGCACTGCCACATCAGTATATTCCTGACCATATTCCTGCGACATTTGCTCATATGCCGCGATCACCGATTCACTCATCTCCCGTGGAAACCTGCCGTTCCTGATCAGCAATCTTATCTGGCCGCCTCCCCTGCGCAGCGATTCCAGCTGATTGTAATCAATAGTAGTGATAATATGACTAATGGTGCTCTCCAGGTTATTAAACTGTATAAATTCCCGGTAAGCATCTACCGTAATCACAAAACCGGAAGGTATCCGGATGCCCAGTGATGTCAGGTTTCTGAGCATTTCACCGAGGGAAGCGTTTTTTCCACCAACACGCTCGATATCGTTGATTCCTACGTCGCCAAGATTAAACGTAAAGCTGCTTTTTTTCATGTTGATTACTCCATTTCGATGATACAAATTTATCCCCGGCGATAAGCGGATTTATACCGTATTTACCATCTATTTGCATTATTTTATCTCTGGTGTAGCTTTTCATCATGTTACGGTTACGCAGCAATACCGTGTCAATGCATTCATATAAATTTTCCCTGAATGATCGGGATATTTTTTGTTTCAGTACAGAAAAGAATATCTTTATGTACCAAAAATATGCAGGGTATTCTTGAAATACCTGTTCATATCGCCAGACGAATTGCTATGAGATTATTGAAAACAGAAATTACACCGCTCGTAAATGAGCTGATGTATGTTGACATGCGTCAGCAGTCTTTTCTCTGGTCTCCTTTTCTCAGTCAACCCACGCTCCATTCTCATCCTGAATTGCAATTAACTTTTATTATTGAGGGGTATGGTAAAAGAATTATCGGGAATAAAATAGAACATTTTGAATCCGGCGATATGGTATTAGTCGGATCCAATATACCCCATATCTGGCTTAGCGATCCTGTATTCTATGGTAAGGATACCAGCTTACAATCAAAAGTAATTGTCGCCTATTTTCATCCTAAGGTTTTTTTTCAAATATTTAACTGCCTTAAAGAATTTGACAATATACGGGAGATGATCTCTCAGTCATCCAGGGGTATACTTATCCAGGGGGAAACAAAAAACATCATTGCCGAAAAACTGATATCTGTTGCCGAAAAGCAGGGATTTGATAAAGTTGAAGGACTTCTCCAAATCATGAATCTCATTTCTCTGTCACCTCACAAAAGGTTTATCATAACAGAAGAATCGGGGGACTACAACGAATTTTATCCGGACAGGCTTGTAGATGTAATCAAGTTTATAAAAGACAACCTGCATGAGCCCATATCGCTACGACAGGTTGCAGACATTGCTTTCATGACCGAACAGAGCTTCTGCCGTTTCTTTAAAAAAAGAACCAAAAAAAGCTTTTCCCAGTTCCTGAACACTACCAGAATCAGCCGGGCCTGTGAAATGCTACGGCAGACAAATAAAGCCATTACAGACATAGCTTACCTCTGCGGCTACAACTCCCTTTCTCATTTTTGCAGGGTCTTCAAAGAGCAGACCGGGATGAGCCCCTTCAGTTATAGAAACAAAATAGGTGAAGATCATAATCAGGAGATGTAACTTTTCGTCACAATGTCTTAAAAACCTCTTTTGCTTTTTCTATAGCGAGATCAATATCTGCTTCAGTATGCGCTGCGCTGATATACCACAATCCACGCCCTATAATCCGTATACCGCGGTTATGCATTTCTGATATGAACCTTCCCAACAAAGGTTTATTGAAAGAAAAAGTATCCCTGTAATCTTTGGCAACAGCCAGGTCAGTAAACGCCAGGTTGAACATAGTACCCGGTCCCTGCACCAATATTTTATGTCCTGCACCGGCGGCGGCATTTTCCAAACCCTTCATAAGCTTCTTTCCATATTGAAACATACGCTCATAAGGTTTGTCTTTTTCCAGCACTTCTATAGTAGCCAAAGCGGCAGCAACTGTCGGGTTACCGGAGTTCATTGTTCCGGCGTGTATAACGGTACCGTCCTCTATCAAATGCATCCAATCCTTTCTTCCTACTACCGCACTGATAGGATAGCCGCTTGCCATAGCCTTGGCAAAAATGGAGATATCAGGAGTTACATTAAAGTACTGCTGGGCCCCGCCTAATCCTAATCTGAAACCCGTAATCACTTCATCAAAAATGCAGGCAATTCCATACCGGTCACACACCTCCCTGACCCCTTCAAGGAAACCTTCTGCCGGAAGAATACAACCGTTGTTGCACATCACCGGCTCAGTGATAATTGCACAGACATGCGCTTTATTGTCTTCTACGGTTTTTTGCAACAGCAACAGGTCGTTCCAGGGGATCACAATAGATTCATCCCGTGTTTGTGCAGGCAATCCGGCAGACCAGGGAAATACTTCAGGATGCCCGGTACTTCCCAAAGCATCTTTTGAAGGAGCAGAGATGCCCCAGCATACATTATCCAGCCAGCCATGATAGTGGCCTTCAAAACGAATGAATTTTGTTTTTCCCGTTTTAGCTCTTGCAACCCTGAATGCCGTTTGCACCGCCTCTGAGCCATCCAGGCAAAAGCGCATTAATGCTGCAGAAGGGATAACATTGTTTATTTTTTCAGCGAGCTCAATTTCTTTTATGTGCTGACCGGCGTATAGCTGACCGGCTGCAGAATAATCCTGCACACTTTTAAGCACATGCGGATGTGAATGACCAAGAATCAGCGGACCCTGGCTGAGTGTGAAGTCAAGATATTCATTTCCATCCGCATCATATATGCGGCTTCCCTTCCCGTGAGTATAAAATAAAGCATGCGGGTAATTGTATTTCCTAAATTCCGAGGATACACCTCCCGCTAATACTTTCCTGGCTCTTTCCAGTAATTGTGCAGATTGAGAATAATTCATGTTTTTATTTTAAAAATTTATCTGATTAATTCAAGGGCATTAAAAATATGAGGATCACAAAAAGTAAGTGCCGAAAAGGCCTGAGACAATTGATCTACTGAACGACCGCCAACAAGGACAGTGGTTATATGAGGCTGGTGTAAGGCCCACACAAGAGCTAAATGTGATAGGGAATAGCCCGTAAGACCCGATACTTTCTGAAGCTGATTAAGCCGCCGAAACGAAGATTCGTTAAAATAAATATCCTGGTGGCCTTTGATCAGTGAAAAACGGGTATTGCTTTCTACCCCATTGTTATATTTGCCGGTTAGAAATCCTGCCCCGAGAGGACTGTAGGTTACTATTTTAATATTATGACCAGCACATATTTCTATAATTTCTTTATTGATGTCCCTTACAGCTAAGTTGTTATTATTCTGGATAGCTCTGAATAAATCAAACCCATTGTCTTTCTGCAACTGGATAGCTCTCCCCAATTGTCCGGCATTAAAATTACTTGCTCCAAGCATTTTTATTTTACCTGCCTTAATAAGATCATTCAATGTATTTAATGTATCAGGATCTTCAATGGTAGCATCCCAGCGGTGTAAATAAAGCAGATCAATGGTATCCGTTCTTAAAAATGCCAGGCTTTGATCTACAGATCTTATAATTGCCGGGGGATTATACGGTGATAGCATTTTTGTTGCTACAAGTATGGAATCGGATATCGGGCGGCGGTCGGCTATCCAGTGCCCTACAATCTTTTCTGACGCGCCATCTCCATAAGAAGATGCGGTATCAAAAAAAGTGATGCCCTTCTCTGCTGCATAATCCATCAATAAAAAAGAAGCCTGCCTGTCTATTTCCCTTCCAAAGGTCACGCAGCCCAACCCGATAGCGCTAAGGGATTTATTCATAACAGGTATCAGTGTTCTTTCCATTTGTTTCAGTTATGCCCCCTGGATATTGTCACCTTGGATCTATATATTTAGGTTTAATTCCTATTAAGACAAGAGTACTGATTATCATTGTCAAAGCTGCAATTTGATAAACAGAGCTGAGATTCACGTTTAAATCACGCAAGACTCCTCCGGCATAGAGCCCTGCCCCACCAATGATGCAGGACATTAGATTTAATATTCCATATCCCGTTGCCCGGTAACGGGGATATGCTATAAGGCAAAGAACAGGCATCATGTTAGTATCAATAAAAGACTTGGTAAGCGAATAAAGCATAAAGCATATGACTGCAACGGGAAGAATGTCCGTATAACTTGCAATAAAAATACTTGGCGCTGCAATACATAAACCGATAACAGGTACGAGGATTCTTGCGCGTGGATTAGAACGGCTCCAGCGGTCTGCCCAAAATCCTCCTGCCAGTAATCCTACAATTGCAGCCGGATACAGATAGCCTGTAGCATATAAGCCTGCCATTCCCTGTGAAAGATTAAAATGCTCCTGGAAATATGTGGGAAGCCACCCCACAACCAGCCAGGCAACTGTTCCGAGTAAGCCCCACGCAATGAGCACAAGAATATAAGATTTCAGCTTAAAGAGTACTTTCACAGAATGAAAGAAATTAACCTTGTCCTCAACCTTCTCTGAAGCTGCATTAACTTCACCTTTGGGAGCGTCTTTAAGTGTAAAGACAAGCACAACTGCATAAATAATTCCAAAAACGCCAAGCAATATAAAAATAGTATTCCAATAATGATTTTCTGCCACCCAGCCTCCCACAAAGCCCAAACCGGATCCAACCATAATACCAACCATGTGAATTCCTATTGCCAGCGAACGTGTAGTATTCCGGTGATACTCTACTATCAAAGACAGCGCCGCAGGTATATAGCAGGCTTCGCTTACTCCCATCAAAGCGCGTGTAACTAATAAGTGATTAAAGGTTGTTGAATAGGCCGTTAACCATGTTACTAATGACCACAGGAACAGGCTTGCAATAATTACAGCGCTGCGGTTAAACTTATCTGCAAGAAATCCCGCGAAAGGACTGGCTATGCCGTACACCCACAAAAAAACTGAAGTAAGCAGCCCGAATTGCGCTTCAGACATGGGAATTGCAGCAACTATTGACCCCCTCATTGTAGTGATCATGGTACGATCCAGATAATTTAAACATCCCACAATTGCCAGCAGCACAACCACCAGCCATGCCCGTTCAGGCAATTTCGACTTTACCGGCACGGCAGCTATATCCATAAAAAATGTTTTTTTTAAAATGTTTAAAAATGAAAAAACCGATTTCACGCACTGCGGCCGGTGTCTCTACCAGGCATTGTATTCACCAGCAGGTCCACCCTCCATCCACTAAAAGGTTATGCCCTGTGATATAAGAAGATGCTTCGGAGGCCAAAAAAATTACAGGGCCTTTAATGTCATCATCATCTGCAAATCTTCCCAAAGGCGTTAACCTCTTGTAATTGTCGATAAACTCATTTCTTCCTTCATTTCCAACTATGCCCGGACCGTATCCACCGGGGCTTATACAGTTTGCTCTGATGTTGAACCTCCCATAATAATTCGCAAGCCATTTTGTAAACCCTACCATGCCCCATTTATCGTAGGTATAATTTACGGGACTTGACATTCCCGTTTTGCCATACACCGGGAAATTAGGGCCTACCGCTCCCTGGATAGAGCTCACATTAATAATATTACCTGCTTCCTGCTCACGCATTATCTTAATCACAGATTTTGTCAATAACATAAGCCCGGTAGTATTGATGAGCTGAGAACTTTCTATATCAGCTTTACTCAATTGCTCCAGATCTTTCATACCCTCCCTTGAAACTGCGTTGTTCACTAAAATATCAATGGTGCCGTATTTATTATGGACATCTTTTACAAAATGCTCTATTGATTTTTCATCAGAAAGATCGAGGGACATTCCTTCTGCCTTTAGCCCTTTTGCAATTAATTCTGCAGCAAAGGCTGCACATTTTGCTTTATCCCTGGAGGCAATTATCACCTGTGCTCCCGCCTCTGCAAGGGCCCCGGAAATTGGCTTTCCAAAAAAGCCTGCACCTCCGGTCACAATAGCAATTTTTCCGTCTATTCTAAATAAATTCATTTAATTCTTTTGAGCGTTAACAAAGGACCACATGCCCGGCGTAATTATATGTTCAGGAACTTCCTCGAAATTGGATTTAATCAACGCTTTAATTTCGTCGCTAACGACATCGGTGTCCAGCAGACTGACATTTTGCTTTACCTGCTCCCGGCTTACAGCTCCAAAAACAATGCTGCTGATACCCTGCAGGCTTTTTATAAATGAAAAAGCAAGCTGTGCAATGCTCATATTGACGCCCCCGGCTATGTCTTGTAAAGCTTCAATATATTTTGCTGCATCTGCCAGGTTTCCTTTTAAATTATGAGGATCCATAAAAAAAAGCCCCTGCAGAAATATGCTTCTGACAAAAACAATTTTATCATTTTTATGCATCCTGTCAAGACTCCCGTTTTTTATTATCCTTGTATCAAACACATTCAGAGGGACCTGCATGGCCTCAATTACAGGATATTCCAAAAAGAAAGGCGCTTCATCTGGATGATCAACAGATACACCTGCCACATCAATCAGCCCGTCACTCTTCAAATCGTTAAACACAGAAGGCACAATTTCAAGAACATCATCAAAGGGAAGACGCCTGTTCATGTGAAACAGGCAAACAGGAATACATTTTAATTTCAAAAACCCGAGCGAAGACTGCACACTATCATATATTTCTGCGCGCACCTTTTCCTTATCAGCAAGATTTTCGGGGCTAACCCTGAATTTGGTCACAACATTCACAGGCTGACGATCTTCTCTGCTTTCTAAAAAATCACCGATCAATCCTTCGGATTCCCCATATCCTCTTGCAGTATCCAAAATATTAATACCAGCCTCTAAGGCAGACGATATGATACCCAGGCTACAGTCTTTATCAGGCTTATCTCCATTATTAGAAATACCATAATTCATGCCCAGGGCTACTGTTCCTAATGTAAGCCGGGATATATTATACCCAAGTAATTTTGAATACTCCATGCAATTCTCTTATAAAAAAACTCTGAATAAGCCCCCCGGGCCCGGCTCTCCATAGCCGCCCGTAACTATTATTGTCTCCGGATTATAAAAAAACAAATTGCTGGTGAGAGGCATATTCGTATTAATCGAATCCAACAACTTTCCTTCGGGCGACAGTTTATGTAAGCACTGCATTCCATAATGTGCCACCCATAAATTTCCGTCCCTGTCCAGGGCTAATCCATCCGGTAAATTACCGGTTTCTTTTCCTGATGAATGCGTTGGCAATGCGGCAAAAACATCAATACGCCCCTTCATCTTGCCCGCACCTTCCAAACTAACTTTTATAATCCTGTTTTTATAACTCTCGGCTACATATAGCGTTTCCTGATCAGAAGACATTACAAGTCCGTTAGGATAATCTAAGTCATTCGCCAAAATACTTTGCACTCCGTTTATACCCGAAAAGCATATTTTCCCTTTATTCCTTACAGAATCCGTAAAATAGATATTCCCATTGCTATCTGTTAGCAAATCATTCGGACAATACACTTCGGCGCCCGCACAATATTTTTCTATTTCATTTTTTACAAACCGGCCATTGCTGTCAAAGCGCCTAATGGCAGCAAGCTTAACATCACAAATCAAATGGTCGTCATCAGGCAGAACAATTTGCCCGTTAGGACAGCCGGAGTAAGCCCATTCAGATATGTTGTTCCCGGCATCTATTTTTAATATAGTTCCCCCAGAAAGCGTTGTACAATAAATATTCCCTTTACTATCCATTGCAGGCCCTTCTGTATAAAAGGGCAGATCGCTTATTTTTTCTATTCTTCCTGTTGAATTATTTACATTCATATCATCACACACTTTCAAACGGGAATAATGGTTTACGCCTGTTTTTATATTTGAAGAGCGTCATATCCGCCTGCGTAACACCGGGAGTATTCACCTGGATTATGGCAGGACACACAGATTCATAAGCTGCAATGGGAGCATTAACTCCTTTGGCAATGATAACATCAAAATCTTCAGGGTCAATATTAAAAGTAGTCAGCTGCCGAAGACTGCAAGGAAAAGCACGTAAAGAAGTCAGCATGATCGTATTTCCTTTTTCTGTCTGCACAATAGCAGTTCTTCCCATATCAAAATTTACCTGTCCCCCATGTCTTGGATCTGTTTCTTTAAATTTCCCATCATTTGTTGCAACAAGAGCCACATTAATGACAAGATGCTTTACTTCATCCTCATCGTTTGATATGCTTATATTAAAGGAATCTCCCGGTCTATATTGCCCGGCTTGCCTTACAGCATCGGGATCGTACAGGCAGATAAAACATTTGCTATTGCCGGATTGCTCTAATGCTTCTAACAAAAAAGTGCTGTTGCCGGGAGCTCCGCCGCCGACATTATCGCCCATATCAAGCATCAGGATGGGCTTTTTGCTCTCTGTTATTAACGGTAAAACAGATGAGATATCTTTTTTATCCCCAACGAAAGCTTCTTTGTTTTCAATAATATAATCTTCGATTTTTTTCCCAATAGAAAGGGCCGGGGTTCTATTATTATCTGTTATCACAATTACAGAAGTCCCCATTTCATTTACGTCAGCATAGGGAAAACCCAAAACAACACTTACAGACAATACATCCTTTTCTTTGCTCAGTTGTGTAACATAATCATACAGGCTTTTACAAGGATCTTTTCCGGTATATTGCTGCTCAATACTAATCACTAAGGGAATTTGAAATAAAAATGGCAACGGCTTTATTTCCTTTTTAAGATACCGGACAAGCAGCCCTGCCGCTTCCTTACCCACCTGTCGCTGATCTACATGAGGATTGGTCTTATAAGCAATAAGTCCATCAGTGGCTGCAATCATTGACGCGCTCACATTTGCATGTGGGTCAATAGTGCCGACAACAGGAATATTTTTCCCTGTTTTTCTTCTGAGCAGGCTTAGCCAATGACCGTCCATATCTGCAAAGGCTTCGCTAACCGCAGCGCCATGAGGCACAACAAGACAACCGTCCACAGGCAAAACACGCTCTAGCGCCTCCATCATTTGCTGCAATATACAGTCATACGTTTCTGATGCTATTATTCCGCCGGGAGTCGCTTCAGCATACATAACGGGTACCAGCTCCACCCCTTCCCGATCCAGCACTTCAATCATTCCACCTATCTCGTGATATGCGTCTTTATACTCCAGGATTATATCGTTTCCAAACAGCCAATGTCCTTTCTCAAAATCCGGCAGGGTTGTCGGCTTATCCAAAAAAGTATTGGACTCATGATAAATTCCCAATAATGCTATTCTTAATGACATAATTCATTGCTTTAGCAGGCCGCAACGGCATCCACTTCAAATTTCAGCAAATCGCCGAGGCAACCTATAAGAGTAGTTCTTGCCGGATAGGGTTCACTAAAAAACTCTTTATAAATAGTATTGAATGCTGCGAGATACTCCTGGCTGCCGACATAATTACGTACCTGAACAACATCTTTAAAGCTAAGCCCTGACGCTTCCAAAATAGCCTTCAAATTCTGAAATGACCTCCTGCATTCTTCTTCAAAAGTCCCGGGAACAATTTTTCCTTCACTATCCGTAGATGCCTGCCCGGAAATAAAAACATAATTTCCTGATTGAACCGCGGGGGAAAAAGGCAAATGGCTTTTGGGGACATTAACGCCTGTAACTATTTTCTTTTTTTCTGTCATCACTAAATGTTTTTGTTGCCTGTTAAATAATAATTGACTGCGGAATGGATTCAATTCTTTCCAGTATTTCCCTGACCTGATCATCCTGCCACTCTTTCTGGGCATTTCCTAATGGCCCTTTTGTTGGTCCGATATCAATATTGTATTTTAATAACATCGCCTTTCTAAAAAATGGCCATGCATTTGGTAAAATCAATTGAATTACTTCCTGGAAGGCAAGCATAAATTTTTTGCCAAGCTTGTAATCTCCATTTACAAATGCTGACATTACATACTTACAGGTCACTCCCCAGATATTATAAAATGTGCCAATAGCGCCAACGGTTCCACAAAGTGTGGCATGACAAAACAGTTCATCAGAACCGCTAAATAATTTCAACCTGTCGCCTGCCTGATTATGAATACTGCTGATATTCAATAATTGATTAGTAGTCAATTTCATACCGGCAATATTGGGAATCTCGAGCAGCCTTTCTATGAAAGAATGCAGGTCGCCCGGGATGGAATTGTCTCCTAACTGGTAAGGGAAAAAAGGAAGGCCGGTAGATGCTGCAATCCTGCTATAATGCTCCAATGCCGTGTCTGCATTTCCCGTATAATAAATAGGAGGTACAGAAGAAATTCCGGCAACACCACATTTTTCAGCATGTTGCGCCAGCCGGATAGATTCGGCGGTAGTAAGCGATCCTACGTGAACAATAACCGGAATTCTTCCGGCTGATGTTTTACTCACTACTTCAGTTGTTTTTTTTCGCTGCTCTTCCGTGAAGAGCAGACCCTGACCCGTAGATCCCAGAATGTACAAACCATCCATCTGCTGGGAAATAAATAATTCAACCAATTTCCCGATTTCTTCATAAGCCGGTTCACCACTATCAAGAACAGGAGTGAACATTGCAGGCCACAGTCCTTTAAATTTTTCTTTCATTTGAGATTATATTTTAATTGCTGTTTTCTATTTGAGATTTAATATGTTTAAAGGTGTCATCCGGTTTTTCAAAATAACTGCCGTTTGATCTTTCTGCAATTTTTGCCGCTGAAACAGGATCTTTGAAACCGTGACCCGTAACCAGGCAAACCACATGATCCTTTTTATCTATTTCTCCATTCCTCAAAGCATTTACCAATCCTGCAAAGGCAACAGCGCCGGCAGGCTCACAAAATATGCCGCCCTGATTTGCCAGGCTTTCCTGGCATTCATATACCAGCTCATCAGTTACTATATGACCGTTACCCCCTGTAGCCCGGCAGGCCAATAAAGTCATATCACCATCAATGATGTTTGGAACCTGTAATCCACTTATAGCAGTTAAGCTTTTAGAAACAGCCTGCGCGCTATTCAATCCATTTCTGAGCGGGCCTGAAATAGTATCATTCCCTGCAGGTTGCACACAGTGTACCCTGGGCATTTTAAAACCGGGAGCAACTTCCTTCCATTTGCTGAATCCCTTTGTCATAGCCAATGCTAACCCTCCTCCCCCTGCAGGTGAAAATACATGCCCGTTGAACGGAGGTATTTCTTCAGCAATTTCATAGGCAATTGTCTCAACACCCGACATTGCCAGGGGACTGTATTGATAAGCGCTTATCTGAACAGGGCTTCCAAAATTTTCGGCAATTACATTCAGCCCATTCATTATTTCAGTAGTGACTTCGGGATCAATTCCAAAATCTTTTATCATTAAAGTTTGAGCCCCATACGCCTGCATCTGTTGCATCTTGCCTGCAGGTGCGCCGTCTACAACGCATATATAGCATTTTATTCCTGCCGCAGCACAGTAAGCAGACAGGGCTGCACCGGTATTACCGCTGGATGTGGCAATGCAGAAATTAATATTTCTTTGTGCCAGATCAGATACGGCGCATACCGCAAACCTGTCCTTATAAGAGCCTGAAGGGTTTACTATCTCAAGCTTGAAATATAAATTTTCAAGCCCCAGCAATGAGCTTAACCGACTGCATTTAACCAACGGGGTATTACCTTCGCCCAAAGTAAGCTTCGCCTTCTCATTAAATTGAGGCAGCAGGCGGCTATATTTCCATATCCCTTTCATTTTAAAATTCATTTGGAAATTGAATACTTTTCATTTTGTACGCATTGAAGTTGTGAAAGAAACCGCCATCCACAGGTATACAAACGCCCGTTATAAATGAGGCTTCAGGAGAGGAAAGCCAATAGCAAACATTGGCTATTTCCCCTGCATTGCCGGCTCTCTGAAGAGGAGTATTATCATTCATTTGCTCCTTTAGCCGCCCGCTTATATTCCTGCCGGCTTCATCTTTATAATCATTACTTAAGTTTGTTTCAATATTACCAGGGCTTATTCCAACCACTCTTATATCTTTTGGTCCATATAAAACCGCCAGCTCATAAGTAAGGCTTTCAACTCCTCCTTTGCAGGCTATATAGGCAGGACTGTTACCGCCGGCCCTTTGCGACATTACACTTGACATATTAATGATCACTCCTGCTATTTTATTTTCTTCCATGGCCTTTGCAGCGAACTTTGATAAAAATGCCGGGGCGGTCAGGTTGATCCTGATTATCTTTTCCCAATTTTCCAGCGAAATGGTACGCATCGTTTCTATTGTACGCCAGGCAGCATTATTCACCAAAACATCTATACGGTTCCATTTTGCAATTGTTTGCTTAACTATATTTTCTATATAATCAATATCTTCTAAATCCCCGTGGCAGACAAGGTAGTCAGCACGGTATTCTTTTGCTAAAATTTCAGCCGCCTTATTCAGCCCATCCCGGTTAATATCACACAATACAACACAAAAATTATTCTCCGCAAATCTTTTGGCAGCAGCCAGCCCGATTCCTCCCGCGGCGCCGGTAATGATTACGACTCTTTTATTTTCCATCTATAATTACTTTTCCGGGTTCAACAATTGGCAATATTGATCCTAAAGCATCTCCCTTTTTTACATGCACGGCAATTCTGACCGACAGTACCGTTCCTTCCATATCTGCAGGTATAGTTATGGAGCTATGTGTAAAAGGATCTGTTATTGTCCCAAATAATTCTCCCTTTTTGATCTGATCGCCGGGCGTTTTCTCACACACAAATATTCCATCGGAAGGAGCGGGCATTTTCCCCTGAAAATAACCACTGTCGGGTCTTGGATCCTCAACCCATAAACGTTTTTCCGGATCAGCGATCTCCACCTCGCCTTCTGCCATTTTCAAATATTTCAATACATTTATGAAACCTTCTTTATAGGTTTTAATTACTTCCTTTCTGATCCCTGAGCCGCCGCCGTATTCAAGATAAATTGCAGGAATATTTGCATCACGTGCTACTGAAAGCGTTCTTCCGTTGGGGCGATGATCGGTTCCCCATATCACCGGCATATTACAGGCTGAGGCCAAGGCTCTTTGCTTATCAAGTATAGCCGGAGAAGGATGCAGCGTAAACCCGGCCATAGGGTAAATATTATGCGCAAGCCCCCCCGTATGCATATCTATCAAATAATCTGATTCTGTAATCAGCTTACTTATTTCAAAAGCATTTTTTTCAGAAGCAGATCCATCGGGTTTTCCAGGACATATCCGCGCCAGATCAAGGCCATCTTCTCCATAACGGCTGCTCACACGATAAGCGGTAACATTCACTATTGGAACAACCGTCACACTACCTGAAATCAATATTTGGGGCAACTCGCTTATTAATTCCATGGCTGTTAACATAGGCTCGTACTCGTCTCCATGCACTCCTGCTGCCAGTAGTACATTTGACCCGGGCTTTTTCGCCTCTATGCGAAAACTTTTAATCTTGTCAATGTTTTCCTTCATAATATTTACCTCCGCAAGCCGGATCATCCGGGTTAAAAATGGATAGTTTCTTAAATAGCAAACGGGCGATTTCCTGGTGTCCGGTTCCGTTGGGGTGAAGGGGATCATTCAGCCATTCTTTGAAGACATTTATTCCTGAATGATTTTTCATTACCTCTTCCCAATAAGCATAATTGTCAACCAGGATCATACTTTTCTTCTCGGCTGTTTTTTGAATCACTTTCACATACTCAAACAGTCCAGCTCTTTCAGGAGCATATTCTTTAATGATAGCATTAGGAGTATGTAAAACGGGAATAGCGTCAGTGCTCCTGATGCTATCTAATAAGATATTAAGATTGTTCTCAAAAATTTTCAAAGTCATTTCTTTCCGTGCGCAATCATTAGTTCCTATCATCAATGAAACTATATCCGGCTTAAACTGCTCAACCCGCCAGTTGAAATCATCTAAAATATCCTGAGTTATATTCCCGCTAATGGCAGTATTAACAACTATATCTCCCGGACGATTCATTTCCCACCTGATACGTTCACTAAAAATTTCCGGGTAAGACCTATAACCGTGCGTATGTTTTACACCTGCAGTAATGCTATCGCCTGTAAACAACCATTTTAAAGGAGTATTTTGCCTAAGCAACTCTTTAATTCTTTCAAGATCCGGCACACTATTATCTTTAGCAATATGCACGGGCTTTTTAAGAGCAGGCATCGTATTTCCCGGTAAAGGAATGAAAGAAGAAATAACAGAAGACATTCCCGTAAGCAGGAAAGATATCCCGATAAATTTCCTTCTTGATTGTTTATTCACATTCATACTATGATCACTAATGTTCATTGAACGATATTAATGCTTAACCTTTTCTTATTTATAAATCCATTCAAGGTTTAACCTCACAATAGTTGTCCCCATTGTCTTCCAGTTGGCATAGGCCAGCAATACGTACTTACCCGTAAAATGAATAGCAGTATAGCAGAAAACTCCCTCAGGGTCATCTTCAAGTATCTTGATGTGTTCCCAGTTTTTTCCTTCATCCTTAGAAACAGCAACATTTAGCGGCGTGCGTTTCTGGTTGGTGCCATTGTTGTTCCAAACCATTAAAAGATCGCCAGTTGAGGGTATGCTTGCCATAGATGCGGGAGAAAGAGGAGATGCAATCCGGATTGGTCGGGCAACGCTCCACGTCTCACCATTATCTTTTGAATAAGAAGCGTACTGCACTCCCGGATTTGCCCTGATAAACATAAAAATAGTACCATTCTTTTGCTCAACCACTCCCGGCTCCTGGGTTGTAATTTTATCCGGGTTAGCCACTTCCTCTCCGGATTTCCAGGTCTTGCCATTGTCATCAGAATAATAGGTAAAAAGACGACCAATATCTGACCATTTTCCATTAGGTACGTTGTGTAAAGCTACCGGCATTACAAGCCGGCCATTACTTAATTGAATTACACGATTATTATTCAATACAAAATATCCTTTCCTGTCAGTAATACAAGGAATAGGATCACTCCATGTTTTGGCTTCATCATTTGAAATGCGCATCATTGGCATACAATCTTCCTGCGAATTCTTTATCCCATAAAACAACGCTATAGAACCATTCTTCAGCCTAAGTAAAGAAACCGACATAACATTCATATCGCCTTCCTGGCTGACAACTGTTTTGTCTTCTTTACTCCAGGTCTTACCGTTGTCTGCTGAAAAACGGCTTGCCAGATATCCATTAGCAAAATCACTCCCGGAATTACCAGTGAAATGGCTATAGATAAAAAGGATTTTGCCATCTTTTAATGTTACAAAATCTCCCTCGCTGTTTCTTGGATTGTTGGGGCCGGGTGAAAGTTTAAGCACGGTATCAATGACGGTATCACGGTTTACCTTATCCCCGTTTTGGGCCCTGCTCCGGAATCCCGTAGCTATTGATAACAACACAAAAAACAGATAAGCCTTAGCTGTTTCTGAGAAGCCAAAAGAAAAATGCTCGTTTATTATCATCATATTATTTATTAAAAATCATTATTGCCCGGCAAATATTAATAATCGTTTGAAATTCAGTTAATCGCCTCACCCCAGCCCTCTCCTCGCGGAGAGGGAGCAGAAACCTCTACAGCAAAGGCTTTCATTAATTTTAAATATTTTTATTCGGACAACAATAATTAAAACTCATTATTTTTTAATTCCCCGTTCTAACTATAAGTCACTTTCTTTTTCTTAATGTCAGATAGGTTAATCCTGTCAGATCATTTTTTACATGAGGTGTTAATATGCTGGTTATATAACCGGCAGTTACACAGGTAACCACGCTTACAGCCCCATACAAATAAAGGCTGATATCAGTACTGCTTTTTATTATGAATACTGCCAAAATCGACGTTACTATCCCCACTAAAACACCATAGGGATTGGCTCTTTTTGTGAAGATTCCCAATACAAAAACTCCGGCCAGGCTGCCGGCTATAATTCCTAAAACCTCCTGAAACAGATCAAAGATGAATTCAATATTTAATGCAGCAATTGCCACTGCGATGATTGTTCCCAATATTCCCATCAGCATTGTTATTTGTTTAGCCAGTTTTAACTTGGACAGGTCGCTGATCTTAGGATAAAACCGGGTGTGAATATCACTAATATATGAAGTAGCAATGCTATTCAAGCTACTGCTGAGCGCAGATTGGCTTGCTGCGAAAATACCGGCAATAACAAGTCCAGCTACGCCGGTTGGCAGCTCCTGAACAATAAAATAGGGTAAGACCTGTCCAATTTCCTCTGAAGGTATTTTTGCCGGGTTTTCTTTGTAAAAAACAAAAAGAATTGTTCCCAATCCAAAAAATACAGGAACCGTTAAGAGCGCCAGGAAGCCATTGATCCAAAGACCCTTTGATGTTTCACCTTCGTCTTTCACTGTCAGGTACTTTTGCACTACCGTTTGATCAGAAGTATAGGGAATAATATTTAAAAAGAAGAAACCCACAATGGCTACCCACAAAACAAGTTTGTCAGGTTTCCATCCGGTATGAAATAAAGTAAATTTTCCATCTTTTAGTCCCTGAAGTATTACCGTACCAAACCCTCCTTCAATATTAGCAACGGCAATAAAAAGGCATAAGAGCGCTCCACCCATTAAAATAATTACCTGAAGAACGTCTGTCCAGATTACGGCTTTAATACCACCCAGGACGGTATAAACAGTACAAACCGCGCCGGTAACAGCAATACATGAATAAATATTCATGCCTGTTATGGATGCTATAGCTACCGAAGGAAGAAATAATACTATTCCCATTCGGCCCAGCTGAAACAAAATAAAAGAAACACTCCCGAGCGTGCGTACATTTCTATTAAATCTATGCTCAAGATATTCATAAGCAGATACCACGTTAAGTCTTCTGAAAAACGGGACATAAAATTTAATAACAATGGGAACGACAGCCAGGATCATAAGAGATCCTATTGCTAATGACCAGTCTGTTGCAAAAACTATAGCAGGAATAGCCATAAACGTTATAGCACTCATTTGAGCGCCAAAAATACTTAAGCCGGCAGCCCACCATGGAATTTGACCGCTTGCTGTAAAAAAATCCTGAGAGGTATGTCCCTTTTTAGAGACAAGGAATCCAATCCAGATAACTACCATAAAGTATAGGAACAGCGCAAACCAGTTCAGCCACCCAAATTTTAAATCTTTCGATAAAGTAAACACTTTGGGTGATCTTTTCCCCGGACCTATTTCACCATTCGGAAACACCCATTGCCGGTTCCATTTAACAGCAGGCAAAGTCACCCGCGTAGATTTTTCAGGAAGATTCCCAAAATTTAACCATGTATCGCTTTCCACATTATATGCGGGAAGGTCCGCAACAAACCCGGGAAAACCTGAAGGATCATTGTATGCCGCTGTAGCACTGTCCAGTCCACCGGGGAATAATATGTGACCTGACCCAAACGTGGGCGCCGGATTTGGCCCTGCAGCAACTCCTCTCGGCATTTCAGGAAGAGTAACCCACTTACCTCCCGAAACAATATTTCCGTCGAAAGAAGGTATAAATTTATATGCATCTTTAAGGATTATTCTTTGGGTAATACTGTCTGATTTTTTTATCAGATTAATTCCGCTGAAAATGAAATAATCATTGTGTAATGAAGCGCTTACGGCCTGAATTCTGGGCACTCCGGGCCAGGGCTCCAGTGTTGCCCACTTTTGATTTTCAGAAGTATTCAGCAGGTTTAAAGATAAAAATACTTTAAGTGGCATGCCTGTAAAACTCGTATCTCCTCCCGCAATAAATAAAGTGCTTCCCACCAATGTACCCGTCATATTAGCTATCGGGAATGGCAAAGCAGGAAGGGTATCTATTTGAATTGCTTCATTATTATATTCAACTGTATATACATCCGAATAATAGCCCTGCTTATTATTTCCGCCCACCAGAATGATCTTATTGCCATAGGTTGCCGATACCCCGTAAGCTAAAGGCTTGGGCAGCCTTTCCTTAGCGAGCTTCCATGAAGAAGCTTTTCTTGACAACACATAAATATTATCATACCATACTTTTTGGCCTCCTTTCCACGGCATCTCACCCGGGAAATTAGCTCCTCCCATGCAGATAAGATGATCGCCGCTTACTCCTGCAAACATCCCGGCAAATCCCTCTTTGTCCGGGATTGAAGGCAATTCATTCCATGTTAACTGGTGTTGGATCTGACCAAATATTAATCGGGGACTAAGAAACATCATTGTTAGAATTAACAATCGCATTGATCTATTTTGTAAACAGGGCGTACTCATTCACATAGTTCATTAGCTGTGATCAAAAATTAAATGGTGTGTTTATTTTATTCATTCTGCCCGGATTAAACAATGAGCTTGAACCATCGAATGTTTGACACCATTTTCTCATAACACCAAAAAGCTACATATACACAATTGTCGGGGAGTACAGTGATACAGGGAGCCCCAAACTTAAGTTCATTAAAATCCTGTACCATACTATCTGATTTGTGTACCAAACCCTTTTCCTGTGCACCCCATAAAGGAAACTCGCTTTCGTTGATCCATGCATCATCTTCTATTTTTGAAATAGTTACCCATAACCCGGGTTTATCCATTCTGCGATAAACACTTAGCAAGCGTCCGTCACGCAGTGCCGCAATCGCCATCGTTTGTCCATAGATATGAGTTGATCGAGGTAATAACCAGGTTTTACCGCCATCACGGCTTATAGTATAATGATTTGGTAAATCTTTTCCCTTAGCTTCATTATAAGCCCATGCAACTGCCATTAATATATCACCGGCTAATTCAATAATTTTACTTTCCCAATAAATAATATTGTCTGCATTACCATCCATAACATCCACGTACTCCGGCCACGTCTTCCCTTCATCAGACGAAACCAATGCCACCATCTTTATCCCGTTTGGAGCATAGCCTTCCCAGCTACGCCAGGTGGAAGTAGGCCAAAGCCAACGCCCGTCATATAACCGCACAACAGGGCTACACAATTCAAAGGATGGCCCGATAAGCGCCGGAGCTATAGTCTCCGGCGACTTCCAGGAATATCCAAAATCCGTTGAACGAACCAATAGCAAATCTGTTGGAACAAAACCCAGGTTTTCGGGATTAGCTAATCCCTCTTCAGGGTGTGCCTCACGATGACTCCGTACCACAATAGCTGCTATGTTACCATCCGGAAAAGCAGTGATCCGTGAGCAATTTGACAGCAAACTGTTGGGTTGCTGGGCAAAAATCGGTTCCGGCTTAGACCACGTTTCTCCCATGTCTTTTGAATGCGCTATATATGTATTCAGATTTACAGCCTCAAATGCTTCACCAATGGCAAAAGAGGCCAGCATCTCTCCATTATCCATAAGAACAACAGACGGAAAATATGCCTGTTTACTTGAAACATGCGGACTTGGATTGCGATAAATGAGGCCGGTACTGAAAAACTTCTGCATTTTTATTGGTTAAGATTAAGATATAATTATTGATATATCCAGTCAAGACTTAATTTCACAATATCCGTTTCGTTTAGAATTCCCTTAGATTGACTACCGGCACAATAACCCAGCAATACATTGTTATCTGTAAAATGAATTGCCGTATAACAATATCCTTTATCAGGATTATTTTCAAGAGTCTTCGTATGGCTCCATGTTTTCCCTTCGTCTTTAGAGACAGCAATATTCAATGGAGTTCGTTTCTCACTTACGGTATTATTCCAAACCAGTAACAAATCACCGGTAGAAGAAATTCTCGCTACAGAAGCCGGGGAAGTTGGAGAAGTAATATTACTTCGTTTGGCCACACTCCATGTTTTACCCTTGTCCTTCGAAATAGAAATGTATTGAGCTCCGCTATTAGTTCGTATCAGCATCAGAATATGGCCATTCTTTAATTCAATTACTGCCGGTTCCTGATTAATCACCTTATCAGGGTTAGGAACTTCTTCCCCCGGTATCCAGGTTTGCCCGTTGTCATCTGAATAATAACAATAAATGCGACCATGCCCGGCCTTTTCATCCCAGGCACCTCCTTCCGGTACATAATGATAAGCGGCAGGTATTAAAAGACGACCGCTTTTTAATTGAATAACGCGATTGTTGTTTACTACAAAATATCCCTTTCTATCCGAAATACATTGTATCGGCTCGCTCCATGTTTTAGCTTCATCAGTGGAAATTCTCATCCAGGGAATACAGTCTGAAGTAGAGTTTACCCTAAGATAAAATAAAGCAATAGAGCCATTTTTCAGGCGCAGCAGCGAAGCTGACATTGTGTTTACTGCTGCCTCCTGCTTCACTACAAGGCGGTCTTCTCTGCTCCAGGTTTTTCCTTTGTCGGAGGAGTATCTGCTTGCCAGATAAGCATGTCCGAAATCACTACCATCTGTACCGGTAAAACGACTGAACACAAAAAGGATGCTTCCATCCTTTAATGTAATGAAATCACCTTCACTGTTTCTCGGATTATTCGTATCTGGTTCAAGTTTAAGGACAGTCGTCTTATCCGATCCTTTTCTATTAATTATAGAGTATCCAGAAATCATAAACAATATTCCAATTAGTCCGGTCAGAAAAAACAGGTTTATCTTTTTACACATTTTTTGAATTTTAATTTTGATCCGATAAACTGATTCAAGCTGTTCATTTAATAAATCATTTATACTTTCCCCAGCGCGAATATTCTGTTTTTTACCTGTAAGCTCCTGATTTCGGAATAATGATAAACTGTTGAAACAGTCTTTTTACCTTCTATAATTGGTGTCGGAGCCTCTATAACAAAATCAGCAAAATGACCGGCATTGAAGGCCATGAATGCCAGGCTCAGGCAATCAATCTGTACTTCGTATCTCTTTGACAGATCAGGAAACGCTATTGGTCCTGTATCAACCTGGTACATTTTTTTAGTATGACTTATATTCATTGTTTTACAAGGAGCTTCAATTACTGCACGTAACCCTGTCTCATTATTTTGAAACTCGGTTTGAGTAACAATTGGAATCCCTGAAACGGTTGCATCCCGAATTTTTTCAAATGAATCTAACTCCGTAATCACATCTCCGGCTGGCATGTATAATACAGGATTTGCACCCCACATCTCTTCCATCTTCTTAATAGACCGGTAGCCCTCCCCGCGTTTATTTGAATGACGTCTGAAAACCAGTACCTTCCCCTCGCCGAAAACGGGAAGGAAATCATAATTATTCTTATAAAACAAGTCTCTTTCACCAAAAGTATTTTCACTTTTGCAGGAAGCTCCCTGATAGTATATCGTACTCTGTCCGGATTTAATATCTGTGATTATTGTTTTGCTTTCTATCCACATTCTGACAGAATTGAACTCAGCAGTATTACACAAAAACGATCTGCCGTAATCAACACATTTCAACTGATCCTGGCTTTGTGTCGCGCTATTCAATTCATTTATACGAGCCATCGAAGCCGATGCACCCAGTAAGCCGGATGATACTAACAGTCCATTTCTGATAAACGCCCGACGCGATTTTCCTGATTTTTGTTTTGCATTTAAAAGGACTTCGCTATTCATAGCCTGTAAATTATTTTTACTAATTCTCTTAACCATATTTATCGTTTTAGTTTATAAAGTCCTTTTCGTACAGTTTAATGCTAAGTTCTCCGGCAAAACCGGCATAGGTAGTAGTTATCCATATTTCCCCGGGTCTTGCCTCAAACACGCGCGGATATGCCAAATTCTTTATTTTGCTTTTTCCTGTAACCCGCGCTATTACTACAGGCTTAGTCCATGTCTTACCATCATCCTCAGAAAACATGGCAGATAGCTCTTCCCTATTATTGCTGTGAGCAACTTCAGAAGATATCCCATCTCCACCGCTCATGCGATAACTACTTTGCCCTTCCGGACTAGCGCGATCCCATACCAGAAAAAGACGGCCACTCTCAAGCCTCTGGAGCAAACCGGGAGCTGAACTGGCATCAATTTTTGTTGGTTTGAAATTCTTCCAGGTTAATCCCTCATTATCCGAAAAAGCTTCCCAGAATACCCCCCAGTTTGTACGCATTAACATCCATATACGACCATCACGAAGCTGTTCAATAGTTGCTTCCGTTACGCCGCTATGATGGCCTACACCTCCCAGATCAATGACATTGGAACGAACCCAATTTAAACCATTCGTTTTGGAAGTATAAGTTACTATTGTATGGTGACCGGGATTATGCCGCATCATCATCGAACTGATTACAACACTACCATTCTTTGTTTCAATAATATCCCGGTTTGCACCCGTCCACTCATCGTGAAGCTTTTGCGGATATTCCCAGCTTCTTCCTTCATCAAGACTGCGAACGGCATAGGTGGGTAAAATTGAACCCGGTGAATCGGCAATATCATTTTGCCAGTTCCAGTTTGCCTTTTCCCTGTCATTAGCGAAAGCTAAAATGATAACGCCCTCTTTTGTACGGATCAAAGCCCTTTCAATACGTATTTCAAACCGGCTTGAATCAGCAAAAATGGAATACTCAGTCCAGGTTTTTCCTTCGTCTTTACTGATGCAACTCTTATTTCCTTCAACGGTTAAAATATCTCCATTGCCTAAACGAACAAACGGCCCCGTCTTCAACCCGGGTATTTCCTCAGCCTTAGGATGAATCCAATAACCTTTGGAGGTAATTTTATTACGGTTTGTGGAAGATTGTGCATAAACTATATGAGAAATGATCAGCAGAGCCACTATCTTCATTAAGACACGAAAGATTCCGGAAGGCATAAATTTGTAAGCCATATTAAACATTCAAAAATTAAAAAATATTTATTTCACAAGCCTGTTCTTTTTTGACCACAAAACACGGGCAAGCCATACCGTACCATTGGCTCCTCTGGGATGTGGTGTATCCTTTTCCATATATTCTGCATCTGTAACCCATGATTCATCCGGTGTAATTGCCGAAGCTCCAAAATTGCCCAGCATAACGCCACGTTCGGGCATCAATACCTGTTCGGTAGCCCTGATAACATTCAGTTTTACCGGATCAACCTGTGCCAAGAATATAGGAGCACGGTTACGTGGAATCTGATCATTGTTTGCACCTCTCCTCGTATATGAAAGAAATAATCCATCGCTATGTACCAGCCAATGTGCCTGTGTATTGTAACTTCCCAGGTCACTCCCATCATCAAAGGTCCACGGTTTCGCCGCAGTCCATTGCAAGCCATCTTTGCTTGTAGCCACATAAGCTCTAAAGTCATTCCTCATGGTAAGATAATACGTTCCTTTAAACACCACCATTGACGGTTCTACAAGGCCACGTCCTCCTTTAACCGTCATTTCATCCCCGTTGTGTATATAGGATAAGGTAGTACCGTCAAAGGAGCATTCTAATACGGTAACAGAAGATTCATCCGACCCGGGCCCACTGAAGTAAACAGGAAGAAAAATCTTTCCGTCAGGCATAACAATCCACTGCACACACCCGGGATTGATAAGAAAAAATTTAGCTGCGGGGTCAGATACATTACTGATCATTTTCCAGGAAGACCATGAATTAGTCAACGGGTCAAAGACTGCATAGGCTGCATCATGTGAACGCGGCTTATCAAGCAGTTGCCTTCCATCCTTGCTGTACCTTACTTTGATTCCAATAGCAATAAGCTTACCCGTTGGATTATGCCAGCCCGGAGTAACATCAGCAACACTAATAGTTGTACCGTCAGGCTCGTATTGCCATTTAAGCCCAGGTATTTCATCAGGTCCGGACCATGTTTTCCCAAGATCATCTGTCCTCATATAATAAAGCCCCGAGTAATAGTCGCTTACTTTTAAATGTTTTTGGATGGTCATGATTACTGCCGGCTTTTCATTTTTTCCAAATCCCGGTATCGCTGCAGCACGTGGGTGAAACCAGCAAAAACTTTTATTGAGCTCCTGATAAGCGGTATCCGTTTGTACCCGGAATTGTAGACGCTTTACTTTGTCTGCGGGTTCACTATAATAACCATAAAGGGCTATTGCCGAAATAAACGACCCTGTTATTAATAACAATCGTGAATACTGTATTAAGTAAGGTTTCATGTTTCAACTATTTTTACTCATGTCTGCAATTCATTTCCACGCGCTCCTAACTCATTAAAAGTATAATTCACCTACTAATCACCACAGATCAATCTCGATAGAACCAGTCTACAGGCAGCTTCTTAATTTTAAGAGATAAACCTCCTTTGTAATTAAAATAAGTAATGAGTGCGCTGCTGCCGATCCATGTAACCGCAGGGTAAGCCCATGCGTCATCGGGTGCATCTTCAATATTATGAAAGTTTACCCATGTCTTACCTTCATCTCTTGATATAGCAGACGTCAGGGGATTGCGCTTTTTTGCTCCCGGATTATGCGTCCATATCACAAGCAGGTCTCCTGTTTTAGGAATACGGCTTATAGATACAGGCGCCGCAGAACCTTTAAGTTGGGTCAATACCGGATCGCTCCATGTCTCACCGCCGTCGGTGGAAATACTTTCAAACTGTCCACCCAGCTCTGTACGCATAAGCATCAGCACTTTTCCATCTTTTAATTCAATACAGGCATTCTCATAACATTCACCACCGGCAGGCTTAATATGCTGGCTTTCGCGCCAGGTCTTTCCATCATCATCTGAAATAACACAATAGCAATACCCCCCCATCCAGGCTTCAAGAAGTATACGTCCTGACCGAAGTCTTACAGACCTTCCATTCGTCAGACCTGTATATTTACCAGAAGGACTTAATTGCTTAGGATTGAGCCATGTTCTTCCTTCATCATTTGAAGTACGCATCATTATACGGCAGTCTGTTGACTCTGTATTTTTCTGACAATAGAAAATTGCAATATTGCCATTAAGCAATCTCAAAAAATTAACCTCCATTACGTTACAGCCGCCATTATTTTCTACCAGCGTATATTTTTCACCCCACAAGCGGCCTCCATCAGTCGATATTTTTCCGGAAAGGCGTGCCGGTCCATGATCATCACCTTTACCGGCATAAAACTCGGTCCATCCCAGTAATAGAGAGCCGTCTTTTAAAGGAATAATGGAGGCCTCGCTGTTGCGCGGATTTTGTGGAGCAACAGGAGCAACAAAATATTCGAAGATATCCCCCTCTGCACTAACATTACTTTGTGAATTAACCACCATAGGAAAGCATCCGAAAATCATTAAGCCCAGAACTAATATTCTTCTCATGACGAAATGTTTATAAAGCTCTATCAATAACCTTAGTATAAATTAATTCAGTCTTTTAAAACCACTATGGCACACCGGTCCTTCCAATCACTGCTGTTATGGCATATCCATTTCCCAAAGCATTTCCAAACATAGCCATATCAGGCTCCACTCCATACAGCTTATGCAAGCCTCCTAAAGTTTGCCTGAATCGGATGTGCATCCTTTTTATACAACTCTAAACCATTGCCTTTCATAATCATATCCCTTTTAAAGGATAAACTCTTCGTTTATTTTCTTAAAGTAACTTATTTATATTGAATACCCCTTATCGTAGCTTCCTGTATTATGAATAGCACATTCATGTTTTATTTATATACCCAGCCTAAACTTAGTCGTTTAATATTTGTTTGGGTGAGTATACCCTCTGATTGGCTTCCGGCGCAATAACTCAATAACACATTTTTACCTATACAATGGATAGCAATGTAGCAATATCCCCTCCCCGGATCGTCCTCAAGCGTTTTTATATATCGCCAGGTTTTCCCTTCATCTTTTGAGACAGCAATATTTAATGGGGTACGTCTTTCATTTACAGTATTGTTCCAAACTATCAGCAGATCACCGGTAGAAGGTATTCTTGCAATCGAAGCAGGGGAAGTCGGGGAAGTAATATTGCTGCGCTTAACCTCATCCCAGCTAACCCCTCTGTCCACCGAGCGTGAGAAATATTGCGCACCTGTATTTGTACGTATGAACATTAAAATATCTCCATTTTTTAATTCTATCACTCCGGGCTCCTGGGTTACAATGCCGGAAGAGTTAGGCACTTCGTGACCGGCTTGCCAGGTCTTGCCGTTATCATCTGAAAAATAGCTCCAAAGGCGACCTTTATTTGAAAATTTCGTTTCACCGGGACGCTGATGCATAGCAACAGCTAAGAGAATACGACCATTCCGCAGTTGAATGACACGATTATTATTTAATACAAAATATCCTTTTTTGTCAGTAATACACGGGCGCGGATCGCTCCATGTTTTTGCTTCATCTTTCGATATGCGCACATAAGGAATGCAGTCGGTGAACGAATTCTTTTTTAAATAAAACAATGCAATTTCACCGTTCTTTAATCTTAATAATGAAACAGACATCACATTCATATCACCTTCCTGATCTACTATTTTTATATCCTCTTGTGTCCAGGTTTTTCCTTTATCAGAAGAATATCTTCCTGCAAGAAAGGCATTGCCGTGATCATCGCCTGAGGCGCCTGTATAATGAGAATATATAAATAGTATGCGGCCGTCTTTTAAAGTGATAAAGTCCCCTTCGCTATTTCTGGGATTTCCCGGGCCCGGAGATAATTTCAATACAGTATTATTTGCTTCACTAATCTCTACAGCCTGACAAAAAACTTTGCTGACAGGATTAATAAATATCAACAGGAAAACGGTCAATATTTTAATTATTTCATTTAACTGTAAAGAAGCGTTATTGACTCCGGATACCTTCCTTTTATTGAAAAAACTAAACATATTTTCTTTCATTTTTATTTATAAATCCAATTAAGATTTAGCTTACGTATAGTGGCTCCCATTGTTAACCAATCAGAATAACCTATCAACACCTCATTACCGATAAAATGGATAGCAGAATAACAATAAGCTCCATCGGGGTTATTTTCAAGTACTTTATTATTGATCCATGTTTTACCCTGATCCTTTGAAACAGCTATATTCAATGGAGTGCGCTTTTGATTTATCCCATTATCATTCCATACCAATAACAGGTCTCCTGTAGAAGGAATTCGTGCTATGGACGCCGGAGAGCGCGGCGATTTGATGTTACCCGGTTTTACAGGACTCCAGGTTTCGCCTTTGTCTTCTGAATAAGAGAAATATTGTACTCCCGATGCTGTACGCATAAACATTAAAATAGCCCCACTCTTTAATTCTATCATTCCCGGCTCCTGTGTTACTATGACTTTAGGATTAGAAACCTCCCTGCCGGATTTCCAGGTTCTTCCGTTATCATCTGAAAAATAACTCCAGATACGTCCTACAATGGAAAACTTTGGCGCATCGGGACTCTGATGCATTGCGACCGCCAAAATAATCCTGCCATTCTTTAATTGAATAACACGATTATTATTAAGTACAAAATAACCCTTTCTATCGGTAATGCAGGGTTGAGGATCGCTCCAGGTGTTTGCTTCATCTTTCGAAATACGGACAAAAGGAATACAGTCAGTTTCAGAATTTATCTTTAAATAAAACAAAGCTATTTCACCATTCTCTAACCTAAGGAGAGATACAGACATTACATTCAGAGCCCCTTCCTGATCTATAATTTTAGTGTCATTATTTGTCCATGTTTCCCCATTATCATAGGAATATCTGCCAGCCAGATAGGCATGAGCGTTATCATCAGTTGAAGTTCCTGTATAATGAGTATATATATATAGAATGCGGCCGTCTTTTAAGGTAATAAAGTCTCCCTCGCTGTTACGGGGATTATTGGGACCCGGAAGTAATGAAAATACAACCTCATTAGCGCTTTGCATTTTCCTGCTTTGAGAAAAAGCCGTGTTTACCGGGGCAATGAAGATGACCAAACAAAAAAAGAGGGCTTTTATCATATTAAACACTTAAATTTTTCGGTTTCCTGATTGTTATTTAGACGAGGCGGTTTTTCGCCTAACATAAGAGAATTAAGTTTATTATAATAAGCATAACCAATTTCAACATCAGTCATACCATTCCTTTTTGCCTCGTCTCCCGCTGTTTTAATTACGCTTAATCCAGCCTTTAAAAATTGTCCTGCATAAAGGAAAAATCTCCATCATCATTAAGTATAATCCCGGCTTCGCATTAAGCTTTTCCTCTACCTTATATTTAGCTGGAGAGCTAAATCCCAATTTTGCAGACAAAAATTTAATATTTTCTCCATTCAGCAGTTTAAAAAATTATTAATGGACAGATCTGTTAGTAAAGCATGGTAGTATATTGCAAACAAAATATTGCTATTCCCATCCCGGGTTTTGCTTCACTTTTGGTTCAAGACTAAGGGTAGACTGTACGATAGGCCACAGCTCTAAATAGTCTTGTCCTGCTTTGCTGACAAGAGAAGGAACTAATTCAAAGACCTTATCGAATCTCAGTAGATCCCACCAGTATGTTCCTTCAAAAGCAGTTTCAAGAAGTCTTTCTTTCAAAATTGCCGCATCATTTTCTTCCTTTGAACCGCTTGCAAACTCATGCGATGAATAGTCTGATCCATAAGCCCGCTGTCTTATGAGGGTCATCTCCGGAGTGGGATCCTGGTCTAAGGCATTTTTAGCTTCTGCAATCATTAATAAAACATCTCCATATCTAAAGATGATTTTATCATCATACCAATACCTTAACCCATTAATTAAAGTACCATGATATTTATATACCAAAGAGGAATAGTAGGTTTTTACTCCGCCAGGATATGCATAGATTACTCTAAAAGATGCATTCTTACGCTGGTCATCATCTGTAAATTGATTTTGAATATGCTTCTCCACCTCAAGCTGTGAATATCCATTACCACCTTTTAGTATTTCCCTGGTAGCATCATCAATGGTAGCCGGGATATAGCCGGGATACAACCACATATGATTGTAAGGCTGGAGATCTCCTGTTTCTATATCCGCATGGCGCACTGCAAAAATTACTTCTTTATTCCCTTTATTCCCATAATCAAAAATACTCGCATAATTTGTCAACAAGGCAACATCACTATTGCTTACCTCATTCAAAGCCGACAGGGCAGTATTAAAATCAGCCGTGCCCCCATTTTCTCTTTTACCAGTCCATAAATATATTTGGCCCTTTAATGTTAACGCTGCGGCCTTTGATAAGGTAACTCTTCCTGCAGGGAAATTATTATTGGGATATAATTGAATTGCATCATCTATATCTTTTTTAATTAACGTAAATATCTCTGCTTTAGGACTTCTTTCTTTCTGAACAAGCTGTGCATCATACCCCAACGTTGGATCTTCTACTAACGGAAGATCACCCCAAGTTCTGACCATAGCAAAATAGCAGAATGCTCTCATAGTGTGAGCTTGTGCCAAAATATTATTCTTATTTGCTTCTGAAGAAAAATTAATATCCGGAACAAATTTCAAAATAAGATTTGCATCATGTATAACAGCATAGAAGGCTTGCCAGTTAGGCATATTCGAACTTGCAGTTAATGTATTATTGTACATTTCAAATTCATTCTGAGTGTTTCCCCCAACACCATTTCCTAATGTCTGACTTCTCATCTCTCCCAAATAGTAAAGATCCTGTTCCAAGCTGCGAAACCGCACATACATGCCATTCAACGCCCCCGTTGCATCTACTTCGGTCTTCCAAAAAGAAGCATTAGAAATCTGGCTGACGGGAACCAATTCCAGATCTTTGGTGCAGGAAACAACTGCAAGGGTAAATATTGATATATATATCAGTATATTATTTGATTTTTTCATGACTACCTGATTGTTTGATTGGTGATGATTTGATACAGTTAAAAACTGGCGCTTACTCCAATAATAATATTTCTTGGAATAGGGAATCTTCCCCCGTCTCTTCCCCCGTCTTCAGGATTGGGGCCAGTGTATTTAGTAAAATAATAGAGATTATTCCCGGTTACATTCAATCTTAATTTTACTTTTTTAAGAAGGTTTTCAGGAAGATTGTATGCTAATGTCAATTCTCTAAGAGCAAGAAAATCACCCTTTTTATATAGGAGCGATGTTCCGCTTCCTCCTCTGTAGATATTGTTACTTGCCTGCTGATCAGCATAATAAAAACGAGGAATGTCTGTTATATCTCCCTGTTTTTGCCAGGATCTCAGAAGATCTTTTGACAAACCGTTATCTCCCTGGAATTGACCAATTAATGTTCCATAAGTATAATCAAAAATGGTTTGACCAACGGTATAGTCCATACGAACAATTAAAGAGAGACCTTTATAACTGAATATGCTAGAAATCCCCCCCGTGGCTTTAGGATATATATTTCCTACATAAACCAAATCCTTACTATCAATAATGTTATTTCCGTCTGCATCAAGAAAGTTCACATCTCCGCCATGTTTCGTCTGATCAGTTTGAGGAACGTTTACATCTAATGGTGCTTTGGCTGCTTCCTCGTCAGTTGCGTACACCCCAATTTGCTTATAGGCATAATAATCTCCCATGGTGCCGCCTTCCTGCAAGCCGCCTTTCCAGGCATAATCTTTTTTAGCCGCATCCCACACATAATATCCTCCAATACGATTATTTTCTGTGCCGTTGTCAGGAAGCTTTAAAATCTTGTTCTTAACAACAGAAGCATTAAGAGCGATATTCCATTGGAAAGCAGCGTCTCCCGGCAGGACGTTTGCGTTCAGCTCAATTTCAAAGCCTTTATTTTCAAGGCTCCCTAAATTGGTAAGAATACTTCCGAACCCTGTAGACTGCGGTAAGGATAAGCTGGTCAGCAGATTATCTGTCCGGCGCCTATAAACATCGAACAGGATATTTATCCTGTTATTAAAAACACCAAGGTCAAATCCAAGGTCAAAAGTTTTAGATTCTTCCCATTTGAGATCCGCGTTTGCCAATGCAGTGTTTTGTACAGCGGCAAGTCCGTTGTATCTTGAACCTACGCTATAGCTTCCCTGTGCGGTATAGGGTCCGAGTCCGCTGATATTACCATTAACTCCGTAGCTTGCTCTAAGCTTCAGGCTAAACAGACGATCCGGAAATATTTTCCAAAAATTTTCCTTATGCATATTCCATCCTACAGAAACACCAGGAAAAAATCCCCATTTATTAGTTAATCCAAGATTAGAAGCGCCATCATACCTGGCATTAACAGAAAGAAGATATTTTTCGTCATAATCGTAATTGATCCTTCCAAAATATCCCAAAATCAATTGATTGGTCTCCGTACCGGAAACACTCACGGGAGTAGCAGAGGCATTTAAAGTAGGGATCAGATCAGTGGCGGCGCCCTTTCCACTCGCACTTAAAGTGGAGCTCCTGGTTCCGAAATACGAAAAGCCACCTTTAAAATCAAAATGATGAGCATCCAAATCTTTGGTATATGACAGTGCAGCATCAACTTGTTTTTGTAACAGTTTAGAAAAGGAACCAGTAGCGTTGCGATCAGTATTATAAGCCTTTGGTCCATTAAAATAAGCTCTTTCAAAATACCTGGAATCAGTTGTTGCCTGGAATAATGAAACCTGCGGATCAAATGATAAACCGGGAAGTATATCCCAATGCCCTCCTAAAGCTATTGATAAATTATCCGAACTATTTTTTGCAACCTGAAAACCTGTTATATACTCGGGATTGCCGAGTGAAGTATTGAGACCGGAGGCCAGCGTACCATCTTCATATTTGTACTTTGCTGTTGGGGGAAGGCCTTGAGATCTGCCAAACAAATTAGCCCCGGTTCCAGGTGTATTGTCAGATGAATTTGAGTATATCAGGCGGCCAAAAATCTTAATCTTATCATTAAGTTTCAGATCTCCGCTCAGGTCAGTGCTGAGACGTTTAAATTTAGAGGTAATGACAATGCCATCCTGATCAAAATATCCAACTCCTACCCTGAATGTAGCAACTTTAGTGCCTCCTGATGCTGAAATGGAATGATTCTGCCCGATACCTGTTCTGTACAACTTTGATTGAAAATCAGTATTTGAAAACAGAATCGTTTTTGCAGGATCGTAAGGATCCTGCATACTTAGCCATCCTTCATTTAATTTATATTCATTCTCAGACGTGAGATATTGCGTAGAAAAAGCAGTGCTATTAGTAAGATCGTTTCCTGTGCCTCCCGAGCTGGCTGCCCCAAGCAAGGCCACCTGAGCCGGTTTTCTTTCGGCAGAAGCCATATATCCCTTTCTCTGAAAATACAGGAAGTCTTTTGCATCAAGAAGCTGGTAATAATTAACGTTATCTGATATTGTTAAGTCATATCTGTAATCAATTTGGGTTTTACCGGCCTTCCCCGATTTTGTAACAATGATAACGACTCCGTTAGACCCCCGGGCTCCATAGATTGAGGTGGAGGCAGCATCCTTTAAAACCTGGATGGATTCAATATCCGACTGATCCAAATTATTCATGTTAGGTCTGATAATACCGTCTACAATATATAAGGGGGCAGCTCCATTTGGATTATTTATTGAAGTACCTCCACGAATGATTATGCGCGGAGCAGCGCCCGGCATGCCGGTAGTAGTCTGAACCTGCACACCAGATATGGCGCCCTGCAAAGCAGAGCCAAGATTAGCATAGGGTACATTTTCCAAAACCTTGGTATCAAGCTTGGAAATAGAGGTGGTAACCTTTTGCCTTGTCTGTGATCCGAATCCGATTACCACTACATCACTCAAAGTTGCTGCAGATGGTTGTAATACAACATCTATATGGCTCCTGCTACTTACCTGTATTAGCTGGGATTGAAAGCCGGTATGAGATATTTCCAATACAGCATTATTGTTTGCCACTACAGAGAACTGACCAAGCGAATTCGTGGTACTGCCATTCTTTGTATCCCGCACTTTTATAGTTGCACCCACTAGAGGTTCTCCTTTTTCATCCTTAATTGTACCGGTGACAGTTGTTTGCGCAAAAACACTGATAAAAAAGAACTGAAAGAAAAATAAAAAATAAATTATTCTTCTTTGACGAAGCAGCTTATTTAATAAGCCAGTTACAGACTGCCTTTGATCTTTTCTTGTCAATTTTCTTCTCATAAAAGTAGTTTTATATGTATTACATATGACGAATGTACTTGTTTATATAATAAAACCAACTATTTTAAAAAATAATTTTTACTTATGTAAACTAAAGTTATCAAACTATATTTGCAGGTTTTTAGAACAGATAAAACACTAAAAATGCAATCTATAGCAGAAGAAAAGAAGCCGGCAAGATTAGAAATGCTGTATCCTATTGAAAATCAAACACAAGTAGATAAAATTGAAAATAGTTTACGTGAATATTTCAGAAACGGTAATTTTCAACCGGGAGACGCCATTCCCAAAGAGCTGGAATTGGCAAAAGCGCTTGGGGTTAGCCGCACGTCAGTAAGGGAAGCTTTATCAAGATTTAAAACGCTGGGAATTATAGAATCCAGAAAAAACAGGGGTATGGTCATTACTCATCCTGATATATTATACAATATGGAAAGGGTAATAGACTTACAGCTACTGGACAAAGGGACCATAAAAGATATTTTTGAACTAAGGCTTGTCCTGGAAATTGGAATCGCAGATCTGCTTTTTTTAAGAAAAACAGATGCGGATTTAAAAAAGCTTGAAGAAATTGTAGAAAAAGATGAGAAAGCCACGACATATGATGAACATACAAAATATGATATAGAATTTCATTCTATGCTATATAAGATATCCGGGAATGATACTATTCAAAGATTCCAAAAAATATTACTTCCACTCTTTGAAGGCACAAAAGGCTTATACTCAATATTGCCAGAAGAAATGACTGAAAAAAATAATTATGTATTTCACAGAGGGTTGCTGAATACCCTGAAAGAAGGAACTGCAGCGGAATTTAGAAATAAAATGCGCAACCATCTTATGCAATATTTTAATAAATTATAAAATAACGCATACATAATTTTAATTTACAGGAGGGTACCACATTGTCATAGGATCAGGGCCCAATCCGGTTTTTATAACAGCAACTACTGAGAGTGTTTGCATATCTATGACGTGTACTCCGTCAGAATCTCCTTCACTGGTCTTAATCTTTTCAGTACCGTCTGCCAGCACTTGTACCTCCATAGAATCTTCGCATCCGACAAAGGCAAATTTTTCGTCGGGGGTTAGTTCTACACCGATTGCATAATCCCCCACCCGTACTCTTTTAATTTCATTATGGGTGGCAACATCAATTACAGTAAGTGTACCGTCTTTTACCCAACCTGCTACCAAAGCAAGTTTGCCGTCTGAAGTGAACCGAAGCCGTACAGGCATGCCCTTACATTCAAAAGTTTCTATCGGCTTATAACCGGGAATATCAACGATGGTGATTGTACCTGCAGTTTGATTGGCTACCCATATATACTTCCCGTCTGGAGTAAATGACATTCCTTCGCAGCCGGGACCACATGAGATCTGGGTTATGAGCTTGCCGGTAATAAGATCAATAACAGAAACATTTTCAGAAACAATATTACTTGTATATAAATATTTTCCATCACGAGATACATAGACCATGTGAGATATTTTTCCATGGGTCGGGATAGTTCTGGAGATTTCATTGGTTTTCGTGTCTATTTCTACCACAAAGCCACTTTGCCCGGCAGTAAAATAGGCATGCTTCCCATCCGGGGCCATGGCTGCACCATGTATGCGTCCGTAATTTCCCGTGCTGATTTGTTTGATTTGTTTTCTCTTCAAAAGATCTATAACCGAAATAGTATTCCCCGGCGGTTCATAGCTGCTAAGGTAGGCAAAACGCTGATCGGGCGTCAGGGTTATTTCATGTGGATTAGGGCCTGTCGGGATAGTTTCAATAATTGTAAAAGTTTGGGGATTGACATATGATAAAGTGTTGGAGTGCTTATTGGCGACCAGAAGAACAGGCTGTCCTCCAATAATGCTGCTGTCATACGCATTTATCTTAATCAAATCATTTACAGGTTTATTTTTGGGCGCACTCCAGGCTATGAACTGAAAAAATATTACGGAAATAAAAGCAATCAAAATCGACAGCATTCTCTTCATAGAAAATATAAAATACAGGTTTGTATAAAAAATGGAGCATTTTGATGCTTCAAAAAATATTAAATCACCACCGGGTTAATATCAGATGCCGCCGCTGCGCCCACCGGCAATCCCAGGAACCAGGTTTTACGGTCATTTTCCTGCCAGGAATTGGCAGGCGCCGTAATTTTTGCTCCATCGGCAATGTAAATGATCGTCATCACTTCTCTCATCATATCCGAGTGGTTAGGCGGCGCATTATGTATGGTAAATCCGTAATGCCAGGTGGCATCGCCCGCCTTCATAGTTGTCGCACGCGAAATTTCAAAACGGTTTTCTTTTACATAACGGTCAAATTCCTTTTCTGATTCGTCAGATATCTCGTAATCGAATATAGCGCCCTTCGTATGAGAGCCTGTTGCAAAAGTGAGCATGCCCATATCAATGGTAATATCAACAAGCGGCATCCACATCGTTACGGTATTTGTAGTATCTACAGGCCAATAATACTGATCCTGATGCCACGGGGTAGGGCCTCCGCCCGGCTCTTTAAACAAAGCCTGGTCGTGGTATATGCGCACATGTTCCACTCCGAGAAGATCTGCGGCAATTTTGGCAAACCGTTTTGCCATCACAAATTTCTTTACTTTTTCATCAGCGCGCCAGAGATTCATAATCTGAAGAAAAGCTTTGCCATAGGTATCGCGGTCTTCCATTTTTCTTTTCTCCGTATTATAACGCTCCGCAGCGCTTACAAGCACATCTCTGTATACGGCTACTTCTTCCGGAGATAACGCCTGCTTTATAAGCGTATGTCCATCGCGGCGGAAAGCCTTTATTTGCAACTGATCTAATGTGCGAAAATCATCAAGCGCGGGTAGTTGTTCTATGGCAGGCATATCTGTGGTTTTGGGGAAAAGAATGTGGTAAGATACAAAACAATGCTCTTTTGCGCCAAAAATTTTCATCCATTTTCATATCCGGACTAACACCGCTGAAGAAATATGAAACAGGTACTGGTTTATACCATAGAAACAACACGCTGCATACTTTTGGATATTTCAGCGGAGATGCTGTCCATCATTTCATATCGCCTTTTATAGACAGCGCGTTTATGGCTTTTTATTTCTTCCAAAGTTTTTCTCTTTGGCATAAGAGGTAAAGCAAACCAGCCATCTTTTCCCAATACTCCGCCTGATTCCAGCCACATATCATTGTAGTTTTGTCTTATAGTATGCAGCACCGGGATGTGGATGAAGTGCTTTCGGCGAAATGCCTGGATAGACTGCCCTGCCCCGTAAATAGCGTCTATACCTAATTGACGCGCAAATTCCTGAACCAGGAAGACCATGAATGACTTCGGTCTCAGCCCATACATCAGGTTCTGGGCAGTTTTAGCAATATTATTTTCATCACTGGTTTTATTTCCCTGAATACAGCCAATCCTGCAAACCCAATTGTTTGAATCACTACGTTCAAAGGAGAATGAAGCTGCAGCTACAATCCCGCCTAATTGTTTACAAACAAAGAACAAAACCAGTTCACCTTCTTTTCTGTACCGTTCGTCATACCCCAGCATAACGGAAGCTTCAGAGCCATCTTTCAGCTTGAAACATGCAACAGGAAGATTGTCTTTTCCTGTAATTACTTGTGTAAATGCATTACCGGCGCTGTTAATGAAATGATAAGTATCCAGGATCGTCTTCATCTTATGATGCTTATCCCACCCGGTCGACATATACACCCTGAATGGCTTCACATATAACCGTGGCCTATGCTTAACAATCTGATCGTACTCCGGTGAGTACAGGGTATCAAACCACTCTTTTGCAAATGAGGGGCTCATTAATGTATACAAGAATATCTTATACTGTTGTTTACGACGATATCTTTTTCTTTCGCCCGAGAAAGCATTTGCAGCTAATTGCCATCCTTTAATACAGACAGGGAACATCTGAATCAGCTTTAATTATTAGCATTGGTTTATCTGCACAATTTATTACAGACATATAACATCCACAGTGCCTTTTAACTTCAAAACAAAATTCTACAAGTTTTGCTTTACATCTTTAATATTAACCAAATATTAAGGTCTCACGGATGGCAATATATTTTACAGGATAGTCAGTTCTGTCCTCCTGTTTTGTGCACGCCCTTCTTCCGTAGCATTGTCCGCTATAGCCCGGGCGGCCCCAAAACCTTTATACTGCAGGCGGGAAGCATCTATGCCTTTTGTAATGAGATAGTTAACCACGGCTTTAGCGCGGTTTTCAGAAAGCCGGAGATTGTCGGTTGCTTTACCCGTATTATCGGTATGGCCGCTGATCAGTATTTTCACCCCGGGATTATCATGCAGCAGTTCCACTACTTTATCTAATTCCGATATGGATTCAGATTTCAGCTCATACTGATTTACATCAAAGAAAATATTATTCAATACAACCGAAGCATTTGCCTCAACAGGCTGCAGGCCGATATTGATAGTGTAAGTGGAATCAACAGGAGCAGTGCGGAAAGGGAAATTCCGCGAATAAAAAAGATAACCCTTACGGTTAACATTAAACGCATAATCTTTTCCCAGCGGTAAGGTTATCAGGTAATCACCCGATTCATTGGTTTGCACCTTCTGCAATGTTTTTTCTGCAGCAATATCAATCAGTTCTACGGCAGATGGCAGCCCCTTGCCTGTTTTCTTATCATATACGTTACCTTTCACCCAAAGCGTTTTATTCGGGCGGATATCTTCCCGCATTTCAAAGCTGTATATATCCAGCCCGCCCCTGGTGTCTGCACGATCGCTGGCATAGTAAGCCGTTTTACCATCCGCCGCTACCACCAGGCTGCCTTCATTATCCGTGGTATTGAGCGGGTAACCCAGGTTGGTAACGTTATCCCATCCGCCTCCCGGTTGCCGTCGTGCAAGAAACAGGTCATCACCTCCATAACCGGTAAGCCCGTTGGAAGTAAAATACATGGTTTGATTATCTGCATGGATGAACGGGCAGCTTTCATCACCGGCAGTATTAATTTTCGGTCCGAGATTTTCAGGAGCGCCCCACTGTCCATCCGGCAAACGGCGCGTCACATATATATCCTTGCCTCCGTACCCACCCGGGCGGTTACTTGAGAAATACAACTCGCGTTTATCCGGCGACAGGCAGGGCGAGGATTCCCAGAACTCGGTATTTACCGGGGAACCGATATTTTCGGGGCTGCTCCATCCTTTTTTTGTCCGCAGGGAAAGAAACAGGTCGCAACTCCCAAGCCCCTCAGGAAAATTACAACCGGTAAATATCAGCCATCCCCCATCCTGCGAAATATTCTGGGCGCCCTCATTAAAATTACTATTGATATCCCCGTCCATACCCCTTGCTTTTGTCCATGTACCTCCTTTTCGTGTGCTTACGAAAAAGTCTTCATTCATTCCTTTCAGCCGCCGGGTAAAAACAAGCGTGCTGTCGTCTATAGTAACAGAGGGATAGTATTCAAGATCCGCGGTATTAATGCTGTCGCCTGCATTCCGGGGGGCAAATACATACTGCTTTGTATCGTGATCCTTATCATATTGCACCGCAAATTCAAAACAGCGTTTACGGTACTCACCGGCCTTTATGCTCTGGGAATTGAGGTTGGGATTGGATAAAAATTCATTTACGGCATCCAGGGCTTTCTGAAAATGACCTGCACCGGCAAGGTTAATAGCATAAGGTAATTTATAATCCTTACTATATTGCGGATCTTTGGCAAACGCTGTTTCATAGGCTGCCACGCAGTTTTCGTATTGCTTCATTTCTCCGTAAATACCTGCACGGGTGAGCCAGGCGTCCACAAATCCCTCGTCCTGCTGTATAGCTTTTTCCATAAAGGCAAGCGCCTCTTTATAGTTGCCATTCTGCGCCTGGTCAAGCCCCAGATTATAGAAATTCACCGCTTTCTTACTGACCTTTTCGGGGTTATACTGCTGACCCAAACAGACGTTCACACAAACTATATAAAACAATATGATTATCCGGTATTTCATCGAACTGTGCAGATTGATAAACTAAACGAAGCTATTCAAATTTTATTCCGCGAAAGGCAATAAAATGTTAAGGAGATGCCTCAATGCTCCTTAATCTTTTTCTTCCCAGCCGAGTCTCTGCATCGGCCAATATGGTACAGGCAGGCAGGACTCGGCGTACTATATCAGCCAAACGCCGCCCCCACACACAAGGCTATGCAGTGAGACCCGGCTACGAACCTCAGGATGTAAGAACACTGGGCGGCGAAGAAGAAGGATATTTAAATAGGAAAATGTTTTAAGAAGCAGTTGGATGAAAAACTTTCTTCCCAGCCGAGTCTCTGCATCGGCCAATATGATACAGGCAGGCAGGACTCGGCGTACTATATCAGCCAAACGCCGCCCCCACACACAAGGCTATGCAGTGAGACCCGGCTACGAACCTCAGGATGTAAGAACACTGGGCGGCGAAGAAGAAGGATATTTAAACCGGGAAATGTTTTAAGAACCAGTTGGATGAAAAAACTTTTACGGGTTACATTTTTCTTCCCAGCCGAGTCTCTGCATCGGCCAATATGGTACAGGCAGGCAGGAC
>CAYWVB010000032.1:0-61088 GCA_964461595.1 uncultured Terrimonas sp. | reverse complement strand
AGACGGCCCAACTCCGTTTACCTGATGCCGGTAAATACTGCCGCTGTTAAATACAGTAACGGCATCCGGCGCAGCAAGCCCGAATGGATTGCCGCCGGCTCTGAAAATATAGGTGGCCCCGCTTTGAAAGATCACTGAGTTTTTATTAGCGGCAGTACTACCAAATGCATTGCCTGAAAATCCTGCGTCAGCAGTGAACACCGCCCCGGAAGAGAATGTAATGGTATTGGCTGCAACTCCAGTCAGCCGGTGGGCGCTACCGGCAAAGCTCAGGCTGCCATCAATTTGCGCCGAATAGCCAGAGCCCATATTTAATGCAATGCTGCTAGCGCCTGTGACAGCCAGGCCGGATCCGGAGACGATGGCAAAATGAGGCGCTGCTACAGATGCATTGCCTATGCTGATGCTGCTGGCGGCTGCAGCGCTGAAGCTGACTGACGCATTATTGTATATATAGATCCTGCCAATGGCTTCAGAAGCTGGCAGATCAGTAATGGTTGCAGGCGCATTAAATACAAGGACATCATCGGGGGCGGGAGCAGTTCTTTGTGGCGACCAGTTGGAAGCTGTTGTCCAGGAACCGGAAAAAGTGTTCCAGGTATAAGTTTGCTGGGCAGCGAGCATAAATGGTGTTGCAATAAACCATAGCAGCAGGTGTTTTTTCATATAATCCCTTTGGTGTGTTATTAAAAATGGTACACACAGGCATTGGAGTTTCCGGTTAGTAAATGAAAGATAAGCATTTTTTATATCAGTATTTCAAGTTTTCGCTCCATATACGACTTTGCGGTTGATGAGACAGTTAGCGAATAGCATTGGCGTTCCCGCCCGCCTGTGGAAAATTGAAATACGCCTAATAATTTTCAGGCGTATGGATACACAATTGTATTTTTGAGCTGGACTGAAAGTTTTTTCAGGCCTTCCGATCATCCAGAATAAACTATTTACATGTTCGCAATTTGCAAAAAAGAGCTTCGCCAGTTTTTCAGCAGCCTTACCGGCTATATTGCCATCGTTATCTTCCTGCTGTTAAACGGTTTATTCCTCTTTATTTTCCCCGATACCAATCTGTTTAACGGGGGATATGCCACACTCGATACTTTTTTTGAAATGGCCCCCTGGATATTGCTGCTGCTCATTCCGGCCATCAGCATGAGAAGCTTTTCTGATGAATTCAAATCCGGCACCTACGAAATACTTGCCACCCGCCCATTAAGCAAATGGCAGATCATTACCGGGAAATACATTGCCAGTCTTATTATCGTGATCATTGCATTACTACCTACCGGCGTATACGTATACACTATACATTCCCTGTCAACCGGCGGCATTGATTCGGGAGGAATAGCGGGATCCTATATCGGTCTTTTCTTTCTGGCTGCAACGTTTACGGCTATCGGTGTGTGCTGCAGCAGCTTTACAGGTAATGCCGTAGTGGCTTTTTTATTGAGCGCATTTGCCTGTTTCCTCTTATACAGCGGATTCAGCGCGGCAAGTAAAATTCCTTCCCTGCAGGGTGGGCTGGATTATATCACTGAAATGCTGGGCATTGATTTTCACTACCGCAGCATCAGCAGAGGAGCGGTAGACAGCAGGGATATTTTTTACTTTCTCAGTGTGATCGTTTTTTTTCTTTTCATTACTTATAAAAAACTCCTTACCCGTTAATTCATGAAAAAACTGTTGCAATCCAAATATAGCTGGGTATATCTTGTCGTTTTGCTGGTACTGGTAAACATGCTTGCCTCGCAATGGCATAGCAGGATAGACCTCACTGCGGAAAAGCGGTATACGCTTTCTGATGCAACGCACCGGTTGCTGCAATCCCTTGATGGGCCCGTGACCATCACCGTGCTGATGGACGGTGATCTGCCGGCCGGATTTAAAAAACTGCAGGGCAGCACCCGGGACATGTTGCAGGAATTTAAAGAGATCGGCGGCAGCAATGTGCAATATTTCTTCAGGAAGCCGGGTGAAAATCTTGATGACTCCTCCAAAATGTACCTGCTCGATTCTCTGCACAGGCTGGGCATTAACCCTACTAACGTAAAAGCACAGACGAAATCAGGAGAAGGCGAGGAACAACGCCTGATATACCCCGGCGTGATCATAGCCTATAAAGACCGCATTGCCGGCGTTGACCTGCTGCAGGGACAAAGCGCTGTTGACGGGCTGAATTCACTGAATAATGCTGAAGCATTACTGGAATATAAGCTTGCAGGAGGTATTGATAAGGTCAAAAGGGAGAAAGTGCCTGTGGTAGCTTATCTTACGGGTAATGGCGAGCCCCTGCAATATAATGTATATGATCTGATAGAAAGAACCATAAAGCCCAACTATGACTTCAGCATATTGCCGATAGACAGCGTGCCTGTCATTCCTGATGTTTTTAATGCGATGGTGATCGTTAAGCCGCAGCATGGGTTCAGCGAATCACAAAAGCTGAAGATTGACCAGTATGTGATGCGTGGCGGGAAAGTGGTCTGGCTGCTGGATTATTTATATGCCAGCCTCGACAGCCTGCAGCGCAGTGAAGGCAGCTTTATTGCTTTTGATATTGGGCTTAACCTGGATGATATACTGTTTAAATACGGCGTAAGGATCAACCCTGATCTTGTGCAGGATATTAACTGTGCCGAGATCCCGCTGAAAGTGGGCATGATGGGCGATCGCCCGCAAATGCAGCTTATGCCCTGGTATTATTTTCCGCTGCTTGCAGCTCCGAATAATAACCCCATTGCCAAAAATCTTGATTATGTGATGTCTCAGTTCCCGCAGTCTATGGATACGGTAAAAGCAGAGGGCATTACAAAGACGGTGTTGCTTTCTTCTTCTCCTAATGCACGGATCATTGCTACCCCGGCTAAGGTGGAGCTCAACAGCGTAAAAACAGAAGAAGACCTCAAAACTTTTACAACACCGTTTATACCGGTGGCTGTTTTGTTGGAGGGTAAATTCAACTCCCTGTATACCAACCGTATTTCATCTGCCACGAAAGACAGCCTGGAGCATGTATATAAAAGTCCCTTTCTGGCTTCTTCAGTCAGCGATAATAAAATGATCGTGATCTCGGACGGGGATATAGTCACCAACTATGTTTCACAGCAAAAAGGACCGTTGCAAATGGGGCAGAGCGCTTTTACAGGATATCAATATGCCAACAGGGAGTTTTTCCTCAACTGTCTTGAATACCTGGTAGGCAACCCGGGTATACTTGAAACAAGGGGCAAGGACTATACCCTGCGGCTGCTCAACAGGAAGCAGGTGGAAGAGCACAGGTCTTTTTGGCAAATGCTCAATACCGGGTTGCCGGTATTGCTGATATTGCTTTTTGCCCTGCTGTATTCTTTTTTGATACGGCGCAGATACACCCGCTGAATGAGAAACGACAGACGATAAACGAACAAAAACGCTTCTATCCTTAAACTATAATTAACCGGTGTATGAACAAAACTTCCTCTCATCTCAGCCGGGCGTTAGGCCTGCGTCTTGTGATCGTCATGGTCATAGGCAATATCATTGGTTCGGGAGTATATAAAAAAGTAGCTCCCATGGCTGCCGAGCTGCATTCGCCGGGCTGGGTGCTGATATGCTGGTTGCTGGGTGGTATCATTTCTTTGTTTGGCGCCCTCAGCAATGCAGAAATTGCTGGCATGCTGGCCGACACCGGCGGCGAGTATGTATACTATAAAAAGATCTACGGGCGCTTTTTTTCCTTCCTGTACGGATGGTCCAATTTTTCGGCTATCAAAACTGCCGCTATTGCAGGTATAGCGTATGTATTTGCCCAGTCGCTGAACAGTATTGCAGCGATCCCCCCCGTATTATCCTCCCAGGCCGATTTTAATATAGCGGGGGTTTTTTATCCTTTTGCCGGCTTCAATGTAAAGCTGACGGCTATACTATTGATCGTAGCGCTTACTTATCTGAACTCGACGGGCCTTAAGACCGGCGCCGGGCTTAGCAGCTTTCTTTTGGTGCTTATGCTTGCAGGTATTTTATTGATCGTGGTCTTTGGATTGAGCAGTCCGCAGGCAAATGTAACGGCCGCATTCGACCTCAGCCCAACGAACAAGACACCTGTAACTATGAGCGCGGTATTCACTGCCATGCTGGCAGCATTCTGGGGCTATGAAGGCTGGAACTCTGTCGGACTGCTGGGTGGCGAAATAAAAAACCCGCACCGTAATGTGCCGCTTGGAATAACCATTGGGCTGATAGTGGTGATAGTGGTATACCTCCTGGCTAATCTTGCCTATCTCTCTGTTCTCCCTGTTCAGCAGATGGAGCAGGTGAATGCTTCCGGCAATTCTATAGCCGCCGTGGAAGTGGTAAAGGCATTCTGGGGTAATAATGGCATGCGCTTCATGTCGTTGCTGATACTGGTGTCTACGCTCGGATGTACACATGCTACTATATTAAGCAATTCACGCACTTATTATGCTATGGCTTCGGAAGGCTTATTTTTTCCTGCGGTAGCTAAAGTGAATAAGACAAATGTGCCCGGCGCTTCCCTGTGGTACCAGGCGGTATGGGCCTGTGTGCTGGTGCTGTCGGGCAGCTTCGACCAGATCACCGATATGCTGATATTTGCAGCATTTATTTATTACGGGGCCACAACAGTCGGTGTGTTCATTCTCCGCAAACGAATGCCGGATGCGCCGCGGCCTTATAAGGTGTGGGGATACCCGGTAGTGCCGGCCTTATTTATCATTTTTTGTGTGCTGCTGGTAGGCAATACTATTATTGAGCGTCCCCGTGAGGCTGGTATAGGCTTAACGCTGATCCTGCTTGGTGTTCCTTTTTACTGGTGGTTTAGCCGGAAGAGTGCCCGGGAAGCATGATCAATATTTTGTATAATCAGGCAAAACAACTATCATGTTCTATCTGGTAAAAACGCCCTGGATATTAAAAAAGCTTTACCCGGCGGGCATCTGGGATATGCCTGACCGTGAGAAGGTACTTTACCTCACATTCGACGACGGGCCACATCCCGAAGCAACGCCTTATGCCCTGGAAGAACTCAGCAGGTATAATGCCAAAGCCACTTTTTTTTGCATAGGCAAAAATGTAGCACAATATAATGAGGTATACAGCCGGATATTGAATGAAGGTCATACTACGGCCAACCATACTTTTAACCATTTGAACGGGTGGAAAACAAGCGACCGGAAATATTTTGAAGATATTGTAAAGGCAAGAAAGTATATTGATTCCCCGCTCTTTCGCCCGCCTTACGGCAAAATATCAAAACTGCAGCTCAAACATCTTATCGAAGATTTTGGAATGAAAGTCATTATGTGGTCGGTGCTGAGTGCGGATTTTGATACTGCAATAACTCCGGAGCAATGTTTACAAAACGTTTCGCTGAATGCGAAGGCCGGTAGCATAATCGTCTTTCATGACAGTGAAAGAGCCTTTGCCCGCATGAAATATACGCTCCCCCGGGTATTGCAATTATTTACAGAAAATGGATACAGGTTTGATAAAATTAATTTGTAAAAACTTTGAAGTAAAAAGAAAATAGATGTATAAAAAATACTATTTAAAAGTTGGGCCGGGGTAGAAACCCTGGCCCGTTTTTAATCCGTACCCTATGAAAACTGGGACTAAATTACAATGTTTTTTTGTTTTTGCAAGATTTTTAACCTTAAAATGAAGTCATACAAGGAGTTGCATAGTATTTTTACGCAACGGATAACGAATATTTATTAGTATTTATACGTGTTTTTTTAATCTTTCTTTTTCTGCAGAATAAACCCGAAAGTAGAGCCTATGTCCAGCTTGCTTCTTAGGTGCATACTTTGCCCGTGAGCTTCAATGATATGCTTGCAAATAGCCAGCCCCAGCCCACTTCCTCCTTCTTTCCTGCTCCTTGCGGCATCAGTACGGTAAAATCTTTCTGAAATACGTGGGATATGCTCTTCGGCTATGCCAATTCCGTCATCGCTTATTTCTATCAGTACGTGTTTCTCATCTGTTATATAAGCGCTGGCAGTAACATTACCTTTATTTTTACCATACTTGATGGCATTATCCGTAAGATTGATGAACACCTGCCTTATCTTTTCCTTATCTGCAAATACAGTTACAGGAAGCTCACACCCTTTTTTGATGCCAAGCTTTATTCCCTTTTTAGCCGCCAGCACCGATAATGAATCAAATACTTCCCTGATAAGATCCTGTAAAACAAAATGTTCTCTGTAAAGTACCTGCTCGCCGCTTTCCAGTTTGGTGATCTCGTCCAGATCATTGAGCAGGTTTACTAAGCGGGATACATTTTTGGAAGTATTATGGAGGAACTTTGTCCCAAGCTCATGGTTTTCCATGGCGCCGTCGAGCAGGGTATCTACATATCCCTGTATGGCGAAAATGGGAGTTTTCAGTTCGTGAGACAGGTTTTGAAGAAACTCCTTACGGTAAGCTTCGTTTGCTTTGAGCACTTCAATCTCCTTTTTCTGCTGTTCGGCCCACAATTCAACATCCTGGCTTACTTCTTCAATACTTTTAGGCGGCAGTATATTTTTATAGTAAAATTCCTGCCGCTTGCTCGCCTTGGTTTGATAAATGAATTTATAGATCAGCTTGATCTTGCGGTAAATAAACCGCTGCAGCGTGAACAGGATAAGCAGGTAGCTGCCTGCCAGTACCACGAAAAAGGAGATAAGACTCACCCACCAGACAGGTTCAATAAAGAAAATAAGACAGGCAACAGGCAGGGAGATCAGCAGGGCTGTATAACCCGCTAACTGCTGTGGTGAAATATTTTTAGTATCAAACATGGGCATCCCGATAAACTAGTGTTAAGTTAAGACTATTGTGCCGTAAACAATTGTGAAAAGGTGAGAAGTGAGGTGTTCACGTTTGACCTCTGACCATTCACGATTAACATATTACCGGATAAGCTATACAACTAACTTATACCCCACTCCTTTTACTGTGGTAATGCAATCTATGCCAAGTTTTTGACGTATCTTACGGATATGTACATCAATTGTCCTGTCTCCTACAATTACCTCAGTTCCCCATATCTGGCTTAATATCTCGTTGCGTAGAAAAACCCTTCCGGGCTTGGTAGCCAGGAGATGTAATAATTCAAATTCTTTTTTGGCTAATATGATTTCCCGGCCTTCCACCACTACCACGAACTTTACTGAATCAATGATGATATTGCCTGCCTGTAGCACCTTATCATCAGGCTTTTGAACCCTGCGGAAAAGAGCATTCACTTTACTGACCAGTATTTTAGGGCTCACCGGCTTGCTGATAAAATCGTCGGCGCCGCATTCCAGGCACTTTATATGTGAAGTTTCATCGCTAAGTGCTGTAAGAAAAACAATCAATGTGCCCTGGTAAGAAGGCTGTGCTCTCAGCGCTTTGCATACTTCCATACCGTTTTTATGGGGCATCATTACATCCAGCATGATAAGATCGGGCTTGAACAATTTTGTTTTATGAAGCGCTTCATCCCCGTCTTTTGCGGTCATTGTTTCATATCCCTCCTTATTCAGGTTATAACTCAATATCTCAAGGATATCGGGCTCATCATCCGCGATCAGGATTTTCTTTGTGCTTTCATCCATCTTAACAATATGTTTACGCAAAAATAACCCTGCTGTCTGTTCTCGCCCAAAAGACCGGATTATGAAATTGTTATCCGTTGGAACGGTTTTAGCACTAAAATTGATGAATAAACGTTAGTGATCGAGGCTGTTAGGCTTTTAACTGAAGAAGCGAGCCTCTATTACCCTAATTTTGCAGCAGTTTGCAATATATGTATAAAGCATTTTTCCTTATCATATCACTGTGTGCTTCCTGCTTTACCGTATGGGGCAATGAACCGGATACGCTGAAAAAGAAAGTAGATATCACCCGCATCCGGTATCATGAGAATATTGAAAAGCAGCAAAAGATCGCCCTGCACTACAAAGGAGGAGACGGCACTATAATAAGGGTATCTCACAATGCGGAGATCAATGACTTTATTACCAATGCACTGGTGGATAAAGTAAATGTGCTGAGAGACTCTATAGAAACTGCCGCAAATCTGGATCACAGGCTCAAGGTAAAATACCTGACAGGGCTGGAAAACCTGCTGAAAGGGTTCAATGCAGGCTGTCGCAGCAAAACCTTCAACCCGGTTCTTGCCGATGCTTTGGTAAACAACTATAAGCAACTGATGTATGCCGATATCAGGAAGGAAGATATCAGCCCGATAATAGAACAGGTCGCTTATGAAGTAGGTAATATTAATATTAACGGGGAGTCCTGCGCTTTTTATGAAAATACAGGTATTACCCATTCAAAAGATATCCTGTTCCGGAAGTTCTGCGAAAAAAACCCTGATAAGGTATTACCTATGCTGGAACAGTACTATAACGTGCCTTTTGCCGACAGCCTGGTGCAGGTAGCCGCCCATCGCAATCCCAACCAGTTGTATGACTATGCCGCTGCTACCAAAACAAATGTAGGGCGGCTGATACGCAGAAACAGCGACTCTCTGGTAAAAGCGATCGTATCTGTTGCCAACAGTAAAAGCGGTCAGCAGTATTACCCCTTTCTTGACGAGATCGTTCACGGGCGGCTTACGCTCCAGGATATTTTTGACGTAATGGATGATAATGTGCAGTATTATAAGCTGCTTGTGAAGGTGCAAAACTCCTACATGCAACGCTTCGTAAAAAAGGATACGCCCATTGCTTATGATAAGCTCCTCGCCAAGCTGAAAGACAGGGCTGAAAATGTATTCATTGAGCAGATCAATGCGCTGCACGATTCTCCGGACAATGTAAGATTTAAGATACTCGACCCGCTTACACCACAGGAATTATATTATCTCATCGTATTGGGGGAAGACGTTATCTACACTTCCAGCTATAAAGGGGTATATAACCGGATGATGCAAAAAATGGCTACGCCTTCGGGTGATACGCTTTTGATGAGCGTGCACTTCGACCGCTTTAAAAAATTCATAAAGCTTGCTGCAGGGTATAACAAGCTGGATGAATTTCTTGCTACCATGCCTGACAGCAGTTCCCAGCGGCTCATGACGGCATTTGTAAGAGGTCTGGAAAGAACCGGCACGCTGGAAGATGCTGTAGATGTGGCCGACTCCTACGGGAGCATCAGCAATCCTCTTATAAAACGGCTGATTGACCAGGAAGTTGATAAAAATCTTCTGGAAGGAAAAAAAATTCAGGACAAAAGGACTATTGTCATTTATGATATTCTTCAAACGATCTTTCAATCCTCGCAAGACAGCACCATAGATATATCCGCCAGGCTGCATATACCACCCGTGTATAAACTGGATTATTCGTCGCTGGTGGATGACAGCGGAAGAATAGTGCAAAAGGTATTCTTTTATGGTGACAAAGACGGCAAGGAGTCCTATGCCAATTTTATGAGCCTGTTTACCGGCGCTGACTGGAAAGTGAAAAAAAAGCCGGAATGGGTAGAGATCAGATCTGCCAAAGGCAAACCGGTGTATATATATGCTAATCTGCCTCTCGATTATGAAAAGGGACTCGACTCCGTGGCCCAGGCACATCTTGCAGCATATATGGAAAAGCAGAAATTGGAGCCAAGCATCACTATTCACCGCGGTCACAGCTATTGGGTAGGATCCACTATCCGTAACCTGCCGCCCACCTCCAAAATCGTGATACTAGGATCATGCGGCGGCTTCCACAATCTTGATGACGTATTAAGAACCTGCCCCGACGCACATATTATTTCCTCTAAGGAAGTAGGCACCCGCGTGATCAACGAGCCTATATTAAAAGCGATCAACGACGACCTGCGGGAAGGCAAAAATGTAGACTGGATCGCTATATGGAAAAATCTCTCGGAGAAATTTACATCCGGCGACGCCAAAGAAAGATTTGACAATTATATTCCACCTCATAAAAACCTCGGCGCACTCTTTATCAAAGCCTATACAAGGCAAATGGGAAGCATGGATTAAAGATTTGAGATTGTCAGGTCGCAGCTCTCTCAACGGACACCCATAGCCCATAGCTGATAGCCCATAGCTGTCAGCTCAAAAACGGATTGTTATTCCTTTCAAAGCCGATGGTGGTTTTCTCACCATGCCCGCTATATACAATAACATCATCGGGAAGCACCAGCAGTTTGTTGCGGATACTGCCGATCAGGGTGCTATGGTCTCCGCCGGGAAGATCTGTCCGCCCTATGCTCATCCGGAACAATACATCGCCCCCTATTACAAACCCCTGTTTGCGGCAGTAATAAATAACACTGCCTGGGGAATGCCCGGGAGTAAAGAACACCTCAAGCTCGTCTTCACCCAACGAAAGGATGTCTCCTTCCCGTACATATAGTATATCGCCCTGGTAGTTGTCAAATGGCAAATTCCATCTTAATCCTGCAACGGGTGCATTATCAAGCACTATCTTTTCTTTGTCGTGGAGATGAAGCTTTAACCCGTACTTTTCCGACACCCATTTATTGCCGAATACATGATCGAGATGACAATGCGTATTCAGCAACAATCCGGGGGTTAGCCCGTTATTTTCTACAAAAAAAGCCAATTCATCTTTTTCATCATCATAATAACAGCCGGGATCAATAATAATACAATCTTTGCGCTCATTATAAAGGATATAGGTGTTCTCCTGTATCGGGCTAAATATGAAAACTTTAACAGCGAACATATTGACCTTTTGTATGTTAAAAACGCTAATTTTATTATAGAATGCACGAAATTATGGGAATATTACAGAACAGGCTTCACTCTTATTTTGGGATCCTCGCAATAATATCTTGTCTGTTTCTATATGCCGGCAATGCAAATGCACAGGTAAATGCCGTGGAATTTGGGAAAAACAGGGTGCAATATGAAAAGTTCAACTGGCGCTACTATCAAACGCGGAATTTCAATGTATACTTTTCGCAGAATGGGCTGGCGCTTGGAAAATATGCAGCGCAACTTGCCGAAAAAGAGTTGCCGCAGCTGGAAGATTTTGTGGAATACGGATCGCAGCGGAGGATCAACATTGTTGTGTACAACAATTTTAATGACCTGCAGCAATCTAATATCGGGCTGGGGATAGACTGGCAAAATACCGGGGGCGTGACCAAGTTCGTCAACAATAAAATGATCGTCTACTTTAACGGTGATCATGAAAATCTTAGAAAGCAGATAAGGCAGGGTATTGCAAAAAACCTGGTAGAGAACCTGCTGTTTGGCGATGACCTGGGTGAATTTGCCAGCAACCAGGCGCTCCTCGACCTGCCCAAATGGCTTACAGACGGCTATGTTATGTACGCCGCTGAAAACTGGAGCCCGGAACTGGATGATAAATTGAAATCGGCGCTCCTGTCCGGCGACTACAGGAACTTTTACCAGCTCGCATTCGACAGGCCCGAGCTGGCAGGACATGCCTTCTGGCACTATATAGCAGACAATTACCGGAAGGATAATGTCACTTATTTTATTTACCTCGCAAGGATCTACAAAAGCCTGAACTCCGCCAGCATGAAAGTAACAAAAAAGAAATTCAAGGAAGTGCTGGCCGAATTCATGGATAAAGAATCTGATAAATATTATAAAGACCTGAGAGGAAGGCGCAATACCCCCAAAGGAAATATAGTAGCGCTCGAAGAAGTAGGAAAGGACCTCGATTATTATCGTTTTCAGCCCAATCCCAACCCAAGGAACAGCACTTATGCGGTAGTGAGATTTAAGAAAGGGATATACCGTATCGAGCTGGAGGACTTCGGCTATAAAAGAAAAATATTATTACAGTCCGGCGTGCTGGACAACCAGAACGACATCAACCCTAATTATCCCCAGCTTGCCTGGGATCCCAAAGGAGAAAAGCTGGTAGTGGTATATATGAAAAGGAACTCGTTGCAGATGTTTGTATATGATCTTGTGAAAAGGCTCAAAACCACCAAGCAGGGATTACCTGATGAGCTTGACCAGGTGAATGATGTTAAGTATATGCTTGACCAGAACACGCTTTTACTTAGCGCCGTGAAGAACGGGCATTCCGACATCTTCGTGTATAAGATACAGGAGGGCACGCTCCAGCAGATCACAGATGACGTGTACGATGATCTTGATCCTACTTTCGCCGCTTTCCCCGGGAAAACAGGGATCATCTTTTCTTCCAACCGCCCTTCGGGAAATGCACCAAACAAGGATACGGTATTGCCTTCAGACTATCCGTACAATATCTTCATGGTAAACAACTGGAATAACAGCGAGTTCCGCCAGATCACCAAGCTTACGGATGTGAAGCACGGGAATGCACGATACCCCATGCAGTATAATACCAATCACTTTACATTCGTAAATGATGAAATGGGCATAGCCAACCGGTACGCAGGCTTCTTTACTTCAAAGAGAGCCGGGCTGGATACTATTTACAAAGTAGGCGACGAACTTTTAAGAAATCCCGACCCTCAGGATCTTGATTCGATCCTGAAAGTCTGGAATAAAACAGAACCTGACTCCATTGGCTATATGGCAGTGACCACGGACTCCGCTTATGCATTCCCTATCACCAACTATCAGAGCGGACTGCAGGAAACACGCATAGCGGGCGACCGCGGACAGGTATCTGAAGTAAGGCAGGAAGGCAATCTTAAAATGCTGTATAAACTGAAAGTAAATGAAGACGCTTTAAAGAAAAGGAATATCAATGTGCGCCCTACCGAATACATGAAGAAAGTGCTGCAGGATGAAAAAGTTGCCAAAGGAGGAGCAACTATTTATCAGCCTGCTGCTGTTGACAGCGTTGTCAAGCCCAATGATTTTTTCCAGAGTGAGTTTGCCAATGACACTACAGCGGAGATCGGCAAAGTAATGGAGCCGGAGCAAAAAGAGCCGGAAGAAACTACATTGTCGCAGGCAAAGCTGTACGACTACCGCTTAAAATTCTCTACCGATTATTCGGTAACCGGGTTTAACAACTCGGTACTAATGACGCGCTGGCAACCTTATGGCGGAGGCAGAGGACCGATTTATCTTACCAATGGCAATTCAAACCTCAGCGGTATTTTCCGCATCGGTGTTTCCGACCTGTTTGAAGATATTAAGTTCATCGGCGGGTTCCGCCTGGGGCTCAACCTTGACGATAAAGATGTGCTGTTCAGCTTTTATAATCTCAGGAAACGGTTAGACTGGGGCTTAACGTATTACAGGTCTACGGTCACCAATTACAACCTGTACAAGGCGGATGATCCTGACGGGAAAAACTACTACCCCAATAAATTATTTACCAATATTTATCAGGTCAATCTCACCTATCCTCTTGACAGGGTGCGCAGCGTACGGGCAAATATTGCATACCGCAATGACAGGGGAACCATTAAAACCTATCCCGGTGATGTTCCTTCGCTCATGTTCTCTGATACCGTTATGCAGTCTGTATTGTCACATATAGAATATGTGCACGATAATACCATTACTCCCGCATTGAATATATGGCACGGGCTCCGCTATAAAATATATACAGACATCAATACGGATCTCACCAAAAACAAGCAGGGCAAGCTGACCTGGAATATAGGGACGGATATCAGGTATTATTATCCCATATACCGCAACTTTATATGGGCCGGCCGCGCTGCTGCCGACATATCCTGGGGCAGCCAGAAAATCATATATTACCTGGGCGGCACTGACGGGTGGATGTGGCCTAAATTCAATGACAGCAACAAGCCGGACCAGGATAATACCTATACATACCAGTCGCTGGCGGTAAACATGCGGGGGTATAAGCAAAATGCAGCAAACGGCAATAATGCTATTGTTTTGAACAGTGAGTTCAGGCTGCCTGTATTTACCACCCTGCTCAGCAGGCCTATCAATAATGCTTTCGTAAGGAACTTCCAGATCATACAGTTCATTGACCTGGGATCTGCGTGGAATGGCGCATATAACGGGCTTAAACGACCCTCTGTTACTTATGGCAACCCTCCTGTGGAAGTCACTTTCAAAAGCCCGGGTGTGGGCCCGTTTGTAGGTGGCTATGGCTTTGGAGCAAGAAGCACTTTGCTGGGTTATTTCCTCAGGCTTGATGCCGGATGGCCAATGACCGGGTTCTTCAACGGCAAGCCTGTATGGTATTTCTCGCTCGGATTAGATTTTTAAATTATCCAATTAAAAAGGGAAATATGAAGCTGTCATATTTCCCTTTTTAATTAGCCTGCTCACTTTACAAGCTGCCTCAGGCTTTTCGCAGTAAAGTAGCAGGTAGTCATCAATAAGGCAAATGTAACAGTCATTCCCCATGTACGCAGATTGTCTTCAGGATTGAGCGCTATATATTTCAGATCTCTCATAATGCTGAAGGGTCTTACTACCACATCCCAGCTGTTCCAGCGCAGGTACCTTCCCGCATATACGCCAAATGCTCCCAGAAGAATAAAAGCATATATACACAGAGTGACCATTTTCCTGCTGAGCCTGGTTGAAAGGAATTGCTCTATCTTCCATAACGACACAAAGCCAAGCAGCAGGCCGTTCCATGAAGCCCAGAAAAGAAGAATGATATCATACCAGAATGGCGCAGCTTTTCCGGCCTCAAGATGAACAAAATCAGTAATGATATAGGGTGCATTGGGAAAGAATACCAGCCATACCATAAGTATGGTATATTGAGATTTCCGGGAATCGCTTTTAAGCTTCAGCAGCCACGAGCTCAGCGCAAACGGGATGAAAGCGAGGAACAGGTTCCAGATCAATGATGCATAGTGCCAGTTGCCGCTATAGACCATTCTTGCAGCAATTAATATCACGCTGCCCGATAACGAGATATAGATCATGCGGTATATCGCAGGTATCTTTTTCATGTGTTTAAAAAAATTTGGGTAAAAAAATGATCGCACCAATAACAAGGCTTGCAACGGCTGACAGTAATACCGCCCCTGCGGCAATATCTTTTATCATCTTTATCTGAGAATGATATGCGGGGTGAACTATATTACATAGCTTTTCTATAGCGGTGTTTATCATTTCCGTACAGAAAACTGCGCTTATGCATAACAGTATGGCTATCCATTCATGCCGGGTAATATGAACGCAAAAGCCCAGGATAATAGCAGCTACCGCTGCCAGGGCATGTATGCGTGCATTCTGCTCCCACCTGAAGAATGCAACAATCCCGTCAATGGCATATTTAAAAGCGTATATTCTTTTCATGCTTGTGTATATTTTGTAGGGTATAAGGGGTAGGGTATGAGGGGTAAGGCATGAGGTATGCTTGCGCCTGTCGTTACAGGGGTATAAGCCTTACACCCTATACCCTATACCTTTCTCCTTATCCCTTACTCCCATACCAATCTATCTTCCTCGAATAATACATCACTACCGCCAGCAAAATGAACAACCCTATGCTTCCAAACAGCAACGCGCCATCCTGTAATTGTATCAGTATAAAAATGAAGCCGTACAGCATGATCAGCAGTCCGCCGAATAAAGAAGCTATACGCCAGGTATTGAAAATGCTTCTCGTATAAAAAGTGATCAGTGTGGCTGTGGCCAAAGAGGCTGCCAGGTAAGAGAAATTAAACGGAAGGTATTCTGAAACAGAAAGCAGCAGCGTGTAAAAAATGCTTAGCGCCAAACCGACAAGCACATACTGGATAGGATGCACCTGCTTTTTCTGAAGGATCTCTATAAAAAAGTATAATCCAAAAGTAAGCGCTACGAAGAGTATGGCGTATTTCACAGACCTTTCTGTTTTGGAATAAGCGTCTACCGGCTGCAGCAGCGTAATGCCGAACTGGGAAGGCTTGAGATCAAAGCTTTCGTTTTTCCAGCTTTGCGGAAAGTTGCGGTTAAGATGCTGCACTTTCCAGTCAGCCGTAAAGCCGTTATTATCAACCACCGGCGTTGTCACGGGCAGGAAATTGCCATCAAAGGAAGGGTTTTTCCAGTCGGATGTAAAATGCACATTAGTAGTTCTTCCCACGGGGGTAAAGGACAAACGCTCTGAGCCTCTTAAGTTCAGCCGGATGGAAAATTTGTTGGTCCTGCTGATATCTTCTGCCGTAAGCGCTACGGGAGCGTTCAAGCCGGTTGCAATTATCCTTTTATCGGGCAGGCCTGCATTGAAGATATAAGCGTTATCATTCCACCGGACCGCCAACTGATCTTCAATGCCCCTAAAATCATTCAGCCCGAAACATATATAGGCTTCGCTCAACATTAATGCTCCGGGAACGATATTAAGAGTTTCGGGATTCAGCGAGGCAAAATCTCCTTCCAGTGTAATATTGCTCCTGTATACCACAATTTTGTAAATGCTCCTGTGCCGGATCTCAGGCAGCAGCTTTCCATCTATTTTCAAATGTTCAGGCAGAAAATAAGCATACCTGGTAAGATCAGATACTTTACCATCGGCATCCTGAACAGCTTCGCGGTAAGGCACTACCAGTAAAGGTCCGACAATAGCCTGGCTTTCCGCCCATTTTGCGCTTACTTCAGCCGCTGCTTCCTTTTGCCGGCTGGACCTTTCCGCAACAAGGTTCATGATAAACAGGGAAGGTATGAGCATAACAAGAATGAGACAGCCTACAATGCACCCCTTAATGGTAAGCCTGTTGGCAGATAAGAAACTCTCTGTATTCATATTGTTTTTTGTTTTGAATATTTAAAAGTACTTTGAAATTCAAAGTATTTACATAAAAAAAATCTTACTCCAGCGACCGTATCATTTGTTCCAGTGCGTCAAGATGTGATTTAAAGGCCTTTTCGCCTGCTTTAGTTACCATATAGGTAGTGTTCGTCTTTCTGCCTATAAACCCTTTCTGCACTTTTATATACCCGTTCTCTTCCAGGTTTTTAAGGTGAGAAGCAAGATTCCCGTCGGTCACTTCCACTATTTCTTTCAACTGGTTAAAATTAAGCTCCTCGTTCACCATTAAGGAGCTCATGATGCCCAGCCTTATACGGCTGTCAAATACTTTATTTAAATTTCCTATCGGATTTTTCATTCCCCTTTTTATTAAGGCGTAAGGTGTAGGGCATAAGGTTTCCCCTCTTGCCACTTATCACTCACCGCTTATCACTCTTTCATGCTTCCACCACATAGCGGCACCATACACAATATGAAGCACTCCAAACCCCATCGCCCAAAAATATAACCCATAACCCATAAACCAGCAATTGATTATGCCCAGCAGCACCTGGCAATATCCAAGATACCGTATCTCACCGAATGTATATTTGCTCGCATTGATAAGCGCCAGCCCGTAAAAAATAAGACATCCCGGGGCTATTAAACCAAAATAACCTAACTGGATCATGCGCAGCAGGAACAGGGCTCCCGCCGTCAGCGGAAAAGCTACATTCCATATAAGACGCCTGGACGAAGCGCCCCAAATAGGAATATTGTTCCTTTTGCTTTTGATCCAGGTGAATATCAGTGCCAGGAGAAAGGCCGAAATAAAGGTTCCCACAGCTATGGCAAAAAGTTTGTGGCCCATGAACTCCCTGAGGGAAATAATATCAGGGTAGCGTTCGGAAAATGTATTCCTGTTGCCATAAGGGCTGTTGCCAATAACACCACAGGCAAGCCATGCACCCGCCAGTGCGCATACTCCCGCAGCTATGCCGCTCAAACCGCTTAAGCTGATGAAACGGCTGCTGCGCTCCATCATCTGCCTGATATCTTTCAGCGTCTCTAAACCTGAATTTTTATCTGTCATAAAAGCACTTTGAAATTCAAAGTAAGTGAGAAACATTTACTCCTGCAAATTTTTTGAGAAAAAAACTTTCTTAACAGTTCTATAAATTATATGTGCCTGTTTTACGTTATGGTAATCAGGTAGTTATTTTTGCATTATGATTTGGAAACCATCCTGTATCAGCCTGGCGATGTACTTTTTTTTTCTCCTCTGGGGCAATACGGCTTACGCACAGCAAAGAAAGATCTATGGATATATACAGGATGCGCATAGCGAGGAACGCATTCCTTTTGCTTCCATACAATTCAAAAACACTTCCGTAGGTAAATTAAGCGACTCTGCGGGTAATTTTTCCTTTATTCTTCCCAACTGGCCCTCCGATACGCTTGAAGTAACTTATGTAGGCTTTGAAGATTTTTACGTTGCCATTGATACTACCGCAGAAGAAATGCACCTGGTAGTAAACCTGGAACGGGGAAAGAGAGACAATGAAGTAGTTATCAAAAGTAAGATCGGAAGGGGCATGATCCTCTGGCGGAAGATAGTGCGCAACAAGCCCTACAATGACCGGGCGCGTTTTGATAACTTCTCTTACGAGCTATACAACAAGCTGGAAGCTGATCTCAATGACGCTAAAAACAATAAGCTGATAAATCTTACCATATTAAAGCCGTTTAAAAAAGTCATCAACGAAAATATTGATTCCACCACCGAAGCAAAGCCTATACTACCTTTATACTTAACCGAATCTCTCTCCGACTATTATTACCAGCGGAACCCCAGAAAAACGAGGGAAGTGATCAAGGCGGTAAAAACAATGGGATTCAATAGTCCCAGCATCAGCAAAATGCTTGGCGGCATGTATCAGAATATAAACATTTACAAAAATTTCATCCCGGTATTTGATAAGGATTTTGTGAGCCCGATCAGCGATAACGGGTCTGCCTACTACAATTACCGCGTACCCGATACCCAGTATATAGGAGGCAAAAGATTTATGCATTTTATATTTACCCCAAAGCATAAAGGAGAGAACACATTTGAAGGGGATGCCTGGATCGCCGATTCCTCTTTTGCCGTAATGAAAATGAATCTCCGGGTATCCCAGCTTGCCAATATCAACTTTGTTGAAAAGCTGGACCTCGTGCAGGAATATTCACTGGTAAATGATTCCGTCTGGTTCCTGTCGAAAGACAAGTTTGTGGCGGATTTTGTATTCCTGGACAAAAAAAGGCTGAATTTCATCGGGAGAAAAACGAGCACCTACAGAAATGTTGTGGTCAACGACAGCTCCATGCATACAGAGCTGGATAAAAATAAGCTGCGCGAAGAAGTTGTGCTGGCCGATTCCGCGCACAATCATACCGACGCATACTGGCAGGAAGCCAGGCACGATTCGTTGTCAAGCACGGAGAAAGGCATCTATAAGATGATTGATACGCTGATGGACATGCCGAGCTTTAAAAGATTTACCGATCTCATTTACTTTCTGGGCACAGGGTATAAGAATGTAGGGAATTACGAGATAGGTCCCTGGTATAACTGGTTTACTGTCAACGCCTATGAAGGCGCAAGGGTGCGTTTCGATCTTGGTACCAATACCGGGTTCAACCGTCATATATATTTTACAGGATACCTGGCCTATGGCTTTGGCGATCAAAAGCTCAAAGGAAGGCTTCAAACACTGTACCTTTTCAATAAATCACCACGTTCTACGCTTTTAGCTTCATATCTCAATGATATTGACAACGGCCAGGTATATTATGATGAAGTGGGAAGCGATAATTTGTTTGCCATAGCGCTCAGGAAACCTGGTATTCCACTGCGGTACATGAAGATAGAGCAACAAAGGCTGGAATACTTTAAAGAGTGGAGCAGCGGCTTCTCTGTTACAACTACCGCCCTGCGAAGAAGATTCACACCTCTGTCCAACCTTCCTGAAAAAAAATTATTCCCGGCAGAAAATGGCGGTGAGCCGCTCAATACTTTTGAGGCGGGAATTAAATTGCGGTTTGCCTATCTTGAAAAATTCCTTGACGGCAACTTTTACCGCATAAGCCTGGGGAGCGATTATCCTATCATTGAAGCGCACTATACCAAAGGGCTCGGGGGGATATTCCACAGCAGCTATAATTATCAGAAAGTTGGCGGCAGCATTTCCGATTATAAAAAAATATCGCCTTATGGCAGCATCTACTACAACCTGTATGCAGGCAAAACCTTCGGCACACTACCGTATACCCTCCTGGAAATACCTCCCGGCAATAATACCTGGTACTACAACAAATATGCGTTCAATATGATGCCTCGCTATGAATTTCTCGCCGACTGGTATTCGGGCATAAACATTGAGCATAACTTTGGGAATGGATTGTTCAGGTATATTCCTCTTACGCGTATTTTAAAATTCAGGCAGTTCTGGGGCGCCAAAATATTATGGAGCGGGTTGAGCCCGGAAAATATGATTTATAATACCGATACTACGGGCAATAGCTTTAAATCCCTTGGCGGAAAGCCGTATATGGAGATCGGGACAGGGGTAGACAATATCTTCAAAGTATTCCGCCTGGATTTTATCTGGAGAGTATTGCCAAGACCGTTGCCCGAAAAAACTTTTCAGCATTTCGGGATCTTTGGTAGCTTCAGGGTGGTGTTTTAGGGGAGGGTGGCAGCGGTCAGGTATCAGCTATCACCTTAAGCTGAAAGCTGATCGCTCAAAAATTAACTTCAATATGGACATAACAATCGAACAGGCCCAGCAGCAGGTGGATGAGTGGATAAAAACAACAGGTGTGCGCTATTTTGGCGAGCTTACCAACTTAGGTATACTGATGGAAGAAGTGGGGGAGCTGTCGCGGCTGATGGTTCGTTTATACGGAGAGCAGTCATTTAAAGAAAGTGATAAGGGAAAGGATCTGGGTGATGAAATGGCAGATGTGCTTTGGGTATTATTGAGCCTTGCTAATCAGACAGGCGTAAACCTGACAGCGGCATTAAAGAAAAATTTTGAAAAGAAGGATATACGGGATGCCGTCAGGCATAAAGACAATCCGAAGCTCAGGCGTGGTGAATAGGCAATGGCGAGTGATGAAACGACCAACGTGGGAGGTAGTGTATGACATCTGTCGTCTCACCTCTCACGTTCCACCATTAACCATTCACCATTGCCGGTTCACTTCTAAAAACAACGGCTGCTATGATCAGAATCTTATACAAATTTCTCCCCGGCGCCTTAATAATGGCTGTTGCATTCTTATCCTGCACCAATAATGGGACTTCCCGGAAAGATAAGGATGCCGCTTCGGCAGCAACTGCACCAGGCATTACGGCGTGGCTGACAGATCCTTCTGCCGGAATACTTTTTAAAGAGCAAAAAGACCTGGTATCATTTGGAGAAGGAAATACCGGCGCTCCGGAAATTATTATTGACGAGCATAAAAAATATCAAACCATAGACGGGTTTGGCTATACACTCACAGGAGGGAGCGCCCTTCACCTGCACCAGATGGATAAGGCAGCAAGGGCTGACCTGCTCAGGGAATTGTTTTCAACAACTGGCGCTGCCATTGGGGTAAGCTATCTGCGCATTAGCATCGGCGCCTCAGATCTTGATGCGGCGCCTTTTTCGTATGACGACCTGCCATCCGGCGAAACAGATGAGAAGATGGAGAAATTCAGTATCGCCCGCGATAAGATACATCTCATTCCTGTGCTCAAAGAAATACGGGCAATAAACCCTTCTCTTAAAATTTTAGGCTCGCCATGGTCTCCCCCGGTGTGGATGAAAACCAATAAAAGCAGTATCGGAGGGAGCCTGAAGCCGGAATATTATGATGCCTATGCCAGGTATCTTGTGAAATACATACAGGCGATGCAGGTGGAGGGAATAATAGTTGATGCAATCACTATTCAAAATGAGCCGCTGCACCCGGGTAATAATCCCAGCATGCTGATGCCTGCAAATGAGCAGGCCGACTTCATCAGGGAGAGCCTCGGCCCTGCGTTTAAAGTCGCAGGTATTACAACAAAGATCATTATTTACGACCACAATGCAGACCGGCCGGATTATCCGCTTGCAGTTTTAAACGACCCCGGAGCGGCCCAATATATAGACGGATCGGCATTTCACCTGTATGGCGGCAATATTGACACGCTCTCTTCAGTGCACAATGCCCATCCCGGCAAAAACCTGTATTTTACCGAGCAATGGATAGGGGCTCCGGGTAATTTAAAAGAAGACCTGGTATGGCATACCAAAAATGTAATTATCGGCGCTATGCGCAACTGGTGTAAGGTTGCGCTGGAATGGAATGTAGCTTCTAATACAACCCTTACTCCTCATACGCCCGGCGGATGTACAGCATGTCTGGGTGCAGTCACTATTGATGGAAATAAGGTAAGTCGTAATCCCGCATATTATATTATTGCCCATGCGGCAAAGTGTATCAGGCCCGGGGCGGTACGGATAGCGTCCGGTGAACCCCCAACGCTGCCTAATGTTGCATTCCGGCTGCCCGATGGGAAAATAGCGCTTATTGTACTCAACGAATCGGACAAAGCCACTGTTTTCCATATCAGGCACAACGAAAAAATAATGACAATATCTCTCAATGGAGGAGCAGTAACAACGCTTACCTGGTAACACTGTTGCAAAGCATTTAATAAAATCACACTCTATTTAAAAATTTTCTATTTCAATCTCCCTGCACACTCCAATTTTAAAATGTTTTAAAATCGTCAAAAAAATGTTATCTTTTGTCAAACTTTTTAAATTGATTTAGTAAGTTTGGTAAACATTCCAAAACTGTAGTAAAACTTGCAGGAATTAGACAGCTTATTAAAATATGAGGTTTTTCGGGAGTTTTACTATCATCAAAACCTATCCTGTGCGGAGCTGAGTGAGATATTGGGGAAGAGCATCCCGGTAATTGCGAAGGCTGTTAACCAGTTGATAAAGTCAGGTTATGTGAGGGAGACTGGTTATGCTCCTTCCAGCGGCGGGCGGCGGCCGCGGATATATGCTCTTAGTCCTGATAAGATGTTTGTTGTAACGGTGGCTATGGATCAACTGTTCACTAAAATAGCTATCAGCAACCTCCGGCAAAAAAATGTTATCCCATCCGAAACCAGTGAGCTCGTTTTATCGGGCAACAACTGCAGCCTGTATGCGCTTATTGAGCTGATTAATGATGTCATATTAAGATCAGGTGTCAACCGCAGCAGCATTATGGGAATAGGAATAGGGATGCCCGGATTTATAAATACGACCGAAGGAATAAATTACACCTATTTACCTGTTGAGGACCAGCAGGTAAATCTAAGGAGGCGGCTTGAAGAAGCTTTACAGCTACCGGTGGTGATAGATAATGATTCGAGTGTTATTGCGCTGGCGGAGCTAAGGTTTGGGCTGGCAAGAAAAAGCAAAGATGTGATGGTAGTGAATATCGGGTGGGGGATCGGGCTTGGAATGATCATCCAGGGAAAATTGTTCCGGGGGTATGCAGGCTACGCAGGTGAGTTTAGTCATATCCCGATAAGTGAAAGTGATATACTTTGCGAGTGCGGAAAAAGGGGATGCTTAGAAACAGAAGCCTCTTTAAAGGTAGTAGTGGAGAAGGCTGTAAGGCAGATAAAAAACAAGAAGATATCCCGGATTAATTTTGAGGGCAATTATGAAGAAGTAAGCGAGTCTATGATGAGAGCGGCAAACGAGAGGGATCCCGAAGCCATTGCCCTGCTTACCGATATGGCTTACAAGATTGGCAAAGGGATTGCTATTCTGGTTCATATTGTCAACCCGGAACTGATAGTGCTGAGCGGAAGGGGAGCACATGCCGGAAAATTGCTGATGGCCCCGTTGGAACAGGCGTTAAACAGGTTTTGTATTCCCCGTATCCTGGAAAGCACCAAAATAAAAATGTCAATGCTGGGGGCCAACGCTTCACTAAACGGCGCGGCTGCTTTGGTAATTGATCATTGGTACGATATGAAAACTGACCATTAAACCGGGCAGAAAAAAGTTTTAATAGTTCTTTTTTACGTATTTATTTTCTATTTATTCCAAAACCATTATGCTTATGCACAAGTCAAGATCGCGTTTCCCGCATTCCATTTCCTTTTTTAAATCTCATTTTGAGTTGTACGATCAAATCGTTACAGCTCTTATTCATTCCGGCAAATAAAATTTTTATCACTAAAATTAACACACTTATGACCAAATGTAAATTGCTGCTGCTATTCATGTTAATAGCACATATTGTATCAGCGCAAACCCGCCAGGTTAGCGGAGTTGTAACTGATGCTCAGAACAATGGCGTTCCCGGAGCCACTATCAAGCTCAAGGGCAAAAATGTGCAGGCTCTTACTGATGCCGACGGAAAATTCACGATCGCCGTGCCGGCGGGACAGGCAGTGTTAGAGATTACTTCCATTGGCTTTGAGAAAAAAGAAGTGACCGTCGCTCCAGGCGATAACAGCGTTTCGGTTACAATGTCCAGCAGCTCTGCCAATTTAGAAGAAGTTGTAGTAACGGCACTGGGTATCAAGCGCGAGAAAAAAGCGCTGACTTATGCGGCACAAACCGTTAATGGCGATGAGTTGCGAAAGGCAGCCAATACAAACTTTGTAGACGCCCTTAGCGGCAAGGCAGCGGGTCTTGATATCAAGATCAATACTTCAGGACCCGGCGGCTCTACCAAAGCCGTGCTAAGAGGAAATAAATCCCTTACCGGGCTTAGTGAAGCCCTGTATGTGATTGATGGTATCCCAATGGTCAACAATAAGAGCGGGCAACCCGGCTCTTACGGCGGTAGGGATGGCGGTGATGGTCTTTCTATGATCAACCCGGCAGATATTGAAAGCGTCAATATACTACGTGGCGCTAACGCCGCTATCCTTTACGGCAGCCTGGGCGCCAATGGCGTGATCCTGATCACCACCAAAAAGGGGAAAGCAGGAAAAGTATCGGTAGACTTCAGCTCCAGCACTATTTTCGATAAAGTAGCCAACCTCCCCGATTTTCAATTCCGTTATGGAACAACAGGCGGGGATTATAGCTGGGTGTATCCAAAAATGAAAACTGCTACTACACCGGGATTTGTGAATACAGACCTGATCAATTTTGCGGCAAAATCGCCGGTTCAGAATATCACTTCAGATAGTTATCAAAAAAACTATATTAACGATTTCTTCCGGACAGGCGGCACTTACACCAATGCTGTAGCTATTCGCGGCGGAAATGATAAAACGACAGCGTATTTTTCGTATGCCAATACAGCGGCCACAGGGGTAATGCCGACAAATACATATATGAAAAATAATTTTGCGTTTAACCAAAGCACAAAACTATTGAACGATAAGCTGGTCATCAGCTCCAATATAATGCTTGCTTCGGAGAGATCTAAGAACCGCCCGGGTGCAGGGTATTATAACAACCCTCTTACCGGCTTATTTCTGTTTGGAAGAGACAGGGATTTTAACGCTTTTAAAAACAAATACCAGTTTTTTGACAGCACCAGGAACATGTATAAAATGAACTGGTATTCTACCGAAGAAAAGCAGAACAACCCCTTTTGGGAGCTCTACAATGACCCCCAAATTGCGACTTCCAAACGCGCTATTGCCAGCCTGAAGCTGTCCTACCAGATAGCAGATGGTCTTAAGTTTGAAGTGAGGGGAAATATTGACTACAATACTGTTGAAAGAGACTACCGCTTCGCAGCCAACGGCAACTCGGTAAGCGTGAGCTCCAACGGCAAATGGGATTATACGAAATATACAGACCAGTCCATTTATACCGATGGTATCCTTACCTACAGTAAAAACTTCGGCAACTTTAGTCTTGCCGCATTAGCCGGACTGGCTTACCAGAAGAATGATTTTGGTAATGGTATAAGTGTGAATAACAATACAACGCCGTTACAATACCCCAACTTTTTCACGTTTGCCAATATTCCCAATAACGTAATGTTTACCACGCCGAGTAGCTTTCTTCGGACTGTCAAGCAGGGCGCTTTCGCCAATGCGACCATAGGATTTAAAGACTTTGTATTTCTTGATCTTGCCGCCCGCAACGACTGGGCTTCCACGCTGGCGCTTACCGGCAATCAGTCCTACCTGTATCCTTCCATAGGAGCAAGCGCTGTCATCAGCCAGATGGTTGAGCTGCCCAGGGCGATCTCCTTCCTGAAAGTGCGGGCTTCCCTTAGCCAGACAGCGAATGAAGTACCTTTTAACGTGGTGAATCCGTGGAATTCAATCGGTGGAACCGGCAACCTGTCAACCGGCGTTGGAAGCATCAGCAGGAATTCCCAGGTACCTTTTACCAACCTGAAACCTGAAAAGATCGTAAGCAACGAATATGGCGCAGAAATACGCTTCCTCAATAACAGGCTCGGGGTGGATTTTACACTTTATAAGGAAATCAGTACCAACCAGTTCCTGTCGCTGGACGCACCTTCAGGCTCCGGATATACAAAATATTATGTCAATGCAGGAAAGATCGAAAACCATGGATATGAGCTTTCGGTGACTGCTGAACCCATTCGCGGAACAAATTTCAGTTGGAGCACTTCTATCAACAGCTCACAGAACAAAAATAAGATTGTTGAACTAATTGCTTCTAATCCAGGATATGTTGCAGCTACTTCAGGAAACCTTAGCGGCGGTGACGAAGGTTTTTCATCGCTTATTATTGCCGGTGGTTCCTTCAACGATGTATATATTTATAAATTTGCAAGGGATGATAAAGGACAAATCATACTGTCTTATGATCCAACCAAACCTGGGGCAGCCCCTGTTCCAACAAAAGCCGGCAGCATGACCAAAGTGGGCAATGTAAATCCTGATTTCCTGCTGGGGTGGAACAATAATTTTACCTTCCATAATTTCTTTGCAAGCTTTTTGATCAATGGAAAATTTGGAGGTGTTGCTTTCTCTAAAACAGAAGCATTTCTCGACTCATACGGGGTAAGCGAAAGAAGCGCTGCTGCAAGGGACCTCGGATATGTGCCCATCCAGGCTGTTCTAGGATCAACTGTAGTCACAAAACTTGATCCGGCAACCTATTATTCGGCCATTGGCGACAGGAATAAGATCATGGAGCCCTATATCTTTTCAAGAACGAATGTGCGCCTGGGTCAGTTGGTATTGGGCTATACTTTTAAGTCTAAAAATGCCAATCCTGTTTTCAAAGACGCTTCTGTTTCTTTGATCGGAAGAAATCTGTTCTTCTTCTACAAAAAGGCCCCCTACGATCCCGAAGCGGCCATGAGCACCAACAACTCTATGCAATCAAATGATGTATTTGGTTTGCCTGCAACGAGACAGCTTGGCTTTAATGTGAAATTTACATTCTAAAATGGTTAAACTGAACAATATGAAATATCTAATTATTGGAATAGCATGCCTGATCACGTTCAGTTCGTGCACTAAAAATTTTGAAAGCATCAACCAGAATCCGAACCAGATCTCCGATGATATGCTGAAGCAGGATTTCAACCTGGTAGGATCTCCTATTTCGGGAATGATCTTCAACCTGAATGGTCACCAGATTGAAGAAGACCTGTGTTATGATAACTGGATGGGATTCATGGGCACCCCCACCGATTTTGTGGGCAATGTGAATAATACTACCTATTATATCCGCTGGAACTCCTACTGGGGCCGAATATATGGCAGCGTTATGTCACCTGCAAGACAGGTTGTCAAACTGGCAGGCGAAAGTAATCTACCGCTTTTTGCAACCTGGGCTAAACTCATCCGTATTATAGGGATATCCAAGCTGACAGCTATTCACGGCCCGGTTATTTATACCAACTACGGCAGCACGGCAGCTTCTATTCTTTACGATAAAGAATCAGACCTGTATCCTTTGCTTTTTAAGCAATTAGACAGTATACAAACTGATTTTGCAGCCAACCAGGCTTATGGAAGTTTCAAAAAGTTTGATCCCACCCTGTATGCGGGAAGCATCCCCAAATGGATGAAGGTTGTAAATTCTCTTAGGTTAAGATTGGCTATACGCCTGTCAAAAGTAGCCCCCGCCATGGCAAAAACAGAAGGTGAAAAGGCATTAAGCGACCCGGCAGGTTTAATAGAGGACAATAAAGACAACTTTACCAACTCACTTTTAGGGAACATTATGCCGGTAGCCCAGATCTGCTACCAGTGGGATGATACCCGTATGGGCGGAGTAATGGAATCGTTTATGGTTGGTTTAAATGATGGCAGGATATCAAGATACTATGCTCCGGTTTCCAATCTTGCTCTGGTCTCCGATCATCCGTCGCTACCTTACAAAGGGATCCGCAATGGCGCCTTTATTAACGCAAAAGCGGACCACGTTCCTTTCTCCAAAGTGTCTGATGATTTTAATAAGGTTCAGACCAGGAGGGATATTACGGCCGCAGAAGTGCTGTTTCTTAAGGCTGAAGCCGGCTTGAGAGGTTGGGCCGGCGCCGGTGATCCTAAGACAAATTATGAAAATGGAGTAAAAGCATCTTTTGCTGACTGGGGCGCCGGTGGGGTTGATGCTTACCTGGCAAATAGTACAAACAAGCCTATTGATTATGCGGATCCTATTGACGCCCGCAATAGCTTTACGGCTGTTTCTACCATCACGGTAGCCTGGAATGATGCTGACAACAATGAGCTGAAATTAGAAAAGATCATTACGCAAAAATATCTTGCCGCCTTTACACAAACGCTGGAAACCTGGGTGGATTTCAGGAGAACAGGCTATCCTAAAATACCCCATGTTGCCAAGAACGACAGCAGCCCTGACTGGGGTATTATTCCAAACGATCAGTGGATCAAAAGGATGCCATTTGTCAATGGCGAAAGAAATGGTAATGCCGCTGCCGTTGCGGATGCAGTAACTAAAATGGGTTCCGGAGCTAAAGATGATATCGCTACCCGCCTGTGGTGGGATACCGGTAATCCTGCGAATTTCTAAATACTGCTTTTTATAAATTATAAGAGGCTGTCTCAATTGAGACAGCCTCTTTTCGTTAGTACATTTCTTATCGCCTCCGGCAATACCTTGCTATAAATAAATGGGACAGATGAACGGTAAAAGAATCTTTGTAATATTATCCGCCTTGAACTATAATTTTAAACGCTAATAGGGGTTTCCTCTCCCCATATACGGATCGGTAATGCTTTCTTTTCCTGTTTCCACACGACCGGCATACCGCTTTTCAAAGCGCGCAATCCCGTTGACCTTTACGCTGAAATCGTACCATCCCCCGCTTTGCTGCAGGTTGAGCACAAGGCTTTGCTTTTGTCCTTTATTTAATTTCTTGTGAATGGGGGCATTGCCGTACGCATGATCTGTCACCTCTATGGTAAGCGGCTGTGAAGCGCTGTTGTTAACCAGTTCCAGCAATATATTGCCGGAGGCTTTGTGGAGCAGGCTGGTTTCATAGCTGCAGGTTATGTCAAGCGCCGGGTCGTTTTTATCTCCCCGGTATTCCCTGTAAAACCCATTGGGACCATGCAACCGCAGGTGATAATGGCTGCCTTCAAAGGCATCTACCGGCCAACTATAGCCGAAGCTGTCGCCTGCCTTTACGGCAAACGCCCAGTTCCTGCACAGCTCCTCCCTGTTACCGGCAGTGAATTTTCCCGGGGCATATACGGTATACGGCGTTCCCGATGCGCTGCTTCCGAATATTTTGTTGCCTGCCTGCATCCTGATCTCAAAATGCTTTTTATCCGCCGACAACCGGCCATCGGCATATAGCTCATAAGGGATGGCAGGAGACTTGCGTATACCCCTTTCCTGCTGCGGCAACAAGCCTGAGCCGGCGGGATCTTCCGTGATTTTCTCCACCTGTGCAGCGGTAAGCATGGTATAGCCGGAGGGTTCTTCCCTGAACCGGGCGCTGTAAATAGTCTCCACAAAAGGATCTCTTTCCAGGAAGGGGATCTTTTCCACCGGAGCGCCGTCAAAGGGGCTGAAGGCAGCGGTTAGGTCGCCACAGATGGTGCGCCGCCACTGGCTTATATTGTCAAGATGAATATTTTTATTGAGTTTCCGGTTGAGAAATTTTTCGAGGAACTGCAGGGTGGAAGTATGATCAAACAACTGTGAGCATACTTTGCCGCCGCGACTCCACGGAGAGGCAATGACCATAGGCACCCTGAAGCCAAGGCCTATAGGCGCCTCACGCGCCTGCTTTGGGGGAACGCCCAGCTTCAGCTCATGCGCATAGCGTACATGCTCTATTTCGGTATCAATACCTGTCGAGCATTTTCCTGTGCCGGGCTTATTGTTGTCGGGGATTGAAAAAGGCGGTATATGATCGTAGTAGCCGTCATTTTCATCGTAGGTAAGGATCAGTATTGTCTTTTTCCATACTTCAGGATTTTGTGTAAGGATATCCAGTATTTCGGAAACATACCATGCGCCATACCAGGGTGCGCTGGGATGGTCGGAAAAATTCTGAGGTCCCGCAAACCAGGATACGGTGGCTAAGCTGCCCTCGCTGACATCTTTCCTGAACTGGTGAAGTATATCTCCGGCAGGAACGGTGACCTCACGCTCTTTGCCGCCATCAGTATATTTGAGTTTGGAAACCGAGCGATAAGCAGGATCTCCGTTGTTTACCACGAAAGCGCTTTCGAACAATCTTTTATCTGCAGGAGATAATTTTTCGAAATTTTCTTTATTCCATTTTTTCAGCTCACTCAATGCATTGTCGAGCACTTCCTGTTTTTTGGCTACTTCAGCTTTTATCTTACGCGCGGTATCTTCATCAGAGGGGCTGGCTTCCTGCAGCTTATTGATCTGACCGGGCAGCTCATCTGCCAGCTTTTGCAATCCCTGTATATACCGCGGGCTGAACTTTACATTGTAGGCGGCAAAGAACTCCAGCAGGTTACACCCGAAGTTGGCCAGCCATGCGCGCTCTTCGCCTTCGAAACCGCCGCCACAGCTTATTTCATTCTGGTAAAATTTCCAGGGGATATTGTTCTCCGTTAGTATTTCAGGAAACGTTTTCCACGGCATCTTACCATAGCTGAAGTTTTCGTTGCGGATATTTGCCTGCATTGTGCCATTTTCAATTTCGGAGATTTTGCCGGTCCAGAAAAAAGACCGGTTGGGCGTAGTGCTTGTCATCGCCGAGCAGAAATTCTGGTCGCATACAGTAAAGGCATCGGCCATACCATAGTTGAACGGAAGATCGGCGCGGGTATAATGGCCGAGCGTTAAAGGCATGTCGGAATATTTTTTATTGCCCGATCTTTTAGCCTGCAGCCATTTGTCGTACTTGCCATTGTTATACGCGTCTACCTGTGTGGGACGCGAATGCGGCAGATCGCCCATCCAGGTGACTTTGGTATCTTTTATATCAAGCCTGAAGGGGGCATAGGTCTCTCCTTTATCATTTGTCTGGAGCCAAACGGGTTTTTTATCGGGCAGCGATACTGCCCGGGGGTCATTATATCCTCTTACTCCTTGTAATGTGCCGAAACAATGATCAAAAGACCTGTTTTCCTGCATGAGGACAATAATATGTTCTGCATCAAGATAGGTGCTGCCGGGAGCGGGATCTATGGCAAAAGCCCTTTGCACTGATTCCGGGACAAAAGAAGACAAGCCGGCAGCGCCGGACAGCAGCATTGATTTGCGGAGGAACTCTCTTCGGGTATCCATGACTGAAAGATTGGTTTATGGTGAGCGATAGCAATCTTTCCAAAGATCGTGATTTCTGCTTACTTTATGATGCGGGTTCTTATCTACCGGGAGAGGAAGGGGATGTTTATGATTTGCCGCCTGTCATTTGTCGTTGCCCCGGGCAGTCTTTGGGCATAATATTAGCAATAGAAGAAGTGATGTAACTTTAAAAAATTAAAACTTGTCATATATGAAACAGCAACATCATTTCCGGTTAATGGCGGCGGGCACCATCATATCTTTCTGCATATACTGTCTTGCAGCGTGCACTACTACAAAACATCCTGCTGAAGTAGCAGGCGCTTCGGAAGAAGCCATACAGCAGGCTATTGCCGGTGACTGCTGGATATTTGTTGCCAGCCAGGCGATACCGCAGAATGGCCGTTCCAGGATATTGAATACCCTTTATACCGTATACTGTAAAAAAGACTCTGTGATATCCGCCCTCCCCTATTTTGGCAGGGCTTATACAGCGCCGATCGGCGAAACGACCAGCCCCCTGGATTTTACCTCCACAGACTTCACGCTTACTAAAAACGAAGGCAACAAAGGCAGGTGGAATATCACGATAAAGCCGAATGATCATCGGGAAGTACAATCGTATACCTTCACCTTATTCACCAACGGCTCAGCGCAAATGAATGTGCAAATGAACAGCAGGAGCTCCATCAGCTTCAGCGGCTCAGTGGCGCCGGTGCAATAAAAGCAGCATCCTGACTTCAAATGGTTTCACGCAAAGCATAGAAGGAAGCAAAGGGGCAAAGAAAACAGTTTTGTGCACTGGTGCCTCCATGGTTTGAATATTTCACGCAGAGCGCGCAAAGGAGCAACCAGCGCAAAGCAAAATCAGGGTTTATAAACAATAAACCCATCTCTGTGCCCCTCCCTGCTCTTCCAGCCTCCGTCGTTCGAATCCTGGCATTTATTTCCTGCTGATCTTATATAGCGATCCGTTGTCCGTTACCGCATATAAAGCGCCTTTGTTGTATGCAATATCACGGAAGCGTTCTTTCTTATCACCCAGCAGCCATTCTTCTCCGGTCACCTTATTGTCTTTGATCACGAGACGTACAATATGCATGCTGCTTAATCCGCCGATGAACAGGTTGTTTTCCCATTCAGGAATAGCATTGCCTTTGTAAAAGGCGATGCCGCTTGGGGAAGTTACAGGATCCCAATAGTAAACAGGTTGCTCCATGCCTTCTTTCTGCTGGATAGAGTCACCGATCTTTCTTCCATCATATTCAATACCGTAAGTGATCACCGGCCAGCCATAGTCTTTGCCGGGCAGTATCCTGTTCACTTCATCGCCGCCACGGGGCCCAAATTCCACTTCCCATAGCTCTCCGGTGGCCGGGTTGATATCAAGTCCCTGTGGATTGCGATGGCCATAGCTGTATATTTCAGGCATTGCTTTGGGATCATTAAGAAAGGGATTTCCGGGAGCAGGCTTACCGTCTTTTGTGATCTTAAACACTTTGCCAAGGCCAGCGCTCAGCAATTGCGCCTGCGCCCTGCCTTCGAGCACGGAGCGCTCGCCTGCGCTGACAAAAAGATTGCCGTCTTTATCGAATACGAGACGCGACCCGTAATGCAGTTTGCTGTTATTGAGCTCCGGTGTGGCGCGGAAGATCACTACGGGATGCTCTACCTGGCCTGCAGCTTCATTGAGCGTTCCCTTGCCTACGGCTGTGAGGTTGCCCTGCTTATATGGTTCTGAAAATGACCAGTAAATAATTTTATTGCTGTTGAAATCGGGATCCAGCGCCACGTCTAATAATCCTCCCTGCCCGGCGTCGTCCACTTTGGGGAAACCGGTGATCTTTTTCTGAAGCTTGCCATCAGCGCCACGGATCTCCATATATCCCGATTTGGAGGTAACAAACAGCCTGTCGTCTGGCAGGGTGATAACAGCCCAGGGTCTTAGCAGCCCGGTATCTAACTGATCAACCTGGTAAGGAGTGCTGGTCTTTACAGCACCTATGCGGGTTTGCCCGGCAAAAGCGGGCTTATAATTACTGTTGGGAGCCTGGGTTTCAAGGGGAGGGAGTGTGCTGTCTGCCACAGCAGCAGCGCCTGCTGCATCAGTATTGCTGCCGCCCGCATTGTTACAGCCGATGCCCTGCAACGACAATACTGCCGCAGCAGAAAGATAGAAAAGGTTTTTTACTTGCATGAGCATTTTTTTTGTAGGCGTGAATGTAAGGAAAAAATAACATAAAGTCCACCCAGGCCTTCCGGCAGGAAAGGAACCCTGCCCATAGCCCTCGCTTTTCGAAGAGTGATTATGAATTGCAGGAAACAAGAAACGAAAAAAAGACAAACTCCCACTCACCAGTATTTCGCGAGACTCAAACCACGACTATGGTATATGGAAATATTTTTTGCACTATTCTTGCGGCCCACAGCGCTGCCGTAGCCGTTCCTTGAATTGCTTCCGTTCTTCCTCGCTCATGTTCATCCATTTTTCCCTGAAGCCCCTGTTGGCAAAAGGCGGCATTCCCCGCGGAGGTCCAAACCTGAAACCGCCGAATAATATCCTGCACAGGATGAGCAGCCCCGCAGCTTTCCAGTAGGTGATCCGCTCAACATGCACAAGATCCGGCAATATGGCATTCCACAGCCACATTACCACCGCGGATAACACCAGCAATGCCACCAAAAAAATGGGCGCAAATACAAAGCGAAAGCGCCTGCCCCTGAATGATTGACTCCGACCGTTCATATCTACAATGTATTTAATTCTTCATATAAATCCCGCAGCCTTTTCCGTAAATGCTTTACGGCATATCCTTTACGGCTGATGATCGTTTTCAGCTTCTCATTGGTTGCACCGGCAATTTCCTGCAGCGTCATATCTTCCAGCTCATTCCATATAAAAACCTGCCGTTGATTTTCAGGAAGCTCGTCAAGGGCCGACATCAATGCTTCCCAGAACAATTCTTTAAATTGTTTCATTTCCGGGCTGTCATCCACAACTGAAAAAAGATCCGGGAGCCCTTCGCCGCCTTCATACCCTTCGGGCAAAATATCTTCTGCCAGGAGATCTTTCTTTTTACGATACCTGTCTGTGATCTTATTTCGCGCCACCCTGAAGAGCCAGCCGCTCATGCTTTCTATTTCATTGATATCTATTATATTGCTTACCTGGTACCAGATATCCTGCAGAATATCTTCTGCATCCTCATTGCTGCCTACCCTGCCGCGAATGAAACTGAACAGCTTGCCGCCATAATCCCCGACTACCGAAATAATATTTTGCTGCCTGGCTTTTTGCATTGCAAAGTTCAATGTATCCCTTGTTTTCCAAAAGAAGACGGCTGAACTGATATTTTACTCTAAAATACCGATCTGTGCCCTGGAAAAGAAGTTCGTCGCAGAATATTCCCGTTTTGCAGCTTTTAATATTGAGATGCTTACCCGTCGCAAACGCTGAACTTAAAGTACATTTGCATATTAACTGTTTTCTATGTCTTCCAAAAGCTGGGTGAGGGGTCTGCTACAGGTTTTTTTGCAGGGGTTAATTATTCTTGCCCCTATCGTCATAACAATTTGGGCGCTTACGTCATTATTCAATTTTGTTGACAGCATACTGCCTGACATTATTGAAAAAATCTTCCCGGAATTTTCAAATTATAACCTGCCGGGGATGGGTTTCATAGTAGCGATACTTATTATTTTACTGGTAGGCTATGTTTCTTCCTCCTTTGTGGTAGGAAAGCTGGTGGAGTTGTTTGACAACATTCTTCAGAAAACTCCGGGCATAAAGATCATATATACTACCATAAAGGATTTCTTTGAGGCTTTTGCAGGAAACAAGCGCAAATTTGATAAAGCCGTGCTTGTTGCCATTGAAGCGCCGGATATATGGAGAATCGGTTTTGTAACACAGGAAGAGCTGACGGAATTCGGGCTGAATGAGTATGTGGCGGTATATGTGCCACAATCTTATGCCTTTGCCGGTCATTTGTATTTTGTAAAAAAAGACAGGGTAAGAATAGTCACCAATATTGGGTCTGCCGATGCCATGAAATTTGCCATTTCAGGAGGTGTTACCACTATTGATGACGAACCACATGAAAAAGCATCCAATAACTAAACAAGCTTATCTGTAAACATTTTGCAGAGCAGTTTCGTAAAATATATTGTATATTTTGCTTCTGCAAAACAGCGCGCTCCATTTATCAAAACTGCTAACCATGAAATATTCAAAAACACTGCTCACCTGCATGCTGCTGTTGTTGTACCAGCAGGTCTTTTGCTGGGGGTTCTATGCACACCAGGTGATCAATCACCAGGCGGTATTTTCCCTTCCGCCTTCGATGATGGCCTTCTACAAGCCCAATATTGATTTTCTCACCGTTCATGCTGTTGACCCTGATAAAAGAAGGTATATCGTTGATGCCGAAGGACCAAGGCATTTTATGGACCTCAACCGGTATGGCAGCTATCCTTTTGATGCGCTGCCCCGAAACTGGGATGCAGCGGTGAAAAAATACGGAGAAGATTCCCTTCGTAAACACGGCATTGTTCCCTGGTGGATCCATATTATGCTGCAAAGGCTTACCGGTGCATTCCGTCAGAAAGATTACCCCCGGATACTCAGGCTTTCTGCAGAGCTGGGGCATTATATTGCAGACGCACATGTGCCGCTGCATACCCACAGCAACTATAACGGCCAGCTTACAGGTCAAAACGGTATTCACGGCTTCTGGGAAAGCCGTATACCTGAATTGCTGGCTGAAAGCAGTTTCGACTATTTTACAGGCAAAGCAGTATATATCAGCAAGCCATCGCAATTTATCTGGAATACGATGCTTGAAAGCGCCCGGGCAGCGGACTCTGTATTACTGTTTGAAAAGATCCTTACCGGAAAATTCGGCACCGACCAGAAATATGCATACGAGCAGAGGAACGGGATAACCATACGGCAGTATTCCTCCGCCTTTACCATCGCCTACAACAACATGCTGAACGGTATGGTAGAGCGTCGTATGCGCCAATCCATCCTGGCTGTGGCATCCTTATGGTATACTGCATGGGTAAATGCAGGACAGCCCGTGCTTGATACCGGGGAAAAGGTCGCTTTCAGCGCTGCAGACTCTACTGCCTTTGATACTCTCGACCGCGATTGGCAAAAGGGAAAGGCAGTTGACAGAACTTGTGATAATTGATGTATATTTGCCACCCTCAATGACCAGATTGCCATACAGTTGAGTTTATCCATTTTCAACGATAAGGAATGATACATAATTTCAATGCTGGGCCGAGTATTTTGCCCAAAGCGGTTTTTGAGCAGGCAAGCCGGGCAATCCTGAACTTTAACGATACCGGTTTATCCATTCTTGAGATCGGGCACCGCACACCGCTTTTTCAGGCTGTGCTCGACGAAGCTATTGCTACCGTAAAAGAATTGATGCATCTCGACAGCGATCACGAAGTGCTCTTCCTGCATGGCGGCGCTACCACACAGTTTTTCCAGGTACCGATGAACCTGCTGGATGATGATGCCAAGGCAGCTTATCTTGATTGCGGCGTTTGGGGCAGCAAGCCCATTAAGGAAGCAAAGCTGTTTGGTACAGTGGAAGTGATAGCTTCTTCAAAAGATAAAAACTACAGCTATATACCTAAGGGATTCCAGATCCCCCGCGATGCCACTTATTTTCACTATACTACCAATAATACTATTGAAGGCACCCAGATGCACTCCATTCCCGAAACCGGAGTGCCGCTTGTTGCCGATATGAGCAGCGATATACTGAGCCGCAGCATGGATTTTAACCGCTTTGCACTGATTTATGCAGGAGCCCAGAAAAACATTGGCGCCGCCGGCGTGAATATGGTAGTGGTAAACAAAAATATACTGGGAAAAGTAAAGCGTCAGCTCCCTTCCATGATGGATTACAGGAAGCACATTGAAAACGGGTCTATGCTGAATACGCCGCCGGTATTTGCCATCTATGTCTGTATGCTTACCCTTCGCTGGCTCAAGGCGCAGGGAGGTGTTGCCGCTATCGAAAAAATAAATGATCAGAAAGCCGCTTTGCTTTACGATACTATAGACAATATACCTATTTTCAGGCCTACTGTTGCAAAAGAAGACCGTAGTAAAATGAATGTGGTATTTGTGATAGATAACCCCGAACTGGAAAAAGCTTTTCTCGACCTGTGCAAAAAAGAAAGCATGGTGGGCGTAAAAGGCCACCGCAGCGTCGGGGGCTTCCGGGTTTCCCTGTATAATGCCCTTCCCCTGAGCAGCGTACATGCGCTGACAGATGTCATGAAACATTTTGCATTACAGCATGCATAACTAACGCAGTCAGTAAAAAATTATGGTCACTGTAGCTCCTTTTAACGCCCTGCGTCCGCAGGCGCAGTATGCCAGGCAGGTTGCCGCTCCTCCTTATGATGTGCTGAACAGCAAAGAAGCGAAGGAAGCAGCCATGGGCAATCCTTATTCTTTTTTGCATATTACAAAATCAGAGATCGATCTGCCCGAAGGCACAGATATACATTCGGAAGAAGTATATAAAAAAGCAAAAGACAATCTTGACGCTTTCATACAGCGCGAAGTATTGTTTACGGAAAGCAAGCCATGCTACTATATTTACCGCCTTGCCATGAATGGCAGAACCCAGACAGGATTGGTTTGTGTTTCCTCTGTTGACGACTATGAGGATGGGCTTATCAAAAAACATGAGTTCACCAGGCCGGAAAAAGAACAGGACCGCATTAATCATATTACCACTACCGGCGCACAGACCGGTAATGTTTTCCTGGCCTACAAAAATGTGGAAGCGCTGGATCAGTTGGTAGAGAAGTGGACAACGGAAAAATCACCTGTATATGATTTCGTGGCAGATGATGATATCAGCCATACGGTATGGATCGTGACAGATGACAAAACCATTAGCTCTATTACCAGCATATTCAAAGAAAAAGTAGACGCTACCTATATTGCTGACGGGCATCACCGTGCAGCCAGCGCCGCCAAAGTAAGATTGTCGGCTGCCGGCAATTCAGAAGGCGCTGCTTATTTCCTTACCACTTTGTTCCCTGCTTCGCAACTGCATATCATGGATTACAACCGTGCGGTACGGGATCTTAACGGATTGAGCAAAGCGGCCTTTATGGAGAAAGTGGCGGTCTCATTTGATGTGCAATCAAACGGTAAGAAAGCCGTAGCCCCGCAACAACTGCACCAGTTCGGGATGTATATCGGCGGGGAATGGTACCTCCTCACTGCAAAACCCGGCACGTATTCAGGCGACCCCATCGGGGTGCTGGATGTTACCATCCTGCAAAATAATCTTCTTGACAGAATACTCGGCATACAGGATCCCCGTACCGACAAGCGCATAGACTTTATCGGCGGCATCAGAGGACTGAAAGAGCTGGAAAAAAGAGTGGCCGAAGGGGAAATGAAAGTAGCTTTCAGCCTTTATCCTGTCAGCATCCAGCAATTGTTTGACATTGCCGACAGCGGTAATGTAATGCCCCCAAAAAGCACATGGTTTGAGCCCAAACTAAGGGACGGGCTGCTGACGCATTTGATATAGGCTTACTCCCTTTATTTCGGCTGCGCGAAAAACTCATGATTTTACGCAACGAGCGAACTCCATATATCTAAAAAGCATTCTGGGATATAGACTTTGCCACATTAGATCCCGAAAGCGCTGCACTCTTTATTATGCAGAAGGTGTTTAACTATGGCCCTGGGACGATCAAATAGCTTTGTTGCACTATTACGGAGCAGAGCGTATTAAACAGGAGATCGTTCACGCTACTTATTTAAGAAAGCCTGTTAAAAAGCTGTGTAGCGAACCCCTATTGCAGGCTTTTGCTTTGGGCGGTGGTACAGGCGATGAAGAAGAAAACATGGTATTCCTTCCGGCATCAAAATCATGGGAGCAGGTAAAAGAAAACCTGCAAAAAGCAGTGAGAGCATACACATTAAATGCCCAATAAAATTAAAATGCTTTTAGTTTTTTATCTCATACATCAAAAAATGATGTATCGGCAAAAATTCTCCTTTACTATAACGTGAGAAGCCGTTTGCCTCCATTTCTTTATCAGCCTGTGCTGCTGTCATTTTATGCAGTGGCTTGATGGGTATCCCCGGGTCTTCACCCCTGTATTCAATAAGCAGGATCTTACCATTGGGCTTAAGCGCTTTTTTCAACGACTGCAATATTTCGCGAGGGTATTCCAGCTCATGGTACACATCCACCATGATAGCAAGATCAATGGAATGATCCGGCAGGTGAGGCGACAAAGAATCTCCTTTCACTATTTCAACAACACTGTCTTTCAGCGCTGCTTTTTGTTTTTGCAGGAACGCTATCATCTCCGGCTGCACATCTACAGCATATACTTTTCCCTGAGGTACTTTTTGCGCGATCTTAAAGCTGTAGTACCCCGATCCCGCGCCAATATCGGCAACTACGGACGAAGGCTGCAGCTCCATCTTTTCAATAGCCAGCATCGTATTTTCCTCCTGCTGCCTGTCGTCTCTTTCCAGCCAGGATATACCACCGGGACCTATCATGTGGGCAATTTCGCGGCCCATATAATATTTCCCTGTGCCACCCGCAGTTTTCCTGTCATAGGTATAGGCAGTACCCGTTGCCGTTAGTGTCTTGCTCTTCTCCTGCGCGGTATTGCAGGCTGGAAAGACCATTGCTGCGATTAATATGATGCATATCTGTTTCATGAGCGAAGCATATACGTATATTTTTGGGCCCAGCTGTATTGCTACTATTAAGCTGCAGTGGCGTCGCCTGCCTACCGGACAGCTACCCAGTACACATATCTTTATTTAAGCGTTTTATCAATGATTTCTCGCAGCGTTCGCGGCGAGATTGTGTAGCAACGTATTTTTCCTTGCGGGCTTTGCTGCGCTGCGCCCGCTGCGTGAAACAATACTTGTGTATACAGGGTAGCTACCGGACAGGCTGGCACTCTTGTGCAGCTTATCTCTATTCGGCATTAGGGAGCGCTCCTCCTTAAAAGCTGGTTTCAAACAGGAGCGATCATTTTTTCTTTAGCTGCGACAGGTAGGCTACCAGGTTTTCCAGTTGTGTGGCGCCTATTCCTTCCCCAAGACCTTCCGGCATCAGGGATTGCTGCATGGGCGTTTTCCCGGCTATTTCGGCTTTCTTATGTTTTTCTGTTGTGCCGCCGATCATCTTTATGCTGACCTCGTCTTCAGTTTCGCTGGCAATATAGCCGGTCAGTTCGGTGCCGTTCTTAAGTTTAAAAGTATATCCGTCAAACCCAAAGCTGATGCCTTCCGAAGGCTTCATGATCGCGGTATACAACGCTTCAGGCGGCAGCTTGGTGCCGATCTCCGACAGGTCGGGACCGAAAGCGATGCCCTTCCCGTTTACCTGGTGGCAGGTGGCGCAATAAGTGGTAAACACTAAAGCCCCTGAATCAGCATTGCCTTTTACCGCAAGCATCTGCGATACGGGAGGCAGCTTATTTGTATGGTCAGTCAGGGTTAAATATTTTGATGCCTCTTCTCTCAGGTCTTTGCGATGGGTTTTGGAAAAGATATCTGTAGCGGTTGCCATAAGATCTTCCGGCAGCTTTTTATTTTTCACCAGCTCCAGCAGGGCTGTTTCTCCTCTTCTGCCGGTCGCCAATTGCTTTACGGTTGCTATACGAAGCCCGCTGGCCACCTTTGTATCTGTTATAAGCTGCTGCAGCAGGTTTTTTGCATTATCATTATCAGTTCTTGCAAGCAGCCCGGCCATTCTTTTTGCATCAGCGGTATCATTACCAAACAAAATAGTTTTTACAGCGCTTACACCGCCGGATTCCAGTACAAGCCGGATCGCATCGGCCTGTGTATCTTCATCACCGCTTTTTGCTGCAATAGCCAGCAATTCCCTGTTCTTGTTTTTAATACCATATTTTCTTACTATATCTATATAAGTTTGCGTTCCCTCTGTATTCTTCAGCCCGCTGGCTATTGCTTTTTCTAAAAGCGCTGTCCGGGGTGTTTTGTTGTCAAGCTGCAAAATGGTAATCGCATCAATATAATCCTGCTGCGGATGATCGGCAGCCAGCAGCGAAAGCAATGCTTTTTGCTTTTCCGGTCCTTTATAGAAATCGAATGCCCGGAAAAACTTCGGTTGCCGGTGGGGGTCAGCATTGGGATCGGAGATTATCTTCACCAGCATGGGAAGCGCAATAGCTGTCCTGGATCTCCAGATAATATCTTTCGCGGCGGTATTATTCCAGTCATTATTCACCAGTTGGAGCCATGCAGGTAAAAAACTATCCCATTGTCTGTCGGCACCAATACCCAGCGCTTCCAGGTACCACCTGTCTTTGCCATCGTATTGCTTTGCCAGTTGCGCCCATAATGCCGCAGCGCCTGAAGCGTGATTGTGATGCAGTGCCAGGGCGGCTTCGCGCTTTACCTGTATGTTATCATCATTTACCAGCGCCTGCACCAGCGCTAGCGTATCTGCGTTGATCTGCAGTCCTGCTCTTAATGCGGTGATCCTGATATTGGGATCTTTATCTTTTATGGCTTCCTGCACATAAGCAATACCTTTGCCGGGTATCTTGCTCAATAACCACAGCGCTCTCGCACGATACCGGGAATTATCAGCATGATAGAGCTTTTCCAGCGCTGCAGCGGCATCGGCGCCCATGCTGTGCAGTTTTTGCCAGGCAAGATAACGGGTGGAGCGATTAGGGCTTTTCAGCGCGGTCACCGCTCCGTCAGCGCCTGAAAGATCAATGGATGGAATAGTGTATTTTGTTTGTCCCGCAGGGGTTACCCTGAAGATCCTCCCCTTCTTGAAGTCGCCGATATTGTGGCCGCCCACCCCGGGATCATACCAGTCGGCGATCATCACCGAGCCGTCAGGCGCCACGCATACGTCGGAAGGCCTGAACCAGTTGTCGCCGGTTCCTTCAGCAATATTGTTGATAATGGCTTTATAGCCGGCGCCATCGTCAGACACAGCGTACGACCTGACTACATTTGGACCGGCATCAGTATGTATGAGTTGATTGCGGAAGCGTTCGGGTAAAAGATCTCCTTCATATACAAGAATGCCTGTAGGTGAACCTGCGCCTGTCTGCAGCATATTGGGCACCACCCCGGGATCATTCAGATGCCAGTGGCGGAAAGGAATGGAATCTTCAAGGTTTACACGGCGTTCCGGCCAGGAAGCGCCGGTCATCTCATCCTTGAAACCAAAATTGCCGTACTGCATTACATAGTTAATGCGCACCCCTTTATTCCCGTCGTCGTCATTATCGGACTGCCATAAGGTGCCATAAGAATCTTCAGTCACTTCGTAAGGGTTACGGAAATTATTGCCCAGCACTTCAATATTTTTTCCATCCACATCACAGCGGAAAGTCATACCCTGCCGCCAGGGGTTACCATCATTTTTTATTTCATTGCCATAAATATCTTTTACAATATTTCCCTGCTTGTCTTTTATTTTCGATCCTTCATTTCCAAAATTGAAATACAGCTTACCGTCCGGTCCGAAATTAAAAGCGTGAATGGCATGGTCGTGTTCGGTGCCGCCTATGCCGGTAAATAAGGTATCTTTTTTATCCGCTACGCCATCCCCGTTATTATCGGTGAAGAGGAACACATCCGGGCTCCTTGATACAATTACTTTATCGCCCAATACTGCAATACCCAGCGCGGAATTGATATCTTCTCCCTGGTAAAATACGGTTTGCTTATCCGCCTTTCCGTCCCCGTCTGTATCTTCCATTACCACGATCCGGTCTCCTGCTTTATTATAGGGGTTATCCGGGTGAAGGGTATACCTGTAATTATAGCCTTCGCATACCCACACCCTTCCCTTTTCATCAATATCCATATTGGTAGGGTTAACAAGCATCGGTTCGTATGCAAAAAGGGTGATATCCAGGTCATCCGGCCATTTTAATCCCCGCAATGCATTTTCAGGCAGGTGCTTTTCTTCATTCGATAGCTGTTTTTGATCTGAGACCTTCCCGGCAGGTGAATTACAGCTTATTGAAAAAAACAGCGAAAAGCTAATGATGATTGTAAAGCAGGGCATTTTACTTTTGGAAAGCCTGCGGACAGAGGCGATGAAATGTGTCATAATTAAAAGAAAAAGAGTTTAAAGTCAATCGTTATATTACAAAAGTGGAAGGCTTGGTTATTGTGCATTCGCCTTATTTTTCTATAATGTAAGCTTTGTGCTTTTCTAAGTCAGAAACTTGCTCTTTAAAAGAAGGCAGGAACAAAATAAGTTCTTCAATTTGAAGTTTCAATTAGTTTTTGAGACATTTCTAAAACCTTAATTACCTGTTCTTTTTTTACGCCATCAAAGTCGTCAGAGAATGTTTCTATAGATTCACCGGTTTCCAAGTAGTCAAAAAGATTTTTTACAGGTACTCTTGTACCATAAAAAACCGGGGGTCCCCTAAAATTTCGGGGTCAATATTTATAACTCTTTTTCCCATTGTGAATGCGCTATAATAAAGCCAAATTTAAACAAGTTTTGTGAAGGTAAAGTAACCATAATAGAGTTAAACTGCCCAAAGAAAGCTTCCCCTATTCATCCTCCCTTGCCTATTATAATGTACCTTTGCGCCTTGTTTATTTTTGACGGGATTTAAAATACGGGCTTTTTTATGATTTCAGTGAATAATGTATCATTATCCTTTGGTAAGAGGGTATTGTTTGACGAGGTGAACCTTAGTTTCAGCAAAGGGAATTGTTACGGCGTTATCGGCGCTAACGGCGCCGGCAAATCAACATTTCTTAAAATACTTTCCGGCGAGATTGACCCCACGAAAGGCACCATAGACATTACTCCGGGAGAGCGGATGGCGGTATTGCAGCAAAACCACTTTGCTTTTGATGACCATACTGCCCTGCAAACCGTGATGATGGGGCATAAGAAGCTTTGGGAGGTCATGCATGAGCGGGATGCCATATATGCCAAAGAAGATTTTACAGAAGAAGATGGTATGCGCGCCGGTGAGCTGGAAGCCGAATTCGGAGAAATGGGAGGATATACCGCTGAAAGCGATGCGGCCACCCTGCTGGGGGAGCTGGGCGTGACCGAAGAGCGTCATCAAACGCTTATGAAAGAGCTGCCCGGAAGTATAAAAGTGCGGATACTGCTGGCCCAGGCGCTTTTCGGCAATCCTGATATACTTATTCTTGATGAGCCTACCAACGACCTTGACGTGGAAACCATCAGCTGGCTGGAAAACTTCCTGGCTGATTATGAAAATATAGTGATTGTAGTGAGCCACGACCGCCACTTTCTGGATGCGGTATGTACGCATGTGGCAGATGTAGACCGCCAGAAAATAAAGATATATACAGGTAACTATACTTTCTGGTATGAAAGCAGCCAGTTGGCCGCCCGGCAACTGAGCGACAAGAACAAGAAGATGGAAGAAAAGCGTAAAGACCTGCTCGACTTTATTGCACGCTTCAGCGCCAATGCTTCCAAAAGCAAGCAGGCTACTTCCCGTAAGAAGGCGCTGGAAAAGCTGGTCATTGAAGAAATTGAGCCGTCTAACCGCCGTTACCCCGGCATTATTTTTAAACAGGACAGGGAACCCGGCAACCAGGTGCTGAATGTGGAAAAGCTGTCAAAGAAGGCAGATGGCGGCCGTGTGCTCTTCAGCGATATCAGCTTCTCTGTAAATAAAAATGACAAGATCGCTTTCTTTTCAAAAGACCATCTGGCGCTCACTTCTTTTTTTGAGATCATTAATGGTAACCAAAAAGCAGATGGCGGCAAATATGAATGGGGCACTACCATCACCAAAGCATATCTTCCCAATGATAATGCAGCCTTTTTCAAAGACGCAGATATAAATCTCATGGAATGGCTGCGGCAGTTTGTACCGCCTGCAGTGACTGATGTAGACGAACCTTTTCTAAGAGGATTTTTAGGTAAAATGCTTTTCAGCGGCGACGAGATCATGAAGAAAACCGGGGTATTGAGCGGGGGAGAAAAAGTAAGATGTATGATCAGCAGGATGATGATACAAAATCCCAACCTCGTAATTCTTGATGAGCCTACCAACCACCTTGATCTCGAAAGTATCCAGGCTTTCAACGAAAGTATGATGAACTTTAAGGGAGTTGTGCTGCTGACCTCACACGACCATACCTTCATGCAAACTGTTGCCAACCGCGTAATAGAGCTTACCCCGAAAGGCGCCATTGACAGGCTGATGACTTTTGATGAATACCTCGAAGATGAACGGGTAAAGCAGTTAAGAGAAACCATGTATGAGCAGAAAGGTGTGCTGGTATAAAAAACATGTATCAAAAACAGCAGGAAGGAATATAGTGTTAAGTCAAGCAAATTATGTCTGTGTATTATCGTGAGAAGTGAGAAGATAAAGGTGAAAGAATGTTTCACGTTTGACATACAATAATTTCCCGGCTGTTCCGCGTTTTCTTTCCGGAAGGTTTTTAAATCATTTATGCCGAAAAAGAAAAACAAAATTGCCGGGTGGAAAGCGCTGCTGGTAATGACAGCCCTGATGTTGCTGGCAGCCGGTGTGATCTACGGCTATGTAAAGTGGAGGGAATATCATGTTCACTTTGTGCGCTATGCAGCTTTTGGCATTGATATACCCGTGAATTATGACATACATGGCATTGATGTTTCCCATCACCAGGATGTGATAGACTGGGCTGAAGTAAAAAGCATGAACGTGGAGCATATGCAGCTTAGCTTCACTTTTATTAAAGCTACAGAAGGGTTGATAAATGTAGACAGGATGTTCAGGCGCAACTGGTTTAAAGCAAGAGAAGAGGGGATAACAAGAGGAGCGTATCATTTTTTTATTGCCACCAAAAGCGGGAAAAAGCAGGCCGAAAATTTTATCGGGCAGGTAACGTTAGAACCCGGTGATCTGCCGCCGGTGCTGGATGTGGAGCAACTGTATGGCGCCCGTCCAAAAGACCTGAGAGCAAGAGTGAAAGACTGGCTTTGCACCATTGAAGAATATTATAAGGTAAAACCTATCATTTACACCAATGTTGATTTTTATGACCATTACCTGGGAAATGAGTTTGATGAATATCCCTTATGGGTGGCGCACTACCTGCAGCCGCACAACCCGAGAATAAAGCGGGAATGGACATTCTGGCAGCACAGCGAGACCGGCAGGGTAAATGGTATTGTGAACAGGGTGGATTTCAACGTTTTTAAAGGGGATTCAACGGATTTCAAACAATTGTTGCTGCAATAAAAATATTAAGCGATCATGGCAGGCAGAACAGAACCTGATTTAAAAGAATTTTTTTTCAAAATAATACGGGTAGTAACAGCTCTTGTAGTATGGGCGATCATTACCATGTTTTTCGGGCTCTATCTTGAATGGGGGATTGTTTACGGTCGCTTTAATGTCTTCAACATTATATTCTATATTTGGTTTGTTATCAGCCTTACAGGGCTGGTGTATTATTTTTATAAGATCTGGAAACAATAAGAAGAGATCAATCACCCGGGCGGCAGCTTTGAGCTCTTTGCGTGAAATACAATTCTTGCTGCGATCGCTACGATGCAATAAGTGCAGCAGTGCTTTCCCGCTCCACTGCGTCCGCCGCATAAAATCGTTTAAACCACACACGAAACTTCACAAAGTGTTTTCTTGGCGCTCTCTCTGTTTTGCAGGTGCGATTGCCTGACCAATTTGGAATGCGTACCAGGTCGAAAGCAGATATCATCTTCCTGACGAAGCGTTGACCGGAGCCCTGGCTTTTACAAACCTGATCATCGCGCTGCTGCCCTCGGTGCTTACCAGCCTCGCTTCATAACGCTGCCCGTCCACGTATGCAACCATAAAGGAGGTATTGGGCGGAATGGAGCCGAGATTCTCTGCCACCATCACCAGCTCATTGGTCTCCTGCAGGTCGCTTACAGCAAGTTTTACCGTGTAGGCTTTGTCGGTAAGATATATATGCTGAAAGATAAGTTTGTTGTTGAGAAAAAGTGTGATAGAATCTCCGTCAATCTCTGCATTATCATAAAAGTTAAGTGTTATAGAATCTCCTGCCAGGGGGATCTCAAGCGCCGGTATTTTCTCCCGCAGTGCAAACTTCTGCTCTATGGTAAGCGGTGCAGCAGGGCGTGGCTTCGGCTGCTCCGCAACTACTACGGTTCCTGCTGAGGGGGCAGGAACAACTGCAGGAGCAATAGCAACCGGAGGCTTTTGAGCCGGAACGGGCGCAGGCTGACGGGCGATCATATTTATACTGTCAATGAGCAGGGGATCATTGGCGCCCGTAGTATAGTTCTGTATCACAAAATCCCATTCATCTCCAAATAAAGGAGTATTGATCTTATCCAAATGTACTTCTCCTTTTGATTTTTCTTCATCGTCTTTTGCTGCTGTTTCCCCGTCGAGTTTCATTACACCTCCCCCGGGGCAATTGAAGTCAGCATGCGACTGCATTGCCATTCCGGTACGGGCTGACGCTTCAAGCAATACATCATCCCACCACACAGCCTCGTTATTGACAGCGTCAAAATAACCACTGATAGCATAGCGACGATAATTGGCGGGTGACAGGTAATAATATGCAGTGCCGGTAAGGCTGTCTCCTTTCTGCACAATTTTCAGCTCCACCTTTTGCCGGTTGATCTTTCCGTGCCATACACCTGTGATCATCTGGGCATGCAGCCCTCCCGGAAAGGAAAGACTGATCGTCAATACAATGATGATGAAATATTGCAAAAAAGACTTTTTCAAAGCGGGGATTTTGAGTGTAACGCTACTGTATAGCGATTATTTTGCCATATTGTTTTTATGAAACTGTTTTAACTAAATCTTGGTATATCTTATGTTTTATTTTATTGTTAAACAGCTTACACAATACTGTCTCAACGGGCGTATTTCAATTTTTTGCATGGGATTGAAATCCCGGTGAAATATATGTTATCGGGGCTACGGCTCTGGAATACGGAACAGCAAGAGCCGTAGGCCCGGTAGCATTTTGTTCCAACGGATTTCAATCCGTTTCACATTTCCGCTTGCGAAAAATTGAAATGCGCCCGTCTCAACCGTTATTATCATATTGCCTACCTTTATGTATATGCCCCGTTTTAATTTTTATGACAGCCTCAATCTTCTTTCTAAGTTCACGCCCCGCCGGGCATGGAATGCAGGGAAGGTATTGAGCAGCTACTATATAAGCCGCTGGCGGAAGACACCGGTGCAGTGGGGCTACCCTGTATCCATATCGTTTGAGCCCACTACCTCCTGCAACCTCCGCTGTCCTGAATGCCCCAGCGGTCTCCGGCAGTTTTCACGGCCCACAGGTATGCTGAAAAAAGATTTTTTCAGGCAGACGATTGATGAAATCCATAAAGAGCTTTTATACCTCATCTTTTATTTTCAGGGAGAGCCTTATCTCAATCCTGATTTCCTGGAGATGGTAAGATATGCTACAGACAAAAAGATCTATACCGCTACTTCAACAAACGCGCATTACCTCAATGATGCCAATGCAAAGAAAACAGTGGAAAGCGGGCTGGACCGCCTCATCATTTCCATTGACGGCACTACCCGGGAAACCTACCGGAAGTACCGTGTGGGCGGGCAGCTCGACAAAGTGCTGCAGGGCGCTGCCAATATTGTAAAATGGAAAAAAGCTTTGAAAAGCAGGAAGCCTTTCGTGATTTTCCAGTTCCTGGTAGTAAAGCATAATGAGCACCAGATAGAAGAAGTAAAGGCATTGGCAAAACATACCGGTGTGGATGATGTATGGTTTAAAACAGCGCAGGTATACGATTACAAAGATGATCCCAACAACCTGATCCCCTCCATAGACCGGTTCAGCCGCTACCGGAAAGATGAGCATGGCAACTACCGGCTGAAAAACAGGATGGACAATCATTGCTGGAAGCTGTGGCACGCCAATGTCATTACCTGGGATGGAATGGTAGTACCCTGTTGTTTTGATAAAGACGCCGCTCACCGGCTCGGTAATCTGCAGATGCAGTCGTTCCGGGAAATATGGAATAATGATAGCTACAAACAATTCCGGAGAGACCTGATGAGCAGTCGCAAGAATATTGATATATGCGCTAACTGCAGCGAAGGCACTAAGGTGTGGGGCGGCTGACGATCTTCAGGTATGCCAGTGTTAAGTTAAGACTATTGTGCCGTAACCAATTATGAGATGTGAGATTTTCACGTTTGATCTCTGACGTTTCACGATTAACATGGCACCAGCTAAATATACCTGCAGCAGGCGGCATTCACTATTCACCAAAAAACATATCATGCTTTTACACCTCCATCCCGATGATCCGCAGCCACGACAGATCAAGACCATTATTGAATGCCTCCGGGACGGCGGTATTATTATTTATCCTACGGACACGATTTACGGATTAGGTTGTGATATCTCACAGCACAAAGCCATAGAAAAGATTGCAAGAATAAAAAATATAGATGTGCAGAAGGCGAATTTCTCTTTTATATGCTATGACCTCAGCCATCTCAGCAATTATACCAGGAGCATTTCCACTTCTTTGTACCGTGTATTGAAAACATATCTTCCCGGGCCGTACACTTTTATCCTGCCTTCAAGTAAGGAAGTGCCAAAACTGCTGAAGAGCAAAAAGAATACAGTGGGCATAAGGGTGCCTGATAATAATATTGCAAGAACTATTGTGAAAGAACTGGGACACCCCATACTCAGCACTACTTTGCCGGGCGACATGGTGGAAGAATATACAGACCCGGAATTAATGGAAGCGAACTTTCATAAGCTGGTTGATATAGTGATTGATGGCGGTATCGGCGGGATGATTCCCTCAACGGTGATTGACTGCACCGGCGATGCACCGGAACTTTTAAGAAAAGGATTGGGAAAATGGCCGGAAGAAGAATAGGCAATAACTATTTTCTACTAAATATATTGAGATGGCGACTTTGCTTTGCACAATAGCTTGTTGCATCCAAAAATCATCCTGCATGCAGAACACCGGCATTAGTGCTATTTTACTTCTTTACTATTGGCTTCAAATACGCGGATAAAATTCCCTCCGAGTATTTTCATAATATCCGCTTCGGAATAGCCGCGTTGCAGCAATGCCTTCGTGATTTTAGGGATGTCTTCTACTCCGCTCAACCTCTGCGGTAAAGATTCTATCCCGTCCATATCAGCACCCAGTCCAACATAATCCACTCCTACCAGCCTTACGATATAGTCAATATGATCTATCAGCAGCGACAAGGGAGGCCGTATAGCATTCATTTCTTTACTATACTTTTTCGCGAGCGCTTCAGATATTTCATAATCCGGCATCCCAAGCTTCTGCAGAGAATCTTTTTCCAGTTTGTGCCGCTCAAATACGGCGCGGCGGTTCTTCTGGTAATTGCTGTCAATGAAGCCGGGATAAAAATTTACCTGTATCACGCCGCCGTTTTTGGCAACGGCTTTTATCTGGTCGTCTTTAAGATTGCGAAAAACGGGACAGAGCCTGTATACGCTGCTGTGCGACAAGAGCACGGGTTTCTTAGTGGTATGTATGACATCCCAAAAAGTTTTCTCGCCTGTATGGGAAAGATCCACCATCATCCCGAGCTCGTTCATTCTTTGGACGATGGATCTGCCAAAATCATTCAGACCGCCGGCGCCTGCTTCTTTGTTGAACTCATCTTTTGCAGAGCTGGCCCAGGCCGTGGAGTTATTCCAGGTGAGCGTAAGATAGCGGGCGCCCCTTTTGTACAGGCTGTCAAGATAGTCCATCCTGTCTTCAATCATGTGACCGCCTTCCACACCGATCATGCAGCCTAATTTGTGCTCCTTTACAGCCTCCTGCAACTGTGCGGGTGAAGTGACCATCATCATTTTGCCGGAGTAACGGCCGGTAAGGGCATACAAAGAATCTATCTCAATATTGGCAAACTTAAAGGCGGTGTCTTTGCCGAATGTTCCGTCACAGAATATGGAAAAGACCTGTATGTCAATGCCTCCCTTTTTAAAGCGGTTAAGATCACTGTGCGTTTTTCCTTTCAAATTCCTTCCAAGGTCCAGTCCTTTCATGGTGGCCGATGAAAGCACATCGTTATGCGTATCTATCACGATAGCTGCTTCATGAAGCTTTTTATACGACTGGCTGTAGCAGGCAATCGCAGAAAGCATCAACAACGCTGTAACAAATTGTCTCATCGGGAATATAACTTTGTACCAATATTATTGACTAATCCTCTTTACTTCCCTTTTCGCCCACAAACCATTGTTCCTTATTTTTAAAAAGTACATTGAAAGTGGTAAGCGATCCGTATATCTTGGTGATATACTGCTGAAGATTTATCTTTTCTTCATCGGTAAGCACCTTATGCGCGTTGATCTGTTGTTCCAGCACTCGCAGCCGGTCGCGCAGCATTACGATCTTGTGAAAGAAAGCATCCACAGGAATTTCTTTCGGCTTTAAAGAGGGGTCTGCCGGCTTCAGGATAAACGTGCCGCCCGCCCAGCGGTCGCCCAGCGGCACGTTTTCGGTAATGCCACCCCATAATCTCAAAATTTTAAGCAGGGATCTTTCTGCTTCTGAAACCGTTTCCACTTCTGTTGTCACATTTTCGGGTATGATCTCATCAAGCAACGGGTCGGTTTTATCTATCTCCTTAATACCATGATTAATAAAAGAAATAATATACGTTGCATATTTAACACCTGTTATTACTCCCGGGCCGAAATGTGTATGCTGCAAGCGGGTACCAATCCCCAAAGTTGTCTGTTCCATAATATGAAATAAAGCTGGTGAGCGGTCAAGATAAAAAATTTCGACAAAGATGCGGGAATGAAGTTAAATATTAATGTATAATACCAGATATAGCTGATTTTATGTATGCTGGCGGCATGCTATGAAAGGATAAACTGAAAACCGTAAACATTCATTGTTGGCAGATAAATTATTTAAAGATATTATTGCAGACAGAACAAAACCAATTATGAAAAGAGTAGCTATAACTGGATTAGGCGTTATCAGCCCGCTGGGTAATTCAGTGGATACCTTCTGGAAGAATATTGTGGAAGGCAAAAGCGGGGCAGGGCCGATCACCAAATTTGACGCGTCAAAATTTAAGACAAGGTTTGCTTGTGAAGTAAAGGGCTTTGACCCCGAAGCATATATCGAAAAGAAAGAAATCAAGAAATACGATCTGTTCACGCAATATGCCATTGCAGCCTCAGACCAGGCTATTGCTGCTTCAGGACTTGATTTTGCATCCATGTCGCTGGAAGAAAGAGCGGATGTTGGTGTTATATGGGCTTCTGGTAATGGCGGTATAGGCACTTTTGAGGAACAGGTGAAAGCGTTTTATGAAGGGGATGGCACTCCCCGGTATAATCCTTATTTCATACCTAAAATGATCGCTGATATCGCAGCGGGTGTTATATCCATACGCCACAAATTACATGGGCCGAATTATTGTACCGTATCAGCCTGCGCCTCCTCCAACACCGGCATTATCAATGCCTTTGATACCATACGTATGGGGAAAGCCACCATAATGGTAGCCGGAGGTTCCGAAGCAGGTATCACTCCCGCTTCAGTAGGCGGGTTCAGCGCGGCACAGGCCTTATCAAAAAATAATGATCACTACCTGACGGCATCCCGCCCTTTTGACAAAAGCCGCGATGGTTTTGTAATTGGCGAAGGGGCTGCCGCTTTGATACTGGAAGAATGGGACCATGCCGTAAAAAGAGGCGCTGATATCTACGCAGAGATCGTTGGCGGCGGCATGGCCGCAGATGCGTATCACTTAACAGGCACGGCGCCTGATGGCATCGGTGCATCCCTCGGCATTACAAGAGCGCTGAAAGATGCGGGGATCACTGCAGACCAGGTGGACTATATCAATGCACACGCCACTTCAACAGGATTGGGAGATATAAGCGAATTGATCGGCATTAAGTCAGTTTTCGGTGATCTTCCTGTGCCTGTCAGCGCTACCAAATCCATGACAGGGCACCTGCTGGGCGGAGCAGGAGCTATAGAGAGTATTATCAGCGTCCTGTCTGCAAAACATGACGTAATACCCGGCACTATCAATACGCTGGAGCTGGATGAAAAAATTCCCGGAGGGCTTCATATTGTAACCGGCAAAACCATCAGCAGGCCTGTACGCTATGTGGTAAACAATACGTTCGGGTTCGGAGGGCATACTGCTACTTCTGTTTTTAAAAAGGCATAGGGAGAAAGGTATGAGGTATAAGGCGGTAGGGTATAAGGCCTTATGTCTTACACCTGTACCTTACACCTTTTACTATATGTCCGTAAAAAAAACAGGGAGCCCCATAATTTTCAGGGGTTATTTTTCGCTGTTACATTGGAAACCCCTATTTTTGCTGCCCCTTAAAAGGAAAATGGTGCGGTAGCTCAGTCGGTAGAGCAAAGGACTGAAAATCCTTGTGTCGGCGGTTCGATCCCGCCCCACACCACAAGCCGAATAAGGCTTTCAGGAGAAATCACTGGGAGCCTTTTTCTTTTGGTACAACATTAGGATTCTTTTTTTAAGAGGATATATTGATCTCTGTAATCGCGTAGTGCACGCAAACCTTCGCTTGTGTGCGTTTGCCAATACCTCCATCCGTTAAGACTTTTGCCTTCTAAATATCTTGCAGCCCCACTCAAAAATTGAAAGTTTTTCTCCTTCCCTTTGAAGAAAACATTAATTGAACCATCACTATTTAAAATGCCTCTCACATCAGGGTTGGAGCGAATGAGTACTATCCCTGGCACTAAAATCTCACTTTCTATAAGCATTTTTAGTGTCACATTAGTTTTTATACAGAGGGTTATCTATCATGTTGAATAGATATGATATTCATAAAAAATTCCGAGGCAAAACTATAAAAAACTAGACTTTATGCATCCAATTTAAAGTGAGTATCAAAGCCTTCCTTATATTTGATCTCAAATCAAATTGGCGAATAAAACAAAAAGCTAAATTTTTTAGTTTTCTCCAACTTCTCTATTTTTGTAAATCACACATTATTTTGAAATATTACGGCGGTGATATCGATCAAGGCGACTGTTTAAAGGTCATGCAACGAATTGAAGATCAGTCTGTTGACATGATTTTGTGCGACCTTCCTTATGGAACTACACAAAATAAGTGGGATAGTGTCATACCTCTTGAGCAGTTGTGGAAAGAGTATAAACGCATAATTAAGCCTAAAGGAGTCATCGCGCTTTCTTCACAGGGAGTTTTTACTGCGCGTCTTATACTAAGTAATGAGGAGTGGTTTAGATACAAATTTGTTTGGGTAAAAAGTAAGCCTACTAACTTTTTAAATGCACGCCGCCAGCCCTTACGACAACATGAAGATATTTGTATCTTTTACGGAAGTCAGCCAAATTATAATCCAGTGATGTCTCCTGGAGAGCCGTATGATAAGGGAGTCAGAAAGGCTCAATATACAGGCAGCTATGGTGATTTCAAACCCGTACAAGTGAAAAGTGACGGAGAAAGATTTCCGACCGATACTCTCTATTGTAAGACTGCTGAAAGTGAGTCAGGAGGGCGCGTATGGCATCCTACACAAAAACCAGTTGCACTAGGTCGTTACCTAATACGAATGTTTACAAAAGAAGGAGATGTAGTTTTAGATAATGCTTTTGGCAGCGGTAGTTTTTTGGTAGCTGCCGCATTAGAACAACGCCGTTTCATAGGCATCGAAAAAAATGAGGAAGTTCACCTCTTCAAAGAAAAACAAATAGACTATATAAAAGTTGCCAAGCAACGGCTTTTAGAAGTGGAGCAGACTTTTAAAAATCGGCAACCTGCGCCGCCTCCATTACTTTCGGACTTACAACCTTCGACCAAAATTGGGCAACTTAACAGGCGGGGGCTGGTAGATGTTAACGCATTAATTTCTGCCGATGCGAAATTAGCTATATGAGAAATCATACTCCCGCTTATAACGAGCGGTCGTGGGCTATTGACTTAATAGGTTATATTAAAACTGTAGCTTCGCAAACCAATAGATCAATAAAAGATGCAGGAGGAGAACAATCAGTTAGAACAAAAGGAGGAATTCTTTTTCCTGATGTTTTGTTGTTTGGAGATCGATCTACTGCTCGAATTCTTCAAGGTTGGGAGCTCAAGATGCCAGATACAAGCATCGATGATTTCGACTTCCGACAAAACGCTGAAATTAAGGCGCGGGCTTTAGGGCTCGACAGCTTTCTTCTTTGGAATGTTTCGCAAGCTCATTTATATGTTCGCAATTCGAGCGATGTTTTTACATGTATAAAACAGTGGTCAGAACTTTCCGATATTACGACCCGAGAAGCAGTTATTACGAATAGGGAACGGTGGCATAATTTAGCCTCAGAAATCATTAGCTATCTCAACGATTTGTTTGATAGAGGAACTCTGGAGGGAAGACAATTTATTGAAGCATACCGTAGCGGTGGGGTTACGGCGCTTATCATGGGAAATGCTGGAGAGGTAACAGACGCTTTAAAAATTGCAGCTCGACAGGATTCAACCCTAAGAAATGAGATGATTTTATGGTGGGATCGATATGGCGCAGAATATGCGTCTGGTACTATGGAGAATGTCCTTGGTCAAGCTATCGTCTCAAATTGGATTGGTAAAATTCTTTTCGCTCACATATTACGAGAGAAAGATCAACGAGCTCAACGCATTTCTTCTATCAAGGAAGATACAACGCCTGCACAAGCATTAGAGCTATTCAAGAGTCTATCAGAGGATTGTAATTTTTGGACAATTTTTTCAGACAGTTTAGGTCTGACTGTTATACCTGAAAAAGTATGGGAACATCTTAAACAATTCAATCATCTTCTTTCTGATCTAAGAGTGGGTTCCGTAGATCAAACACAACTTTCGGGAATATTAGAAGCGACTGTTGAAGTAGCAACGCGAAAACTTCGAGGGCAATACCCAACACCTATCGAGTTAGCAAGATTGTTAGTTCATCTATGCATGCGTAATTTGGAGACGGACAGGCTGATTGATCCTTGTTGCGGAAGTGGGACTATTGCTCGTGCTGCCTTGGAGCAGAAGTTGTCCGCAGGTATAAACGCAGACCAGGCTTCAAGTACAATTTATGCTTCTGATCAAGATCCTCAAGCTGTGCAGATTGCAACCTTTGCTCTTGCTAATCCAAGCCTCATGCACATGCCATTGCGGATTTTTAAGAAAGATGCTTTTACGCTCACCCCCAATTCAATGGTAGAGTTTCGAAATCCATCAACAGGAGCTCTATTTACTGAAAAACTTGGAACTTTTCATGCAATTACAAGCAATTTACCATTTGTTGCGCAAGCTGGACGCAAACAATACGGCAATGCATTGCAAGCTGTTTATTCTGGCATGTTAGCTGGAAAGGATTTCACCGGACGTGCCGATGTTGCTGCTTATCTTCCTTTCGCTCTACACCCTTTATTAAATGATGGTGGTAGGCTCGGGATTATAATTACGAATGCTTGGCTCGGTACAGATTGGGGAGATGATTTTTATACACAGTTGGCTAATTATTACGACTTGAAATGTGTCATTACCTCTGGTGCAGGAAGATGGTTTAAAAATAGTGACGTTGTGACCAATATCCTAATAATGGATAGAAAAGTAGATTCTTCTCAAGTTAGCGGCGATGTAAAGTTCATTGTGTTAACACGTCCTCTCGAAGAAATGGGAGACGATGACTCGGTAAAAATTACTGCCGCCCAGATTGAGATGGGGCAGACGCAAAATGATACGATGACTATTCGTGCTGTTAGCCAAAACGATATGGCTGCTTTTCGCCGTTATGGTTTAGGAGGTAACGCTCAATTTGTAAATTGCGACTGGATTTTGCAACTCCCCCTAATTCCTCTTAAGAATATATTTGAAATTAGACGAGGCGAACGTAGAGGCATGAATGAGCTCTTCTATCCTAAAGCAGGTCATGGAATAGAAACAGAGTATATTAAACCTCTAGCTAAAAGTCCTGTTGAATTTAAGCGTCTTACGATGTCTCCTACAAAAGAAGCTTTTTCATGTTCTCGTTCCGAAGAAGAACTTCAAGAATTGAGACATTTTGGAGCCCTCAATTGGATAAGGCGATTTAAAACGCCAGGAGTAGTTAATCGGCTGTCTCGTGGTAATCTTTTATGGTATGAAATGAAAACTGATACTCTTGCTGATCTCGTCACATTTATCAACTATGGGGAACGTCTTTTTGTTGGTCGAGTTTATCCTCACTCATTCGCGGATCAACGATTAGTTCCTTTAACACCATGCGTAGAAATTGATCTTGATTTGTACCATGCCTTACTAAATAGTACCATATCGATGTTTATTATTGAAGGGATGGGATTTGGGAGAGGACTTGGTGCGCTCGATCTCAATAAAGACCGTATAGAAGAATATATGCACATGCTGGATGCAAGCCGCCTTGATGCCAATGGGATTGAACAAATTAAAACTGCTTTCAGTCCTTTGCTGCAAAGAGACATCTTGCCAGTTGCGGATGAACTTGAACAAGCCGACCGTATTGCATTCGATGATACTGTTATCAAAGCTTTTGCTTTAAGCATATCAAGAGATGATATTTACAATTCAATTCTTACGCTCGTTGAAATTCGACAGACTGCGACGAGTGTTTAAAATCAATCGCTAAAATTTTCTTTTAATTCAACTTTCTTCAACCACTCTAGTTTGTGTTCAAGGGTAGCCCCGTCCCCATAGCTTGGACGGCTGAATTTGTGTCCCATGAGATCGGCTTGTATGCGATCAGGAGTATTTACAACAAGAAGCCTATCCTGAAAACTGTGTCTCAACGAATAGACAGTATGTTGCGTTGACGGGAGGAGTTTATTCGCACGTAAATATTTCGAGAGCGTTGTTGACAAACCGTCTGGCTTATCAAGGTATAAAGTAAAACCATTTGGACATGCTCTGAATGCATCAAGTGCGAACCCGACTAAAGGAATTTTTCATTCTCTAAATTTCGTTTTCAGTTTTTTCTTTTGGCGGGGCACGATACAGATATGGGGGATTTCATGATCTAATAAGATATCTTCAGGCACCAAACACGTGAGTGTAGATTCTGGAACATGTTGACCCAGCGTTCTGTTTTATGTTGACCCACCATTCCGGGATGTTGACCCACCCCCAAAAATGCACAGCGTTTTCATTTTTTACCATTTCTATTCCGGGATGTTGACCCACTCTGATGCATGTTCTGGTGAGCTATTCCGGTTGTCATTCTGGCATGTTGACCCACCCGTTGCCGGTATATAGTAAGGCTTTTTAGAAGTCATTTGCTCCTTAAAAAATAAAGGAGTATGGCACAAAAGCCGATAGCAATGGAGCAATTAAAGCAAATTCTACAACTTCAAAAAGATGGTGTTGGCGTTCGGGAGATGGCCCGCCGCACAGGCATCAGCCGCAATAGCGTTCGTAAGTATCTTTCTCTGCTGGCTACTACTGCTTCTGCGGATAATCAACAGGAGCCAGACAATAAAACACTTGCCGATAAGGCTTACGGCAATGATAGTGTAGCTCATGATGCAGGCAGGTTGCAGCAGTTGATTGATCATTTCAGTCATACGCAGGGTGAACTTAGTAAAACCGGTGTTACCCGCCAGTTACTTTGGCGGGAGTATATTCAGCAACACCCCGATGGATACGTTTATAGCCATTATTGTTACCACCTTACCCAATACCTGAAGAACCGCGGATCTGTCCATGCACCTGGAATACCAGGCTGCAGACATGATCATGATAGACTTTGCCGGTAAAAAGCAGTACTATGTAGACGTGGATACAGGAGAGCAGATCGCCTGCGAAGTATTTATAGCCATTCTTCCTTACAGCGGGCTTATATTTTGTAAAGCAGTACCCTCACAGCAAACAGCAGACTTTACCCACTGCATTAACAGCATGCTGAAGTTTTATGGTGGTGTACCTGCTACCATTGTTTGCGATAATCTTAAAACTGCTGTTATCCGTGCCGACCGGTATGAGCCCCGGTTTACTGACATCTGCGAACAGCTGTCTGAACATTATCATACCACCTTTACAGCCACCCGCCCTTACAGCCCCCGCGATAAAGCAATGGTAGAACGGGCGGTGAACATTGTATATACCCATATATATGCGCCATTGCGGCATCAGGTCTTTTCCAGCCCTGAAGCCCTTAACACGGCTATACAACAGCAGTTGGTATTACTCAATGATAAGCCTTATAAAAACACTCCCTACAGCCGCCGCTGGTTTTTTGAACAGCGGGAGCGCCCTTCTCTTAAACCCCTGCCTCCGGAACCCTTTACCACTAAAAAAGTGGTATGGCTCACCATACAGCGTAATTACCATATACAGCTTAGCGAGACCCATCATTATTACAGCGTTCCCTACCAATATGTGGGTAAAAAGGTAAAAGTGATATATGACCGGCAGGTAGTGGAAGTATACCTGGACGGTAATCGCATCGCTGCTCACAGCCGCCGGGGACACAATAAAGCCTATACTACCCTTGCTGAACACATGCCACCACATCACCAGAAAATGCAGCAGATAAAAGGTTTTAACCGCGATGATCTACTGGCACAAGCCTCCCGTTTAGGCACAAACGTAGTGCAGGCTGCAACCCTGATGCTGGAGAACAGCATTTATATCGAGCAAAACTATAAGGCCTGCTTTGGCATGCTGATGCTGCATAAAAAATACACTGCCGCAAGGCTGGATGCCGCCTGTGCCAGAGCCCTGCAGGGTACAAGGGTAAACTACACCATGATCAAAAATATATTGGAACGGGGCCTGGATAAACAAACGCAATTACCCCCTGGCAACACCCACATACTCCCTCATGATAATATCAGGGGAAAAGATCAGTATCAATAATCATTTACAAAACAAATACAATAGTAATTATGAACACAACACAGACATTGCAACAACTGCAACAACTTCGCCTTCAGGGCATGCATCATGCTTATCGCTCCCAACTGGAACTACCGCTCAACCAGCAACTGGAAACACACGACCTGGTAGCGCATCTCACACAAGCCGAAGAACTGAACCGCGCCAACGAAAAAACAGCTTATTATCTCAAATTGGCAAAGCTTCGTTTGCCCGCCACTGTAGAACAAATAGAGTGCAGCCCTACGCGCAATCTCTCTAAACAACAGCTCGCAGCCCTTACTGAAGGACGCTACCTTCAGCATGGAGAAAATATTTTAATCACCGGCGCTACAGGTTGTGGTAAAAGCTACCTTGCCTGCGCTCTGGGACATCAGGCTTGCTTACAGGGATATAAAACCACCTATCTCAATATGAACCGTCTTATTGAAAAAGTAACCCTGTCCAAATTAGATGGCTCCTATATTAAGATGCTCAATCACCTCGAAAAGCAAACGCTCATTATCCTGGACGATTTTGGACTACAGCCCCTAACACAGGAAATTAGGCTTACGCTGCTGCAATTACTGGAAGACCGCTATGGAAAGAAAAGTATTATCATTACATCACAGCTACCAGTAGCAAAATGGTATGAATACATCAATGATCCTACACTCGCAGACGCCATCATGGACAGAATGACAGCCAACGCAAACCGCATTGAACTAAAAGGCGAGTCTCTGCGAAGGAAAAAAGCAAAAACAAATCAATAGACATTTGTATTTTTAACCCTCTTTAAGTTCTTACTCATATTGCCCGCAAGCGGGGTGGGTCAACATCCCAGAATAGTGGGTCAACATCATCAGAATTTACA
>CAYWVB010000031.1:0-61734 GCA_964461595.1 uncultured Terrimonas sp. | reverse complement strand
CTTTAACGTTGGTAGTAATTTTATACAGGCCTTTATGACAATTGGAAAAATATTTTTCTCGCTATTGTTAATTGTACCAACAAGTAAGTTTAATGCCCAGACAAATAGCTATAAATTTTACAAAGCTAAAAAGGAGACAGACAAACACAGTTGGATATTACTATTGCCAGGCTCAAGTGGCTTGACAATTTTTGATGATTCTACATTTTATGATAGAAAAGCGGAGTATTTAACCAGCCTGGGTTACGACATATTATTATTTGACTATAAATCCTTCTATAAAACATCAACTGCACCAGACAAACCAAAAGGAACAACAGGTGAAAAGATTAGTTGGGTTGTCAAACAAGTAATTCAATTTGCAACAGCCAAACAACAAATTGACACATCAAACAATGGTCATATTATTGGGTGGAGTTTATCAGGAGAAGGCGTATTTAGATTGCTTAAAGACACAGGCTTTATTGCAAAAAATAAAGTAAGTTCTGTTGCTCTTTTTTATCCATCAAATATTGAAAACCTTCAAATAACGACAACGATCCCGCTGCTAATTCAGATCGGAGAGTCTGACAAAACTGTTGTTGCTGATAAAATTAAAAAGGAGATAAAAAGTTTAGACAAAGTGAAATTTAAAACATATCCAAATAGTTTCCACGGTTTTGACATTGAAACTATAACTAAGCCTATAACTATTAAGCTACCACCCATAATTGGTAAAAAGCATACATTTTTGTATAACAAAGAGGCTACTGAAAAGGCTTATGTTGAATTGGTGAATTTTCTGAATGAATAAAGAAAACTGCCTAGAATAACTAAGCTTTCGTTTCGTATCATTACTACGCCAATAGAATTTTATTGCAGCGTTGAGTAAATGAAGGTATTATTTCACACCGGAATTATAGTTTATTATAACGCTATTGGCAAAGACTTTACCTCCCTTGTTTTTTATTACGGCATTTGCCGGGACCTGCACTAAGACCATTGCGGTTTTCCCTTTTAGCATTACGGACCTGTTGCGGGAGATATTTCTTGCCAGAAATTTTCCGGAAACGGCATCATACAGGTCTGTTTTCCTCCCGGTTACATTTTTTATGCTTACAGATTTTGCAGTACCGTATGGGTTGTAATATAAATAAGTCGGGTAAGCCTTATCCCTGTAAAAATCTGTTGCAAGCAGATCCAAAGCCAGAATACCTTCAACATTCGTAGTGTGTATAATGCTGCCAAATATTCCCGCATGGGCGCTGCCGTATACGCTGAACTGTGATACATCAGGGTTCTTTCCCGGCAACCAAAGCGGCCCGTCTCCCTGGGCAACCGGCGCTTCCATATGCTTATATTCGGGATAAGAAGGATGCTTAATAAATCCTTCGTAGGCGATGACGCCTTTTGTTACTGATGCTTTTTCCGGCAGGGTTTGATGTTGCCTGGGCATATACTCCGGGTAAAAAAGCTTTGCTGCATTGGCTGCATTCAGCATCCATTTACCGATTGCTTTTGCATAAGAAACATCATACCGGACCATCGGCACCATTGGCCATGCAGCGTCATAGGTATTCATCAAAAAGGCATATCCCCCTCTGTCTACCGTGCTGCCAAAGGTTCCGGATATATCAAAGCCATTCCATTGCCCTGCCAATGCGCCCCAGCCTTCCCTGCAAACGGCAGTTCCGTCAAAGCTCCATTCAAGGAATTTTTGGGTGTCGAAATTAGTTTTGAGCTCCCCATTTAACCGTGCTGACAGGTAGGGTGCAAAGAACATCAGTACTTCATAATTTGGATTTGCGGTTACTTTATCAAGCGCCTTTAAAGCGCTTAGCGCTCCATTTAAATATTTCCTGTCGCCGAACTTTTTGTAGGCCATATATAACACCCATGCATGACCGGCGGCTGCATCAGGCTGTATACAAATCTCTGTCTTATGAGGCTGCATGGTGCCATAGTTGAAATAAGTGTAATTATAATTACCATTCAAAGCAGAGTCTGCACTATAAAACTTGTCAGCGATGGTTTTTGCTATCCAGTCAAAATCTTTTTCTTCAGGATAGAGATTGTAAATGGCATAGAACAGTAAGTTAGGATAAACATCGTACCACCAATCCCTTCCATAACCTCCGCCTAATAAGGCTACTTCGGGACAGGTATTGTTCATCATAATATTCCACCCCGTTTCCCTGTTGAAATAATTTTTAAGCATACCCACATAGTTATGCTGCTGTTTGCTTTTATCAATCCCTACCAGCGAAGCGCCCAATACCGCACCCATCGAATTCAGGGCTTCATGAAACATTCCTTTATTGTTTTTTCCCTGCCGCGCATCGCCTATTGCAGTATATAATCCTACTGTAGCCTGATTAAAATTTTTATTACTGCTATCTATCCATATCAGCGGCCAATAATCGCCATGAGCGCTAAAGTCATACACCTTTTGGTCGAAGTGCTTTGCCAGTTGTTTATAATCTATAATACCAAATGGTTCAGGCCATTCAGCCATTGCATCAATTCTTTGAAGATTTTTTTGCTGTACCTGGGCGCCGCAAGCGCACGCCCATAATAAGCCGCAAGCAAAGATTACTGTTCTCGGGGTATAAGCCATCTGCTAATAAAAATTTATCAGGTTATAGATTCTGCTACTTCTGCAGTTACTTTGGTATTCGTATCGTCGTCTTCTTTCACCTCAATCTTATCGCCTTCCTTTATTATTTTTTTTGCAACAACAATAGATAGTAGCTGCAAAACTGCGATAATAATAATTGCATAGCGCAATGCCACTTCCGTTGAGACTAAATAAGCTAAAAGCAGGAAGGTTCCTGCTCCCACAAAACGACCGGTATACAGCCCGGCTTCGTGGTTGAGGATATAAGAAAATTCGCTGCGCTTCTCAATTTTGGTAACGATATCAATTACCCTGAACTGAATAGGAAAATATGCCAGGTCCATGAGCGGTTTTGCAATGAGCAATATTAGTATAAATATCACCACGCCCCATTGATTAAAAAGCACCCCGTTTACTATTGCCCCAAGCGCGAATAGCGACAGCCCCAGAGAAAAGATTTTTATGCGGTCTGATGGCTTGGATAGCCGGCCTACAATATACATAATTACAGCCGCTAAGATTGCTCCTATGGATTGTGCCGTACCCAATGCACCTTCCTTGCCAATTAAAAGCATAATTAACATGGCAGGCGCGGTTACTAAAAAGCCCTGGGCAAGCCCTTTTAAAGCAGCAAGGACCAGTAACCGGTTCCATAAAGGATGGAACTTAAAATAAATGTATTTCTTTTCAACCGGGTTTTTGAAATTACCACGGAAGCATACAACAGACGCAAGCACCGTAACAATAAACACAACACCAGTGATAATAAGGTACGCCGATTTTACATCCTCGCCGCCGGAACCTTTTGATTCGATAAACCAGCCAATGGTAACAGGTATAACAACGCCGATAATGGTATAAAAAAAAGTTTCCAGGCCATAGTAATAATTCCTGTTTTGATCGTTGGTAATGGCCAGTGCCAGAAAATCTCTGTTTGACCAGTAAAAGCCAAACGACAACCCCATAGTAAGCCCTGCAATTCCGATGCCTACAAGATTGAGCTCTTTTAGCGACATCATAATGATCATTGAAACAGCGCTCAACATCATCCCGGCTGAATACAGCTTACGGATATTGAAGTGCTTTAAAAGGAACCCGTTCAGGAGAAAAGTAAGCGGGATACCTGTATAAATGGTCAGTTGATAGATCACCACTTTGGCCGGATCATTGGAACTGCGCATAACATAGGCCGCCACAAAAATATCTATAACAGGCAGCACAAAAGCATATACCAGGTTGGTTAATACCAGTATTTTAAAATTATGCGGCTGTCCTTTAAAATGTTTTATTTCACTTTGCAATTTACCAAGCATAGATTTACTTTAAAAGTGAGCAGATCTCTTTAATTGAAAAATTAGCGGCACAAATAAATTCATCGGCAGCGCCATAATATACAGTTACCGTATCATTGTCATCCTGTACAATATGCCCGTTGGTGAAAACTACCTTTCCGAAGAAACCGTGAATTTCATATTCGGCAGCAGGCACCATAACAGGTACCTCCGTTCTGGCCAATACAATTTCAGGATGGTTTAAGTCCAGTAAAAAGGCGCCAAGGCAGTATACGTGATTTTTATCAGCGCCATGATAAATAGCCAGCCAGCCTTTATCAGTTTTAACAGGAGCTGCACCGGCGCCCACCCTTGCGCTATCCCATAACCCTTCTCTTGTTTTTACAATGCAATGATGATTGCCCCAATGCACGCCATCGGGCGAGGATGCAAGCCAAATGAAATTACCGCCGATTTCCACACTGCTTGGCCGATGAAACGCATAGTATTTACCGTTGATCTTTTCTTCAAAAATGGCACAGTCCTTATTGTGAGGCGGTATGATCACGCCATGTCTGTCAAAATCCTTCCAGTTGGTAGTGGTACGTAAGCCAACAGCCACACCATTTTCAGAAACTGCCGTGTAAGTGAGATAATAAGTGCCATCCAGTTTGCTTACCCTGCAATCTTCTATACCAAAGGTTTCCAGCATACCCGAACCAAACAATACAGGGTATCCGTCAGCCTCGTTAAAATGTGTGCCATCATCGCTATTTACCAATCGTAAATGCGATAGCGTTGTGAGATAATCTGCCCCTTTATAATTGATCACACGGGCATCGTCAGCTTTTAAATCCGGATCATCCTTTTTAATTTCCATTATTTCCATTCCTCCATCTTCTTTGAGAATGGGAAAAGAGATAACGCCTTCTTTTTGTACGGGTCTTTCCGCCACACGGATCAGCATCCAGATTTTGTTGTTGAATGTGAATACACCCGGGTTTAGTAAACAAGCGATTTGCATACCCTCAATACTTGGTGGCAGATCAACAGGCCTGAGGAGCGGGTTTTGCGCAAACCGCCTCGCTATATCCCTCATAAAATAGTATTATGTATAAACTATATGAACAGGTATTATGTAGCGTGTTATGCCGGGGCATACCGGAGAATCATGCCAGGTTAAGCCTGGCGGAGCTCATTCCAATATACCCCAACATTACACTGGTATTCCTAATATCCCGTGTTTTGCTTTAAGGTGCCTGCAGAAGCATCAATTTCGCTTTGCGGGATGGGATACAGGTAATGCTTATCCTGGAAGTTCTTTCCCAAAGCTGTCATTACCTGCTTGGCAATGCCCCATCTTTTCAAATCAGGCATGCGTTGATTCTCAAATCCCAGTTCAGCGCGCCTTTCGGCGATCAGCCAGTTCTTAACTGTTGCTTTGTCTGCAGATGCCGGCCTGTCGGGCAAAGTACCTGCAGGCGGTGTTGAGCCATCGGCTGCTATGGTGGTTCTTGCACGGGCACGTATTTTATTGATGTAGGCTACAGCATTTTCTAAGTCTCCCGTCTCAAGATAGGCTTCGGCTTTCCACAGTAAAACATCGGCATAGCGGATCAGGATCTTATTATTATCCGCATCATCATTGCCTTTATTCCCGCCATCCAGCGTACCCAGCAGCTTATTTACATTTTGTGCGGCAGCGTTCACCGTATATAATTTCCGGGGATCATTAGCTTCAAATGAATTCAGGAAATCCGTGCTGGGCGCAAAAAATCCCCATCCCAAAGGAGCACAATAGCCATTCCCATTTTGTGGTATTTGCCTGGAAGTATGGTCGTAGGCAAATATTACTTCGTTATCGGTAAACTCTGTATTAAAGCTGCTGAAATAGTTTGTATTGAGGCTGTAAAAATTAGTGCCCTCTAATTCATTTGTAAAAGACAAAACATCGTTCCATTTTTGTGTGTACAATGCTGCTTTAGCCTGCAATGCAATAACGGCGCCTTTTGAAACCCGCCACGGCTCTGTTGCTGAGCTGAATTTGGAATCAGGCAACAAAGGCTTTGCCGCAGCAAGGTCTGCTTTTACCTGGCCCCAAACAGAATCGGCACCTGCCCTCACGGCTACTTTAAATGCTTCCTGGTAAGAGTCTACTGTTTTAACAATTAAAGGCACGCCGCCAAAATTGGTCGCCAGGGAGAAATAGTAATAGGCTCTTAAAAAATAAGACTCTCCCAGCAATTGATTTTTCCTGTCGGCGGTTATTCCCGTTAACTGTTCAATGTTCGGATTGGTTAAATAGCCAATTGCAATATTCAGCCTTTTAATACCTTCATAGTCGTATTTCCACAAGCCGTTTGGGCCACCATTTGATGCAGTGAATGTGAAATTATTGATATCGTCCATCCAGGGCTGGTCGCCATCCGAGGCCCATTTTTTCTCCATGTCATCAGATTCAATATCAGACACCACAACATCATTCTGGAAAACCAATCCCCCTGCCCAATCCCAGTTGCCCAACATATTTAGCGTATTGCCCAGCATTTTATAGGAAGATTTCACAGATGTTTCTACTGTGGTAAGTGTGGGCGTGGTATTGGCCTGCTCCTGGGTTAATAAACCTATTGACTCAGAGGTGAGCTGCTTTTTACAACCTGTTGCCATTACCAGTGTGAAAGCGCTTATATATATAAATGTATGTTTCATTGCTAAACGATTAAATGAATTAAAAAGAAAACCTTGCACCCAGGATAAAGTTTTTTAACTGCGGATAAGTACCCTGGTCTTTTAACAAAGTTGATTCGGGATCTAAACCGGAATACCTGGTAAACGTAAGCAGGTTTTGCCCTGAAGCATAGATACGGAAGCTGTTAATACGGAGCTTTTCTAAATGCACTGTATAGCCTAATTCGATATTTTTTAAGCGCAGGTAAGACGCATCTTCTACAAACACGCTCGACACTTTGCTGCCACCATTATCATTGAAAGTAAGCCGTGGCGTGGTATTGGTAGAGCCTTCGCCGTTCCAGGCATTAAGCACATCAGTAGTAGAGTTGAACGGACGCGTATCGTAGTTTAAAATTTGTTTCAGGTCGTTATACCTGTCTGCACCGTTCACACCCTGGAACATAAATGCAAAATCGAAATTTTTGTAAGAAGCGCTGAAGTTAAACCCGTAAAAAAGCCTGGGAATATTGTTGCCCAGTGTTGTGCGGTCATTATCATCTATCTGCCCGTCGTTATTAACATCCCTGAATTTTATATCGCCGGGCTTTGCACCATTGGTATTAGTATGCAGGTAGCTGCTTATTTCAGCTTCGTTTTGATAAATGCCGGCAAACTGCAGCCCGTAATATGAATTAACAGTATACCCCGGCTGGGTAATGGTATGGTTGACGTTGTCAATAATGTTAGGGACAAAATCATATAGCTGCTCTACCTTGTTTTTCTGCGTGCTTGCATTGGCGCCTATTTCGTATTTAAAAGCATGATCCCTGTTGCGGTATTGCACACCCAGCTCGAACCCTTTATTGCTTACAATGCCTGCGTTCACAAAAGTGGCGTTAATAACGCCAACGGATACTGCAGGCAATGGTACGGCCAATAATATGTTATCGGTTTTCTTATAATAATAGTCTGCTGTAAAGGATAAGCGGTTTTCTAAGATATCAAGGTCTATGCCTATATCTGTTTGTTTGGTAGATTCCCATTTTAGATCCGGGTTGCCATACCTTGTAATGTTTACCACGCCGTTTACCTGCGATACTACGGTTTGATAAGCATCGTTGGGGATTTCCTGGTTGCCTGATATCCCCCAGCTTGCCCTTAATTTTAAGTTGCTGATCCAGTCAGCGTCTTTCATAAAATTTTCTTTAGAAATTGCCCAGGCTCCGGCAATGGAAGGGAAATAACCCCATTTATTATTAGGACCGAATTTGGACGAACCGTCTGCTCTTATGGTTCCATTAATAAAATATTTATTATTAAAACCATAATTGGCGGAAGCAAAGAACGACACTAATGTCCAGTTATTTGGCTCTGAACCGCCGTTCCAAAGCCCGGAAGTAGTGCTTCCATAATCCAGGAAACGGAATGCCGGCGATGTGTTATCGTAATTGATGCGGCTGCCATTCATCCTGTCCTCTTTGTTCTTAATGTATTCCTGTCCCAGTAATACATTAAGGTTATGACTGTTATGAATGAGCTTTTGATAGTTCAGGGTATTGGTAACGGTAAGTGTGGTTAACTGGCCCCTTTCCTCTGCTAAACTGCTGGGCCTGTTTTGTCTTCCTAAGTTTGGATAGATGTCGCCTCCTCCGCCGTCATTGTCGCCAAAGTTTTGAAAGAAGGCTTTGTTATGTACAAAAATAATATCTGCGCCATAGCTTGAGCGGAACTTTAATGATTTATCGCTCAGAAAGCTATACTCGAGGTAGCCGTTTCCAAAACTCCTGAAGTTGTTCAATTTGTTATCCGTATAATGTACCAGAGCAATGGGGTTTGAGGTAAACTCAAAATAATTTTGCGCCCCGTTCCATTTACCACCGTTGGCGGCGAGGTTTTGGGCAAAGAACGGCAGATCAGTATAAGGATCCGAGGGATTATAGCCGGGGTCAGAAGGGTCTTTGTACACACTTAATACGGGAGGCCTTAATAAGGCGTGCCTGATAATACCCGGGGCATCGCCGCTGGAAGAAAGCTTATCCTGCGTAGCATTTACCAGTTGAAAATTGATGCCGGCAGTAAGCCTGTCGGTAATATTTGCAGTCACGTTAGCCCGGAGGTTTAGCCTTTTATACCTATCATTGTTTTCCACCACAATACCATTAGCACTAAAGTAACCTGCAGAAAGATAATATTGTACTTTATCGGAGCCACCGTTTGCAGAAACATTCAGCTTATTGGTGGTACCTGTTGTAAACAATTCATCCAGCCAACCGGTATTTGCATAACTGCCCGCCCCTTTTAAGGCAGCGTAGGGGCTGGTTGCAGATGCGCTGTTGCCGGCAGTATTGTGCCAGGCCATATCCTTAACTGTAAGGTACTGGCTGGCGTTCAGCATTTCGGGCAGCCTTGTAGGTTTGGTAATGCCCGTGTAATAATCTACAGATACATTGCTCCTGTTGGTTTTAGTGCCTTTTTTAGTTGTAAAAATCACAACCCCGTTGGCTGCACGCGATCCATAAATAGCTGTAGCTGCAGCATCTTTCAATACGGAAATGCTCTGGATGTCTGAACCATCTAAAAAGGTTATATCCTTTGTAGGCACTCCGTCTACAATATATAATGGATCAATATTTCCAATTGTTCCGGGCCCGCGGATAACTATCTGAATAGCGTCTCCCGGCTGGCCGGTGCTTCCCTGTATCATAACCCCTGAAACCTGGCCTTGTAAACTTTGTATTACATCAGGAGATTTAGTGCGTTGCATACTATTAATATCCACTACACTAACAGATCCTGTAACCGCAGACCGTTTTTGTGTGGTATACCCTACTATCACTACATCGTTTAAGCTATTATTCCCCGGAGACAGCGTGAATACAAAGCCGGTAATGCTGTTTACAGGCGCCTCATACGGTGTATAGCCTACGTAATTAATTGTAAGCACACTGTTATTACCAATACCGGAAATGGTAAAATTCCCGGAAGAGTCAGACAAGGAAGCCCCGGGACTTCCCTTAATAGAAATAGTAGCGCCAACCAGCGGCTCGCCGAAAGTATTAACAACCTTACCGCTCAGCCGGTTGTTTTTAATTTGGGCATGGGCAATACCATAGCAAAAAACTGTAATTAATAACAGAAGCATCTTTCCATTACCAAAACATATTTTAGCAGTTGTTGAGAGATTCTGGATAGTCTTTCTTTTCATATGCTTTATTTAAAAAATTAATCGTTCTGTTTCAGGATAAATCAGCAGTAACCGGAGCAAACAATCCTGGAATTTTTTTGCGGGAGGCACCTAATTGTTGCCGTCAATTCTGTTGCCAAACATACAAACTGAAGTGGGTCACCATAGTGTACTGTAGTAACAAATTACTGTACTATTGTATCAAAATGCCTGAAAATCAATCTTTTTTACAATTGGCTATGCTTTTTTAAAAAATTGTTCCCTGTATTCATTGGGGGCAAGGCTGTACTTCTTTTTAAATTCCCTGAAGAAATAAGACTGGTTATTAAAGCCGGTTTGATAAAAAATATCAGCAACCGTTAACCGGGTGGTTTGGAGTAATTGGGCAGCAGCAGTAAGGCGGGTATTTTTGATAAACTCATTGGGAGTCATATCGCTCAGGCTCTTTAATTTTCTGTATAGCTGCATACGGCTGATACAGAGTTCTTTTTCTAATAGCTGGGCATTCAGCTCGGGGTTAATGATATTTTCCTGTATAATTCCATAAACTTTGGACAGAAACTCCTCATCCTCGTTTTCGAGGCCTAATGACTTGATATTTGAGCCGGGGGTATTTTCTTTAATGACCGCATTTACCTTTTTCCTGTATTCGATCAGCTTTTTTACACGGAGCAACAGGTGTTTTGAATTAAAAGGCTTGGATATATAGGCGTCTGCCCCGGCATCATATCCCTCCAGCTGCTGCTCGTCGGTGCTTTTGGCCGAAAGTAAAACAACAGGGATATGGCAGATAGCGTTTGTGTTTTTTATGATATTGCAAAGCTCCAGTCCGTCCATATTTGCCATTATCACATCTGAAATAACGAGTGCCGGGGTATGCTGATGCACCAGGTTCAATCCCTCTGCACCGCTTTCAGCCTCGTAAATATGATAACTGTCTTTTAGTATATCCCGCAGCAGGTAGCGGATCTCTTTTTCATCTTCCACAATTACAATACTGTCTTTTTCATCTTCAATAATTGTGTTAATGATGGTATGCTTGTTGATAGAGGCGATTGGCGTATAATGGAATTGCTTGTCCGGGTCTGTTAATATATTATATAAGTAGGATGGGTTATGTCCTTCCGGAACAATATGCTCAGCGCCAACATCTTTTATAGGCAGATAAACCTCAAAGCAAACGCCGTCTCTTTTATTGAACACTTTAATCTCTCCGCCCATAAGTCCGGTGAGCTGTTTGGTAAATGCCAGGCCGATACCGGTTCCAAATTTGGCAGCCGTATTTTTTTTATCGTTTGACGTATAAAAAAGATCGAATAATTTTTGAACCTCTTCATCGGTAAATGTAGTGCCCGAGTTGTACACGGAAATGCAAAGCATTTGACCCGCTTTATTTGCTTCTATCAAAATACTTTCATGATCGGGCGTGTATTTAAAGGCATTCGATAGCAGGTTGAACACTATTTTTTCCACTTTATCCTTATCAATACCACCCCTGATATTTTCTTCAATCTGGTAGCTATAGTTTAGCTTCCTGCTTTCACCTATAGTAACAAATGGCTCTGAAAGATTTTTTAGCAGCGCAGTAATATTAATATAACTGAAGTTAGCCTGGTAATAAGGTGTTTCTATTTTCCTGAACTCAAATAATTGTTGCAGCAAATAAGTGAGCTTTGCTGTTTGCTGCTGAATAAGATTTTTATAAAAAATATTTTTATCCGCCAGCCGGCTTTCAGTAGTACTGCCTTTTTCAAGAATGCGCTCAAAACTGCCCATTACAAGCGTCAAAGGCGTTTGCAGTTCATGCGCTATGTTTGTAAAAAAGCCGATACGGTTTTGATGGATCTCATCTTCTTTGGCACGCTGTATTTTTTCTTTTTCCAGCTTGTGCTTTTCCTCAATGCTATCCCTGCGGTATTTATAAATGATATACGCAATTGCAAGTATAATAACGCCATACACTAATAAAGCTAACGACGTTAACCACCAGTATTGCTTTACTTTTAAATTCAAAATAATTTGTTCCGCCGACCAGATTCCTGTGCCATTGCTCCATTTAACTTTTAGCTTATAGTTGCCTACCGGCAGATTGCTGTAAGCAATTTTTGTAATCCCCTTGTCTGTATGCCAGCTTTTATCATAGCCATCCAGATAATAACTGATCTCACATTTAGCGGCATTATTATAATTGATCGTCTTTAAACTGAACTCGAAATAGTTGCTTTTACGTTCTAATGTTTGCGACAATAGATCGGATGCTGACTGATCATTCTTTGTAATAACAGGCAGCTTGTTTATATTATCTGCTACCCCGCCAATGCTGACATTTGAAATTAAAAGGTTGGGTAAATAAGTATCCTGCCTGATAGTGGCGGGATCGAAATTATTAAACCCTGCAATCCCTCCAAAGAACAACCGGTTATTAATATCTTTCCATACCGATCCATCGCTAAACTCACTGCTTTGCAAACCATCAGACTCCTGGTAAGTAATAATACTTTTTCCCTGTTGCATAATTTTGGCAATGCCCTTGTTAGTGCTTACCCAAATATTATGATTAACATCTTCTGTTATGCCATGTATAGTATTATTGGGAAGCCCGTTGTCTGTGGTGAAAATGGTAATGCCCGCGTTTTCTTTAAGTGTTTGAGCTTTTTGAAGCAGGTTTAAGCCATAACTGGTGCCTACCCATAAATTGTTTTGTGCATCATTGTATACATATAAGACATCATTATTCGATAACGCGTTATTGCCGGATGCAGGATTTAATTCTTTAAAAACTTTTTTCTGCTTATCGAAAAGATTAAGACCGCCATACCGGCATCCTACCCACAAATAATCTTCTCCGCATGAAGTAATACTGTAAATAATATTATTAACAGGTCCTTCAGCGTTGCCGGTTGCAGTGTATTTTTCAAAAAGACTAATACTGATTCCATTACTGCCGACATTGAATTTGAGATGCACCATGCCATAGCCACTGTTGCCCAGCCAAAGGGAGCTGTCAGCATCTTCATAAATACTATAAACGGAGCCGAATGCGGCAACGTTTTTAGTTCCCGCAACGTCCTGCCATTTATAAAACCTGTTGTTTTTTTTATTGTAAATGCCAAGTCCTGCCGCATCGCTGCCAATATAAATAAGGCTATTATAATTACTGCCTTTTAACGCATAAACGGCATTATTATCTAATTGGGCAGGGTAATAGAATGTTGTGTAATGTTTGTCAAAGGAGGCCGGAGCTTCTTTAAAATTTTTTAGAACAATTATACCCCTTCCTTTGGTGGCCACCCACAAATCATTGCCGTTTTTGCAAAACGAACGTACGGGAGCATTATAACGGATACTAAGATTTTCGAAATTGACGGTGCCAAATGTTTGCAACCCGGGTGTTACTTTCAATATACCATTCCCATCGGTACCTATCCATAACGAGCCGTAGGTATTATTGCTGAATGATGTGATTTTTATTTCCCCGCACTCCTTGTTTACATCATTCATATACGAAGAGGGGAGGAGCGTTGGGTCGTAGGATGCGAAGCCTTTTTCGCGCCAGGCGAGCAGATAATAATTGTTATAATAAGCAATAGCATTGATATGATCCGGTACAATTATTTTTTTAGATAAAATGGCATCATCATATACTGCTAACGTTTTGTCGGGCTGCGTAATGAACAGCCGGTGATTAGCCACAAAAAAATTATTTATCTTATTTAAAGTTTGAGATAGGGCTAACCGGTTACCCTGTATTTTAAAATTATAAAACTCATTCTCAGTGTTCAACAGATAAAGATGGTCTTCATCAATTAACATCTTCACTAATGTGCCACAATTTACAGGGAGGCTTAATTTTGAAAAACGTTGCCCGGAAAAACTGTATTGCAACATGCCCTGTTTGGCTGCATAAGCGTATACGGTATTATTTTTACTATCTATTGCAACACCATACTCATGCTCACTGATGCTTTCGGTAGGTACAACGCTGTAGAAATAATTGTAAATAAGTCCCGTGTTTTTATCATATCTTGATATGCCTCCGATAGTTGTGACCCATATATTATTGCGGTTATCCTGCTGTATGTGTTGAACTACATTATTGCTGATACCCGACCTCATATCAGGCCTTGCATAATTAATGTGCTGAAAGGAGTATCCATCGTAATAATTCAGTCCATCCCATGTGCCTGCCCACAAAAGGGCATCTTTATCAATGAAAAGATTATTAATTGCGCTATTGGATAATCCTGTCCTGTTATCAAATTGTTCTACTTTAAATAAAGCAGGATCATTGGCATATATACCTCCTGAAATTATTGACAGTAAAATCGTTAACAGAAGATACTCCCTGAGTTTCATGGCACTGGCAAACATGGCTACAAGTTAAGCAAAAGCAGCATAGAAAAACTTCACTTTGCTACTGTGCGCATCGCTTTTATTCGTATACGCTGAATCAGGGAGCGGGCGCAAACATGACGGGAGAAATGAAATATGCTTTGCGGGCTTTGCTCCCTTATGTCCCTTTGCGTGAAACAACCTGAAGATTCACACGTTTATAACATTATCATCTTTACATTTGTTTAACTAAATTCTGTAAAAGAAATGTCATCGGATTTTGAAACAGCAAAAAATGTAAAGGCAGGTACGATCACGGGGGTGATCACCGGTCTTTTATTTTTATTCTTTTTCCTTGTCTCCTGGTCGGTGCCGGCGCCTCCGCCTATGCCTGAAGAAGAAGGAATGGAAGTGAACCTGGGCAATAGTGATGACGGCTTGGGTGATGTGCAGCCTCTCATACCCGGCGCTCCTGCCGCTGCGCCCAAGGAAGTAAATACTCCTCCTAAAACCTCTAATGTGCCGGTACAGGATGTAAAAGCGGTGGAAACTGATGATAACGACCCGGAAGCAGAAGAGGTGCATGTGCCCAAGCCCAAAGTTTCCAATCCCAAAAGCACGAATATTCCTACCAAAGAAAATACAGCCACAGAAAAGAACAGGAATACCAAGCCGCAAATTGTAGAAAATCCCAAGCCGGCGCCCCCGAAACCCAGGGCCACCTACAAGGGAGGTGACGGCAGCGGCCCCGGCGGCAATAATGCCGACTCCTGGAATGGAAGCAAAAGTGAAGGAAATACTACCGGTTCCGGCGACAGGGGTAAGATCAACGGGGATCCCAATTCAAAAAATTATGACGGCTTTGGCGGCTCCGGCAATGGCAGTGGCTATACTATACAGGGCAATTTGAAAGGCAGGAGGATCGTCCGTCAGCCTTCTTTCCAGGACGACTTCAACGAAAATGCAAAGGTAGCGGTTGATCTGTCGGTAGATGCCTCAGGCGCGGTTACGAGCGCCACCTACCAGCCGCGCGGCTCTACTACCTCCGACGCTGCTATGAAAGATATCGCGATCCGTAAAGCAAAGCAATTGAAATTTGCCGCCGGCGACGAACAGCGCGGAACAATTATCTTTAATTTCAAGGTCACTAATTGAATGTGAATAGGCAATGGTGAATTCACTATTCACCATTGTCTGTTCACTGCGATTTCCCTTCCGCCATTCCCTCCAACTGCTCTTCCAGTGCTTTATGGTAACGTTCAACCGCCCCTTCGCTGTAGGAAAGGTATAGGAAAGGCTCGATCAGCTCCAGTTCCATCAGCATGAATCTGCCCTTCACCATTAGCCCGTCCACCCGTGCGTATAAAGCATGTTTCGCAAATTGCTGCAGATAAGTGGCGGCACTTTCGATATATGATGGGGGAGGATCTACAGGCATAATGCTCCCCCCATAGATCTGCTGTACCCGGAAATCCCCTGCTTTAGGCTTTTTGATAATGGTATGGCTGTAGGTATTATTGAAGAATACAAAAGACCATTCTCCGGCCTGCACTTCCTCCATGAAAGGTTGTACCATAAAATCGCCTTCCGATAAAAGCGTTAGCGCTGCTGCTGCCTGTCTTTGTATCCCGTCCCGGTGCAGGACAATGGTATGCTTTGAGCCGGCGCTTATACAGGGCTTCATGATCAGTTTTTCGGACTGTAATTTTTCAAATAAGGATAAAAGCTCTCCTTTCCATCCTTTTTCAAGGAAGATGCTGGGGATAACATCCAATCCTGCCTGCGCTATCCCGGCGAGATAATGCTTATCCATATTCCATCTTACGGTATTAAAATCATTCAGCAGTTGTACCCCCAAAGCCTGTATCCTGTCGAGCCATTCTTTAAACGGCTCGTATTTTTGATGATAGTCCCAGGGGGTTTTTAATAAAGCCACATCGTACTTTTTCCAGTCTGTGCCCGGGTTGTCCCATATTTCAGCAGTGATGTCCAAGCCCTTTCTTTGGAGAAACGGCAGCAGGTCTTCAACTTCATTAAAGTTATTAGCCGGCAGATACTTTTCGGAGCCGTTGTAGGTGATATAGGCTATCTTCATTTTGTTGCAGGGGAAATTGTATTGGGGCACAATATTATTGCTTCTTATCTTTGCACCCAAATTTCAGAGCATGGCGTTAATGCAGTTACACCGTACCCATAACGATTATGGGTTTTTTGCTGCCGATCCGGGTGGTAATACGCTTTCTATAGATATTCCTGTGGAGCAGGGTGGAGATGGCAAAGGGTTCCGCCCGATGCAATTGTTGTTGGCCGGTTTGGGAGGTTGCAGTGCAGTGGATGTGGTGAGCATCCTGAAAAAACAGAAGCAGGATATAAAAGGATTTTCTATAAGCGTGGACGGGGAAAGAGAGCATGGGAAAGAGCCTTCTTTGTGGACGGATGTGCAGATCGTTTTTGACCTTACAGGAGAGATCGAGCCGGCAAAAGCATTTCGTGCCGTAGAATTATCTATGAATAAATATTGCTCCGTTGCAGAGACACTTCGCCGTGCGGGCGCCACACTCGACTGGAAAGTAGTAGTAAACGGCTCACCGGTTGATTTATAACGGCAGTATCCGTATTTTATGGCCCGGTCTTTTCGTAAAAGGCTTGTGCTGCCGTATGCCTTTTAAACTATTGTATTTATATGAGTTTACATCCTAATACGCAGGCGGTGCGTATACAAACGCCCCGTACCAAAGAGATGGAGCATAGCACTCCATTGTTCCTTACCTCAAGTTTCTGCTTCGACAATTCAGAGGAGATGCGGGCTGCTTTTGCAGAAGAAAATGATAATAATATTTACAGCCGCTTCAGCAATCCTACGGTACAGGAATTTATTGATAAGATGTGCGCGCTGGAAGGAGCGGAAGCCGGCTTTGCCACAGCTTCCGGCATGAGCGCTATTTTTGGAGTTTTTATGGCATTCCTGTCCAGTGGCGATCACCTTCTGAGCTGCAAATCCGTATTCGGGTCTACCCATACTATAATAACAAAATACCTGCATCGCTGGAAAATTGATTACAGCTACGCCGATATAAAGCACCCTGAGACCTGGGAGTCGCTGATCAGGCCCAATACTAAAATGATCTATGTGGAAACCCCTACTAATCCGGGGCTTGATATTGTTGACATGGAATGGCTGGGAGCATTAGCCCGCAAACATAACATAATACTGATCGTTGATAACTGCTTTGCTACTCCTGTTTTGCAAAAGCCAATGGATTACGGAGCTGATCTTGTATTGCATTCTGCAACAAAATGGCTTGACGGCCAGGGAAGAGTGCTGGGGGGAATTGTAGTGGGTAAAAAAGAATTGATCAGGGAGCTGTATCTTTTTTGCAGGAACACAGGACCTTCTATTTCCCCGTTCAATGCATGGGTGTTAAGCAAAAGCCTGGAAACCCTCGACGTGCGCATCCAGCGGCATTGTGATAATGCGGAAGCCCTGGTAAAAGCATTGGAAGGGCACCCCAGGCTTAATTCCATAAAATATCCTTTCCACCCTTCCCATCCCATGTATGAGATCGCCAGGAAACAAATGACGCGTGGAGGCGGGCTCGTCACTTTTGATCTTAAAGGAGGTGTTGAAGCCGGGAAAAAGTTTATGGATGCATTACAAATGCTCTCGCTTACCTCCAATCTCGGCGATACGCGCAGCATAGCCTCTCATCCTCCGTCTACCACGCATTCCAAGCTTAGCCCGGAAGAGCAGGAGTCTGTCAGCATTACACCGGGGCTGATCCGTGTCTCTGTCGGGCTGGAGCATGCTTCCGATATTATTGCAGATATTATGCAGGCGCTTGACAAGTGCTGATAAAAAATATTCACCAGATAATTACGAGAGTGCCTGCCACAATTAAGGCGCCACCGATTATTGTTTTCACATCTACAGGCTCTTTCAGTATCAGGAAGGAAAGCCCTATAGCTATTGCAACACTTAGTTTATCAATAGGCGCCACTTTGGATACATCTCCTGTTTCAAGCGCTTTGAAGTAAAAGATCCAGGAAAGCCCTGTGGCAATGCCCGATAGCAGCAGGAAGATGATGTTGCTCCTGGTCAGTGTTTTTATTTCTTTTAATTCTCCACCGGCTAATACTATACCCCAGGCTATAAAGAGAATAACTACGGTTCGTATAGCAGTGGCCAGGTTACCGCTAATGCCTTTAATACCTGCTTTAGCAAGTATTGCGGTTAATGCGGCAAAAAATGCTGAAAGCAGCGCATAATATTTCCACATCTTTTCAGGTTATTGAGATTACATAACAGGAGAGCCTTTTTATTCCAATGCTCCATATTTTTTGTGTTTTATCAGCCATGATATAACCTGGTAATATGCTATCGCTTCCCTGGTGAGCGCAGCGTTTCCTTCTATCTCCCTGGCGTCTCCCGTGGTAAAATCCGGTTGGTAAGTTTTGATTTTTTTTACAGGCGATTGCACAACAAGCGTATCATGTTTAAGAAATCCCAGCCCCTGGTAAGTGCTTAAAAAAGCCCGCTGTCTTTCAGGAGCGGTATGCAATATATCCTGTCCGAAAAATTTTGTTTTGTAAGAAAAGCTAAGAAGTCCAAGCAGGGTAGGGGCAATATCAATTTGTGCTGTGAGGGATCTTATTTCCTGCGGAGCAATATTTCCCGGCGAATAAATGATCATGGGTATATGATAACCGGTTACCGGCAGCGCCTGCTTGCCTGCGCTTGATGCACAATGATCTGCCACAACAATAAATATGGTATTATCAAACCAGGGCTTTTGGGAGGCCTGCTTTATAAATTGCCCGATGCTGTAGTCGGTATATTTAACGGCGCCATCGCGGGTCTGGGATGTTGGCGGTATATCAATTCTTCCGTCGGGATAAGTAAAGGGGCGGTGATTAGAGACTGTCATTACATGAGAGAAGAACGGCTTGTTGCCGGCATAGTTATTATCCATTTCACGAAGCGCCAGTGTAAAGAGGTCTTCATCGGCAACTCCCCAGATATTGGCATAATGTATTTCATCTGCTTTGAGCGCTGTTCTGTCTATTACGTCGTAGCCGTTATACCCAAAAAAATAATTCATATTATCGAAGTAACCATAGCCCCCGTATATATACTGCGTTGTGTAGCCTTTGCTTTTAAATACAGATCCCAGGCTGAACAGGTTCTCATTGCCGGGGCGCTTGACGATACTTTGCCCCGGAGGCGGGGGAATAGACAGGGATAATGCTTCCAGCCCACGAACGGTACGTGTGCCGGACGCATATAGATTGGTAAAGAACAGCCCTTTCCGCGCAAGGGTATCTAATGATGGAGTGATATTGTTTTTATTGCCGAATGCCTGCATGAACGATGCGCTAAGACTTTCCACGCTGATAAGCACCACGTTCATTTTCTTTTCCGGCCCGGGATAGCTGATCTGCCGTTCTATATCAAAAATGTCATTGCTTACAAAGCTGCTGTTGGAATCCGCCAGCGATTGCCGCAGGATATGGAATGCAGTGGAGTCGGGAAGCGTTTGGTAATATGTGTAGAAATCCAGCTTGTTGTTTTTAAAAGCCTGCACGAACTCATACATCCCGTTGCCGGCAAGCTCATTTACATAATTGTTGCTGCTGAAGTTTTTCCAGCCTGGCCTGATGATAAAGTTGAGCGAAGCTATCCCAATAAGCAACAGCGACAGCGCTATTATCCTTTTTGAAAACCTGAGAGGCGTCCTTACCGATAGTCCGATTGATTTCCTGATCAGCAGGAAGAGGAGGAGTGTAACAACCGCTACAGCGGCAATGATGCTTACAATGGGATAGGATTCCTGTATATTGCCTACTACTTCATTGGTATAAATAAGATAGTCTACCGCGATAAAATTGTAGCGGGAGGAGAACTCATCCCAAAAGAACCATTCGCTCACTGCATTAAATACTAAGAGAAAAATGGTGATGAAAAAAAATATTTTCAATACAACAGTTCTCCACCTAAGCCTGAAGGACAGGCTGCGGGTATAGAGCAGTATAAAAATAGCGAGCCTTAATATAATATAGCAAATAACGGCTTTATACAGATCACGGTTGAAGTCTTTGGGCACTAATGAAGTAAAAAGGAAGATGCTTAACAAAATAGCAAACGCACCAAGCGCTATCCATTTTCCTTTGGGCGTATAAATAAAGTCATTGGTAAAGGTGATCTGGAGGGCAAAGGGAAGGATAATAAAAAGGCTTACCAGCAGGTCAAAAGCAAACCCGATAAAGAACCCGGAAATGACGTCAGTGAAAGAAGCATTTATATGCTTGCCTGTTGTAAACAGCAGAGCCAGCCTTGTTGCGAATGATAGCAGTATGGCAATAGTGGCAAGCTGCAATAGCGGCTTGTATTTTGATGGTTTGTTAACCAGGACGCTTTTATTCATCCCTGCAATATATAAGTATTGATTGTTAAATCGCTATTCAATAAAAATATTTTGTCCTTTTGAGACAGCCTCTTTCTTATTGAAATAATTTCTCTGCGAGCCTTTTTCGGGGGGATTAACCATTTCAGATCGCTTATATTCAGCTTGCCATTGCCCGTGAAAGCCTGTGCCGCGTACCCGAAAAACTGATTAATAAGAGTAAGCCCGGCCTTGAGCCTGACGCTGTAGTTCAGAGCAAATGCGCGCCCTCCGGTTTCCAACCTGTCAAATTATTTCAGCAAGCCGGTTAGTTTTGCTTTCGTCCAGCTTACAATTTTTTTATCAAAATATTTTGTAACTATATATGCCAGTAGTATTGCAATACCGGCAGTTATCACAGCATACAAAAACTGATTGTGTATATATACACGGATTCTGTATAAAATAGCATATCCAATTACATTGTGTAATAAATAGAGGGGGTATGAAATTACGCCCAGAAATAAAAGAACTTTATTTTTTAAAAATGGCATGCCTTTCAGGGCATATATATAAAATATCAAATATGCGGTTATGATCAATATAAATGGAATAATATCTGAAGAGTATTTCTCATAAATATAAAAGCAGTAAATGACCAAAGCAGCAAGTATTGTGATGTGATTTAAAATAGTGGCGGTTTTTAATTTTATCTTGTACATTAAAATGCCAGTAATAAACAAAGGGGCCGAATCAAGTATGAGGATTTTGGCAACAAATTTTTCCAGTGGAAAGTTAATAAATAACCTGATGGCGCATAACATTAACCAACCAATGACGATATAATCAATATATTTCAATTTCTTCAGGTAGAAAATAACAGCCATAATCACATAAAAGAAAAGTTCCAGTTCAAGCGACCAGTACACCTGGTCAACGTACCTGATTTTAAAAAGACCTTCTATCATTGTAAAATTTACCAAAATCTCTTTTATGGTATAATGCCCGAGAGTGGGCACAGGAAAAATGGTTATTACCAAAGCTGTTAACAACATGCAAAACCAATAGGTTGGATATAACCTGGAAAACCTGCTGATAAAAAAGTCTGTTACTGTTTTTATCCGGGAAATTGTCATAAAAATCACGAAACCGCTAATAATAAAAAAGATTTCGACGCCAAGATCCCCATAAGGGAAATGAAACTTATGTTCTGCCAGTAAATTAAAATGATAATCGTATGCCCATGTATAATGACTTATGATAACAATACTTGCTGCCAGTCCTCTCAAAGCATCGATTTCCAGGAACCGATGTTTATTAGTTATTTCTGTTGTCATGTGTTTTTATAACTATATGATAGGATACTAAAGATTTAGTAGAAATAATTGCAAAAAAATATTAGTAAAGCCGGTAAGCTAATTAATTGAGTGAGTTCTTTTCTGCAGCACATAAATTGCTAAAATAAGTTTTTCTTTTATTAATCATAAACAATATATAACCAATCTTTATTGTGGTATAGAGTGCAGCAGTACATAAATCAGTAAACTCTTATAAACATTCCAGGCTATTCCTCCAGTATATCAGGTCTTCTTTCTCCGGTTCGCTTTACGGCCATGTCATGCCGCCACTCCGATATTTTCTTTGGGTCGCCGCTTAGCAGTATGTCCGGTACTTTCCACCCGCGGAATTCAGCCGGACGGGTGTATACCGGCGGGGCAAGCAGGTTGTCCTGGAAGGAATCGAACAGGGCAGAGGTCTCATCATTCAATACGCCGGGCAATAAACGTCCTATGGCGTCTGCCAGTATTGCAGCAGGAAGTTCTCCCCCGCTCAATACGTAATCGCCCACGGATATTTCTTTAGTGACATAGTGTTCCCGTACCCTCTCATCAATGCCTTTATAGTGTCCGCATATTAATAGCAGGTTTTGCTGCAGCGACAGCCGGTTCGCTGTTTTTTGATTAAAACGTTCGCCGTCGGGAGTAAGATAGATGATCTCGTCAAACTTTTTAGTCGCAGACAGGGATTCTATAGCATTTACCAGCGGTTCACACATCATCACCATTCCTGCACCCCCGCCATATTGATAGTCGTCTACCTGCCCATAGGCATTTACGGCCCATTTGCGCAGGGGATGGACTTGTATTTCCAAAAGCCCTTTTTCTTTAGCTCTTTTCAGGATAGAATGCCCAAATGGGCTCTCCAGCAGTTCCGGTAAAACACTGATGATATCTATATGCATAGCTGCAAAGATAGCCAGGTGATCTAAAGTATAGTATTTCCCGGGGAACAATGATATAACATTTGTATACAGACCGGCCAAATGGATGGAATGATCAGGACACAAGGGTACCTACGGTTCAGCTCCTGATTGGTCAATCAACTTCTTATGGCCGGTCTGCATACAATGGGGTACGGATTGAAAATAGCTTGCATGAGCATTTTTAGGCAAGACGCTATGAGTAGCCGGCAAGTGCAAAACAACTTCACTTACTCTCTGACGAAGCATGAGAGAAAAAGGATGTATAGGGGTAAAAAAAATTATTCTTCAAGGAATCCGCTAATATCCCTGCGGTCTTTCTTGGTAGGTCTTCCCACTTTGCTCAGGCGCTTTCCGGTATGGAAGCTGGAGGCCTGGTATTGAATTCTTTCCATTTCCTCTGAGGGAGTAATGTCAATATAGTATTTGATGGCTTCACTGTATTGCACCCGGTTATGCAGCAATCCGGCTACTTTTATCCGCCATCTTTTTGCTTCTGTCTTAATTTCATATTCATCGCCCGTATGCACGTTTTTTGATGGCTTGGCCTGGTCGCCGTTGTATTTTACTTTTCCCTTCTCGCAGGCTTCGCTTGCAAGGCTTCTGGTTTTAAATATGCGAACAGCCCATAAATACTTATCAAGCCTTAGTTTTTCTTTATTATTATCTGTCATGGCTACAGCATTCTTTAAACATCGCAATTTCCTCATTTTTATTTAATGGGCAAGCGACGGAAAGTAATTCAAATTTTCACCGTTCATCAAAAGCCTTTACGCTTGTATTGCATTCTCTTTTATATTTACTGATCAAAATAAGTTCCTTTATGCAACACACCGGGTTCATTCGTACAAAAGCGCTCCTCCTGCTTTTTATCGTATGTTATATTTCTTCTTTCGGCCAGTTCAGGGCCAAAGAAGTCAACTGGACAAAAGACGGAACCGGGTTTTACCAGGCAGACCGACAGGCCATACAGCGTATCAACCCATTAGCGGCACAGCCTGTTACGGTATTGGCCACACCTGCCCGATTGACACCCTGGGGTAGCGTCGCGCCTTTGGATGTGGCTGATTTTGAAATAAGCGCCGACGATAATATCCTGCTCATCTTTACAAATACCGCTAAAGTATGGAGATACAGAACAAGGGGCGATTACTGGATATTGAACAGGGCCACAGGGCAACTGAGGCAGGTAGGAAAAGGAAAGCCTTCGCAGAGCTTAATGTATGCCAAACTCTCCCCCGATGCAAAAAAAGTAGCTTATGTAAGTGAAAGAAATATTTATGTGGAAGATGTAAATACCGGCACAACCATTGCTTTGACCACCGATGGCACACGCCACCTGATCAATGGCACTTTTGACTGGGTGTATGAAGAAGAGTTTGGATGCCGCGACGGTTTCAGGTGGAGCAGCGATAGCAAAAGCATTGCATACTGGCAGGTAGATGCAAGAAAGACCAGGGATTATCTTATGCTGAATACAACTGATTCCATTTATTCGTTTGTGGTACCTGTGGAATATCCCAAGGTAGGCGAGCCTCCCTCTGTAGTAAGAATAGGAGTAGTGAATGCCGGTGGCGGGAAAACAACATGGATGAACATCCCGGGCGATCCACAGCAGCATTATCTTCCCAGGATGGAATGGGCAGGAGATAATCATACGCTTATAGTACAGCAACTGAACCGTAAACAGAATGAAAGTAAAATATTTGTATGCGCTGCTGATAGAGGAACAGCGAAAGATATATATACGGAAACGGACAAAGCATGGATAGATATCAAAAGCAGGTGGAATGATGATGATCCCAGGGACTGGGAATGGATCAACGGAGGAAAAGACTTTTTGTGGGTAAGTGAAAAAGACGGCTGGCGTCATATATACCGTATATCTGCTGATGGGAAAAAGGAAATATTGCTTACAAAAGGTGATTACGATATTGGAACATTGAGTGCCATTGATGAGAATAATAATTACGTATATTTTATCGCATCTCCTGAAAGCGCCATTCAGCGTTATCTCTACAGGACAACACTTGACGGGAAGGGGAAGCCTGAGCTGGTATCACCCGCAGATTTGAAAGGTACGCACGGCTATGATATATCGCCGGGGGCGCATCTGGCGCTTCACACATTCACCAATCACAATACGCCTGATGTGTATGAATGGATAAGCCTTCCGGACCATAAACCACTGAGAGATGATCTGAGTATAGCGAAAAATATGAAAACGGAAAGCCGTTCCGATATAGAGTTCATTACCATTACTACCGACGATGGTGTTACTATGGACGGTTGGATTAAACAACCGGATAATTTCGATCCTTCAAAAAAATATCCTGTTCTCCTTTACGTATATGGCGAGCCTGCCGCCACTACCGTGGAAGATGTAGCTTCTGCCGGAAAGAACCGGATGTATGCCGGTGATATGTCGCAGGATGGTTATTTCTATGTTTCATTCAACAACCGCGGCACTCCCTCACTGAAAGGCGCTGCATGGCGCAAGGCTATTTACAGGAATATAGGCATTATCAATATACGCGATCAGGCTATGGCTATGAAGAAGCTGCTGGAGCAACGCCCATATCTTGACACTTCCAGAGTGGCCTGCTGGGGTTGGAGCGGTGGGGGCTCCTCCACACTTAATTTACTTTTCCAGTATCCCGGTATTTTTAAAACAGGAATAGCGATTGCCGCTGTTGCCAATCAACTTACTTACGATAATATATACCAGGAACGGTATATGGGTATTCCACAGGAAAACAGGGAGGACTTTATTAAAGGTTCGCCTGTTTCACATGTCAGCGGGCTGCAGGGCAATCTCTTGTATATTCATGGCACGGGTGATGATAATGTGCATTATCAAAATGCTGAAATGTTGCTGAATGAACTGATTAAATACAATAAACAGTTCCAGTTTATGTCCTATCCCAACCGAACGCATAGTATCAGTGAAGGAGAAGGTACCAGCAAGCACCTGCAGACACTATATACTGAATACCTGCGGAAATACTGTCCGCCGGGCCCCCGATAGTGTGAGAGGAGGTGAAGAGATGAATGGTGAACGGGCAATCGGGAAACGTAAAACGTCAAACGAGCGAAGTCAGAGGTGAAAAATGAGACGTAAAAGGTGAGACATTCCGAAACCTGCAACCCAAAAATCTCATCTTTTTGTATTTCATTAACAAAACCTTTTTTCTCGTATTACTATTTTCGCGACGGCTGCTTAAGAAGCTACTATGTTTATTAATAAATGCTCAAAATATTTGTTAATGCTATGATAGCGAAATTTTCCTATTCCCGGCAGAACTATCTGCGATTTTGTTTTTGTTCATTTTTTTGTTTATCTGTTTTTGTTATCTGTTTTACATTGCCCTCTAAGGCCCAGCAGGGAGATGGTAAGCGAAAATCAACTTTTACGGCACGTCTGATGAATATTGAAGCTGCGGTGAAGGACCCTTTCCGCTACAGTACCTCGTTGCGCAATGGCAGTGGTTATACACAGGTATATGAATTGAGGGCTGATGTCCCCGATGGGTGGATCAAGACGTTTCGCACGGAAGGTACCCAGGTTGCGGCCGTAAAACTGGATTCTGGTAAAACACAGGAGATATCAGTTGAAATTACCGCTTCCCCGGTAGCAAAGCCCGGCAAATACAATATACCGGTCAGCGCTATCAGCAATGGCGATACGCTTCGCGTGGAACTTGAAGCAGTGGTGAAAGGCAACTATGGTCTTGAGCTTACCACTCCTACGGGGCGCTTAAGTGATGATATCACCGAGGGCAGGAGCAGGCAGATCCAACTGGTTGTGAAAAATACCGGCACCCTTCCGCTTGATGCGCTTGAGTTTTCCTCGCAAACGCCAACACAGTGGAGCGCAACATTTGAACCCTCTAAAATTGAAAGGCTGGATCCGGGACAGACAATGGACATTAAAGCAACGCTTAGTGTCCCGGATAAAACCATCGCAGGCGATTATGTTACAACCCTTACCGCCAGGAACAGCAGTACTACTTCTAATGCTGTGTTTCGCATGACGGTAAAAACCTCCCTGCTCTCCGGATGGTTAGGCATACTGGTTATATTGTTAGCTTTAGGAATAGTGTATTACCTGATTCGTAAATACGGAAGAAGATAAGTGATTATGGAAGATCCGATCATTGAACTGGAAGGATTGACGAAATGCTACGGTTCTGTGAAAGCCGTTGACAATCTTTACCTGAAGATTGACAGGGGGGAAATATTTGGTCTCCTGGGTCCTAATGGTGCCGGCAAGACGACTACCATACTGATGATGCTCGGGCTGGCAGAACCTTCTGCTGGCAGGGCCCGTGTTTGCGGGGTCAATGCTACCATGCATCCCATTGCGGTAAAGCAGAAAGTAGGCTATATGCCTGACAGTGTAGGCTTCTATGATAGTATGACAGCTCTTGAAAATCTGATGTACATAGGGCGGCTAAACGGAATTGCAGAGGAGAAAATAGAATCGCGCACAAAGGAAACCATGGAACTGGTGGGACTGGGTGAAGAGATGCATAAAAAAACATCGGCTTATTCACGTGGTATGAAGCAGCGGCTGGGGCTTGCCGATGTACTGATCAGGGAGCCGGAAGTAATCATACTCGACGAGCCTACCCTTGGGATTGACCCCAGCGGTATAAAAGAATTTCTTTCTCTTATCCGCCAGCTCAGCCGGCAACAGGGGCTTACCGTATTGTTGTCTTCGCACCATTTGCACCAGGTGCAGCAGGTTTGTGACCGCGTAGGCCTTTTTGTGAATGGTAAGCTGTTGGTGGAGGGAAATATCGAAACGCTGTCGCGTAATTTATTCGGCGAAGAGTCTTATGTGGTAGTAATCACCGTTAGAGAAGCTTTGCCTGCCTCATGGGGACCTGCCGAAGCGCTGCGAAAGCTGGATGCAGTCAGGAATGTGGAAGTTAAAGAAAACACTATTGAGTTGTCGTGCAGGGAAGATATCACGCCTGACATCGTGCGCTTCTTTGTAGATAAAGGCATGAACATTACAGGCGTGCATAAAAAAGAGTATGGTTTGGATGAAATCTATCATCGTTATTTTGAAAACAATCTAAAGAATAATACTGCTAATGGAAAGTTCGCTGGTTTATTTCAAAGATCTTTTTTCAAAAAGAGCAACACGCAATAGCCAGGTGCGGCAACATCCTGTAAGCCCGTTTTGGGTAATGGTGCGTAAAGAAACAGGAGACCATATTCGTAGCTGGCGGTTTATTGTAATGCTCATGCTGGTTGTGCTTACTTTCCTGGGGTCTATGTATGTATCCGTCGGCAATATCAGTAAGGCGGTAAACAATATGAAAGACCCCGACCGGCTTTTTGTATACCTGAAGCTGCTTACTACTTCAGACGGCACATTGCCTACCTTTCATATATTTATCAGTTTTTTAGGTCCGTTGCTGGGTATTGCTCTTGGATTTGATGCAGTAAATGCAGAGCAAAACAATGGCACATTAACGCGGCTGATGGCGCAGCCTGTTTATCGTGACAATGTGTTGCTGGCAAAATTCTGCGGCGCATTACTGGTAGTAAGTATGTTGTTTATTTCCCTGGTGCTGCTGATGATTGGCGGAGGGCTGATCATTACAGGGGTGCCGGTAGAGGGGGTGGAGCTGCTTCGTATATCCGGGTTTATAGTGCTGAGCATAGTATATGTGGGATTCTGGCTGAGCCTTGCTATTTGTTTGTCTGTCTGCTTCAGGCATGCGGCAACTTCCGCGCTCACAGTCATTGGGATATGGCTCTTTTTTACTGTATTTTACCAGATCATTGTAAACCTTGTGGTAAACGCTATGCTTCCTGATTCGGGTTATCTTCAACCCGAAGAAATGTTATCCTATAATAATCTGTTGCTGTCTCTGCTGCGCCTTGCACCAAGCCAGTTATATACCGATGCGGCAACAACATTGCTCATGCCTTCTGTAAGAAGCCTGGGACCATTAACTGTGGAGCAGATGGCTGGCGCCATTCCTTCCCCATTACCATTTAAGGAAAGCCTTATGATCGTATGGCCGCAGATAACAGGACTGCTTGCAGCAACAATGGTTTGCTTTGCCCTGACATACTATCTTTTTATGCGCCGGGAGATCAGGACATAGCCTGCTTTGCGTAAAAATGCTTTATCTGCGCATACCTTTCTTTTCCGGCTCCTCCGTTACCAATACACCCTTCAGGAAATCAGAAGCATAAGGTGATTGCCTGATCAGCCCGAAGAATTTGTTCCTGGCAGCGGGATCCTGCAGGAAATCTGCGCCATCCGGCTTTTCAAATTCAATCACTTCAGCATAATCTATTAATGCTTCATCCTGGTATATCACCTGCATCAGCTCAAGGGAGATCATTTCGGTTAACTCCTTATCCTGGGTCGTTGGTGCAGCGGATCTGCTCCTGTTTCTGCTTTTTATCCAGGTGCTGATAAAAGGAATGATGCCCAGGAAAGATACCTTTGCTTCAGGTGATGGCGTCAAGCCATTGAAGTCTGCAATACCCAGCGCATCATAGGCGCGGATGATGCCATTGCCGTAATACTTTTTATAATATGGGTAAGATTTGCTTGCCGTACTGAATATGGCCCTGCGTGCGGCTTCCACTCTTTTCCACGCATTTTTGCCGGTAAAGCTCTTTAGCTCATTGCGATGGTATAAAAGCCATAACGCCGCTGTTGCCGCTACCTGCGGCGTAGCGGAAGATGTGCCTCCGCCGGCACGGGAAAATTTATAAGGTTTGTCGAAAGAAGCCCAGGCTACATTAGGAGTGTATGCTGCTACGGCTCTGTCCATAGCCTGCTCCGGTCCCCAGCTTCCCTGCATAAATTCGCCGCCTTCCGATCTTGCCTTCATTACATCACGGGGAGCGTCCATGTCATAAGGCGCATGATCATAACAGGCTCCGGTAGCCGCTATTACCCTGTCGAACCTGGCGGGATATAAAACAGCTTTGGGAGAAAGCTTTCCTAATCCTTTTACGAAATTGTTACCGGCAGCAGTTACTACTACAACGCCTTTTTCATAAGCCATATTGACTGCCTTGGCTACCTGCCGTGTAGGATATCCTGCCATTGACATGGTGATCACCTCGCAGCCATAGTCAACGGCATACTCGATACCTTTTGCCACATCATTGGCATTAAAAGCATTGAAGACTGTATCGCAAATGCGAATAGGAATGATCTCTGCAAAAGGAATAGCTCCGAAATCACCCTGGTAATCTGCATAAGAATCTTCCAGGGAAAGGCTATTGCCGGCAAGCAGTGCAAGCGTGGCGGTGCCGTGCCCGTCCTGTTCTGCAATAGTGCCGGTATGCAGTTGGTCAATGGCTTTGTTTATGCCAAATTCATCTTTCCAGAAACTCACGCCCAGGTCCTTTTGCAGGTTTCTCGGGATACTGGGATGACCCGGAAGGTATCCTGTGTCTACATGACCTATTCGGATGTTATCTCCGGCTCGTTTATCGGATTTTAATTTTTTCTGCACTTCTATGCTGGCTTTGCGCAGTTGAGAATGCTGATCATCAAGATGCCAGATAAATTCTGTAGCGCCTGTAGCTGGCTTTGGCCAATTGCTGAGATAGTTATTCAATATATCCCGGCTTAATTTTGTTTCCTGTTCTTTTATATATACCGATTGAATATTGGGCTCTACAAATACAGTGGGCTTCTTTGCTTTTTTCCTGGCAAAATAAATTTCGTAGGCTTTGTCCCAGGGATTTTCAGCCGCTGCTATTTTAGCTGTTTCGATCAGCGGTTTTAAAGGCGCTTTTGCTCCTTTGCTTCTTGTGGTCACTGCCGGCGCCTTCCTGCCTGTATCTATGAGCAACCCGTCAGCGCTTGTCTTTTTTTTTGTTTTCTTTTTGGGTAAAGGACTCCCGTCAAAGCTGATTATGACTTTTTGATCACCATCTATACTGAAAGGTATGTCGGGGTTAAAGACAGCTATTGACCTGCCATAGGAAAAGAGGTTAGGCGATTGCACTTTAGGAATGGTTATGCTGATCTGCTTATACAGGTCTTTATACGTTTTAATGGTATCGGGCAATCCTGACCTGATGATCTTTTTCAAGGTGGCGGTAAATACGCCATTCTCTCCCAGTTCCCTGGCTGATTCGCTATCCTGGCAGGCGGCAAAAAGCATAACAGCGGCATTGATATCTTGTTTTAAAACAGCCGGCTTTTCTTTTATCTTCTTTAGCACAGCACTTTGGGCTCTGTTGATGCCAGCCTGCTTATCCGGAGGCACCAGCCGCGATAAATATCCCTCCTTTACCAGGGCGTCTTCCCTTTCCTGCTCCCGGCGCATTTGTCTGGCCACTACGCTGTTATCTCCCGGCGCAAAGCGCGCAACAGTGCCGGAGTGACAGCTGTCTGAAAACATGAGTATCCTTACATCAGCATCAAAAGCATTGAAAGCTTCAAACAATTCATCATCTATCAACTGGCGGTCATACAGGCACCATGTTTCATCCTGGAGGTCATCTTCATCGCCGTTTTCATCCTCAACCGTGCCGCCATGACCGGAATAAGATATCAGAAATATATCTCCTGCCGTCAGCTCCGCCGCTGCTTTTTTTATTGCTTTCAGCACATTGGCGCTGGTAGCTTTTTTAGTGAGCAGTATATCTATATTGCTAAACCCCGACTGTTCGGCGATAGTTTTATAAACGGTTGCATCATTTTCGCAGGCGAATAATTTCCCGTCCCAGTCATCATAGCGGGACGCATCAACTCCATTTAATCCGATATGGAGGGAATAGCCTTTTCTTTTCATACAGGAAAATATTAATTGAGTCAATAAAACAAAGAGAAAGATGTTGGATAATACAGGTATGGATATAGGGTATGGCTGCTCGTTATACCGGGAAAGTAATATGGGTGAATATATTCAATCCGGATATAAGGTAGAAAGAAAACGGGAGAGATAAAAGCAAAGCGATAAGTTTTTTATAACTTCAGCTTAAAATCATTCCCGGCATGAACAACCCTAAAAGACTGCTTTCTGTAGATGCCCTCAGAGGTTTTGATATGATTCTTATATCCGGAGGTGGGGCTTTTATTGAGCGACTGGACGGCGTAACCGGCGTCGCCTGGATAGATAGGATAGCGCACCAGCTGAAGCACCCTGCCTGGAACGGGTTTACTTTCTATGATTTTATTTTTCCGCTCTTTTTATTTACAGCCGGTATTGCATTGTCTTATTCCCTGCGGTCGGGACTGGAAAAAGGCTTATCCAAAAAAGCACTTTATAAAAAAGCTTTACGCCGGGCTGTCATTTTGATCATACTGGGCATCATTGATAAGAATATACCTCTTGATATTTTTGACCCTGCGCATATCCGTTATGGTACGGTGCTGGGTCGCATAGGTATTGCCACATTGGCAACTACTTTTTTATATCTCAACTTTCCCGTACGATCACTGTTCTTCTGGGTGAGCGGGATTTTAATAGCATATTGCGCCGCACTGTTTTTGATCCCCGTGCCGGGCTATGGCGCCGGTGATCTGTCTTTTGAAGGGAACCTGGTAGGCTGGTTTGACCGGACATTCATGCCGGGGCGGTTGCTTCAAAAAACTTATGATGAAAATGCTTTGCTTACGCAATTTCCCGCCATGTGCCTTACCATATTGGGGGCGGTAGCAGGGAATGTATTGCAATCCAAAAATACAGATCAAAAGAAGCTGATACAGCTGTATGGTATGAGTGCGTCCGGCATTGCACTGGGGTTGCTATGGGGGACTTTTTTTCCCATCAACAAGCATTTGTGGTCAAGCTCGTTTATTTTACTCACGGCAGGCATGGCATTTGCATTCCTGGCTACTTTTTATTGGGTGATAGATGTACAGGGAATTAAAAAATGGGCTTTTTTCTTTAAAGTGATCGGCATGAATGCACTGGTGATTTACCTGATGGTGCGCTTTGTAGACTTTGATTATAGCTCAAAATTATTGTTTAGCGGGTTCTATGGGCATCTTGCCGATAAATGGCACCCCGCCTGCAATGCGCTCGGCTCGCTTGCATTACAGTGGATGGTGTTGTATATCCTTTACCGTAAAAAAATATTTGTAAAAGTATAAAGGATGAACTTCGTCAATAATGGGGCACAATGGTAGGTGACCAACAAGACATTCAGGTATCGGATAATGTGCCGGAATGCTGCTTTATTGCCCTCATTGTATACAGGAGGGCAAGCAACCCCAGCACAAAAAATACGATCAGCACCAGCACCGAATTGCGTATGCTGCCGGTAATATCTTCCAGAAAGCCAAAAGACAGCAGCCCGATCACGAGAGCAACTTTTTCGGTAACATCATAAAAGCTGAAGAAAGAGGTAGTGTCCCTGGTCTCGGGCAAAAATTTGGAATAGGTGCTTCTGCTCATGGATTGTATCCCGCCCATTATCAATCCTACACAGCAGGCGAGTATATAGAATTGTACCTGCGTTTGCACATAATACGCCCACACACATACGGCAATCCATATCACTACCGCCATCATCAGCACCCTCAGGTTACCGATACGCTTCGACAGGCGGCTCATGACAATGGCGCCGACAATGGCAACAATCTGAATGAGTATCAGCGTGAATAAAAGCTTAGGTTCATCTTCCTGGTTAGGGAAGATCTCTTTTTTGCTAAAGCCTGCAGCTACCAGCATCACTGTTTGCACCCCCATACTGTACAGAAAAAACGATAGCAGGTACCTGCGTAATACGGGCATGTGCTTTAATTGCGTGAATACAAGAGACAATTCTTTGAATCCATTGGCGAACACATTCTTCTTTTCCTGCCTTTCCTTAAGGCTGGGCAGCGGTAAAACTCTTAACGTAAGCTGGGCAAAGCCAAACCACCACAACCCGGCAAGTAAAAAGGACAAACGGACCGGGAAAGTGCTGTCGGTTCCGGCAAGCCCAAACCACTCCGGTTTTACAATGATCACGAAGCAGATGATCTGCAGCAGCACGCTTCCGATATACCCCAGCACATACCCTTTGGCGCTTACACGATCCTGGTCTTCCGGGGCGGCAATATCAGGCAGATAAGAATTGTAAAATACCAGGCTTCCCCAGTATCCGATAGCTGCCAGCGAAAAAAGTATTACGCCCAGCTCTATGCGCCCGGGAGTAAAAAACAACAGCCCGCAGCAGGAAGCCGAACCAATGATACAGAATATACGGAGATATACCTTCTTATTGCGGCGATAATCCGCAATAGAAGATAATATGGGAGATGACAATGCAACAAGTAAGAAAACTACTGCCAATGCATAGTCCAGCAAGGAGGTGTTGATAAATTTTTTTCCGAAGAAGCTTACTATATGCTCCCCGTTGCCTGTATCGTTTTTTGTAATACCAACATAATACGCGGGGAAAATAGTGGTGGTGATAACAAGATTATATACACTGTTGGCCCAGTCATACATGGCCCAACCGTTGATCACCTTTTTGGAAGCTGTCTGCATGCGGAATAGGGTTGCCTACTGCTGCAGATATCCGGTATATATCAGCAGGAGCAGTATTATACCTGCAATAATACGGTAAATGCCAAACAATCGGAAGCCATGCCGCTGCAGGTAGCCGATAAAAAATTTAATAGCGAGAATGGCTACTACAAAAGCAACGATATTACCTATCACGAATGCCCGGGTATTGGCAGCAGATCCCAATACGATCTCATAACCTTTTATCTCGCCCGAAACGGAAGGATATTTTTTCAGAAAAAGCTTGTAGGCGGTGGCAGCAAACATGGTAGGCACTGCAAGAAAAAAAGAAAATTCGGCAGCAAGTGTCCTGGTAAGCTTTTGCTGCATGCCGCCGATAATGCTCGATGCACTGCGGCTCACACCGGGTATCATAGCTATGCATTGCCAGATACCGATCATAAACGCTTTACCATAGCTGATATCTTTGTCTTCGGTAACAACAGGCTTCTGAAACAACCTGTCAATGAACAGGAGCACTATTCCTCCCAGCAGGAGCGTTATGGCCACGGTGAGCGGGCTTTCGAGCAGCTCATCAATTTTGTCGGAAAGCAGCTTACCTAGTACCAGCGCCGGGATAACGGCTATAGCCAGTTTCAGGTAAAACTGCCATTTACCAAAATCAAAGAACTTGCGCCAGTACAGGACGATCACAGAAAGAATCGCGCCCAGTTGGATCGCGATCTCGAATATTTTGGTGAAATCGCTTTCGGATATTCCCATCAGCGAGCTGGCGATGATCATATGCCCGGTAGAAGAAACAGGAAGAAACTCCGTAATGCCTTCGATAATGGCAATGATAATAGCTTGTATTATACTCATGCGGCAATAACGTTTGAAATAATGTTTAAAGTGTCTTTTATATTACAAGAAATGCGATGGAGTCCATCGCATTTCACCTATTGAAAAAATTTCGCTGATTATTTTTCCGTGCTTTTGGGTTTGCGCATGATAGCGTAGATCTCTATCAGCAAACCGGCCACCAGTAAGACCGGGGCTACTGTTATACGTCTTGTACTGTATACTTCGCTATAATTAAACACTTTCGGATCCGGGCTTTTACCTCCCGACATTAGCAAAAGCGCTATCACCATTACTACTCCCCCAATTGCCATCCACATATAGTTCTGTTTGTTGAACAGTATACCGGTTGCTTTCTTGTCGCTCATAATTTATTGCTATAAAGGTTGCAAGATAAGTAAAACGGCAATATCCTGGTCCTTTGATTTTTTAATGGTTTACTTATATTAGTATTCGCCCAGATATCAGCTTCAACACCATTATATCATGAAAAATACCGGAAAAATACGTGAAAAACTCCCGCGGTCGCCGTTTTTCACATCATGTTAGTACTTTCCGCGGCGATTTTTCCCGGATAACCAGTAGGTTTGTAAAAATTCATTTCTATGAGTGATGTCTTGAGCCTCACGGATTTTCTGGATCCTGTCAACAGGTTTCAGTTATCTCACGATGAAGGTTACCCCGAAGGCCAGATCGGGAGGACAATACTTGCAAACGAGGGCGAAATCCCCGATCTGGACAGTGCCGATATTGTGCTTGTGGGGTGTGGTGAACAAAGAGGGGACGGGAATAGCGTATATTCACTTGCGCCTGATGTTATCCGCAGCCAGTTTTACGAATTATACTATTGGCATAAAGATATACAGATCGCCGATATCGGCAATATCAAATGCGGCGCCACATTGTCTGATTCTTACGCAGCATTAAGAACAGTGGTTAGCGAATTGATCAACATAGGGAAAACGGTAATCATTTTAGGAGGCAGTCATGATCTGACGCTTGCACAATATGATGCCTATAAGTCGCTCAACAGGATCATAGAAGCCACAACAATAGACGGGCTTATTGACCTTAAGACCGACAGCCCGCTGAAAAGTAAAAATTTCCTTATGGAAATGCTGACAGGCGAACCGAATTTTATACGGCACTACAATCACATTGCTTTCCAGAGTTATCTTGTGCATCCCGGTATGCTCGAGACCCTCGACAAGCTGAGATTCGATTGTTACAGGCTGGGCAATGTAAAAGAGCATATTGATGAGATGGAGCCTGTGTTGCGCAACAGCCAGATGCTCAGCTTTGACATCAGCGCATTGCAGCATGCAGCCGCCCCGTCTAATTTTCTTTCTCCTAACGGGCTGAACGGAGAAGAAGCCTGCTCTCTTACCCGTTATGCAGGCATGAGCCCTAACATGAACAGCCTGGGCATTTATGGATATAGTGTTGAAAACGATACCCAGCAGCTCACAGCCAAACAAATTGCGCAGATGCTCTGGTACTTTATTGACGGTATGTGGCAGGGCCGGCATGAAGCATTGCTGGCAGAGCGCGAATCATTTTTTGAATTCAATACTGCTTTTGCGGAAATAGATACGGTATTTCTTCAAAGCAAAAAAACAGGACGCTGGTGGATGCAGCTTCCCGACAAATCTTATATCGCCTGCTCTTACCAGGACTATATCCAGGCGAGCAGTAATGAGATCCCGGAGCGCTGGCTAAGGGCGCAGGAGCGTAGCTAAGCCGCCGGAGCTGTTTGCATCAATAGCATTTTCAATCGCTCATCTTATCTTTTCCAAAAAAAATCATTTCGTTGCACCGTTGGCAATATTATTTTAAATTCTTTCTTGTTGATGCATGTATGGAATATCCGAAGATGGCGGCATTTGCTGTGGATGGCTCCTGTAGCCTTCCTGTTCTCTTCCTGTTCCATATCGCACCGTATGCAGAAGATGGCGCAAAAGGAGCTTTTCAATGATACTGTGCTGGCGAACGGGCATACAGGCATTACCATTGTTGATGCAGGCTCCGGCAGATCTCTCTATGACTACCAGGGGGACAAATATTTTGTCCCTGCCAGCAATACCAAGATCATAACCCTTTATACCGGTTTAAAATATCTTGGAGACAGCCTGCCCGGGTTGGGGTATGATGATACACCAGATACAGTATATGTTACCGCCACGGGCGATCCGTCTTTTCTTCATCCTGATTTTTCCGGGCAGCCTGTATTTGATTTCTTAAAACAACAGTCAAAGCCTGTTGCGATGACGGATTATAACTGGAAATCAGACGCCTGGGGCGACGGCTGGATGTGGAATGACTATAGCAGCGGCTATATGGCAGAACGCAGTCCCTTCCCGGTATATGGTAATGTGATCAGGTGGATACAGGTAAGGGATTCCGGCAGCATAAGCGCACTCGCTCATAAAGAATCCTTTATCTATTCGGAACCCGACATTAACTGGAAAGTGAGCTTCAGCGAAGATACCGGGGCTGTAAGATTTTCAGCAGAGCGTGCTTTCACCGAAAACAGATTCTTTATTACCCAGGGTAAAGAACCTTATGCTGCTATTGATGTCCCTTTCATTACTAATGGCTTTGTATCTGCGCTGGACCTTCTGAAGGATTCTTTAGGAAAAGCAGTTGAGCTTACCACCACCCGCGTCCCGCCTAAACGAATGGTACGTTCACAGCCGGCAGATTCCCTTTTCCGCCCGATGATGCACCGCAGTGATAATTTTTTTGCGGAGCAGACGTTGCTGATGGCATCCAATGTAAAGCTGGGGGTAATGTCAGACAGCAGGATGATAGACTATATGCTCGGTAACGATCTGAAAGATCTTCCTCAAAAACCACGCTGGGCCGATGGCAGCGGGCTCAGCCGTTATAACTTGTTTACCCCACGGGATTTTGTGTGGATATTACAGAAAATGAAAAACGAGTATGGTATGGAGAGGCTCAAAAATATTTTTGCTACCGGCGGCACAGGTACACTCGCAAATTATTACCGTAAGGACAGTACGTATATTTATGCAAAAACAGGGTCTTTATCAGGAGTGATCTGTATCAGCGGCTACCTGTATGGCAAAACGGGCAAGCTGATGATCTTCTCCGTACTCGTCAATAATGATCGCCAGCCGGCATGGATGATCAGGAGAAAAACAGAAGCATTTCTTGAAAAAGTAAGAGATTTGAACTGAAATGCTGCAAAGAAAAAAAATAGATGTTGATATCATCAGCGATATACTTAAAGCTGTGCTGCAGGCGCGGCCCGATGCTGCATTTGTAAAAAGCCTGTCTCTTCAGTATGAAGAGCGTGGCGGACTGAGTAAGAAGCAACTAGAAGGATTATACCACAAAGCCCTAAAGACCGGATCCATCCCGGAGCACAAGCTGACAACGCTTGAGGCTATTATCAAAAAGAAACCTACAAAATTCAAATCTGCACCGCCTCCGCCTGCACCGCTGTATAAAAAGGATGAGACCGTCGGCAAAATGATAGATGATATTCTGTCGAAATACCCCCAACATAAAATGGTGTTGTTTCTAAAAACAAAATATGATAACAATGAAACGCTCAATACTTCGGAGATAAGCGATCTCAGGCGTTTTAGCAAATTGTTGAAATAGGGGCTGATAAACAGCAGCAGCGTGTCATTTCTTCCCCAATGTAATAATGATCTGTACCTGCAATCATAATGGCAGCATTATTGAGTCCACCTATACTATAAATAGTACTACCATGAAAAAGTTGTTAGCAGCCGCCGTTATCATGGTATTTATATCGTGCAGCGGCGAGACCTCTTCAGATAAATATATTGATGCTCATGCACCTGCAGACAGCACAGACAGCGCTCAACAAAATTTAAAAAATGATTCTTCGGTGGCAAAGGATACGGTATATCCTCAAACAGATACCGGTTCCTATCGTAAAGACACCAGCCAACAGGGGAATAAGGCAAAATAGATAAAGGTGAACAGGGGGGCGTTTCAAGTTTCGGGCTACATGCTGTAGACGGAAGGTATGCTTTGCGTCAATGAGACAACCTAACCCTCCGCCTCCATCAGTTCTTGCCGATCTCCAGCAACGTCCGGGTCAGCTTTTCCCAGGAATAATTCTTTTTTTCTTGCTGCAGGTAAGGAATGAAACGATTTTTTCCTATAGAAAAATATTTGTCAATGCTCTCTGCAATAGAAAAGGGCACGGGATCACATACCAATCCGGCTTTCATATCGGGTACCAATACAGGCAGGCTGCCTACCCTGGTAACGATCATTGGTGTTTCAAAATGATAGCAAAGCGGGGTTACGCCACTTTGGGTAGCGCTTCTGTAAGGCTGAACCACCACATCTGCTGCGCAGATATAATAGCGCACTTCACTATCAGGAATGAAATGAGTATGGAGCAAAACATTTTCGCTTATCCCAAGCCGTTGTATCTGTTCGAGGTAAGGTTTTTCATCTTCATAAAACTCGCCGGCAATTAATAATTTTACCGGTGTTTTTACCTGGGGTAATGCTTCTATGAGAATATCCAGCCCCTTATATTTCCTGATAAAGCCGAAGAATACTATTATTTTTTCCCGGGGAGAAAGGTTAAGCTTTTTGCGTGCTTCATCCATGCTTACCGGCGGGCCGAAGTTGTCATACAGCGGGTGCAGTACCTGGACTGCGGGCTTCTGCTTGTCAAATTTTCGCAGATCAGCCATTACCTTTTCACTCATGGTTACAAAAGCATCGCAGCTTTTAAGGAAATAGCCGGTGAACTGTTTATCGCCGGGCCTTTTTTCATGGGGAATGACATTGTCAGTGATCGCTACGATCCTGGTGTGTTTATTTTTCCTTACTCTCCGCAGGATAGTTCCCAGTGCCGGGCCCATAAAAGGAAGCCAGTACCGAACCACAATGAGGTCGGGCTTTTCTTTTCGCAGCCGGTTGCCGGTTTTTATCCAGTTAAACGGGTTTACAGAATTTATTACGCTATGGATTGTTATATCCTCCGGTGCCGGATCCGAGGAGTATTGAGTAGTGCCCGGGAAAAGAAAAGAAGGATATTGCAGGGAGAAAGAATAAATAGAACAGTTGTGCCCTTCGTGCAAAAACTGCCTGCAGAGCCTTTGATCAAAAGTGGCTAAGCCTCCACGCAGGGGATGAGCCGGACCGAGAATAATTATTGATGCCATTGCTAGTGAAACTGTTTACTGAATGCCCGCCGTTTCTTCTATAAGATACGTATTCCTGCCGGCAGCATTTCTTGAAATAAGTTCTCCGAGAAAACCTGCCAGGAATAACTGGGTGCCAATGATCATTGCGGTAAGCGCGATATAAAAAGGCGGGCGGTTGCTCAATCCTGTTGCAGGATCCATAAGCCGCGTAACAATAAGGTATATGCTCATGAAAAAACCGATAAGAAAAAAAACAGTGCCGAAAAGCCCGAAGAAATGCATGGGCTTTTTGCCGTACCTGCTTACAAAAGTGATTGAAGCCAGGTCCAGGAATCCGTTGATAAAGCGTTCGATACCAAATTTTGTCTTTCCATATTTCCTGGGGCGATGCTCTACCACTTTCTCGCCTATTTTATTAAATCCAGCCCATTTTGCAATGACCGGGATATAACGGTGCATTTCACCATATACCTCTATGCTCTTTATTACTTTCTTTTTATAAGCTTTTAGTCCGCAATTGAAATCATGCAGCCTGATGCCCGATACGTACTGGGTGGCCGCATTAAATAATTTTGAAGGAATGTTCTTGGTGAAGGTATTATCATAGCGTTTCTTCTTCCATCCGCTTACGAGGTCAAAACCATCTTCCACGATCATTTTGCGCAGCTCCGGTATTTCATCGGGGTTGTCCTGCAGGTCGGCGTCCATGGTGATCACCACATCGCCCGAAGCGGCTTTGAATGCCTCGTTCAGGGCAGCACTTTTGCCATAATTGCGTTGGAATTTGATGCCTTTTACCGCAGGATGCTGTTTGCGGATATTTTGAATGACGGACCAGGATTGATCGGTGCTGCCATCGTCTACCAGGATAATTTCGTATGAAAATGCATTTTCATCTACCACTTTTTTTATCCAGGCACATAGCTCCGGCAGCGATTCTTCTTCGTTAAAAAGGGGCACTACAATGCTGATGTCCATACTACAATAGATTATGCCTTTTAAACTTGCGGAGCTGGAAATTCCGGCTTCTTCTTTTTAATGATGGCTGCTATGATAAGACTTACGATGAACCAGAAAATGCAATAGAACGCTGTTCCGAGCATTTGTTTTCCAAATGAAAAATTATTTCCTTTCAGCGCATCTTCGGTAGCCTTATCTATGGCGTCCTGCGGAGCTCCGAACTTTTGCATTACTTCCTGCATCTTTACTGTAGTTTCCTGGGCTAATGCCTGGCGAAAAGGCACATCAATAAAATTTAAAAGAATATAGCTGAATAATGTGCTGATGACTGTGCCAATAATAAAACAGGTAAATACTACTTTGAGGGCTGCTGAAAATTCCAGATAACCTCCTTCGTTTTTTTTCTGTTTCAACCCGGCAAGCACGGCAATGATTATTGGAATAAGTATTCCCGTATATGCAACAGGACTGACAAACCATTTTACCCCCCCAAGATATAGTAACAGGCTGAACAGGATAGATGCCAGCCCGGAAATAAGCCCGTAGGTAACACCTGCGTTGGTCTTTTTTGCTTCCATGATTGTTTTTTTAATGTCAGGAGTTCAAAAATACTTTCTCTTCGTTGATTATCCCAATTACTTTCCCTTTCAACGTTTTACCAATGAAAGGAGAATTTTTTGATTTGGACCGGATATTCTTTTCTTCAAACGTATAACTGTGCTCGGGGTTGAACAGGGATATATCCGCTTTCATTCCTTCGGCAATGCCTGCTGCAGGCAGGTTAAATATTTTTCTTGGATTAACGGCGCACATTTCAACCCAGCGTTCTGCTGCTATGCCCATAGCGCCTGCTACGCCGAAAGCTGTTTCAAGACCGGTCATGCCATAACCTGCATATTCAAATTCGCAGGTTTTGCTGTCCCATTCCTGAGGCTGGTGGTGCGATGCTATAACATCTACCCAGCCTTCCTGCACAGCCTGAAGCAGGGCCTCGCGCTGCCGGATAGTGCGTAACGGCGGATTTACTTTAAGGTTGGTATCGTAACTTATAAGGTCTTCATCGGTGAAAAAAAGATGATAGGGGGTTACAGAGCAGGACACCCGGATGCCTCTCTCCTTTGCCGCGCGGATATGTTGCAGCGATTTTTGTGATGATATGCCGGTAAAATGCAGTTGCGATGTAGTATAATCTGCCAGCTCTATGTCTCTCGTTACCATCATCTCTTCTGCGATCACCGGTTTGCCGGGAAGCCCCAGCCGGGTAGATACAATACCTTCATTCATGAGACCGTGGGTACCGATGCTCTTATCGTCGGGCAACTGTATGATCACCCCGTTAAATGCTTTTACATATTGCAGTGCTTTCAGCAGCAGCCCGGAGGATTGTACAGGCTTAAGCCCGTCACCAAAGGCTACTGCGCCGCTGGAAAACATATCGTACATCTCAGCAAGCTCTTTACCTTCGGCATTCCTGGAAACAGCTCCTATAGGATGGATGCTGACCGGGAGCGACCGGCTTTTCTCTTTTATATATTCAATCTGGGATTTGTTGTGTATGACAGGGTTGGTATTGGGGAGGATCAGCACATGAGTATAGCCTCCGGCAGCAGCGGCGGCAGCGCCTGACTGAAGGGTTTCCTTAAATTCATAGCCGGGATCGCAAAAATGAGCAAAAACATCCACCCAGCCGGGGGATGCACAAAGCCCCGGCTGTTCTATCACCTGGTCTGCCTGCTCATCAATATGATCTGCAATACGGGTAATCGCACCATTTACTATTAAGATATCTTTTGATTTTCCGTTAAGTGAAGAACCCGGCTCAAAAATTACAGCTTTGCGAATGAGGATATTCATCGTGTAAAGTTGTGCGAAGATAAACGATTTTTTAATCCAGTATTCCCGCCAGCTCCAGGCTTTTCTTTTTCAGCTTTCTTATTTCAATATCTTCAATGATAGCATCGGGAGCGAGGATAAGAGAAACGTTATTTTCTTTCCACCAGTTGTTTTCCTTGAGCTCTCTGAAAGGCAGTACGCCAACGAGATATTTGCGTTCACCTGCGTGCCATTCCTCTATCCATTCAAATTTGTCGCGGGGTATTGTTTTCCAGTCGTCAAAGCTAACATAAGTGCGCACATAGAAATCATCAGTAAGCTGTTGTGGCTGATGGTGGTATAGCTTTTTGTATTCGTAGCGGTAGTCATAGCGCAGCGCCGAGATATCGCTCAATACGGCAGAAGCGGTAGGAAAGCTCCCTGCGCCTTTGCCGTAAAAGAACTGCTTGTCGGCAAAAGAGCTTTCGATGACAACACCGTTAAATTCATTTTTTACAAAAGCCAGCGGATCATCATGTGTTACAAACTGCGGAAGCACAAATGCGGCTACTTTTCCATTGTTCAGTTTTTTTGCCTGTGCCACCAGCTTTATCTCGTAGCTTTTTTCTTTGGCTATAGCGGCATCGGTAAGCTTGATATGCTGAATGCCGTTAAACACAATATGTTCCGGCTTTTCCACTATGCCGTATGCATGGGTGAGCAGGAATGTCCATTTGTTCAATGCATCCCACCCGTCCACATCAAGGGTAGGATCCACCTCTGCAAAGCCCAGTTGCTGGGCAAGTATTAAGGCTTGTTTGAAGTCAAGCTTATCTTCAAACATTTTAGTGAGAATAAAATTCGTTGAGCCGTTCACTATGGCGCGTATGGAATGGAGCAGGTCGTTATCATAATATTCTTCCAGGTTTCTTATGACGGGAATGGAGGCGCAGGCTGCAGATTCGCAAAGGAAGGGCTGGTTGTATTTTTGCTGCAATTCCAGTATTTCAGGCAGGTGCTCCGCGATCATTTTTTTACTGGCGCTCACCACTGCCTTGCCGTTTTTTAAAGCGGTGGATACGATCTCAAATGCCGGGCCCGATTCGTTGATCACTTCTACAATTACATTTATTTCAGGGTCGTTGAGCAGGACAAACCTGTCGGTAGTAAATAATGATGCCGGCGCATTCCTTTTTTTATCTGCGTTTTTTATACATACTTTTTTGATGGTTGCCTGTAAGGAAGGTGTTTGTTTCAATACCTGGTAAAGCCCTTCGCCTACCACACCAAATCCGAACAGCCCGATGCTTAACTGCTTGTGCGCTTCCATATTATTGATTTACTATTTTTAAATAACGCTTGTTTTCTTCACTGACAAACCCCGATATAATAGTTTCTATCTTATCATATTCCAGTAAAAATCCATCGTGGCCGTACAGGGATTCAATAAGATGATAACTGGCGCCGGGAACATGATCTGCAATTTTCTTTTGCTCTTCCGGGGGGAAAAGCAGGTCATTGCTTATACCTATCACCAGTGTTTTTGCCTTTATACGCTCTAATGCCTGTTCCACAGACCCTCTTCCGCGCCCGACATCATGTGCATCCATTGCCTGCCCCAGCCTGTAATAGCTGAAAGCATTAAAGCGCTTTGCCAGCTTTTCACCCTGGTAGCGCTGGTAACTTTCCGCAGCTTCACCGCCAAAGTGATGGGAAACGGGCCACGCTGTTTTTTTATCCCGCGGCTGGGTAAGATTATAGGTGTTGTAATTCCGGTAGCTCAGCAATGCAATGCTTCTTGCAGCTTTCATGCCCTGTATGCCGGCTTCCTGTATTTTTTCTTTCCAGGTGCTGTCTGTCTCGATACACATCCGCTGCGAAGCATTAAGAGCAATGCCCCAGGGAGAATGCTGTGCATTGGTAGCAAGCGCTATGATATGATCAAAGGTCAACGGTTCTTCAATTGCCCATTCCAGTAATTGCTGACCTCCCATCGAACCTCCGATACCAATATATATATTTTCAATACCAAGGGCATCTTTTAAAGGCTTGTAGGCCCTTACCATATCTCTTGTAGTAAATAAAGGAAAATCGTGGAACCATCTTTCTCCCGTTTGGGGATTCACTTCAAGAGGACCGATACTGCCATAGCAGCTCCCCGGCATATTCGCACAGATAATGAAATATTTTCCGGGATCAAACAATTTGCCCTCGCCTACCAGTCCCGGCCACCAGTCTGCAGGATTGCTGTTTGCCGTAAGCGCATGAAATACCCACACTACATTATCTTTTTTTGCATTCAGCTTTCCAAGGGTAGTATAAGCCAGGTGATAGCCGGGTAACGTACCGCCATTCTCCAGAGTAAAAGATTGGTTATATTCAAAAACTTCTGTCGCCATGCTTTGTGGTCTTGTTAATAATAGGCATCAGCTATTAGCTATCAGCTATCAGCCGTAACATTCATGCATTTGCTATTATCTCAATAGCTGACTGCTGATACCTGATAGCTAATAGCTGACAGTCTTAGGCAGACACTTTTGCAAATGCCTGTTCAAAATCCGCTTTTATATCGTCTATATGTTCAATGCCGACACTGATCCTTACGAGGTTGGGCTCAACACCCGCGGCCTTCTGCTCCGCCTCGGTGAGCTGCTCGTGAGTGGTGGAAGCAGGATGTATGGCCAAAGTCTTGGCGTCACCCACATTGGCCAGGTGGCTTACCAGCTTGAGCGAATCAATAAATTTGCGGCCCGCTTCTTTCCCGCCTTTGATACCAAAGTTCAAAACGCCGCCGGCTCCTTTTGGAAGATATTTTTTGGCAAGCTTGTAGTATGGGCTGCTTTCCAGTCCGGGATACCACACAAATTCAACCTTTGGATGCGCTTCAAGCCATTTAGCCAGCGCAAGTGCATTGGCTACATGCCTGTCCATCCTGAGTGACAGGGTTTCAACGCCCTGTAAATTCAAGAAGGCATTAAAAGGACTTTGGCAGGCGCCTAAATCGCGTAATCCTTCTACTCTTGCACGGATAGCAAAAGCAATATTGGGTAAGCCCAGCGGATTGCCTTCACCAAAGACCTGCCAGAAATTTAATCCATGATAACCTTCGCTTGGTTCGCTGAATTGAGGGAACTTACCATTACCCCAGTTATAATTACCACCGTCTACAATGATACCTCCGATAGAAGTACCATGACCGTTGACCCACTTTGTTGTTGCCTGCACTACCACGTTGGCTCCATGCTTAATGGGCTGAACAAGGTACCCGCCTGCTCCAAAAGTATTGTCAACAATTAAAGGCAGATCGTGTTTTTTTGCCAATGCTGAAATTTTTTCAAAATCGGGTATACTGAGTTTAGGGTTACCTATGGATTCTACATAGATAGCTTTGGTTTTGCTGTCAATGTTTTTTTCAATATTCTCAACATTATCTACATCTGCAAATCTCACATCAATGCCGAAACGCTTGAATGCTACTTTAAACTGGTTATAGGTACCTCCGTATAAATTGGATGATGCTACAAAGTTCTCGCCCGACTGCACAAGGTTATGAATGGCCAGTAATTGTGCCGCCTGTCCTGATGATGTTGCTACGGCTGCGGTTCCTCCTTCCAGCTCCGCTATTCTTTTTTCAAATACATCGGTGGTAGGATTCATGATGCGGGTGTAGATATTCCCGAATGCTTTAAGCCCGAATAAATTCGCAGCATGTTCTGTATTGTCAAACAGAAAGGATGTGGTTTGATAAATAGGTACGGCTCTTGATTTGGTAGTAGGATCAATTTCCTGTCCGGCGTGGACCTGTAAAGTTTCAAAGTGATAGTTGCTCATGGCAATTTATTTTATTTTTTATGTTGAGAATAAGAAGATACCGGGAGTGCATATTGCAAATAGCATTATTGCGCGAAGTTTATAAAACAGCCGCTAAAATTACTCTCGTTTCTTCTCATTTTCAAAATTTTTAATTAATGAGATCATTTATCAGAAAGGAACTGGTAACGACAGGAGGGCAGATGGTGCGGGTAAGGGCATAAAAAAAGCTCTTCCAGCAGGTCATCGGAAGAGCTTTATATATAATGCTTTTAATCATCAGCTTTTCTTCTGACTTATCTGTCACGCCTGTAGCGTGATGGAATTGGCACCTTTCCCCATACCGCTTTTTGCGGCACGGAACAGGTTGTCAAGGCTTCATCGGGCCAGTCCCTCAGCCTTTCTTGATAAGTAAATATCATTAAAGAACTGCCGCAAAGGTAATAGTAAATACCTCATATTTTCAAAAAAATATGTAAAGGAGTAAAAAAAATGGAAAACTTAAATTTTTGTCATTATCTTTGTCCACCAACTTTATAGAGTAATAAAAATCGCTTTGATGGTGATGAGAAATATACAGGCTAAGAGCTGCCAGGAGCGGGCTGTGAGCAACCAGCTATGAGACCTGAAAGGCGATAGCTGATAGCTAAAGAACCAACGATATATACTTGCCATCAATCTAAAGTGAATTATGAGCCAGAAGGAACCACAAAGCGAAATTCAGAGGATTTCCGCATTAATTGCAGAAGGAGATATTGCCGCAAGTCTTGGGAATATTGTATCAGCATTCCCGGGTCAGATAGTTTTTTCTACCAGCTTTAGCTGGGAAGACCAGGCTATTGCGCACATTATATTCAGCCAGGGGCTGGATATTGACGTATTCACACTTGATACGGGGCGTCTGTTCCCCGAAACTTATTCTACCTGGAGCCGTACACTGGAAAGATACAATCATACTATAACAGCCTATTATCCTGATGCGGCTGCATTGCAGCATTTTGTGGCTGAAAAAGGTCCCAACAGTTTTTATGAATCGGTAGAGAACAGGAAACAATGCTGCCATATCCGCAAAGTGGAACCATTGCAAAGAGCATTAAAAGGGAAAAAAGTATGGATCACCGGTATCCGTGCAGCGCATTCGCCTGACCGTCATGATATGGCACAGGTAGAATGGGACGGTTCTAATAATGTGGTGAAGTACCACCCGATCCTGCATTGGACAACCAGTGAAACAATTGCATTCATCAATAATAATAATATACCCTACAATCCTTTACACGATAAAGGCTTTGTCAGTATAGGATGTGCACCATGTACAAGGGCCATTCGCCCCGGTGAGGATTTCAGAGCCGGAAGGTGGTGGTGGGAAGATGCATCAAAGAAGGAGTGCGGCTTGCATGTGCATGAAGGGGAAGTGATAAGTGATAAGTGATAAGGTATAAGGCAGAAGGTATAAGGGGAAGTATTTCAAATTTCAAATCTAAAATATTAAATGAGCGTATATCATCTTGATTATTTAGACGAGCTGGAGTCGGAGTCTATTCATATTTTCCGGGAAGTGGCCGGGCAGTTTGAAAAACCTGCGTTGTTGTTTAGCGGAGGTAAAGATTCTATTGTATTGGTGCACCTTGCGCTAAAGGCTTTTCGTCCCGGGAAATTTCCTTTTCCTTTAGTACATATTGATACCGGTCATAATTTCCCCGAAGCGCTGGCATTCCGGGATCATCTTGTACATACTATTGATGAAAAACTGGTGGTGAGAAAAGTAGAAGACACCATTAAGGAAAGAAAGCTTACCGAGCAGAAAGGAAAATTCGCCAGCCGTAACCAGTTGCAGACCTATACTTTGCTGGATACTATCGAAGAATTTGGCTTTGATGCGTGCATTGGCGGCGCGAGGAGAGATGAAGAAAAGGCAAGAGCTAAGGAAAGGATATTTTCTGTGCGTGATGAGTTTGGCCAGTGGGATCCCAAACGACAGCGCCCTGAATTATGGAGCACCTATAATGGTAAGATCAATAAAGGGGAGAACGTTCGCGTATTTCCTATCAGCAACTGGACTGAGCTGGATATCTGGAACTATATACGCCAGGAAAAAATTGATCTTCCTTCCATATACTTTGCACACGAACGTGAGGTGGTAGAATATGAAGGACAGTTTGTTGCGGTATCTGAATTTATCCGTATAGACGATACAGACATTATCAGCAGGAGAAAAGTACGCTACAGAACAGTGGGCGATATGACCTGTACCGCTGCAGTTGCATCTGAAGCAGATACCATAGATGGCATCATCAGCGAGATCATCGCTACCAAAACCAGCGAGCGCGGCGAAACAAGAATTGACGATAAAGTATCTGAAGCAGCCATGGAAGACAGGAAGAAGAACGGGTATTTTTAAGATAACTATCAGGTGTCAGCTTTCAGCTATCAGATAAGAGAGCCTGTAACTGACAGCAAAACAACAAACATTAAACAACAAACTATTCAATGGACATACTTCGATTTATAACTGCCGGAAGTGTGGATGATGGCAAAAGCACGCTTATAGGGCGCCTGCTGTTTGACAGCAAGAGCATAATGGTGGATCAACTGGCGGCAATTGAAAAGCAAACAAAGAACAGGGAAGACGGAGAAATTGATCTTGCATTGCTTACGGATGGTTTGAGAGCCGAAAGAGAACAGGGCATTACTATTGATGTTGCTTATAAATATTTTTCCACGCCCAAACGTAAATTTATTATCGCCGATGCCCCGGGACATATTCAATATACGAGGAATATGGTAACAGGAGCATCCAATTCTGATCTTATCATTATACTTATTGATGCAAGGAACGGGGTGGTAGAACAAACCCGCAGGCATTCCATTATTGCTTCATTGCTGAATATGCCACAGGTGGTTGTTGCGGTCAACAAAATGGACCTTGTAGATTATTCCCAGGACGTTTATAATAATATCGTTATTGAATATGCCGAACTGGCAAGAGCGCTCAATCTTAATGATGTCAGCTACATTCCTCTCAGCGCATTAAAAGGTGATAATATCGTAGACAAATCTTCTGCATTGTCGTGGTATGAAGGAGAATCGTTGCTTCACCTGCTGGAAAATGTGAAGGTGGAAAAAGCCATCAATCTTGATAAAGCGCGTTTCCCGGTGCAATATGTAATACGCCCTCAAACCGGGGAGCTTCACGATTACAGGGGATATGCAGGTAAGATCACCAGTGGAATATTTAGAAAAGGAGATGCTGTCACCGTGTTGCCTTCGGGACTGCACTCTGTAATTAAGGAGATTGAAATTGACGGCGGTCGCCTTACTGATGAAGCTTTTGCACCGCAGTCGGTAGTGCTTCACCTGGAAGATGATATAGATATCAGCAGGGGAGATGTTATTGTACCCGTTAGTGATGTGCCTGAAACAACAAGGGAACTGGAGGTGCTGTTGTGCTGGATGGACAGCAAGCCGCTCGTTGCCGGGAATAAATATTTGCTGCAGGTAAACAGCACAAGAGTGAGAAGCGTAATAAAAGATATTGAGTTCAGGCTGGATGTGAACTCTCTCGAAAGGCATCCTGCTCCTGAAAAAGTCGGGCTTAATGATATTATAAAAGCTGTGATTAAAACTTCACAACCGGTAGTGCACGATACGTATAAAGCGCTGAGAGCAAGCGGCGGCGCTATACTGATTGATGAAACCAGCAATGTGACAGTGGGGGCTTGTATGATACAGTGATGAGCTATCAGCTGTCAGCTATCAGCATTCAGCATTCAGACTGCTGATACCTGACGCCTTTTAATAAACGACAAACAAAATGTCAGGCAATAATAATATAACAGGTAAGGTGATACTTGCTGCGGCTGGTCCCGGCGATCCTGAGCTGATCACGGTGAAGGCTGCACGCTATCTGCAGCAGGCAGAAGTGGTATTGACCGACCGTCTTGTAAGTAATGATATATTGAAGGAGTATGTTCACCCGGCTGCTGAGATAATATATGTGGGGAAGCAATGCCGCAGGGGCAATTCCACTCCGCAGGAAACGATCAACGAGCTGATCAGGGAAAATGCATTGCAGGGAAAGCTGGTGGTGCGTTTAAAAGGTGGTGACGTTTCTGTGTTTTCAAATATCCTTGATGAACTGCAGGTGCTTAAGGAAAATAATATCCCTTATGAAATTATTCCGGGCGTCACTTCTGCATTGGGCGCAGCGGCTTATGCGGGGATACCGCTTACCGCCAGGGGATATGCTGCTGCAGTAAGATTCCTTACTTATTATAAATCCGATATTGTTCCGGATGCTTACTGGAAAGAACTGGCGGTTACTACAGACACGCTGGTGTTTTATATGTCGGCAGAAACAGTAGGCGGCATTGTTGCCAAACTGATAAAATATGGCGTAAGAGAAGACACATTTATAGCAGTGATAGAGCAGGCTACAACGCCTTTGCAGCAAGTGCATACCACCAATATCTATGATTTTGAGAAGCTGAAGGTTCAGGAATTTTTATCTCCTTCATTGGTGATCGTGGGCCGCGTTGCGGCATTGCATGAACAGTTCGGCTGGATCGCCGGCAGCAGCGACAGATCCTGTTATTTCAAGCCGGTAGCCGGCATACAAAATAATTTAAATCATAATAAGCAAGCCCATGTTAGCAGAGCATAGATTAAAAGTTTTTCAGGATTTGGTAACCAAATCCTCAAGGGAAGAACTGATATGGATGAATGGATTTCTTGCAGGCATAGTATCTGCCGAAGCAGGTGATCCTGCGGCGACAATGCCTGTTGTTCCCATTTCTGCAATTGCCGTAAATAAGATCTCAATATTATATGGCACCGAAACAGGTAATTCAAAAAAAGTGGCCACAGCGTTTGCAACACAGGCTAAAAAAAGCGGTATTACCGTAAAGCTCACTTCCCTGGATCAATATCGCCTCAACGACCTTGCAAAAGAAGAGTATGCTTTTTTTGTAATAAGCACACAGGGCGATGGCGAACCGCCTCTGACAGCAAAAAAGTTTTACGATCATATTCACCAGCAAAATATGGTCCTCGATAAGATGAAGTACGGTGTTCTGGCGCTGGGGGATACCTCCTATCCTTTGTTTTGTAAAGCAGGAGAGGATGTAGACGCACAATTGACAAAATTAGGAGCTAAATGTGTAGTGCCCCTGCAGAAATGTGATACGGATTATGCTGAAGATGCTGCAGCCTGGTTTTCGCAGGTGATGCGGTTGTTGAGTACCGGTAGCGGCAGTGTATCAGTTTCCGCGCCTTCAGCAAAACCTTCAAAGGGAAAGAAAAATTATACCGGTACGATCCTTACCAACCTGAACCTGAATGATCGTGACTCCAACAAGCAGACACATCATATTGAGATAGGTGTGGATGGCGAGCTTCATTATGAACCGGGTGATTCTATAGGATTTATTCCGCGTAATAAAAAAGAGGTTGTAGAGGCGATTCTTTCTGTGACCGGTGCAGATGCAGATACGCTTATCGAATTCAGGAAAGAAAAATATACTATAGCAGGAGCGCTGACTTCTAAAATAAATATTATTCATCTTCCCGAGAGAGTAGTGAAGCAATATGCAGCCATTGTGCAGCAGGAAATCCCTGATACCCGGATTGACCTGCTGGATCTCCTTCGGATATACCCTGTGAAAGATGCAGCGCAATTTGGCGAAGTGCTCAAGGTGCTGGAACCGATGGCGCCAAGATTATACTCCGTTTCTTCATCGCCTGAAGCACATAGCGGCGAAGTGCATATTACCGTGGCAAGGGATAAATTCAACGTGAATGATGAGATCAAATACGGACTGTGCTCAGATTATCTCTCACAATTAGGAGTAGATAACACCGTAGAATTTTACGTTCACAAAAACAGCCAGTTTAAATTGCCTGCGCCGGATAAGGATGTGATCATGATCGGGCCGGGAACGGGCATCGCTCCATTCCGTTCGTTTATTGCAGAACGGGATGCCGTGGGCGCTGCCGGGCGTAACTGGCTTTTCTTTGGCGATCAGCGCTTCACTTCGGATTTTCTTTACCAGACAGAAATACAGAACTGGGTAGATACAGGAGTGCTGACAAGAGTTAACCTTGCGTTTTCCCGCGATCAGCAATCGAAGCTGTATGTGCAGCACAAGATGCTGGAGCAGGCCGCCGAACTATGGAACTGGATAGAAGGAGGAAGCTATATATATATATGCGGTGCAAAGGCGCCGATGAGCGCCGATGTTGAAAATACATTGTTGCAGATCATTGAGCGGTATGGCGGTAAATCTGTTGCAGAAGCCCAGGCATACCTTGACAAGCTCAGCGAAGAAGGCAGATACCTGCTGGATGTATATTAGGGTTTGAGATTTCTGATTTCTGATTTGAAATTTGAGATCAGAAATCTTGGCGCCCTGCTGCCGGTCAGCTATTTTTTTATTGTTACTAATTTCAAATCTAAAATAGTTTATGTCTGAAAAGAGCAACCTGTCGTCTACGGAACACATTAAGATGAAAAGTGACGGGCTACGGGGTACTTTAAAAGAAAGTTTAAAAGATGAAATTACCGGTGCGATCCGGGAAGATGATCGTTCGCTGGTGAAATTTCATGGCATGTACCAGCAGGATGACCGCGACAGGAGGGAAGAGAGAAGTGCAAAAAAGCTGGAATGGCTGTACTCATTCATGATACGTCTTCGTATACCCGGCGGCTTCATTACTGCCGAACAATGGGAGGCGCTCCACCATATAGCCGGGGCACATACCACAGGGGTAATTAAAATAACTACCCGCCAAACGGTGCAACTGCATGGTATCTTAAAATCGCATGTGAAACCAACCATACAGGCATTCAACACGGCCCACCTGGATTCTATTTCTGCCTGCGGCGATGTAAACAGGAATGTGATATGTGCGGCACATCCCAGGTTCTCTTCCCTGCACGAACAGATATATGCATATTCGCATAAGCTGAGCCAGCTGGCAAAGCCTAAAACAAAAGCATATTATGAAGTATGGCTGGACGAAAAGCCGCTTTCGGATAAAAAAGAAGAGGAAGACCCCTTATACCAGGACAGGTACTTGCCGCGCAAATTCAAAATAGGTATCGCCATTCCTCCTAATAATGATGTGGATGTTTTTGCCAATGATTGCGGGCTGATAGCAATAATAGAAAATGACACGCTGGCGGGTTTTAATATTGCAGCCGGCGGCGGCATGGGGGCAACGCATGGTAATGCGGCAACCTATCCGCGTTTGGGTACAGTACTGGGCTTTGTACCTGCGGGTGAAAAAGTATATAAGGCCGTGTATGAGATGATCACGGTGCAGCGTGATTACGGCAACCGCAGCGACAGGAAGCTGTCCCGGTTAAAATATACGCTGGATAATATGGGAGTGGGAGCTTTTAAAGCCGAGCTGGAAAAACGTTGTGGCTTTGATCTTGAGCCGGAGCGCCCTTATCATTTTACCGGCAGAACCGATTTTTACGGATGGCACAGGAATCACGAAGGGAAATGGTATTATACTGCGTTTATAGAAAACGGGCGGGTGCACGATGATGAACAATTACCGTTGAAAACGGCTTTTCTTGAAATAGCCTTATTGCGCAAAACTAATTTTAGATTTACCTGCAATCAAAATCTTATCATTGCAGATGTAAAAGAAGAAGATAAGGCTGAGGTACATGCTATCCTGGACAAGTACGGTATTATTGCATGCACTGACAATGCAACGCCGGTTCGCAAAGAGTCTATTGCGTGTGTGGCATTCAACACCTGCCCGCTCGCTCTTGCCGAATCGCAACGCTATCTGCCGGAACTGATGTCCAAAATTGAAGTGCTGATGGAGAAATACGGATTGCAGGAGGATAATATAAGCATACGCATGACGGGATGCCCCAACGGTTGTGCGAGGCCATACGCAGCGGAGATAGCATTTATTGGAACATCTTACGGGCATTATAATCTACAGATTGGAGGCGACAGGGCAGGAACAAGGCTTAACAAGCTTTACAGGGAAAACTTAAATGAAGAAGCTATTTTGTCGGAGCTCGACGGGTTGTTTAAAAAATACAGTGAAAACCGGGAAGCGGGAGAAACATTCGGTGATTTTGCTATGCGGGAAAATTGGGTATAATTTGAAAATTTGGAAATCAGGCAATTTGAAAATGAGATACATGTGAGCGCTAAGGGCAACAGCGCCGATCACTACCGACTTTTCACACTGATACCTGATTGCGGATATCTAAATGCTGGAATCTTATAATGAGCGGAACCATAACTATAAAAGAAACAAATACCCTGTTCCCTGTTTTTCTTAAGCTGGAGCAGTTGCGGTTGCTCATAGTGGGAGGGGGAAATGTGGGGCTGGAAAAACTACATGCGGTATTACACAATTCGCCGGCTACGGATATTACTATCATTGCGCTTCAGATCAGTGATGCAATGAGGGCTGTGGCTGCACGCCACGATAATATTTCGCTCATAGAAGGGGGTTATGATGAGTCATTGCTCAGCAACACTGATATTATTATTGTTGCAGTAAATGACAGGGCTCTCGGGCAGCAGGTGAGTACAGATGCCCATCAGAGAGGCTTGCTGGTAAATGTAGCGGATACGCCTGAGCTCTGTGATTTTTACCTGGGCGCCGTGGTGAAAAAGGGGAATCTCAAGGTGGCTGTGTCTACCAATGGTAAGTCGCCCACTATTGCAAAGCGCCTGAAAGAAGCATTCAGCGAAGTATTGCCTGATGAGCTTGATGAGGTACTTGATAATATGGAAGTGATCAGGAAAAAGATGAATGGCAACTTTGCAAAAAAAGTGAATGACCTCAATCATCTTACGAGGTCACTTTCACTTAAAGAAAAAAATGAGGTGGCTAATAATGGGGAACGGCGTTGGAGACGTATTGCCACATGGTGCATTTTCGCCTTCTTTTTCATGTTCACCGGGTATTTTATACTTTCCTATTTACCGCTTGCGAGCCTTGTAGATTACATCGGGGAAGGAATAACCCGGCTCGACAGTAAGTTTTACTGGATGATCGTTGCGGGCTTTTTGGCGCAGCTTGTAGACGGAGCGCTGGGTATGGGGTATGGTGTTGTATCTACTACGGTACTAATGTCTTTAGGTGTTAATCTTTCTGCCATCAGCGGCAGTATACATACCGCAGAGATGTTTTCCAGCGGCGTCTCGGGATATAGTCATTATAAGTTCGGCAACGTGAACAAGAAGCTTTTTAAAGCGCTTTTAATTCCTGGTATTGCCGGCGCTGTTATCGGAGCTTTTTTATTATCAAAATTTGGCGACAGCTATGCCAATTATATCCGTCCTCTCATTGCTGCCTATACTATGATACTGGGCCTGCGCATCCTTATTATCGCTTTCCGCAAGAAAAATACAAAGCCTGCAAAGGTGAAGCATGTGGGATGGCTTGCAGGCGCCGGCGGTTTTCTTGATTCCTTCGGCGGAGGCGGCTGGGGACCGCTGGTCACGAGCACCCTGATCTCTAAAGGCCGGAGTCCCAGATTTGTAATAGGTTCGGTTAGCATTACAGAATTTTTTGTTACGCTCGCCAGCGCGCTTACTTTTTTTACCATGATCGGTGTAAGTCACTGGCAGGTAATAGTTGGCCTCATAGTAGGCGGTGTGGTTGCCGCTCCCATTGCCGCACGGCTGTCGGGTAAGCTGCCTACCAAAACAATGTTTACCTGTGTTGGGCTGATGGTAGTGATCTGGAGCCTCCGGGTATTGCTGAAGGCAATAGGAGTGTTTTAAGCGATCCGTCTATACTGTGGCCCGGAGCTTTTTTACCGCGCAATCAATCCTCCATCCACCGCAAGCTCTGCTCCTGTAGTAAAGGATGATTCATCGGAGGCAAGATATAGTGCTGCATAAGCAATTTCTTCTACGCCGGCCATTCTGCCCATGGGGCATGATTTTTTTATTAGTTCATCAGCTCCCTGTATGTTAGTCATAAAATCCGTCATCGGAGTTAAAACGCCGCCGGGATGAATAGAGTTTACACGTATATTATCATTAGCAAATTCTATCGCCTGGTCTTTAGTGAGTAAGCGCAATGCGCCTTTGGAGGCAGTATATGCCGGCCCATTGCCACCAACTATACCTGCTATTGAGGATATATTTACTATTGCCCCTTTGCCTCTTTTCCTGAAAAAGGGGATGCATAACCTGGAGCCAATGAAAGGACCTGTTACATTAATGCTGAATACCCTGTTCCAGTCTTCAGCTGTTGTGGACATAGTAGTAGCGCCGGGAGGGTATATCCCGGCATTATTTACTAAAATATCAATCCCGCCGTATAAGCCATTCGCTTTCTCAGTCACTTTGCTCCAGTCGGCTTCACTTGCTACATTATGAACTTGAAAATCAATACTCAATCCTTCTTTCCGTGCCTCCTCCACCCATGATCTTAGCTTTTCTTCCTGGATGTCTGTGGCCAGCACCTTTGCGCCTTCTTTGACGAATAGCAAAGCTATGCCCTTACCTATGCCGCCGGCAGCGCCGGTAATAATGGCTGTTTTATTTGCTAACCTGTTCATTGTATCAATGATGATGTGAAGTACAAAAATAAGTTACCCGTAGCCCGGCGATAATGATTTATATCAGTGAAGAACATAATTTTTGCCGGATGTTAAGCGCCTTATTTTATCTTTACTGAATGATGCAGCATTAGTAAAACAAAAATATTATGCAAACTATTTTGGGCGCGGGCGGTGATATCGGTACTCTTCTCGCTAAAGCCTTAAGATCCTACACTGATACTATAAGGCTTGTAGCCAGGAACCCGCAACAGGTGAATGGTGATGATGAGCTTTTCAAAGCAGACCTGCTAAGCGGAGCAGATGTGCTTAAAGCTGTACAAGGATCGTCTGTGGCATATCTTACTGTTGGGCTAACGTATGATATAAGGATATGGAAAGCCCAATGGCCGGTGATCATGCAAAATGTTATTAATGCCTGCGTGGAGCATCAATGCAGGCTGGTGTTTTTTGATAATGTATATATGTACGATAAAAGTGCCATTCCTGATATGCACGAAAACAGCCCCATAAATCCTCCATCGGAAAAAGGAAAAATAAGAGCACAACTGGTACAGATGATCACTGAGGCGATGGCTTCCCGGGGATTAAAAGCATTGATCGCCCGAAGCGCGGATTTCTATGGGCCCGGCGCCAGAAACGGTATGCTGAATATTCTTGTCGTTAATAATTATGCTAAAGGTAAAACCGCCAGCTGGCAGTCTGATGCTACTAAGATCCATAGTGTCACTTATACGCCTGATGCTGCAAAAGCTACGGCAATGCTGGGAAATACGGAGAGCGCATTTAACCAGGTATGGCATCTGCCCACTTCACCCGAACGCCTGACCGGTAAGCAACTGATCGAGATAGCCGCTAAGGCGGCAGGACGCAAACCTTCTTATTTCGTGTTGCCCCCTTTTATGCTTTCACTGGCAGGGCTGTTTTCAAGACAAATAAAAGAGCTGGTGGAGATGCAATACCAAAATAATCAGGACTATTTTTTTAACAGTGAAAAATTTAATAAGGCATTCCAGTTTACCCCCACATCATATGAGGAAGGGATACGGCAGAGCGTAAGAGATGAAAGGGGTAAGGTGTAAGGTGTAAGGTATAAGTCTCACATTTTTGGCATTTCACATTTCACCAGCCAAATGTGAAATGATTCACTATTCACTAAACGATTATTGTCAGCTTAACGCTCCATTACCTTCTCCAATTCTTCCAGCGTCTTTCCCCTTGTTTCTTTTACCTTCCATCTGATAAAGAAAAAACCCAGCACACATATTGCCGAATAGATATAAAAAGATTTTTCAGCCAGCTTTTCAAATAAAACCGGGAAGGTAAAAACGAGGATAAAATAAGCTGCCCATAAGCTGATCACAGCAACTGTTGTAGCTTCGCTTCGTACCTTATTGGGGAATATCTCGGAGATCAATACCCAGGTGACCGGGGCAAGGGTCATGGCATAGGTACCGATGGATGCCAATAAAAGCCAGGAGACATGAGGAGAATGTTGGCCTAACAGTATCACCGTAAATACATACGCAATGGCGAGCCCGCCTGCGCCAATCAGCATTAAAGGTTTTCTTCCTAATTTATCAACCAGCAACATGGCAAGAATGGTGAACACCAGGTTTACCCCACCAATAAAAACTGTTTGCAGCAGTTGATCATCCTGCGAAGCGCCTATGCTTTCAAATATCCTGGGCGCATAATTAAATACTGTATTGATGCCGCAGAATTGTTGAAACACCGCCAATCCCATACCTACCAGTACGGCGGGCAGCGCCGCTTTTTTAAAAATATCCGCATACCGGGTTTTAACAACGCCTTTTAAAGATGTTGCAATATTGCTGAGAGATTCATTTACAAAACCTGCATCTCCTATCTTTTCCAGCACCCTGGCCGCCTGCGTATTTTTCCCGGTCTTCATCAGCCAGCGGGGACTTTCGGGCAACCACAACGCGCCCAAAAAAAATAAAGCGGAGGGAACAAAACCTAACCCAAACATCCAGCGCCAGGCATCTTCTCCATAGTTACGCAATGTATAATTAATAAGATTGGTAATAAGTATTCCCAGCACAATTGTCAACTGGTTGATGGCTACCATGCGGCCACGTATATGCGCAGGAGAAATTTCTGCAATGTACATAGGTGACAACATAGAGGCCATGCCCACACCTGCGCCTGCACAAAACCTGGCGCCGATAAAAATATCTCTTGAAGATGAAAATGCCATTGCCAGAGACGACAGGGCAAAAATAGCCGCCGCAATCAATAATCCGGGCTTACGCCCATATTTGTCAGATACAGTCCCTGCTATTATACAGCCGATAATAGCTCCCAGTGCCAGGCTGCCGGTTGCAAATCCCTCCCAATAAGCATCCAATGAAAAATGCTTTTGTAAAAAAGGTAAAGCGCCTGCGATGACGGCAAAATCAAAACCAAACAGGTATCCTCCCAAAGCGGAAATGAAAGAGATGCCTAAGATATAGGAGGTGTTGAACCTGTGCTTTGATGTACCGGAAGCGCCGGTATTGCCTGGTGAAATGATCGTAGCCATAGTATAAAATCTTTTATTGATTTTTCAGCTGGTTATTTCATTAATGACCTGATAGCATGGATATCAACTTCCCGTGAGGGATTAAAAGCTGCAGAGCCCATATATTTTTTAAGGCTGAATAGCAACTGCTGCGCTTCAGGTCTCGCTTCCTGTTGCTGCAGCAGGTCAATGGATGAAACGATCAGTCTGCCGCCACCGGCCCTGCATTCAAAGATAAGACCCAGCGACCGGTTGGTTACCCAATCGTCAATCACCCTCACTATCGGTTCCAGTTCATTGGAAACAGAGTCGAGCATTATGGCATTGGAATGGCTCATGGCATCCCACCATTGCCAGTTGCTGTGATAATCTGTTGGGAATGCTGCAAGAGCAGGGTGCGCGGGGTTGCACAAAATACCGAGGGTATGCGGCGGTTGGCCGCCTGTCCAGGCTGTGTTCCAGAAGATACTTGAAAAGCCCACTGCAACCGATCCGCCTTTTTCCGGCTTCACGGAACCTTTCTTCAGGGTTAGTAAAACTTTCCCGCCTTCTCTCAGGGTAGCCAATGCCGTGGTATCCAACTGTTGCGTAATGAGAATGTTTTCTGCTATCGCCGGCGGTTGAGAAGGATAAACAAAAAAATCCCAGGAGTTTTGATGCCCGTTCACTTCAACGGATAAGGTTAGTTGCTGCGGCTCTTTTATATTTATTAAAGGCTGCTTAATTTCCCCTAAGGATATCCCGTTCCCCAATGGAATATTGGTTTTGGGAAACTTTCCTGAAAACAGGACTTTCCCCAAACTGTTTTGTATCGTCCACGATGGGGTTATATTTTTCAAAGCTTTTTCTCCAAAATGGGATACCTCTACCGGTATGCTTAAGTCTTCGTTATTGCGATAGATCATTTTTGAAAATCTTGCAAGGGGTACAGTGGCATTGCAAAACCTGCTGTATTCTTCCCCGGTGATGTATCCCTTGTCTTCCCAGAATGGGTTTAATACACCCACAAGCGCGGTTCCCTGCCCCGGAAAATCATGCAGGTCCAGTAATTGAAAGCCGCCAAAGCCCGGCGTACGCAACGCTGCCTCTATATCGGCTTTGTAACATAAGGCTTGTAGCTTTCCGGAGGCCAGCAAAAAACTGTCGGCCAAATGAGCCATACCGTGGTCCTTCAGCGATTGCTGAAAGATCTCGAAGTTCCTGGCTTTAAGTACGCCTGTATATCGCTTTATCTCCTTAAGATCGGGATAAACACACCACTGGCCAATTTCATGGCTCACCGTAGGATGCTCCCATTTGGAGATGATATCTGTCCAGTCGTAATTGCTTTTCGGTGCCTGGCCGTTGATGATGCTTTGCAGCCCCTGTCCCCATCCCTGTATCCTCGGGTCGGGCGTGCTGTTGAAATCGTTCTCGGGGATCACCGGCCACCCCGCTGCCGTGGTATGCAGCCTGCGGGGGTCTTTCTTTTTCCAGTAATTCACATAATCCGTCAGGTATTGTTTATGGTTCCTGCCCGCAGGCTCGTTCCCGTAAGCCAGCATACAAAAGGAGGGATGGTTGCCGTAGGCCTTTACCATACGTGCTGTCTCGTCATAAATGTATTTATCAAGAGGATTGCCATCTCCGATCACTGCTCCCTGGTTGGCCCAGGAGCTGGCTTCCACCTGCAGATAAAAACCGGAACGGTCTGCCGCATCAAAAGCAGCTTCGGGCGGGCACCATGAGTGAAAACGCATGTGATTCAATCCATACGACTTTGCTACCTTAAAAATGCGCATCCACGACTCAACATCCGTTGGCGGATAACCGGTTTCGGGAAAGATGGCGCACTCCAGCGTTCCCCGCAGAAAAGTAAGGTGTCCGTTTATGGTGAACTGTGTTCCTTTGGCGGCAAACTTACGCATGCCAAAGCT
>CAYWVB010000030.1:0-63712 GCA_964461595.1 uncultured Terrimonas sp. | reverse complement strand
ATCTGTTGTCCTTACTCTCATTGAGAACTTAAAATTTTAATGCGTCTGCCCTGGTCCATCCCTGTTTTTCTTTTGCCGCAATATGCTCCAGTCATCTTCTTCGGCAACAATATTATTGCAAAGCAGTCCCAGACCGGCTATTTCCATCTCTATGGTATCGTTGTCTTTCAGCCACTGTTCCGTATAAGCAGGATCATTGCGCCTGCCGGTACCATTCAGCTCAAGAAAACATCCCGTGCCAACCGTGCCGCTGCCGATAATATCGCCGGGCACCAGGTCTGTGCCGTAAGATGCCCGTTCTATTATTTCCGCGAAGGTCCAGTCCATATCTCCCAGGTTGCCGCCGCTCACCGTTATTCCATTCACCCGGCATTTCATCGGCATGTTCCAGCTTTTGCCAATATGATTTTCCTTGGGCGGGATCTCAAATTGTTCCAGTTCGTCAAGTGTTACCAGTACCGGGCCCAGCGCAGAGACAAAATCCATTCCTTTAGCCGGTCCCAAGTCCCGCAGCATTTCTTCCCCCCGGAGGGCACGCGCCCTCAGATTATTCATGATCATTAGCCCTCCTATATATTCATCGGCATGCTCAGCTTTTATATTCCGGCCGTGCCTGCATATCACTATAGCCGCTTCCAGCTCAAAATCAAGCTGCACCAAATGATCCGGCATACAACGGATATCTCCGGCGCCCTGCACGCTATGATGATTGGAAAAGCGGAAAACAGGGCATTGGTCAAAGCCGGGTAGCATGGCTTCTCCCTTATTTTTTTGAAGCGTCTCTATATGGCGGAGAAATGCATAAGCATCTCTTAGAGAGTTAGGGAAGACTATGGGAGAAAGCAATTGCACTTCTTCATAAGGAATGCCCCTGTTTTGTAAAAAGCGTTTTTCCTTAATGGCTTTTTCTGCAGCCGCAGCCTGGGGACAGGTTTCTTCCCAATAGGTTAAAAACATGCCTATGCTGCCCGGCAGCTCGGGATGCAGGTTGTCCATATTATATAAAAAACCGTCTACAAGTAAAGCCAGTTGATCATGCCCGTCGCTCAGGTAAGAAACTAATTTCATATCAGGGATTTAGACATGCAATATATGGGAATGTAAGCAAAACCTATAAGGTTTGCCGGGTTGGTTGCAGCGCTGCAATCTTATAGGTTTGAGGGCATAATATAGATCTGCGGAATGTAATCTCCATTCCCTCTCATTTCGTATCTTTTGTCTATGAACAGAACATTGTTATTTTTATGTTTTTTATTTTTCTACGGTATGGCACATGCCCAGGAGAAAACGGATCAATGGCTGGAGGACCTGCTCCGTGCAAAAGCTTCGCCGCTGCTGACAATGATATTGAATAATCCCGACAGCTTTCACTACCAGCTTATTTATACCAAAATTGACCGCGATAAAAATAATATACCTTCCTTTCATCATTACTACCTGCATGTGAACAGGGAACAATACTTTAATCCCGCGTCTACTGTTAAAATGCCTATTGCTTTTCTTGCCCTGGAAAAGCTTCATAAAATAAAAATGCCGGGCATAGATAAGTTCACCACTCTGCTCACCGACAGTGGCTATACCGGGCAAACCGCTGTATTGTATGACAGTAGCGCGGAAAATAATATGCCTTCTGTAGCGCAGTATATCCGTAAAATATTTCTGGTAAGCGATAACGATGCTTATAACCGCTTGTATGAGTTTATAGGGCAGCAGGCTATCAACGAACGGCTGTGGCAGATGGGCTATAAAGATATTCGCATTACGCGCCGCTTTGTGCGGGCAACAGAGGAGGAAAACCGTCATACCAATCCCATAAGATTTACAGACAGCAACGGGAAGCTTTTATATAGCCAACCTGCAGCATATAGCAATCTTCAGTTTGATTTCAGTAAAAAGATACTGACAGGCAATGCTCATTACGACCGTGATGAAAACCTGGTGCAGGCGCCAATGGATTTCACTACGCACAACAATGCACCGCTGCAAGATCTTCAGCAGATCCTGCAGTCCGTATTATTCCCCGAACAGTCCCCGCAGAGACAACGGTTTGGGCTGACAGAAGATGATTATCGTTTCCTCTACCGGTATATGTCGGAGCTGCCAGGGGAAAGCGCTTATCCCAAATATGATACTACTGAGTTTTTTGACAGCTATACCAAGTTTTTCCTGTTCAAAGCCGGTAAACAAAAGATCCCTGAATATATACGTGTGTTCAACAAAACAGGCTGGAGCTACGGGTTTTTAACCGATATTGCCTATATCGCAGATTTTAAGCATGATGTCGAATTTATGCTCACAGGTAATATTTATGTGAACAGCGATGGTGTGCTTAATGACGATAAATATGAGTATGAAGAACTGGGATACCCGTTTTTTAAAGAGGTGGGAAATATTATATATGATTACGAACTAAAAAGAAAAAGAGCGCACCGCCCCGATCTGGGGAAATTCAAAATGGAGTATCATTGATAAATCTATTATAAAATGGGTAAGCTTAACCACCTGGTTATTATACTTCTTTTTCTGTCGGGCAAAGCTCTTGCACAGGAAAGCTGGATACGCATTAACCAGCTTGGCTATACCCCGGACGGCATTAAAGCTGCTGTATGGTGCAGTAAAGGCGAAGCGGCATTAACGGATTGGTCGTTGGTAGATGCTGCATCCGGCAAGGTAGTTTTCAGAGGAACGGCCGGAAAAGACTTTGGCGCCTATGGACCATTCAGCAAAACGTCAAGGCTTGATTTTTCTGCATATAAAAAACCGGGGAAATATTTTTTAAAAGCAGGCAATACTATTTCTCCGCCCTTTGAGATCGGTAATGAGGTGTATAAGGGAGCCGCCGATTTTTGCCTTCGTTATATGCGGGAGCAGCGCAGCAGGTTCAATCCTGTTTTAAAAGACAGTTGCCATACCAGCGACGGCTATACGCTGTATGGCCCGATGCCCGACAGCAGCTTTATTGATGTGAGTGGCGGCTGGCACGATGCCACGGATTATTTGCAATACAGCTCCACTTCAGCCAATGCTGTTTATATGTTGCTGGCCGCTTACAGGGATTTCCCTGAAGTATTTCATGATCAATGCCTGGCTAACGGGCTGGAAAGCTCCAATCAGACGCCGGATGTGCTTGATGAAGCCCGCTGGGGATTAGACTGGTTATTAAAAATGCATCCCAGGGATGACTGGATGTTTAACCAGATCGGAGATGACAGGGATCATATGGGCTTCAGGATGCCGCAGGGCGAAAAAGCCTATGGCCGGGGATTTGAACGTCCTGTATACTTTGTAAGCGGCGAGCCACAGATCAGGGGGAAGTATATGAATACCACCACCGGCACTTCTTCTATTGCAGGAAAATTCAGCACTGCGTTTTCCCTGGGCGCTGAAGTTTACCGGCAAAAAGATGCATCGCTGGCATCGCTATACGCTCAAAAAGCAAGATCTGCTTTTGCGTATGGTTTGAAGAAACCCGGTTATACCCAAACCGCATCTGTAAAAGCGCCTTATATATATGGAGAAGAGAACTGGATGGATGACATGGAACTGGCGGCGGCCATGCTGAAAGATAGTGATAAGCTGGATTATGCTTTCGAACTGGCAGAGGCAGAGCCGCTGACTCCCTGGATGAAAGAGGATACCGCGGCGCATTACCAATGGTACCCTTTTATCAATGCAGGGCATTACGAGCTGTCGAAAAGAACAGGTGATAAAAGAAAAGCAGCGCTCATTGACTTTTATAAGCAGGGTATTGAAACCATTTGGGGCAAAGCAGGTCGCAATGCTTTCTACAGAGGGATACCATTTATATGGTGCAGCAATAACTTTACAACGGCTTTTGCCATACAATGCTACTGGTACAGGCAAATGAGCGGCGATAATAGATACAGCCCGCTGGAGCAGGCAAATTTTGACTGGCTGTTTGGATGCAATCCCTGGGGTACGGGCATGGTATACGGACTACCCGCCTGGGGTGATAGCCCTGTTGATCCGCATGCTTCTTTTTTAAAGATCGGGCATTATCCTGTTGACGGCGGGCTTGTGGACGGACCTGTAAAGGGAAGCATTTTCAACAGCCTGCTGGGTATTACGCTTACCAAACCTGATGAGTATGCGCAGTTCCAGAGCGATTTGGCTGTATACCACGATGACGCCGGCGATTTCAGCACCAACGAACCTACTATGGACGGCACGGCGACACTGATCTATCTGCTGGCTGCCAAAGAAAAAGAAGCAGGCAGCTCTGTGCCTGTTACTAACAGCCGCAAAAGCGCCTCCCCGCAGGTAAATGTACAGTACAGCTATGGTGGTATTATACGTGGCGACAGCCTCGACAAAAAGATAGCCCTCGTTTTTACCGCGGATGAATTCGGCGACGGCGGAAATTTTATTGCTGAAACACTTGAAAAGAAAAAAGTGAATGCTTCCTTTTTCTTTAGTGGTAATTTTTACCGGGCCCCGGCATTTAAAAATATTATCCGGAAATTAAAGACGCAGGGTAACTACCTTGGCGCACACTCCGACCGCCACCTTTTGTATTGCGACTGGACAAACCGAGACAGCTTGCTGGTGACAAAAGCAGCTTTTAAAAAAGACCTGCTGGATAATTATAAAGAAATGGCGCGCTTTGGTATCGGCAAAAGCGATGCGCCTTATTTTTTGCCTGCCTATGAATGGTACAACGACAGTATAGCTGCATGGACAGCGGAAGCGGGCGTGCAGCTCATCAATTTTACGCCCGGCACACTCAGCAATGCAGACTATACTACTCCTGACATGAAGAAGTATAAGAGCTCAGCAACAGTGATGCGCTCCATAAAGACTTTTGAACAATCGCAGCGCAACGGGCTGAACGGTTTTATCCTCCTGATCCACTTTGGGACTGATCCGGAACGGACCGATAAACTGTATTACAAACTCCCGGAGCTGGTTGACTGGCTTAGAGCGAAACATTATACGCTGGTTAGAGTGGACGAATTGCTGCGATAATCCGGTTCCCTAAATTAAAGGAAGAAGAGCTCAGATTTAGCACGTATCTTTGCACCGCTTTATCCATGCCGGTATAATTACCGTGTCATGGACCCGATCTGACAGATGAATTTGAACGTGTTGCTGGATGAATTTTTGCATGACACCCGCACTTTCCAGGTTGCGGACAGGATCGTTTTGTCTGCCCCCCGGCGCATTTACCTGAAAAGCTTGTATGGCAGCGCAGCACAGTTTGTATTTACGGGGGTGTTCCGGCATGAGCTTGCTTCCCAGCTCAATCACCTGGTTATTTTAAATGATGCGGAAGAAGCGGCATATTTCCATAATTCGCTTGAAAATCTTACCAGCGCTTTAAATATATTTTATTTCCCTTCTTCTTTTAAAAACAGGAAGAACTACCGGCAATTGAACGCCTCTCACGTGATGCTGCGCACGGAAATGCTTACCCGCTTTTCCACAGCTACCGGCAACAGGATAGGCGCTATCATTACCTACCCTGAGGCATTGTTTGAAAAAGTAGTGTTGCCCAATACCCTTTCTGGGAATATGATAAGGATAAAGACCGGAGACAGCATTGATGTAAGCGCCATGCTTGCCCAGTTTGTAGACTATGGCTTTGAGCGCACAGACTTTGTATACGAGCCGGGACAGTTCGCCTTACGGGGAGGCATACTTGACATATATTCTTTTGGTAACGAAAAACCTTACCGTGTAGAGCTGTTTGGCAATGATGTGGATTCTATCCGTATTTTCGACCCCGAAACACAGCTCAGCGAAAGAAAGCTCCTTCAGGTCACCATTATCCCCAATGTGGAAACCCAGTTTGACTCGGGGGAGAAGGTATCGCTGCTCGAATTCCTGCCGGAAAATACAGTAGTATGGATGCAGGATTGGGATGTGATAAAAGAGAAGCTGCATACGCAGGAGGAAGACCTCGAAATTTTTTTCAGGGTGCAGGAAGCATCTGCAAAGCCTTTGCAGGATGAGGAGGATAACCTTGAAAAAAAGGATGTAACTACAAATGATTTTGTCCAGACAGCTATTATTGAAGAGCAGTTGCACAACAGGCATATTGTAGAATTTGGGTATACCTCTCATTTCGGCGGTCTTGAAATTGCTTATGACAGCAGGGAGCAGCCCGCCTTCAACAGGAAGTTTGATATGCTTATCAAAGACCTGAAGAGCTGGGAATCCAAAAAATATAATATCTATCTTTTTGCAGACAATCCCCGCCAACTGGAGCGGCTGCACAGCATATTTGCAGATCTCAAGGCGGACATCCCTTTCACCCCGATACCGGTAGCCATCAACGCGGGGTTTATTGACCATAGCCTTAAAGTCGTTTGTTATACCGATCACCAGGTATTTCAGCGCTATCATAAATACCGTGTAAAACAGGCCTATAATAAGAATAAGGCGCTTACGCTGCGTTCACTGCGCGAGCTTCAGCCGGGAGATTATGTTACACATATTGATCATGGCGTGGGAATATACAGCGGCTTGCAAAAGATTGAAGTGGGAGGCAGGCTGCAGGAAGCTGTCCGTATTATTTACAAAGACACGGATATTCTCTATGTTAATATCAACTCACTGCATAAGATCGCCAAGTATACCGGTAAGGAAGGAACAGTACCCAAGGTAAACAAGCTGGGCAGCGACGCCTGGCAGAAGCTGAAAGAGAAGACCAAGGCTAAAGTGAAAGAAATAGCCTTTGACCTTATAAAGCTGTATGCGCAGCGTAAGGCGCAGCATGGCTTTGAGCATAGTCCTGATAACTATATGCAGACAGAGCTGGAGGCTTCCTTTATTTATGAAGACACTCCCGATCAGAGCAAGGCTTCCGTAGATGTGAAAAAAGATATGCAGTCGCCTGCTCCTATGGACAGGCTGGTTTGCGGAGATGTAGGTTTTGGTAAAACAGAGATCGCCGTGCGGGCGGCGTTCAAAACCTGTTGCGATAGTAAGCAGGCTGCCATACTGGTACCTACCACCATTCTTGCATTCCAGCATTATAAAACTTTTAAGGACAGGCTGAAGGATTTTCCCGTAACGGTAGATTATATCAACAGGTTCAAGTCGTCGAAAGAAAAGAAAGAAACGCTTGAAAAGCTGAAAGAAGGAAAGATAGATATTATTGTTGGAACGCATGCACTGGTTGGAAAAGAAGTAAAGTTCAAAGATCTCGGACTACTGATCATTGATGAAGAGCAGAAATTCGGAGTAGGGCATAAAGAAAAGATCAAAACACTGAAGACCAATGTGGATTGTCTTACGCTCACGGCAACGCCTATACCGAGAACACTCCAGTTCAGCCTCATGGGCGCCAGAGACCTGAGCATCATCAATACGCCGCCGCCTAACCGGCAGCCTATACAGACGGAAGTGCAGGTCTTCAACGAAGACATCATACGGGATACGATTTATTTCGAAACGGAAAGAGGAGGACAGGTGTTTTTTATCCATAACCGGGTGCTTGGCTTAAATGAAATGGCTGATATTATCCGGGGACTTTGCCCCGACCTGAGCATTGGCGTAGCGCATGGCCAGCTTGAAGGGCACGTACTGGAAGAACGTATCCTTGATTTTATTGAAAAGAAATATGATGTGCTGGTGTGTACCAATATTGTAGAGAGCGGGGTAGATATTCCTAATGTAAATACCATTATAGTAAATAATGCGCACCAGTTCGGTCTTAGCGACCTGCATCAGTTGCGCGGCCGCGTAGGACGTAGCAATAAAAAGGCATTTTGCTACCTGCTTGCCCCTCCCCTGAGCACGCTGCCTGATGACTCCCGCAAGCGGCTGCAGACACTGGAGCAGCACAGCGAGCTGGGTAGCGGGTTCCAGATCGCCATGCGCGACCTTGATATCCGCGGCGCCGGCAACCTGCTGGGCGGCGAGCAGAGCGGCTTCATGGCGGAGATTGGATTTGAAATGTACCAAAAGATCCTTGACGAAGCGATACGTGAGCTGAAACGGACCTCCTTCCGCGAAGTATTCAAAGAGGAGATCCAGCAACAGGAAAATTATGTGCAGGATTGCACCATTGATACTGATCTCGAGATCCTTATTCCCGACGACTATGTAGAAAGCATCAATGAACGGTTGTCGTTGTATACAAGGCTGGATAATGCAGATACAGAACAGGATCTGCTGGACTTCCATACGGAAATGGCAGATCGTTTCGGGCCGGTACCACCCCAGGTAGAAGACCTATTTACTACGGTTCGCTGCCGCAAAATGGCGCTGGACCTGGGATTTGAAAAGATGGTTTTGAAAGAGGAAACGCTGAGGTGCTATTTTGTCAATAATCCCGATTCCCCGTACTTTGAATCTGCCACATTTAATAAGATGCTGCAGTTTGTACAGACGCAGACCAACAAAGCCAGGCTGAAACAAACCGGGCGGAACTTTCTACTGGTGCATGAAGATATCGGGGGAATGGAACAACTGCATCAGTTCCTTTCCCGCCTTCACAAATATGTGCATGAAACGGATGAGTGTAGGGTATAAGGTGTATGGTATAAGGCCATACACCTTATGCCATACACCTTATACCTTTCACAAGTATTTTTCCGAATGCTATGAAATATCTCCGATTTGTAATATATTTCCATACTAAACTGCACAACAAATATGGAACAGCAAAACGATTTACTCGGAACAGAAGAACAGCCTATTGTACCTCCTACAAGCGATGAAAAAACAATGGCTATCTTATCGCATATCCTTACACTGGTCGTTGGATTTATTGCGCCGCTTGTGATTTACCTTATCAAGAAGGATGAGTCTTCTTTTATTGCTGCCCATGCCAAAGAATCGCTGAATTTTCAGATCACTATCACAATTGTATGTATAGTGCTTGCCATTACCATTATAGGGATCCTTTTAATCTGGGCTGTTCTCCTGGCTGCGCTTGTATTGGTGATCATTGCTACTATAAGGGCGAGTGAGGGTAAGCTTTACCGATACCCGCTTACAATAAGGCTGATCAAGTAATTTTTTGCATTATCTATAGCTTTTCCAGCAATTCAACCACTTTCTCGCTTTTCAGAATGAAATAGCCGAGACGGTCGTTGCTGATGCCGTCCTTCAACTGGTAGGTAAACTCCAGCTTATCGTTATTGACATTCGTTTCAAAATATTTGAAGGAAATATTCGAGTGCTCGTTTATCTCTTCCCCGATTTCATATAAATGCGTGGATAGCACAAATAATGAGCTTTTAATGCGGATCAACCCGTTGATCACGGCCAGCGAGCACCGCATGGCATCCTGCACATTGGTGCCCTTGAATAATTCATCTATCAGCACCAGCCATTTTTTACCATTATTGATGGTGAGAATGGTATTCTTTATCCTTTGCACTTCGTTGAAAAAATAGCTTTCGCCTTTGATGATATTATCTTCCACATTGATATTGCTGAGCACGCCGTCAAAAAGAGAAAGCTCAAGATGTTTTGCAGGAACGCCCATGCCGAGGTGCGCAAGGTATACTGCTATGCCAAGTGATTTGATGAAAGTGCTTTTGCCCGCCATATTTGCGCCGGTAAGGAACAGGAAATTGCTGCTGGGAGATAATTGTATATCATAAGCGACGGGCTCCCGGAGCAGGATGTGAAATATTTTATCGGCTTTGATATAGGATTCCCCGGATTCAATAAATTTGGGAAAAGTCAGCTGGTATTTTTGAACAGCTATTGCCATACTATACCAGGCATCCAACTGGTAAAAAATATCTGCCAGCTCCTCATACCGGCTTTTGAACCCAACGAGAAAAAAAAAGCCGAAATAAAGATTTTCCTTAATGGAAAATTTTTCTCCCTTTTTCTTTTTAAGGATTTCTTCCAGTTGGCTGTGCTGCAGCAGGGAGCGGATACGGGAGGCAAACAACTGCAGCTTTGCCGGCGCTTCCGGCGAATCTATGATCATGGCTATCTGGTGAAGCCCGGAAATAAAATCACGGAAATGGGTGACCGAAAAGCGGATCAGCCCATAATCTGAGCTGTGAAGGGTTTTATACAATCTTGTGCTCAGGAAATCTTTGGACGATGGTATCGGGTCAATACGGGAGTCATAAAAACGGTCTATCATGGTCATTGTGCCATTGGTAATAACCGGGGGCCAATGATCTAAATGGGCAATAACAAGACGGATGATGGCCTGGGTGTCTTTTATTTTTTTAATGTCCCCGGTAGGTTCCTTCATCATCCATCTCAGCCATTCCCTGCCGCCATTTGTTTTGGTAAAATTGATCTTATGAAAAACGGAAAATTCCTCCTCATGGCTGAAGATGGAAAGGTCGTTGTATGTGGTTTTGTCTATCTGCATCTTAGAATATCTTCCGAGAAGATGAGAGGATAAGGTGAATAGTCAATAGTGAATGGTGAATGATTCACCTTGGCGTCTTCATCTCTCACGTTTATCATTTCACATTTGACAGTTCACCATTCACCATTGCCCATTCACTTCAGAACAATTTATCTGTCAAATGCCAATCGCATGCCTTTATGAGATTCATTCCACCGGGCATTTCCATAATTTTCATATACCAGGATTCCATTCACAAAAGTATGGGTAATAGCTGCCGGGAATGAAAACCCTTCCAGGGGGCTCCACCCGCATTTGTATGCAATGTTATCTTCGCTGACAACGGTAGATTTATTCATATCCACCATCACCAGATCGGCCCAATAGCCTTCCCTGATATATCCCCTGTCTCTTATCCGGTAAATATCTGCCACCGAATGGCTCATTTTCCGGGCGATCTTTTCCAGGGAGATTTTTCCTTCTTTATAATAATGCAGCATCAGCAGCAGCGGGTGCTGCACAAGCGGTAAGCCGGCATGAGCATGTTCATACGAAGTATCCTCTTTCATAGTAAGCATTCCGCTGGCATCTCTCGTATATCCCTTTTCTTCAAGGGTATGGGGTGCGTGATCTGTGGCGATGACATCAATGCGGTCATCATTCAACGCCTGCCACAGCGCTTGGCGGTTGTTCGGGGCTTTTATGGCCGGGTTGCATTTTATCAGGTAGCCGAGCCTGTTATAATCTTCGCTGCTGAAATGCAGGTGGTGCACGCATACTTCACAGGTGATCCGCTTATCGCTAAGCGGCACCATATTGGTAAATAGCTGCAATTCCTTTTCGGTGGAAATATGCAGTATATGCAGCCTGCTGTTATGCTTTTTGGCAAATTGTATGGCGGTAAATGAAGATTCAAAGCAGGCATCCTCATTGCGGATCAGCGGGTGATCAGCCGGCGATAGTACGCTCTTTTCTTTTTTGGCCTTTTCGTAATTGGCATTGATGATCTTTTCATCTTCGCAATGGGTGGCAATAAGCACTTCGCTTTCCCTGAAAAGCTTATCCAGCGTGAGGTAATTATCTACCAGCATATTGCCGGTGCTGGATCCCATGAATATCTTTACGCCGCATATACTACCGGGGTGGTTATTTACCTTAAGCACTTCCTCCGCGTTATTGTTGGAAGTTCCCATAAAGAAGGAGTAGTTGGCAAGAGCGTTTCGGGAAGCGATGGCATATTTTTCTTCCAGCAGGTCAATGGTAAGGGCATTGGGAATGGTATTGGGCATTTCCATAAAAGAGGTAACACCTCCTGCAACCGCCGCTTTTGACTCTGTATATATAGTAGCCTTATGCGTTAAACCCGGTTCCCTGAAATGTACCTGGTCGTCAATTACCCCGGGAAGCAGGTATTTCCCTTCGCCATTGATCTCCTGTACGGATGCTCCGGGCTGAATATTACCTGCTATTTTTTCTATCCGTCCGTTTTTTAGTAAAACATCTTTTACAGAGACGGACTGTTCATTAACAACAGCAATATTTTTAAGTAAATAATTTTGCATGCGGATCAATTAATATAAAGCAACACAATATCATGCAATTTAATTGAATACCTGTATTTTTACCCCGGTAATAATGCTACAAAATGAAGAAACTGATTGTCTGCACGCTTCTTGTTTGTCCGACGTTCTTTGGCTTTTCCCAGTCAAAGCCAAAAATGAGCTTTGACCTGGAAAAGATCTGGAGCGGCTATTTTGACGAAAGGAAATATGTGGTCCACCTGATGAAGCAGTCTCCGCATTTTGCATGGATACAAACAGATACCGGCACAGGCCCCCAGGTGATCCTGGCGCTGGACTTTAATACCACACATATTGTAGATACTTTGTTTTCAAACCAGATAAAAAGAGATACCGACTCGCTGCCTACCACCTTCACTTATTTCCAGGATTTCGGGTTTTCTCCCGATGATAGCAAGATATTGATACAGACCCAGATTGAGCCTTTCAATATGCTTTCGCAAAAGGCTTTCAATTATATATGGGATACACAGAAAAAGACCCTTCGTGTGGTATCGGCTAACGGGAAGCAATTGTATCCTTCCTTTTCTCCCGACAGTAAATTGCTTTCTTATGTGCTGGATGGGAACCTGTACCTGATGGATATTGATAAAAATGAAACTATTCCCGTCACCGTGGATGGGGCGCCGGGCCAGTTCCTGTATGGCATGGCCGACGGGCTGTATGAAACGGGTTTTGGAATGACAAAGGGATATGAGTGGAGCCCTGACGGGAAATATATAGCTATGCTGCGGTTCAATGAAAATACCGTTAAGCAATACCCCATCGCTACTTACGAAAGATCTTATCCTGACATCCGCAACCAGCGTTATCCTCTTGCAGGAGAAATGGTACCGGATGTGAAAGTTTTTATTTACGATATTTCGAATAAGCTTTTTGTACCGGTGGATGTAGGCGTCAACCCTGATCAATATATCACAGGCATTCGCTGGTCGCCGGATAACAAAACACTGATCGTTCAAAAGCTGACAAGAGACCAGAAAAGGCTTGAGGTATTAAAAGCGGATGCCGTAACCGGTAAAACTTCGGTGCTCTACAGTGAAGAAAGCCCCGAAAATTATGTAACGGTGCATCCTGAGAATGGCTGGTTTATTGACGGGGGAAAATCTCTTTTGTGGAGGAGTGAAAAAGACGGGTATAGTCACCTGTATAATATAAAAGCTGATTCCGGCACAGTAACACCGGTCACACAGGGCAAATGGGAAGTGATGACTGTCGAAGCAACCGATGATGAAAAAAAAGAGATCTTCTATACTTCCAATGAAGCCAATTCGAGGGAGAGGCAGCTCTATAAGACAGACTACGACGGTAAGAACAAAATGCGCATTACAACAGGCCGCGGATACCACGATGTGTGGATCAGCAATGATAAAAGATTCATTTTTGATGCGTTTTCCTCTGCCAATACACCGCCTGTATACCAGGCCATGTCTGTAACCGGTAAGGAACAGCGAAAGCTCATTGAAAACAAAGAACTGAAAGACAGGCTGAAAGATTTCCCGATACCCGATGTGAATTTCTTTACGGTAAGGGCAAATGATACCATGACCATGAACGGGTGGATCATCAGGCCATACCAAAACCCGAGGGCGCAGCTTCCGTTGCTATTGTATGTGTACGGAGGAAGCACCAAACAGGAGGTGCTGGACCGCTGGACCGACAAATTCACACTTACGATGCGCTGGCTTGCCAACCAGGGCTATGCAGTGGCCTGTATTGACCCCAGGGGAACCCCGGGAAAAGGTGCAGCGTTCAGGAAATGCACATATAAATCGCCGGGGGATGTCGAGATCGCTGACCTGCTTACTGTGAAAAGCTATCTTTCCCGCAACTACCGTATAGATTCTTCGCAGGTTGCGGTCATGGGCTGGAGCTATGGAGGGTATCTTGCGGCTTTGGCCCAAACCAAGTATGCCGGTAAATTCAAATCCGGCGTGGCAATAGCGCCTGTTACCAACTGGCGCTATTATGAGAATATTTATTCCGAACGGCTGCTTTCGCTCCCCAGCGAGAATGCAGAGGGCTACAAAAAATCATCTCCCATCAATTATACAGATGATTATAAAGGAGGATTGTTTATTGTGCATGGCACGGCTGATGACAATGTGCATCTGCAGAACAGCCTTGAGCTCAGCAAGCAGCTTACCAATAGCAGGAAAACAAATTTTGAGCAGCATTTTTATCCCGACAAAACACATAGCCTGAGCGACGGCACACCCAATATCCTGAGGATGAGCCTTTATACGAGAATAAACGAATTTTTAAAAAGAGAGCTGAAATGAATGGTGCTTTTCTTTTTTTCAATTCTTCAATTGCTTGTGTATGAGCATTTATTGCCTTTGATGGCATTTGTTTAAAAGCGGTTACCCACTTTACAAATAAAACTCCCATTCAGCAACGACGGCTTATTGTACAGGAACGGAGTTCCGTCAGTCCCCGTCATCATAGCGCCGCTGTTGACAGCAATTGCCTGTCCTGCAGCAGTGTCCCATTCCATAGTAGGCCCATGACGGTAATAAATATGTGCGGCACCTTCGGCGATCCTGCAGAATTTAAGGGAGCTGCCTGCCGCAACGGTCTTTACAACGGGATAGGATTTCAATATTTCATCCTCCTCAGCGCTGGCATGAGAGCGGCTGCCTATAGCTGTCCATGAAGATGCGTCTTTATCGGCGTACAGCCGTTCTGCAGTTTCTCCGTCCTTTTGCCGCCAGCTTCCCCATCCGTCTGCTCCATAATATAATGTGTCATATACCGGCGCATAGATGATGCCTAATACCGGTTTGTTGCAATGGATCAATGCAATATTCACGGTGAATTCATCCCGGCGGTAAATGAATTCTTTAGTACCATCCAGAGGGTCCACACACCAGAAATATTCCCAATTTTGCCTTTCTTCATAAGGGATGTCGGCGCCTTCTTCTGAAAGGACGGGTATTGCCGGGTCCAGAGCGCTTAAACCCCGCATAATAATATCATGCGACAGGCGGTCTGCAACTGTCAGCGGGGTGTGGTCTGCCTTTAGCGAGACATGGATATTCTCTTCAGAGCGGTACACTCCATGTATCACTTTGCCCGCTTCTATAGCAATGCCGGATACGCTTTGTAATAATGTTGCCGTGATCTCCATATATTATTTTTGCCTCTTCTTTATCGCATTGAGGATCTCCAGTTGCGGCGCTCTTTTTTCTATATCATTTTTAGGCGCTGTTTGTATAAACTGCTTTTTGAGCGCTGCATTTTCCCGGTCATAACCCTGTACAGCTTCAGGACTGATGAGCGAAGCGTTGGAAAGCGGGCTGTGCAAAGGATATCCCAGCGCTGCCAAAGTGTCTTTGGCTACCCATTCATATATTTCGATCTCTTCTGCAGATAATTCCTTCAGAAATTTTTTTGTATTGTCTTTCATGACCGGCTTTTCAAGGTTCTTCCACATAGCGCCTGCCGCCGCCGCAGCTTTGGAAGAGCCCGACTCGTAAAACCGCAACATATCTGTGCTGTAATCAATCTTTAAAAAAGCGCATAATTGCTGCATGCAGTATTCGGGAGCAGCCGTAAGCCTTTCGTAATCGAGTAAAAAGACTTTCTCACTTCCATATTGCCTGTACAAGCTCAGGCATATATCCTGTTCTTCTTTCCATTGTTTTGCCAGGTGATATACATGCTTGTCTCCTACGATGGCTTTTTTGAAAGATAGCGCTACATCCCTTCCGTCCCTGTACAGGAATATATATTTCAGGTTCAGCCCGTGCTGCTCCATGGCTTTTGAATAGAAAAGGTTCTGCATGCTTTTGCAGCACCAGTACCGTGCGCCTTTGGCACTGGCGGCAGCTTCATAGATCAGGCGGAAGGCTTCAAAAATATGATAGCTGCGCGATTGGATAACGATATTTTTTTTATCAAAATCCACTCCTTCCCAGGGAACGGGGTTGGCTTTCACATAATCTACCATATCACTTACCAGCAAGGTATAACTGCTTTCATCCAGCGGGCCGTACAATGGTAGCAAAGGCATAAAAATATGCAGCAGGTGTGGGGGATGCGGCGCTGCGATCCGGGGGCTTTGTTCCAGCATTACTCTCAGGAGGTTGGAGCCGGAGCGCTGCGTGCCTATAAATTGAATTCCGGGTAATGACATATACAAATGTAAGGCAGATTGTGAAACACGAGAAGTGAAGCGTGAGATGTGAAATGCATGGCGAAATGTTTACCGGCTTACCACATACTACTTATCCTTATGCCTTAAAATGCATGTATACAATAGGTTACTACTCCCCATACTGCAAAATCGGCCCCCGAGCAATCAACATCTATAGGCGAAAGGTTTTTGCAGTCAGGGATCAGCCTTGTTTTATTGAAGGTTTTTTCGAGCCTGCGTATAAGCATTTCCCCATTCAGTGCAGCAATCACAATTTTACCATTACAGGCTTTAACAGAGCGGTCAACAATTACAATATCACCGTTTGAAATCCCTGCGTCAATCATGGCATCGCCGCCTACCCGCATAATAAATGTTGCAGGTTTGTTACGGATCAACTGCTCATTCAGATCAATGCCTCTTTCCATATAATCATCGGCAGCGGCGGCAAAGCCCGTGGCATCAGTATGTTCTACGTCCCACTGGCTGAAATGTTTCGTTCCGCTATAGCAGCTTTTGTAAAAAACTTCCTCATCCATATCATTAAGATTTTAATATTACTAAATATTTTAGTAAATTTATGCTAAATAAATTACCTTTCAAAATTGTTTATATGCAAAAAATAATTCAGTCGCTGCCGGGGTACAACGTAAATGAATATCTGCTGGTGCTAAGCCCTCCGGAGGAGCTGTGGCATAAAATAATGAAGATCAAAGAAGATTTTTCCAATGCCTATGCATCCGATCATGCAAGGTGGGGAAGGCCTCATATCACACTGGTGAATTTTGCACAGTATGAGTTAATGGAACCGAGGATCATTCATCGCCTGAAGACAATAGCTATGGGCTCGCCGGCATTTAAGCTGGAGCTCAAAGATTATGGGAGCTTTCCTTCACATACTATATATATAAATGTATTGTCAAAAATACCGGTGCAAAACCTGGTAAAGGCAATACGTGCGGAAACGCAGCGGCTGATGAAGCTGGACGAAGATCATAAGCCGCATTTTATGCCGGAGCCTCATCTTACCATCGCGAGAAAGCTGGCTCCCTGGCAATATGAAAAAGCCTGGCTGGAGTATAGCAACAGGCATTTTACCGGCCGCTTTATTGCAGACAGCATGCTGTTACTGAAACGGCGCGACGGCGAAAAAGCTTATCAGATAGCAGAGCGGTTTGAGTTCCGGAATTTACCGGTGATGACAAGGCAGGGGGAGTTGTTTTGAACCACAGAGACAGAGATACACAGAGGCTCACAGCGTTTGGTTAATAAATGAAATATTATGGAACCCCATGCCGCACAACTTAACGATCACGTTATATTTTAAATTTTCACACACTTTTAATGAGAGACAGAATTAAAAGAATGATATTATAAAGCCACGGGAAAAGGCTCTGTGCATCTCTGTGGTTCAAAAAAATATTTTATGCCTAACAAACTACAACAGGATCATTATAAAATAGCTGCTGCCAAAAAGCAGGAAGAGGATCAGTACCTGCACGGTCGAGGCGCCCAGATCAATACCAAGAACAGGTTCCTGACGGATGAGATCACGCGGGAGCACAGCGAAGGTATTGACGACTGGACGGAGCCCAACCTTGCCACTCAATACATAGAGCAGCAAAGCAAAACCATTGTAAATAAAGTGGACAGCCCTGATGTGGGCATGGCTTACAGCATGAATGCTTATGCAGGCTGTGAGCATGGCTGCATATACTGCTATGCCCGCAATGTGCATGAATACTGGGGCTACAGCGCCGGGCTTGATTTTGAAAGAAAGATCATTGTAAAAATGAATGCGCCGCAATTGCTCCGCAGGCAATTCATGCATCCCAAGTGGGAGGTAATGCCTATTATGGTAAGCGGCAACACGGATTGCTATCAGCCGGCAGAGCAGAAATATCGTTTAACAAGAGGTTTATTGCAGGTATGCAACGAGTTCAATCACCCTGTAGGCATACTCACCAAAAATGCGTGGATCATAAAAGACAAAGATGTATTGCAGGAGCTTGCGCAAAAAAAACTGGTTACGGCAATGGTATCCATTACATCGTTTAATGAAGAGCTGCGCCGCGTAATGGAGCCGCGAACGGCAACTGCCGCACAACGATTGCGCGTGATTGAGGAGCTCAGTAATGCAGGCATTAAAATGGGCATCATGATGGGACCGATGATACCAGGCCTGAACGACCACGAAATGCAGCGTATTATGAAAGCTGCGGCAGACGCCGGCGCAACATTTACCGCTTATACCTTTATCCGCCTGAATGGAGCGATCAAATTTTTATTCCACGACTGGCTGTATAAAAATTTTCCTGACCGTGCGGATAAGGTCTGGCACCTCATAGAGCAAAGCCATGACGGCAAAGTGAATGACACCCGCTGGGGATTGCGCATGCGTGGTGAAGGCCCTGTAGCGCAGATCATTGCCCAGCAATATAAAAAATACGGTAAGCTCTATCACATGAACGAGGGAAGGCAGGGATTGGATACCACTATTTTCCGGAGGCCTGCGGAACAGGGGAAGTTGTTTTGAGATGCAAAAGGTGGCAGCGGTAATGAAAAACTTTCAGTGCTTTTGCCATTTTTCATTTCGGCACAGAAAAGTTTCTTGCCGAAGATATACCTATAACTGCAGCATGTTGATCCGTGAAGCCTTCCGGCTTGGATTCCTTTCACCATCTATGGTTTTTAAGTCTTCAAAAGCATACCTTTATGATATCTCTTTTAAAACCAATTGCCGTCAGATGATGTAAGCGCCTGGATGAAATGCAATGCTGAAACGGACAATAATATCCAAAAATGAAAACATCTCCCAAACATGTCATCTATACCATAGGGCATTCCACTCATAGTATGGATGACCTCATTGCAATGCTGCAATCCTTTGGCATCAGCACTTTGGCAGATATCCGTCATTTCCCCGGCTCACGTAAATATCCTCATTTTAATAAAGAGAACCTGTCTGTGACATTAAAAAAGAGCGGAATAAATTATGTACACTTGGAAGATCTCGGCGGGAGAAGAAAGGTGCGCAAGGACTCCAAAAATACCCGCTGGCGCAATGAATCTTTCCGCGGCTATGCGGATTACATGGAAACCGAAGCATTCAAAAAAGGCATTGAAAAGCTTGAAGCCATTGCTTTGAAGCAACCGACAGCATACATGTGTTCTGAAGCGGTATGGTGGCGCTGCCACCGCTCTATGGTATCCGATTATTTAAAAGCAAAAGGCTGGACAGTGTGGCACATTATGGCAGTGGGCAAGGCGGAAGAGCATCCTTATACCTCTCCCGCACGTATCAGCCAAAACCGGGTGTATTACTATGATGAAAATTTGTTTGATCAATAAAAAATCTGATTATGGCAACCAGGTTCAAGGTAGGAGATAAGGTAAGCTGGAACTCTGAAGCGGGAAGGGTTTCGGGCACGATCATTAAAGTGCATACCAAAGACTTCAGCTACAAAGGCTATACGCATCATGCGTCCGAAGACGAACCTCAGTATGAGATCAGGAGTGATAAATCCGATCATATTGCGGCTCACAAAGGATCGGCGCTTACCAAAAGCTGAAAGCCGCTTAGTGCTATGTTGGTCGTGAAACGTGAAAATCTCACGTCTCACCCGGCAGCCGGGTTTTGCGGCTCACAATTGTTTACGGCACAATAGTCTTAACCTAACAATAGCACTTATTTCCCCTTGTTCCTGTCGGGCGGCCTGGAGTTTGGTCTCCCGGAGTTTCCCTGCTGGGGCGGAATGTTTTGCGGATTATTATTTTTAGAAATTTTGCTTTGCTGAGGCGGAGGCGTTTTCTGATCCCGTTGCTCTCTTGGCGGCCTTTGGTCTTTTTGGTCCCTTCCTCTTTGGTACTTTTTCTTTTTACTGTTTTTTTCAAGGCTGCGGAGGCTGATCTGTCCCACCACATCTACAAATTCAGGTTCCACTTCTTTGGGCTTGGAGCCGACCACCTCTTCTGTCTCCAATGTGTCTGGTCTTATACCTTTGGCATTCATGGATTTAATACTACGAACGGTGGCTATAGAAAGAGGGTATTGCTTACTGCTTTCGGGCAGGGTATACCACATCAGGTTCCTGAAAATATCTTTCTTTATCAGCAGTGCATTTCCTCTGGTGGTTTCCAGCATATCCGCATTATCGGGAAAGCCCTGTAAAGCATCCAGATAAGTATCCAGCTCGTAGTTGAGGCAGCATTTAAGCCTGCCGCATTGCCCGCTCAGCTTTGTTTGATTGATGCTCAGGTTTTGGTACCGGGCGGCAATAGTGGTCACACTTTTAAAGCTGGTAAGCCAGGTGCTGCAGCACAGTTCTCTCCCACAACTGCCAATCCCTCCTACTTTAGCCGCTTCCTGTCTTGCCCCGATCTGTTTCATTTCCACTTTTACCCTGAACTCAGAGGCATATGCTTTAATCAGCTCACGAAAATCCACACGACCGTCTGCCGTATAATAAAATGTTGCTTTTCTGCCATCGGCCTGAAATTCCACTTCGCAAAGCTTCATTTCAAGTTTCATTTGTCTTGCAATTGATCTTGCTCTGGTAAGCGCCTGGGGTTCCCGTGCCTTATTTTGTTTCAGGATCTCAATATCCCGGTCACCGGATCTGCGCAAAACTTTCTTCATATCCGGGTTGTGCTCCTCTACGCCCTTCTTTTTCAATTGCAGCCGTACAAGCTCTCCTGTCATGCTCACCTCTCCCACATCAAAGCCGCTTACCCCTTCTATGGTGATAAGCTCTCCTTTTTCGAATACATGAACGGTGCCATTCCTGAAAAATTCCTTTCTGCTTCCTTTATTAAAGGAAACCTCAATGACCCTGCAGGCGCTTTCCGCATCAGATATAGGGAGATTAGTCAGCCAGTCGTATACGTTCATACGATTACAACTGCCGGTTGAGCATCCTCCATTGCTCTTGCAACCATTTGGTTTACCACCGGTTTGTGAACTGCAGCCACTGCAACTCATATTTAAGCATTACATTAAATAGTTAATAATAGTCCTGAAGAAGAGGGCAATTGTTATCAGTAGCGTAAAGGCACACCATTATCCTGCAGAAAATACCTGGATAAAGCACACAGGTAGTAATATCTAAAAACTACTTCCCCTGTAAAACCGGGAAACAGCCGAAATCAGAATAATCTATATTGAAATAAAAACACTTTTCTTCAATACTTCCCGTACTCCTCAAAAACACAATAACAATATATATGGAATCCTTTTCAGGACAATTGCTTCCAAAAGTAATGAAATGTTACCAATTTTATGCTAAAACTTCCTGCAACACAGGAAGTGATCTCATTGCCCCGAAATCATGAATGTGCATGCTGTAAAACTGTATAAGCGCCTCAAGGGTGTCCCTTCTCTCAAGCTTATTCAATGTCATTTCAAGAAGCTCAACAGGCTGCATAATTTTTAACAAATGAGCGATGATAGATGCCACCCGGGCAGATGTGCATAAGGAGTGAACGGGGGGAATTGAGGTAAAAGTGCCCTCCCGGAGGTCCAGCAGGTCGGTAGGCGCGGTATGGTTGTCCTGGATCTTTGACCCAAAAAAAGAAGTGAGATGTATTGCAAAATACAGCGGGAAATTGGCAACTATCTTATCGTCTGCCTTATCAAGGGTAATATAGGCATCTTCAATAAACTCATACAGATCGGGGTTGGACTCCGGCTGGCGTACTACCTTTTGCAGCAACTCCGTGATAAATAAAGCCACGGCATTTTTGTATACGTTGAAAAAAACCTGGTTATACAGGTAATGCCATTTTACTTCCTTTATGCGCTGAAGGTTTTTGAGCTCGTTATGGTACACTTCCATCTCAAGAATGGAAGCCGGCTGAAACAGGCTGTTTCTGGAGTTTGTCTTTTTCCCGGTCCTTACACCATTGACAATATACGACTGCAGCCCGAAAGCCCGGGTATAGCATGATACAATCACAGAAGTCTCTCCATAAGGAACGGTACGCAGCACAATACCTTTTGTGGGAAATACCATAATATCATTTACCCGGAAAAGCCTGCCGGGTGCTTTACGCTACCTTTAAAAGGCTCATCCTGCTGTTGCTGAATTTATGCTGGGCATAGTCCAGTGTAAGGTTAAATTCCTTCACCCCGGATGATGGCATTTCAAACATTGCATCGGTAAGAATGTTCTCACAAATACTTCTCAGCCCTCTTGCACCCAGCTTATATTCAAGCGCCTTATTTACCAGGAAATCAAGGACAGTATCTTCCACTTTCAACTTTATCCCTTCCATTTCAAAAAGACGGGTATATTGCTTGATAAGCGCGTTCTTAGGCTCGGTGAGAATAGAGCGCAGGGTTTCTGCATCCAATGGGTCCAGGTGGGTAACCACAGGCAAACGCCCAAGCAATTCCGGGATCAATCCAAAAGATTTCAGATCCTGCGGATTGATATATTGAAGAAGATTTTTCTTCATCAGCTCCTGCTGGTCTTTATTAACATTGAAGCCAATGGCATTTGTATTCACTCTTCTGGCAATGACTTTATCAATACCATCAAAAGCGCCGCCACATATAAATAATATATTCTGGGTGTTTACCTTCACCAGCTTTTGCTCGGGATGTTTACGTCCGCCCTGGGGAGGTACCAGCACTTCCGTACCTTCCAGTAGCTTCAGGAGTCCCTGCTGCACGCCTTCCCCGCTCACATCCCTGGTAATAGAAGGATTATCGCCTTTGCGGGCTATCTTATCAATCTCATCTATGTATACTATACCTTTTTCCGCCGCCGCCACATCATAGTTGCAAACCTGCAACAGGCGAGTAAGGATACTTTCTACATCTTCTCCTACATAGCCGGATTCTGTAAAAACAGTAGCATCCACAATAGCAAACGGCACATTGAGCATCCGGGCGATAGTTTTGGCAAGAAGCGTTTTTCCGGTACCGGTTTCTCCCACCATCACAATATTGCTCTTGTCTATTTCCACCTCGTTCTCGGCAGTTTTTTGCTGAAGCCGTTTATAGTGGTTATATACAGCAACCGCCAGCACTTTTTTTGCTTCATCCTGACCGATAACATACTCATCCATAAACTTCTTGATCTCAAGAGGTTTTTTAATGGTAAGCTTAAATTGGGGATGGGAAGACTCATGTTTTAAGACAAGCTCCTGCTCTATGATATCGCGTGCATGATCCACGCAATTTTCGCATATATGCCCTTCCTGCCCCGCAATTAATATTTTAACTTCATCTCTGCTCCTTCCGCAAAAAGAACAATGTAATATTGATTTAGCCATTCCTGTTTAATAAATTGATGTGCAAAACTTCGGGCTTACAAAGGATAGGAATTATTGGGGCGTTTTTGATAGCGATAAGTGCAGACTGCAAAAATCCGAAACTTTTTTGTAAAAATCCAGTTTAAAAGGCATACATATGTCAATTTCTGCTGCATGGAAAAGCCGCTTACAGATAAGCGGCTTGTCAATACGCTTATTTTTTTAACATTTACAGCTTTTCAATCACCTTATCTACAATGCCGTATGCTACTGATTCCTTAGCATCCATCCAGTGGTCGCGGTCAAAATCTTTCAAAATTTTTTCCACCGGCTGACCGCAGTTATCCGCCAGGATCTTTGCGCTGATATCTTTTACTTTTATTATTTGTTCTGCCATAATTTCCAGGTCGGCCGAGGTTCCCTGCCCTCCCCCGCTTGGCTGGTGGATCATCACTTCTCCGTGCGGAAAAATATATCTCTTTCCTTTCTTACCTCCACTCAATAATATAGAACCCATTGAAGCTGCCATGCCCATGCATACTGTTGATACAGGTGACTTTATCATTTGCATGGTGTCGTACACTACCATACCGCTCGTTACTATTCCGCCGGGGCTGTTAATATAAAAAGTGATCTCTTTGCCAGGGTCAATTGCGTCAAGATAAAGCAACCTGCTTGTTATATCCTTCGCGCTTTTATCATCCACGCCACCCCACAGAAATACTTTTCTTTGTTCTATAAACTTTTTGTCAAACTGCCATCCGCTCATCATTTTCTCCATAGAGGGCATTTCCGGCGTTTCAGGGTTTTCTTCATCGTCCAGGATAAAAGAAAGTCTTTTGCTGTTTATATGCATAATCAATTTTTGTTTGTATGTTAAAGCCAGGCTGTTATTTATCTTTTTGTTTTTTAGGATTGATGAGCAGCACTTCATCTACCAGCCCGTATTCTTTCGCTTCTGTAGCGGTCATCCAGTAATCCCTGTCAAAATCTTTTTCAATTCTGCCAACATCCTGGCCAGAGTGATATGATACCACCTCGTACAACTCTTTCTTAAGCTTTTTTACTTCATTTACCGTGATCAATACATCGCTGGCCTGGCCGCCGGCGCCGGCGCTGGGCTGATGCATCATAATACGGGAATGTTTGAGCGCTGTACGTTTGCCTTTTGCACCGGCACACATCAGCACGGCTCCCATGCTTGCCGCCATCCCGGTACAAATGGTAGCAATATCAGGATTAATATATTGCATGGTATCGTATACGCCCATCCCCGCATATACAGACCCCCCCGGGCTGTTGATATACATCTGTATATCCCGCGTGCGGTCAGTGCTTTCGAGGAATAATAGCTGGGCAGTAACAATATTGCCCACTTCTTCTGATATGGGATAACCTAAAAAGATGATGCGATCCATCATTAAGCGGCTGTATACGTCCATTACCGCAATATTCATAGGACGCTCCTCAATAATATTGGGAGTTAAACTGGTAACCGAGTGTTTTGTATAGCTATCTAATGTATTGCTGGAAATGCCCTTATGCTTTACAGCATATTTTTCGAATTCTTTTCCAATATTCATGATTTCGGTTCTGTTTTAGAATGAGCAATTTATGGCTTTTATAGACCCAAATATCATGCGAAACAAAAAAAGCGACAAAATGCCATGTTGCTAATGGTAGCGGCTTATTGCAAGTAGTGCTGTGTTAATCGTGAAACGCCAGAGGTCAAACGTGAAAATCTCATGTTTCACACCAGCCTGCCGGCTGGCAGGGTTCACGTTTGACACTATGCGGCTTCTCCTCAATAAAAAATCCACAGGATAGCCTGTGGATCCGGAAAAAATTATCATATCTCAACTGCTGCCCGGAGGCTTAGTGTGCGTGATGGGCATGTTCCGACTGAAGCTTCTGAAATTCTTCTGCCGTGATAGACTTTTCTGCAGGTGTAACCTGGCTTTCTGCTTTTTCAAATACCTTTTGCGAAAGGACCTTACGATAAGCGCTTTCCACCTGCTGCTTATCCCTGGTGAGACGATCAATATAGCTGTCGAGCCACGACATATCCCCGCCCTGCAGCCCCGATGCGCCAAAATATCCGAGCACTTCCTGCGCTATATGATCTCTTATTTCATCGGGCGTAACATCTATCTGGTTGTCTTTGACGATCCTGTCGGAGATCAGCGTCCACTTCAGCTGGTTTTTGAATACAGGGAACTCTTCCTCTATCTGTTCCGGTGTTTTTGGGCTTTCTCCGTTACCGCTTTCCAGCCACTTTTTCAGAAAGCTTTCAGGGAATTCAATCGTGGTATTATCAAGCAGGGCGTGGTACAATTCGTGATGGAGATAATTCCGGGTCTGACCTTCCCATGCTTTTGCGATCTCAGCCTTAATTTCTTTTCTGAAATCTTCTTCAGAAGTAATGTTTTCTTTATTGGGGTAAACTTCTTTGTAGAATTCTTCGGAGAGTTCTCTTTTTTCAACCAGCCCGATTTTGAGAATTGTCATTCTGAAATACTTATCTAATGCCTCCGGGTTATCTTTATCTAACCCAAGGTCACTGATAAGCCAATCCCTCTCTTTATCTTCAAAGGCCGTTCTTAACTGTAATACAACAGCGTCATCTTTCTTCCTGCCTGATAGGTTTTGTTTAAAATCCGCATTAAAATATTTCAGCAACAAAGAATTATCTTTGGCTATACCATTTTCGATGACGTTCCCTTCAGCGTCACTTTCTTCAAATTTTACATTCAGCACATCTTCGTCTGTGGCGATGGTTTCAGGTTCGGTCATTTTGCCATACCTGAGCTTTAAACGATCAATCTCTTCGTCAATCATTTTATCATCCACATCAATAACATATCTTGTAATATGGGAGGCATTGAGGTCCGGAAGCTCAAAGCCAGGCTTTAGGCCCACTTCAAAATGAAATGAGTAAGTACCGGGGTTGTTCATATCCAGGTTCCTCGCATCATTATCGTTGCCGGGCAAAGGCTGGGCAAAAATGTCAAGCTTTTCCTGGTCGAGATAATCCATCAGGCCTTTTTCGATGCTTTTCAGTACTTCTTCGGTATATACTGCCGGCCCGTGCATTTTTTTGATAACACCTGCAGGCACCATCCCCTTCCGGAAGCCCGGGATACTGGCAGCTTTGGCGTATTTCTTTAAAGCTTTTTCAAAAGGCGGGAAATAATCCTCTTTATCCACCGTAACCGTTATCTTATCATTAAGCGGTCCGATATTCTCTCTGGTAACCGTTGCCATATATTAATTAAGTAAGTATTCAATAAAAGGTTAAGTGCGGGTGGAGGGACTCGAACCCCCATGCCTCGCGGCGCCAGATCCTAAGTCTGGTACGTCTGCCAATTTCGCCACACCCGCTGTTAGTCTTTCCGTTATAGTAAGACCCCTGCCCATTTTTTGGGAGGGCAAAGGTAATAGATTTTACTTAAATTTGGTTTATATTTATTATGGAGACAGCAGCAAAAACGCCCCACTACAACCTTAGTGAAGAAGAAGAAAAAAAGGAGATCGTAAGACAATACCGGGCGTTGTTGAGATGCCTTAAGCCCAAATTAAAGCATGGCGACCGGGAATTATTAAGGCTTGCGTTTGAAATGGCCGCAGACGCTCATAAAACCATGCGGCGCAAGAGCGGTGAGCCTTATATATTGCACCCTATAGCGGTTGCCAGGATCTGTGTGGAAGAAATTGGGCTGGGTGTACGATCTACCATTTGTGCCCTGCTGCACGATACCGTTGAAGACACAGACCTGACGCTGGAAGACATTGAACGGGCTTTCGGCGCCGAAATAGCCCGCATTATTGACGGGCTTACCAAGATCGCCAATGTTGTGGATACCAATACCACGCAGCAGGCCGAAAATTTCAAGAAAATATTGCTGACGCTTACAGACGATCCCCGCGTTATTCTGATCAAGCTGGCAGACAGGCTGCACAACATGCGAACGCTCGACAGCATGAAGCGGGAAAAGCAGCTCAAGATCTCCAGTGAAACGGTATACGTATACGCCCCTTTGGCCCACAGGATGGGCTTGTATACGATCAAAACGGAAATGGAAGACCTGGCAATGAAATACCTGGAACCCGATATTTACCGTGAAATAGCCAGGAAACTTGCAGAAACCAGGCGGGAAAGAACCAGGTACATCAATGAGTTTATCAAGCCGATCAAAGAGGGGCTGGAGAAAGCCGGGTTAAAGGTAGAAGTATTTGGCCGGCCCAAGTCTATTCATTCTATTTGGAATAAGATGAAGAAGAAGGCTGTAGCATTTGAAGAAGTATATGATCTTTTTGCCATCCGGGTCATCCTGGATTCGGCGCCGGAGAGAGAGAAAGAAGATTGCTGGAAGGCATATTCCATGATCACGGATATGTATATCCCTTCTCCTGAAAGATTGCGCGACTGGCTGAGCAATCCAAAATCGAACGGATATGAGGCCTTGCATACTACCGTAATGGGAGCGCAGGGAAAATGGGTAGAGGTGCAGATCAGGACAAAAAGGATGAATGAGATCGCCGAAAAAGGGCTGGCGGCACACTGGAAGTACAAAGAAGGCGCTTCCGAAGAAAGCCGGTTTGACAAATGGTTTACCCAGATACGCGAAGCATTGAGCCAGGATGTAAATTCAATAGATTTCCTGCAGGATTTCAAGACTTCTTTTTTGACCGAAGATATTTATGTATATACACCCAAAGGAGACGTAAAAATGCTTCCTATAGGAGCAACGGCGCTTGATTTTGCTTTTTCAGTTCATAGTGCTGTAGGCTCAAGATGCATTGGTGCTAAGGTAAATCACAAGCTTGTACCAATAAGCCATAAGCTCAGAAGCGGCGACCAGATTGAAATTATTACCAGCAGCAAGCAAAAGCCTCACGAAGACTGGCTGAATTTTGTAGTAACCACCAAGGCAAAAACAAAAATAAAAGATGCATTAAAAGAAGAAAAGCGCAAAATCGGGGAAGATGGGAAGTATGCTTTGCAGAAAAAGCTGGAAGGTATGGGCGTTTCGGTGAGCCAGGCTAATATTGAAGAGGTCATGAACTTTTATAAACAGCCTTCGTCACTGGACCTTTACTACCAGATTGCCGTTAAAAACATTGATCTTAAAGACCTGAAAGAAGAATTTCAGGTTTTGGGTGATAAGCTGATTGTTCCTAAGCCGCAAAAACCGGAGCCGGAAATTAAATCCCAGGAAGCTGACCAGGTTCGCGCAAATCAGAAAAAAGACAATGAACTGATCATTTTCGGCGAAAGCAGCGACAAAATTGTATATACTTTAGCCAATTGCTGCAAGCCCATTCCGGGAGACGACGTATTTGGCTTTGTAAGCACCGGAAAGGGGTTGATAATCCATCGGACCAATTGCCCAAATGCTGCCAGGCTGATGTCTAATTTCGGGCACAGGGTGGTTAAAACAAAATGGGCGAAAAACAAGGAAATCTCTTTTCTTACAGGGGTTAAAATATTAGGACTTGATGATGTAGGGGTCATCCATAAAATCACCAATCTTATTTCAGGTGAGATGAAGATCAATATTGCCGCTTTAACAGTAGAGGCCAAAGAGGGGCTGTTTGAAGGTAATGTAAAGCTTTTCGTTCATGATAAGGAAGAGCTTGACGAACTGGTAACAAGATTAAAAAGATTACCCGGCATTGAAGGAGTAGAAAGGTATGATATGGAGCTGGTGTAAAAGCATGGATTTTCTTCTTTATATATTGAATAATTTTTAATGTATGCTAAATTCTCCCCGGAAATGCATTAGTTGCCACTAAAATATATATCTTCGCTGTCCTAACTACCCGGAAATGAGAATTTAATATTGAATTTAATTCCTATTAAAATCCGCAATTATTCCAGTATTTCTTGCCAGACATAATTAATTATGTATTAATCTATAGGCTTTTAACGTTTATATAATGTACATTCAGCAGAGAAGAGCGGGAATATGGCATTATATTTTATTGAAACTGGTATAATTTTTTTAAATGATCAAATTGTTCAAACACTTTCTTTACGGATGTAATGGTTTTATTGCTGTTTTTTTCTTTATCAGCACAGTTTCCTGTGTAAATACTAAAAAAGCAGCTTATTTCTACGGCATAGGGGATACTACTATCAGCGCTTCTTACAGTAAGATTCCGGAGCCGGTTATTTACCGGAATGATATATTAACTATTTCAGTCAGCAGTCCTAATCCTGAGGCAGATTTGATTTTTAATGCTCCAAACATGCTTGGCACCCAGGCGGGAGGAATGGGGGGAGCCGGGGCAGTTGCTTCCCAAACCACCGGCTACTTAGTCAGCCCGGACGGCAATATCCAGTTTCCCGTGATAGGTAATATAAAAGTAGCCGGTCTTACAAAAACGGAGATTAAAGACCTTATAACAAAGGAACTGGTGGACCGCAAATTGCTTATAAACCCGGTAGTGAATATAAGGATCATCAATTTCAGGGTAACCATTATGGGAGAAGTCAGGAATCCTACTGTTGTTTCCGTCCCCAGCGAAAAAATATCAATACTTGAGGCCCTCGGGATGGCCGGGGATCTGACCGTATTTGCCAAACGGGATAATATTCTTCTTATACGGGAGATAAATGGTGAAAAGACAGTGAGGCGGTTAAACCTGAATTCCAAGAACTTATTGGAGTCCCCATATTATTATTTGAAATCAAATGATGTAATATATGTGGAGTCTAATGCTGCAAAACTGGGTAGCGCGGACCGCTCCATGCAGATATGGCCATTGGTACTAAGCACGGTTTCGGTGGTTGCAGTAGTAACGGCATTACTCTTAAAATAAAAGATATTTTTTAAATGTAACTCATTATATATGCAACAGCAGGTTGATTCAAACACCGACGGCTACGGCGCCCATACAGAAGAGAACCTTCTGCAGGATATCTTAAACAGGTACCTGCCCTGGTGGCCTTTGTTTGCTTTGCTGGTTGTTATAAGCCTGACCTGCGCCTGGCTTTATCTGAGATATGCCACACCTATTTATGAAGCTTCCGCCAGCCTGTTGATCAAAGATGAAAAAAAGGGACTGGATGATTCAAATCTTATGGAATCGTTAAACCTTTTTGGGTCTAAAAAGATAGTCGAGAATGAAATTGAAGTGCTCCGTTCCAGGTCTATTGCCAAAGAAGTCGTAAAAAATTTAAGACTATATGCACCTATAATCCAGGAAGGCAGAATTCATGATCTTTCTGCATACGAAATATCCCCGGTATGGGTGGAGGCAAGCAACCTTGATTCCATTGTTGTCGTAAATGATATACCGTTTAAATACGATGTCAATACAGGAAAAATACATTTTAATAACAGCACTTACTCGCTGAACGAATGGATACGCTCGCCATACGGAATGCTCCGCTTTTTGGTAAACCCCTACTTCAGGGGAGGAGCGCTCAATAATCCCTTTCATTTTTCTTTGGTCAGCGTAAAAGGATCAGTAGCGCAATTATTAGATAAATTGCAGGTGTCTGCAAGCAGCAAACAATCTACGGTAATTAACCTTACCTACAAGGATGATGTACCTAAAAGAGCTGAGAACATACTTAATGAGTTAATAGCAGCGTATAACAGAGCCGCCGTAAATGATAAAAACCTTCTTGCCTCCAATACATTAGCTTTTGTGGATGAACGTTTAAAAAACGTATTCGGTGAGCTGGACTCTGTTGAGCACAGCCTGGAACGTTTCAGGACAAAAAACCGCCTGGTGGATATCAGCGAGCAGGGAAAGCAATTTCTTTCGAATGTGGGGATCAATGACCAAAAGTTAGGGGAACTGAATATGCAGCTCGCTGTTTTAAAGCAGGTTGAAAGTTATGTTACCAATAAAGAAAAGAAAGGTGCAATTGTTCCTTCCACTTTAGGTATTAGCGATCCGGTGCTTTCAAATCTCTTAGAGCAGTTGTATGCGCTCGAAATGCAGTATGAAAAAATGAGGCTTACTACGGCTGAAAGCAATCCCCTTATGCTGTCCATTTCCGATCAGATCACCCATTTGCGGCCGCGCATTTTGGAGAGCATTCACAACCAGATAAAAAGTATTGAAGCGGGACGCAATGACGTGAGCAACACTAATAATCAATATTCTTCCATGCTTCAACGGCTGCCTAACAAGGAAAGAGAATTACTGGATATAAGCCGGCAGCAGTCCATTAAAAACAGTATTTACACCTTCCTGTTGCAGAAAAAAGAAGAGACTGCATTATCTTATTATTCTACTGTGGCCGACAGCAGGGTTATTGACGTTGCAGAAGCAGATGGTCATCCGGTAAGCCCAAGGAAAACGATGATCCTTGCAGCTGCTCTTGGGGTGGCATTACTGCTTGGCGTAGGATACGTTGAGATCAGGGAAATGCTCAACAGGAACGTGATGTACAGATCCGAAATTGAAAAGTATACTAAAGCGCCCATCCTTGGCGAAGTTGCTTTTGACCAAACTAATAAAGCACTTGTAATCGCGGAAGGGAAAAGAAGCTTTATTGCAGAACAGTTCCGGCAGTTAAGAACATCGCTGGGTTACCTGGGCATTAATTCCAGGAAGAAAAAAATACTGCTTACATCATCTGTTTCCGGTGAGGGTAAAAGCTTTATCACCGCTAATCTTGGTGTGAGCCTTGCATTGATTGGGAAAAAGGTTGTAATTATTGAGCTTGATCTACGCAAGCCGAAATTAAGTGATGCCTTTAATATCTCCCGTACAAAAGGCATCTCCAATTATTTTATTGGCGATATGGAAGCGGAGGAGATCATCAAAAGCACTGAAACGCCCAATTTGTTTTTGATCCCTTCCGGACCGATCCCGCCAAACCCTTCTGAACTGATCCTTAACGGACGAATGGCGGAGCTGCTGGTATACCTTGAGTCTCATTTTGATTATATTATTATTGATACGGCACCCGTCAACCCGGTAACAGATGCCTATATTATTTCACCCATGTGCGATGCAACGCTTTTCGTGATGCGTCACGGGTATACCCCCCGGTTTTATTTGCAGAAGCTGGATGAGCAAAACAAGGTACGGGAACTGAAGAATATGGCAATTATTTTTAACGGGGTTAAAAATAAAGGATACGGCAATTACGGGTATGGATACGGATATGGGTATGGATACGGATATACGGAGGAGCACGAGACAAAACAAAAGAACAGAAAAAAGCATAGGAAAACAAATACCCAATCTTAGGACTGCAGTTATTAGATGAACGAATGCGCTCGCTAATCCAGACGCTGTAAGCACTTCTGACAATATATCAGATCTATTGTTATTGTCTTCAGTGGAAAAACCAGGGCTACTGAAGCCGGAGCTAAGATTTAAAGCCAGGTCCAATGAAAAGCTTCTAAATTATCAATGGTACTGGGAAAAGCGAAGCTGTGTCCCGCCATGAAATGTAGCAATTGGATAACTATTAAATCCCGACCGTTAATGAACAGCGAACAAAACATTTTTTGGTATGTGGTGTATACCAAACCAAACTGGGAAAAAAAGGTGGCGGATCTGCTTGAAAAAAAAGGTATAGAGCAATATTGTCCCCTGAATAAGGTTCAGAAGCAGTGGCACGACAGAAAAAAAGCTGTGTGGGAACCTTTATTTAAATCGTATGTTTTTGTACGGACCGATGAGCTGTCTCATAGCCGGGTAAAGGCGATCTCCGGAGTTGTGAATTTTGTATACTGGCTTGGAAGACCTGCTGTAGTGAAAAGTGAGGAAATTGAAGCCATCCGGGATTTTTTACGTGAACATAAAGCCGTTCAACTGGAAAAAACCGACGTAAGTGTAAATGACATGGTTAAGGTGGTAAGTGGCCCGCTTATTCACAGGGAAGGGAAGATTGTACAGGTAAATAACAATGCAGTTAAGATAGCATTACCTTCAATAGGATATGCATTAATTGCGCAGGTAAGCAGAAACAATATAGAAGTTGTTACTCCTCATACAACGTTTGATGGTTTCAACATCCAACAGAAAAAAGGGTTCAGGGTATAATATAGTAAGCCCGTAATTTCGCGATTTTTCATTTTAGCCAAATAAGCAATGCAATTAAACGAAAAGATATATATAGCGGGTCACAGGGGTATGGTAGGCAGCGCTATTTTCAGAAGCTTGAAACAGAAGGGGTTTAAAAATATTATTTACAAAAGATCTTCCGCGCTTGATCTCAGGAATCAGCAGGCTGTGGATGATTTCTTTGAAGAAGAAAAGCCCGCCTATGTTTTTGTGGCAGCGGCTAAGGTAGGAGGTATTATTGCCAACAATACTTACCGGGCGGACTTTTTGTATGACAACCTGATGATGGAATCCAACATTATTCATGCCGCATATAAAAACAGCGTCAGCAAACTGATGTTCCTGGGCAGCAGTTGTATATATCCCAAATTTGCACCGCAACCTTTAAAAGAAGAATATCTTTTGACAGGGTTACTGGAATCAACCAATGAACCTTATGCCATTGCAAAAATTGCGGGGATTAAGCTTTGCGAGGCCTACCGCGACCAGTATGGATGCAATTTTATTAGTGTAATGCCCACAAATCTCTATGGTACGGGCGATAACTATCATCCACAAAATTCTCACGTTTTGCCCGCCCTGATACGCAAAGTACATGAAGCGAAGGAAAATAATAGCCCCAAAGTTGTCGTTTGGGGAACGGGCAATCCGCGCCGGGAATTTATGTTTGCCGATGATCTGGCAGATGCCTGTGTTTTCCTCATGGAAAATTACAATGAGAAAGCATTTGTCAATATTGGGGTTGGCACCGATATTTCTATCAGGGAGCTGGCGGAACTGGTTAAAGAAGTAATAGGCTATAACGGAAGCTTTGTTTTTGATACTTCAAGACCAGATGGAACGCCGCAAAAGCTTATGGATGTAAGCAGGCTTCATGCGCTGGGCTGGAAACATACTACTTTTCTGAAGGAAGGCATACAACTGGCATATAAAGATTTTTTAAAAAGAGAAGTAGTTGAGGGTTAAATCCTTAACCGGGAGAACCCATTTGGTAAAAAAAATTGCAAGGAACAAAAATTCAAACTAAATATTTATGAAAACAGCATTGATCACGGGAGTGAACGGGCAGGACGGAGCGTATTTGTCAGAGTTTTTACTGCAGAAAGGTTATATGGTACATGGGATAAAACGCCGCTCTTCATTAATAAATACAGACAGGATTGATCACTTATACCAGGATCCGCATAACAGCAATGTGAAGTTCAAGCTGCATTACGGCGATATGACCGATAGTACTAACCTGATCAGGATCATACAGGAAACACAGCCGGATGAAATATACAATCTTGCTGCAATGAGCCATGTAAAGGTGAGTTTTGATACACCTGAATATACGGCTAATGCTGATGGCATTGGTACATTGCGCATTCTTGAGGCGATACGCATTCTCGGATTAGAGAAAAAGACCCGCATCTACCAGGCATCTACCTCTGAGCTCTACGGATTGGTGCAGGAAGTGCCTCAAAGAGAAACCACTCCGTTTTATCCACGCAGTCCTTATGCGGTTGCAAAATTATATGCCTACTGGATCACTGTAAATTATCGCGAAGCGTACAATATGTATGCCTGCAACGGTATCTTGTTTAATCACGAAAGCCCGTTGCGGGGAGAAACATTTGTTACCCGGAAAATCACAAGAGCTGTAGCTGCCATAGCCTTAGGGTTGCAGGACAAGCTGTATCTTGGAAATCTTGACGCCAGGCGGGACTGGGGGCACGCTAAAGATTATGTAAAAGCGATGTGGTTGATCCTGCAACAGGAGAAGCCCGAAGATTATGTAATAGCAACCGGAATCACTACGCCTGTACGGGAATTTGTGAAGACAGCCTTTGCCGAGGCAGGTATTGAGGTAGTGTTTAAGGGAGAGGGCGTTAAAGAAAAGGGATATGTTGTGTCTTGCAGCAATGCTGAATTCCAGATAGAGCCGGGTAAAGAAATAGTAGCTGTTGACCCTGTTTATTTCCGTCCAACTGAAGTTGAGCTGCTCATTGGCGATCCTACGAAATCTAAAACCCGGCTGGGATGGGAACCTGAATATGATCTGCCTTCTTTAATAAAAGAAATGGTGGCTGCAGATTTAGAATTGTTTCGTAATGAGACAAGCATCAAAATAGAACATTAGCGAATGCGAACCGCCGGTAGGGTGATCAAAAACACTGGATATCTCTATGCAAAAATGGGGATAACCATGTTTGTATCTTTATATACTACCCGCTTATTGCTTAATGCATTGGGTGCTTCTGATTTCGGTATTTTTAATGTTGTAGGAGGCGCTATTGCTATGCTTGGGTTCCTTAATGCTGCGATGGCAGGCGCTACCCAGCGATTTATGTCTTATTCAGAAGGAGAAGGAAACAAGACAAAACAAAAAAGCATTTTTAATATCAGCGTGATATTGCATTTCTTTATTGCAATTATAGCCGGATTTGTATTGTTAATAGTCGGGCACTTCTTTTTCAATGGCATTCTAAAAATACCAGAAGACAGGGTTTATACCGCTCATATCGTTTACTACTGCATGATCATAAGCACTATGCTTACCGTGATGACTGTACCTTATGATGCTGTGCTGAATGCTCATGAAAACATGCTGTACTATGCTATTGTCGGCATAATTGAATCAGGGTTGAAATTAGGCATAGCTTTTATTGTCGTATATACACTGCAGGACAAATTAATTGTATATGGCGTGTTAATGGCGGCAATTTCGCTTTTGATTATGATCATCATGCGTATCTATTGCCATCGCAAGTATGCCGAATGTGCGTTTTCTCCCAAGCGCTATTATGACAAAAAATTGATGAGGGAAATGACAGGATATGCAGGATGGAATTTGTTATCTGCAAGTTCGGGTATAATTACTCAATATGGCTTGAGTATTGTACTTAATAGTTATTGGGGTACAATTTTAAATGCTGCTCAGGGGATTGCCAATCAGATATCAGGACAACTGATGGTGTTTTCAAATATGATGATGAAAGCTTTGAACCCTGTCATCGTAAAAAGCGAAGGAGGAGGTAATCGGCAGTTTATGTTAAATGCAGCAATGATTGGTGCAAAGTCATCTTTCTTCTTATTGGCTTTATTTGCTATTCCATTCATAATTGACGCTCCGTTTATTTTAGAAAAATGGCTCAGAAATGTTCCTGAATGGGCTGTATTGTTTACAAGATTACAGTTGCTGAGGTTTTTACTTGAGCAATGTACTATAATGATTGCAGGGACAATTAATGCACAGGGGGACATTAAAGGCTATACAATAATTAAAAGTTTTGTGAATTTTCTCCCAATTATTTTAACTGCTTTGCTTTTTCATTGGGGTTATCCACCTTATTATCTTTATGTTACCTGGATAATTTGCTGGAGTATTGCAGGCGGAATTATTGTTTTATACTTTGCTCATAAGAAATGTAGTCTTTCTTATTTTACATATTTCAGGAATGTGTTAATACCAACTCTAATCATTTCTGCTCTTATGGTAGGTGTGGGAATACTCGTATCATTATTAATGGAAGAAGGTTTTCTCAGGTTGATTACAATAGGCCTCACAACCTCTTTTACATTTGTATTACTTTACTATAGTTTTTTTATGCCGGAAGGAGAAAGGATTATATTAAAAAACTTAAATGTTATTCTAAAGAGAAAACTGAATTTTAGATTTTAATTATTTAATAAAGTAAAATTTATATTAAGAATTAAACCGCTTGTTGATAAGTTATAAGTTAAGCGGATTATTTATAGGAAACCTATACATCGTGAATATTATAAATAAGGCTATATTAAAAGGCTGTAGAAAAATATATTTTTTGTTGCATCCCGATGCGGTAAATAGCGGGAGAAACTGGAAAATGTTTTCTAATAAGGAATATTCAAATGAACTGATATACCAGTTACTACAGAAAGATGCTCCTTGTATGATTGGCAGGTTTGGCTCAACAGAGATGCTATGTCTTGTAAATTATCTTGGTGTAAAACGAAATAACAGGAGTTGGAAGGATTATATTTCCGGGAAAACACCAGAGTGGTGGTGGGAAAAGACCGTAATTAATCAAATGCAGCAATGGAGTGGCTTTTTTCCTGCAAAGGTTGACAAAATTGAACAATTTTGTGAATTGATGATTAAAGCTATTCCTGAAGTTGACTTACTGGGATCATGGTTATTACACGAAAAATATTTCAGGCATGAATTAATAAACGCAAAGAAGGTGGTATTGGAAGATTTAGAGCCTTTTTTTGCAACGAACCCCTGGACAAGGGCTTTAGCCGGGAAGAAAGTGCTGGTTGTTCATCCGTTTGCAGAGACCATTGAAGCACAGTATAAAAAAAGAAAGTATCTTTTCAATAATAATCTCCTTCCTGATTTTGATCTTAAAACTGTTAAAGCTGTTCAGAGTATAGCCGGAGAAAAAACAGAATATGAAGATTGGTTTGCAGCACTTAATTGGATGCGAAATGAAATAGATAAAATTGATTATGATATCGCTATTATAGGGTGCGGTGCTTACGGATTTCCACTATCTGCACATATAAAAAGAAATGGAAAGAAAGCGGTTCATCTTGCAGGAGTTACCCAACTGCTGTTTGGTATAAAAGGTAAACGGTGGGAGCAGTTCATAGTTTGGCCATATACTAATTTATTTAATGAATACTGGGTGTATCCGGGAGAAAGGGAGAAGCCCAAAAATGCAGCTATTGTTGAGGGGGCATGTTATTGGTAAAAATAAACTCTGGAATGAAATTATATTTTATCAAGGTTGTTTCATTTTTTAATGGTTTGCTGCTTAAAGCAAAAGGTGTCAAATTAAAGGGACTGTTTTATCTTGTAAAAATTAATCAAACCGGCAATAATACCATTCACTTTAATAACCTTGATCTGCGAAAGACGCTTATCACTATTAAAGGAAGCAATAATAAAATTATTGCTAATGCTGCATTTATAGAAAATTCAAATATTTCCATATCCGGCTTTCAAAATAAACTAACAATAGCAAATGGAGTTAAATTAAGAGGCGCAGAGATCATCATACGGGGAGAAAGATGTTCGATAGAGATCAATAAGAACACAAAATTTGGTGGTATACGCTTGATCAATGTAGGTAAAAATAATTGTATTTCGATAGGGGAAAATTGTATGTTTTCTGACCATGTTGAAGTTTGGGCAAGTGATACACATCCGATTTTTAATGAACAGGGGGAATGGATAAATCCCGAGGAACCAATTATTATAGGCAATAATGTTTGGATAGGTAGCAGAGTAATAGTATTAAAAGGAATTAAAATTGGTGACGGCAGTGTTGTTGGAATGGGAACTATCGTTACAAAAGATATCGCTCCGAATGTTATTTCTGTAGGGTTTCCCAATCGAGAAATTCAAAAAGGAATAAGGTGGGAGACTGATTATCCGCTTTAATAGCTTCTTTCTATGAAGGTTTTACACATTTTTAATGAAATACGATATTCGGGAGCAGAAATTATGTATGCTGATGCATCTTCTCTTTTCCGGGAAGCAGGTATTGAAATGGTCGTTTTAAGTACCGGGAGCGCAGAAGGTGAATTCGCAGAACAATTCAGGTTGAAAGGGATTAAAGTAGAGCATCTTAAGTTACAGGAAAATACACATAATCCTTTTTTGTTGTTTAGATATTTCCAATATGTCTATAAATATATAATTTCAAACAAGGTTGACGTTATACATATTCATAGGGCTACATACTTTTGGTTTTTTGCTCTCACTTCGTGGCTGGCACGTAAAAGAACTATAAGGACATTACACAGTGTTTTTAAAAGTAGAAAACTGACATGGATCAAGGCTTTTATTGAGCGGTTTACCGCCAGGAACCTGTTTGGGGTAGTCTTTCAAACTATAGGAGAAAGTGTTTATCTCAATGAACTGTATTACTACAAAAATCCATCTGTCAGGGTTAATAACTGGTATAATACAGATAGGTTTTTTCCGCAGGACTCAGAAGAAACAAAGCGTCAGTTAAGAGATAAGTTAAACATTCCGCAGGATGTTTTTGTCATTATTTCCTCGGGCAGCTGCACGCCGGGCAAAAATCATCATGACATAGTGAGAGCTTTGCATGATATAAATAAAAAAATAAATTGCCTGTATGTACACCTGGGTAAAGGGCATACAGAAATTGAAGAGAAGGAGATTGCCCAAGATTTGCATATCTCTGATAAAATAATGTTTTTAGGGAATAGAAATAATGTGAGGGATTATCTAATTGCATCAGATGTATTTGTAATGCCTTCAAAGTTTGAAGGGTTGAGCATTGCTTCTATAGAGGCGATGGGTTGCGCGAGACCATCCATATTATATGATAGCCCCGGTTTAAGAGATTTGATCAAGGAAAACGATACCGGATTTTTGATTAAACACGATTACAGGGAAATCGTAGAAAAAGCTTTATTATTTGCAGAACAACCAGAATTGGCTAAAAAAATGGGACAATGTGCATACCAGAATGTATCCGCTAATTATTCCATAGAAACCGGGGTAAAAAAAATTGTTTCTTTATACCGGGGATAAAATTCTTGGAGTATTGTTGATTTAACCTTTTTAAAATTTATGTTTGAGAAGCACTCATGCTTATACACAATATTTCTCAGAAGCAAAAGATAAGGATATACCAATACCTGGCGTTTGCCATTGCATTGATTACTGTTTCATCAGTTAATGTATCAAGTACTTTACAGGTCGGGAATACATTCATGTGGTGGACGGTATATTTTTTTACTATCATTATTTTGATAAAAGCCCGGAAGTTTTTCTATAATCCGGCTTCTGTAGACAAAAGAATTGCTGTATTAAGAATCTACTTTCTGTGGAATATTATTTGCATTATTAGGGGGATTGGAGTCGCAGATAATTACTGGGAGTGGAAGAACCTTATTGGAACTTCTGCAGTATTGATGTTCCCATTAACGGTTAACATATCTACTAATACAGATTTGTTAAGAAAGATCATTAGCTTTTGGGTGCGATATATATTGCCGGGTTTCTTTTTATTTCTTCCTTTCATTTATAGCGGTGACGGAGGGATGGGTTACTATCTTGCACCATTGACAATGTTGCTGTTGTTTCTGCCTATATTAAGAAGGAAGTGGAAATATATACTGCTTCTATATGCAATGTTCGTGATTTTTGGAAATTTAGATTCCAGAAGCAATGTATTGAAGTTTTCAGTGGCAATATTGTGTAGCTTATTCTACTATGTACAAAAATGGGTTAAGCTTGGCTTGTTAAAGTTTTTGAGGATTGTATTAATGATTGCTCCGCTTGCGTTTTTTTTGTTGGCCGTCACAGGATTGTTCAATGTTTTTGATGTAGACGAATACTATGGAGAAAGATACGCAACTGAACGAATCGGAAATCAGACTGTACAGGTGAGTTTAACTGCCGACACGAGAACCTTGCTATATAACGAAGTTATTGGCTCTGCGCTTAAATACGATTATTGGTTATTTGGGAGAACACCTGCCCGGGGAAATGAGTCTGAAACATTTGGAATGTTTGCGCTGGAAGAATTGAATACGGGCAAAATGGAAAGATTTATAAACGAAGTAAGTATCCTGAATATATTTACTTGGACCGGCCTAATAGGTGTTTTGCTGTATTTTTGGATTTTTTTCCAAGCATCTTATCTGGCGGTTTTTAAATCCAATAATATTCATCTCAAAATTATAGGAATATATATTGCATTCAGGTGGTGTTATGCGTGGGTCCAGGATTTTAATAATTTCGACCTGTCTAATTTCTTTTTGTGGTTTATGATTGGAATGTGTTTTTCAAAAGTCTTCAGGGATATGTCAGACAAAGAAATGAAAGATTGGGTTCTGCAAATATTCAATTTCAGAAGAGCATGATTTTATAACCTTGAATTCGTAAACTTTTTTGACGTGAAAACCATAGCAGTTCTGCTTACCTGCCATAATCGAAGACAGAAAACGATTTTGTGCCTACAGTACCTGCATAAATGCATACTTCCGGATGGATACTTGGTTTCAGTATTTCTTGTAGACGACGGTTCTACCGATGGCACTGCCGAAGCAGTTAAACAGCAATTTCCCCAGGTCCGGTTAATATATGGCAATGGTTCACTCTATTGGAACCGCGGAATGCATCTTGCATGGCAAAAGGCAAAAGAGACAGCAGACTTTGATTATTATCTCTGGCTAAATGATGACACAGACCTCATGCCGGACGCTTTGACCGAGATGCTGGAGTGCGCTGCCTTGCAGCAGGATCGTGCCATCATTTGTGGCGCTATTTGTTCGGGGACCACACATTCTTTTACTTATGGGGGACGGGATGCAGATGGCAAAGAAGTATTGCCAGGCAATGATATGCCTGGATGCAGCGTTATTAATGGGAACTGTGTTTTGGTGAGCGGGGAGATATGCAACAGGGTTGGGATGCTTGACCCGGTATATCCTCATGCTATCGGGGATCACGAATACGGTTTAAGGGCCGCAAAAAAAGGGTTTGCCAGCGTTACCACCAGGAAGTTCATTGGTTATTGTGAGCGCAATGACGCCTTACCTGCCTGGTGCTATAGTAAAGTGCCCCTGAAAAAGAGGATCAGCGCACTGTATTCACCCTTAGGCAATAGCCATCCGTATTATTTCTTTCTCTTTGAAAGAAAGTATTATGGGCTCCCCAAAGCGGTAAAACACTATCTAACCATTCATTTACGACTATTACTGCCTTCATTATGGAAGTAGCTATACCTTTTGTATTTCAGTCCGATGCCGGGATCGTAAATGATGTTTTTGCTAATCAACCCAACTATCTGATTGAGTATAATGAAAATGTTCCCAAGGAATATTGTATAGTATATTTCAGCAGCAATGACCTTTACTATCCTAATAACGAAACTGCTTTTGCAGAAAGCATACTAAAGCGGAATCGTTTTGAATGGTATCAGACAAGAATTAAATACGGGCATAAACATATTTTTGTAAGAGACATTAAAAAGCAGTGGTACATCGGAGGCATAAATGCGCAACTGGATTCACCTCAAAAGATGCTGGAGTTTTTAAAAAGAGAATGTTCCGGGTATAAGCCTGTTTTTTTAGGCAGCTCGGCAGGAGGCTTTATTGCAGTGATAATGGGACAACTGATAAATGCAACACGTATTTATACATTTAATGGCCAGTTCGAAATATTATCGTTGTTAAAAAAAGAAAATGCAGCACTGATTGAGCCGATCCTGTACCGCAACCGTAACAATTTGCAATTGCTGCCTTATTATAAAGCAGTGGATTTTATTACAAATCCGGACAGCATTTTTTATTTTCATTCAAACAGGAGCAAATGGGATATAGAGCAGTCTGCCCTGATCAGCCATCTGCCTGTTCACAAATTGAGTTTTAACACAAGTAATCATGGGGTTCCCTTTTTGAAGTCAAATCTTCCTGCTGTAATAAACCTGCCTGAAACAGCGCTGAGGGAATTGTCCGGGAAAAAGATGCATCCTTTGTTTTTTTCTTTGAAAATGGTTGGTTTTTTTAAAACAATGGAGGGTGTGCAGGGAATACTTCGGTTTGCATTGAATAAGATTTATATCCGTACCATCCAGCGCTGGAGAAATAAACCCTCAGGTAAAAAATGAAAAGACTTTTACTTTCTGCCTTTGCCTGCGATCCGACAAAAGGGTCAGAACCCGGCTACGGATGGAACTGGGCGGTAGGCCTGGCAGGGGAAGGATATGAGGTACATTGCATAACGCGGGATGTGGCGAGAGCAATAATCGAAAAAACAGGGAAGCCTCACAATGTACACTTTCATTATGTTACGCTGCCTTTTGGATTGGAGCGGTTATATTTTGCGTCGCAATCCACTATGTATTTGTATTATATACTATGGCAGTGGAAGGCCTATAGAACAGCGCTAAGTTTACATAAACAAACGCCCTTTGATCTTGCTCATCATGTTACCTGGGGCAGTTTGCAACTGGGGTCTTTTCTTTACAAGCTGGGTATCCCTTTTATTTTTGGGCCGGCAGGAGGCGGACAAAAAGCACCGGAAGCATTTAAGGACTATTTCGGGGGGCACTGGCATGCAGAACAAAAACGGGAAGCAGTATCAAGGTGGATGCTGAGGTTTAATCCTGCGTGCCGGGAGGTGTTGAAAAAAGCAGACAGGGTGCTTGTAGCCAATGATGAAACCTTCGCTATGGCTAAGGCGAACGGTGCTTTAAATGCCAGTATGGTATTAGATGTTGCCCTGCCTGAATCATTCTATCCCCGGCACCAGATCGTGAAAACGCCATCCAATAATCGGCTACGGCTTTTATGGACAGGAAGGTTCCTGCCCAGGAAAGGAATACTGCTTTTGCTGGAGGTAATGAAGGAATTAAAAGAATACCCCGGGATTACACTGACGGTGGTAGGTGACGGGGAAATGAGAGACGCATTTTTAACCAAATTAAGGGAATATAAGCTGGACAAAACGGTTGACTGGAAAGGAAGGGTATCTTACGAGGCCATCCGTGATCATTACGCCGCTCATGATGTATTCTTTTATACTTCTCTCAGAGATTCCGGTTCTTTGCAGCTTGTAGAAGCGATGGCTTTCGGATTGCCGGTCGTTTGCCTCCGTTTGCACGGGCAGGCGATCATTGTTGACGATACTACCGGGATCCGTTGTAACTGTGATACACCGGAGATGGCTATTGAGAACCTGAAAAAGGCAATCATTTATTTATATAATCATCCCGATAAGGTAAAAAATATGAGCGAGGCTGCATATAATTTCGCCGCCCGACAGCAATGGCAGCATAAGATCGGGACAATAGTTGACCAATATTATCCCAAATAATGAATACTGCTCCTATTCTTTTATTTACTTACAAGAGACTTGATACTTTAAGGCAGACCGTTGCTGCTTTGGAGAAAAATGATATGGCAGCGTCATCAGACCTGTTCATTTTCTCCGATGCTGCAAAAAAGGAAGAAGATGAGGCTGTTGTAATCCGGGTACGGGCATATCTTAAAACAATAACAGGTTTCCGGTCAATACAGATCATAGAAAGAGAAAAGAATCTTGGGCTAGCCCGGTCTATTATCTCCGGGACATCATGGGTGTTATCCACCCACGGCAGGGTTATTGTGCTGGAGGATGACCTGATCACTACTCCCAACTTTCTCGCTTTTATGAACGCAGCTCTTGAGAGATACAAAGCAGAAACCAGTGTTTTCAGTATATCGGGATATTCATTTAATCTGAAATCGTCCCGGCTGCAATACGATAAGGATGCCTATTTTTTAAACAGGGGCTGGTCGTGGGGATGGGCTACATGGAAAGACCGCTGGGATGATGTTGACTGGGAGGTTCGCAGCTATGCTTCATTTGAAAAAAGCAGAAAGCTCCGCAAGGCATTTTCGGAAGGAGGATCAGACTTAAACAAAATGTTACGTGAGCAGATGCAGGGAAAAATTGACTCCTGGGCAATCCGTTGGTTTTACCACCAGTTTCGCGTAGGGGGGCTCACACTTTACCCGGTATATTCCAAAGTGCATAATGCAGGCTTTGACGAATTTGCTACCCATACTACAGGGTCACAGAAAAGATATATTCCTGATATTGATGTGGAAGGCAAAACATTATTTTATTTCCCTGCAAAAATTTCAATAACAGTGCGTTTCCAGGCGTTATTCAGAAAAAGAATGGGAGTAATGGCAAGAGTTCGATCAAAATTACAAACCATTTTACTGAAAATCTTTAAGACAGGAGCGTGATCAGCATAATTAAGAAACTCAGAGATATTTATCTTGCTAAGGTAAAGTGGCGCGAATATGAGATTGGACCCGGCTTCCATGCCGGAAGAAGGGTAAGGATCTGGGCAAAACACACCATTAAAATTGGGCAGGATTTTTACATAGGGCGGGATTCACAGATAGAGACGGACTGTATTATCGGTGATTTTGTAATATTTGGTAATAAAGTGGCGGTAGTGGGCAGGTATGACCATAATTACCAGCAGATAGGAGTGCCTGTAAGACATGCCATGGAGATCCGGGACCGGGATTATAACTGGAAAGGAATTGAGCTTGAGCCTACAATGATCGGGGATGATGTTTGGGTTGGTTACGGAGCTATTATCATGGGTGGTGTACGTATTGGCGATGGTGCGGTAATTGCAGCAGGGTCGTTGGTTGTTAAAGATGTTGAACCCTATGCTATATATGGTGGCGTACCTGCAAAAAAGCTGAAAGATCGTTTTAGCACTCCGGAGGACCAGGAAGCGCATGTCCGGATATTATCTGAACGTTATAGCAGAAAAATTGCCAGGAAATCAAACGATCATTAAATACTGAATTAAAGATGCAGGAACCGGGGATAATCAAGGCTGGAGAATCGGGTAAACTTTCTTTCACCCTCGCAGCAATGGCATTAGGTATTCCTTTTGTTATTGTATTTCTCTATACAAAAGGATTGTCCGGGGGGCTGGATCCAAAATTTTCATTTGATGAAGCTGAATATCACTACCCTGTTATCCTCCAGTTCGCGAGGGAGCTGCCTTTCCCTGATCTTACTAATTACGGTTCGGCTACCACCCCGCTTTTTCATCTTTTGTTTGCTGTGGCAGGCAAGGTGTGGGGATATGATATTCAGCATCTCAGGATGATCAATTTCCTGATCGCTATTTTTTCAACCATCCTGTTATTTAAATTATTAATAAAGCAATTTAACCAGTCTTATTTCTCAGCGCTTTTATCCACTTCTCTTTTTGCGCTGTCACCTTATTTTTTCAGGGAAGCTTTTGTGGTAATGACAGATAACCTGCCTGTACTTTGGCTGCTGCTTTTTTTCCAGTACTATTTCAGGTTCAAAGAAGATGGGAGCTTCCGTAATTACTTGTACAGCCTATTCTTTATTATGCTCTTGTGTTTAACGCGACAGACATATCTATATGTTTTATTCCCGGTTGCTGCAGATATATATATGAACAAAGGGTTGAAGCCATCCCGGTCGCTGTACATTCTTCTTCTGGCTGTTGCCGCCGCTCCCACGTTTTTGCTTTTTTTCGTTTGGAAAGGATTAACGCCACCTCAATTCCAGGAAAGACATACAGAATCCTTCTTACTAAACATAAAGCCTGCATTATATGGATTGGGAGTACTTGGATTTTATTCCCTGTTTATTGCAGGTGAGAAGATATACCGCACTTTTTTAAGTATAAGCAAAAAGAAAGTATTTGGGGCAGTATTACTGGGCTGGATATTGCTCTTCCTTTTCCCGTTGACAAAGGCAAATCATGATTTTGGATATTTGTGGTATATCGCAGATGAGCTTCCATCTGTACATGGCACACCTGTTCTTTTTTATGTTTTAATAACCATAGGCATTTGTGTATGCAGTAGTATCTGGCAATTAGAAACAGCACCATTTTATCTTTTATTCATTATTGGGCTATTCGTATCGGAAATCCCTAATAAATTTTTTTTTCAAAGATATTACGACAGCAGTCTTCTGATTTTTTTACTTTTTCTGAATGCCAGGTATTACACATCCGATAGATTTCAGGTAACCCGGATGGGGTTACTTACGGCTCTTTTTACCGCTTATTTTATTGTGTTTATAGTTAACTGAAAAAATCCATGTTTTTTTGTGAAGTGCAGCATATACACATACTACTCCCTTAACCCGGTTGCGGCGGTTTGGAAAGCTTTTATATATTAAGCATGAAAATACAGGTTCTCTCTTTATCGGTTACTATAGGGAAATATAAAAAAGTTGTTGAAGATATTTCCACGCTGGCTCAGCAGGGCAGAGGATCGTATGTATGCGTGGCAAATGTGCACATGCTTGCGGAGGCAAATAAAGACGCTGATTTTAAAAAAATCGTTTGTAACGCTGATATTGTAACTCCCGACGGTATGCCTCTTGTGTGGGCTATCAGGCTCTTATATGGTGTAAAGCAGGACCGTATAGCAGGTATGGATATACTTCCGGCGCTCCTCAGTGAGGCAGAAGTAAACCAATTACCTGTTTACTTTTACGGGGGCACTCCTGAAATGCTGCAGTTAACCAGGGCATCCATACAATCGCAATTTCCCAACCTCATACTTGCCGGCTTATACAGCCCCCCGTTCAGAAGATTGTCTTCGCAGGAAGAAAGCAATATTATAAAAGAAATAAATGCCAGCGGGGCGCGTATGGTTTTTGTAATATTGGGTTGCCCCAAGCAGGAACGCTGGATGGCTTCGATGAAACCTCATATTAATGCCTGTATGATCGGGGTCGGGGGAGCCCTTCCCGTAATGGTGGGGCTACAGAAAAGAGCGCCCCTGTGGATGCAAAAATCAGGGCTGGAATGGTTGTACAGGCTTCTCCAGGAGCCAAAACGCCTTTTTAAAAGGTATTTGATTACTAACAGCATTTTTCTCTGGCTCTTTATGAGAAAATGGGCCGGCCAGAGGTTTGCAGTTACACGTGTTCCGAAGCATAACAAAGAGGATTCCTCGATCAACTGATCAGATTTTGCTATTTAGAGAATAATATTTTAACTCAAACCCGTTTTAATAACAAGCTTTTTATTTTCTTCAGGAAAATCATGATGTTATGAATAAACATCTTTCAAATCTTATACGGATAGTCTTCCTATTGCTGGATCTGTTAGCGCTGAACACTGTTTATTTCAGTTGTAAATTCTTCTTCAGGGATTACATTTCCCCCGACTTATTTATGCAATACACCTATTTGTGGATGGCTTGTAATATTGCATGGCTCGTGATAAGCTGGGCTAATAATACTTACCGAAATTCCGATATGTTTTCTTTTGAGAAATTTTCGAGGAACAGCATGCATGCATATGGATACTTTTTGGGCATGGTTACTTTGTACCTGTTCATGTATAAGCAGGGAGATGTATCACGTATGTTTTTTTTAAGTGTCTTAATTTCATTCGGATTAGGTTTATTAACCAACAGGATCATCCATCTCGGGCTGTATCATTACTTTAGAAATAAAGCATATATTTCCCGGAAAGTAGTGATCATCGGTTACAACCAGCGTGCTCAAAGGCTGGCAGATTATCTTGAGCAACAGCCTATCAATACTGAAATATTAGGTTTTTGTGAAGACGAAAGCAATGTCCATGAGCTTACACACTACCCTATTATAACAGACAGAAAAAATATTATCGCGATATCTCTTAAAGAGCAGGTTACTGAAATTTTTTCCACTATTTCTCCTGAGGAAGACAAATATATTTATACCCTCATGAACCAGGCAGACCAGGCTTGTATAAGGTTTAAGATATTACCTAATCTTGACCATTTTATAAGGCGCCCGGTGCATATAGAGTATATAGATGATATGCCTGTACTGTCTCCCAGGAATGAGCCGCTGGATGATGTTGGCAACAGGATCAAGAAAAGATTTTTCGACCTGATAGTGAGCGGCATTGCTATTATCTTCATTTTGTCGTGGCTGGTACCCCTCATTGCTTTGTTAATTAAGCTGGAATCCCGGGGACCGGTATTTTTTGTGCAAAAACGTAACGGCAAGGACGGAAAGCCATTTAACTGTCTGAAATTCAGGAGCATGCGCCAAAATGCAGACGCCGATGCAAAGCAAGCCACCAAAGGAGACAACAGGATAACCCGGCTGGGTCATTTTATGCGTAAGACAAGTATTGACGAGCTTCCCCAGTTTTTTAATGTGCTGATGAGCGATATGAGCGTTGTGGGTCCGAGACCCCATATGCTTAAACATACCCAGGACTATTCAAGACTGATAAACCAGTTTATGATCCGCCACTTCTTAAAGCCTGGCATTACCGGCTGGGCACAGGTAAACGGATTTAGAGGTGAAACCAAAACTACTGAAGATATGGCGAACCGGGTAACCTATGATATATGGTATCTTGAAAACTGGAGCCTCTGGCTGGATGCCCGTATCGTATTTATGACTGTATTTAATATTTTCAGGGGGGAGAAAAACGCTTATTAAGCGTCAGATACAATAATCCAAAATATATTTTGGTCCCGGCAAAAAAATATACCCATCTGCAATATTTTTTTTCACATTAAGATTTCTGGTTTATTTTTTGTTATTTTTAAAGACCAATTGCCCATTGATTAAGCCAAAAAAGGGTATTTCATGACCACGCAGCAGAGCATTGATAATACATTGGAGGTATACTTTACTGATATCTTCAAAAAGCATGAATACAGGTTGTATACCCTTGTATCACACCTCACCAAGTCTGATCAATATGCCAAAGATGTAGTTCAGGAGGTCTTCTTAAAGCTGTGGGTGCAAAGGTCAAATCTTCATACTATTGATAATATAGAAGCATGGCTCTATAAACTTACCGAAAACAGGGTTATTGATTTTCTCAAAAAAACTTCTTCAGAACGCAAGCTGCGGGATGCTTTATGGATAAATATACACCACATGGCGGGCGATGCTGAGGAAACAATTTCGTCAAAGGAGTATAGCAAAATAATTGACAAAGCCATTGATCAATTGCCGCCGCAACGCAAACGGATTTACCGGCTATCCAAAGGGGATGGTCTTAATTATAGTGAAATGGCCAGGCATCTGAACTTTTCAAGAAAGAGCATCAACAATTACTTCCTGAAGGTTTCCGTATATCTGAAAAAACTGATTATAAAAGATTAATCTTCTTGCTCCGGCTTTTCCTCAGTGTTTCTATATTTGCCAATAACAGGTAATTTTAAATTAGTGTGGAAGACAGAATAGAATATCTGCTTCGTCAATATGAAAAGAATAACTGCTCGCGTGAAGAGCTGGAAGAGTTATTTTCTTACATAAACAAGCTTCGTAATAATGACCAGCCATTAAAGAAAATGGTGAAGCATATTTATGAAGATATCAAAAAAAACCATCCTTCTTTTACTTATGTTGATGAAGAAGGAAAGCTGATCCTTACAGAGCCGGAAGATACTCATTTCTCCTCCGAAAGGATATCTATATCTAAAGGAGCGCGGGGCAAACTCCTCGCAGTAGTTATTATTTCCTGCATTGTCGGGCTGGTTTCCCTGGGATGGCTGATCAAAACCAATCTTTCTTCTGACAGCTTTTTAAAAAGACATATCAGCGGAGCGCTGATCAAAAAATTCAGTAACCGCGCCGAACAGTCCTTTATACCGCTGTCCGACAGCAGCATGGTATGGCTGAATGCGGCCAGCGCCCTCCAGTATTCAGATCGTTTTTCAGATGAGGAAAAGGAAGAGGTGATATTAAACGGTGAAGGGCTGTTTAAAGTAAGCAATTCCCGCTCAGGACCATTTTTAATCAGATCAGACAAAGTGGTCATTACTGTTTTGCCTGGCACAATGGTAGATGTAAAAAATTACCCTGATGAAAGAAGCATGGTATTGTATGTGGCAGAAGGGATGGTAAAAGTGAGCAGGAACGAAAAGCTTTTACCGACAGTTGCTGCCGGGCAAATGCTCGCCATAAATAAAGCGGACGGGCAACTGACCCAGGGGAAAACAGATATACAAATGATTGCTGCCTGGCAACAGGGAAATATGTATTATAAAGAGCAGCGTCTTATTGATATTATAAGAGATATAGAAAGGGTTTACAATATAGATATAACGTTATCGCGGCATGAGCTTGAGCATAAGACAATATCTACTTTCTTCAGAAGGGATATCGGCCCGCGTGCGGCTTTGGACACTATTTGCACCATAACCGGCTCCCAGTTAGATGCGGATGGCAGCGGACGGTTTATTATTTTGTGAAAGTGAGAAGTCAAACATGAGTCTCTCACATCATTCACCTTTTACCTTTCACGCCTCTCTTCTCACTGCTGACGACACAACATATTCCGATTGACCCGGTACCAGCATTGATTGCCTGATCATAAAGGAACCCTACACCGGGTTCCTTTTTTTTTTGAAAAATTTTCTCAGCCTTTAGGGGTAACCAGCCCCTGGAGTTGTTATACATAAGACTGCTTCAATATAAACAACTGCTTGTCCAATGACCGTTGATCGCATCTGGTATATTTTAGGAAAGAGGCTGACCGGGGAGGCTTCTGAAGAAGAGCTGAACGACCTGGAGGAACTACTTTGTCATCACCCTGAATTACATTACCCTATTCAGCATATTATTGAACTTTGGCGGCTGGACAAAAAGACTGATCATCACGAGGCTATACAGGCATTGCAGCGTCACCTCCTTAGAATAGCAGATCAGGATGGAGAAATAATGTATGAAGATAAAAAAGACCCGGAGGATCCTGCTTTAACGGATGAAAACAGCTTTTCAGGCCGGCAGACAGGAGCAAGATCATGGCGCAAAGCAGCAAAAATAACCGTATATATCGCCGCAGCCTCTCTTATTGTAGTTGCTTTTCTATTTTTCAGGCAAAGTACATCTTCTCCCCGGGCGACTATATCTGCCAATACACCCAGCAAAAGCGACAATCCCAATGAAATTTCTACAAAACCCGGTTCTCATTCTCATATTACACTGCCAGACGGCTCGCAGGTTGTGCTGAATGGCAATAGCATGCTAACCTATGATAAATACTTTGACAGGGAGATCAGGGAAGTACAGCTTAACGGGGAAGCTTATTTTGATGTAAAAAAAAATCCCGCCAGGCCTTTTATCATTCATACACGCCAAATGGATATAAAAGTGCTGGGCACGTCCTTCAATGTTAAGTCGTATGACAATGATAAACGCTCGGAAACAAGCCTTATCCGCGGTTCTATTGAAGTGACCATGAAAAACGATCCGGCAAAAAAAATAATCCTGAAACCGGCCGATAAACTGGTGGTAGTGGATAATGCTGCTGCAATATCCGGTCCGCGGCATTCGCGTATCACAGACGATCTGGACATCAGTATGAAAAAGATAAATTACCTGGCGGCAGACAGCACGGTAATAGAAACTTCCTGGGTTGACAACAGGCTGATCTTCCGCGATCTGCCTTTTTCAGATATGGCAATTGAAATGGAGAGAAAATATGGCGTTGCCTTCCGGTTTACAAATGAAAGGGCAAAACAACTGCGGTTCAACGGCAATTTTAAAAATGAAACCATTGACCAGGTGCTGAAAGCCCTGCAGATGGCAAATCATTTTTCTTATCAAAAAATCAACGGCACAATCATAATAACCAACTAAAATAAAATACATGGAGAAACGCAATACCTCGTAAAAAATAAAAAACGGGAAATGTTGGCGCATTCCCCGTTCAGGCTAAAAAAACTTGTCTTGTCGCTTAAACAAAAATTCAAGTTTTCTTTTTATTAACCTTTAACGATAAATATATGAAAAAAAGACGGCTATATTATAATGGCCATTTCCCGACCGGTTTTATTAAAGTATTGATGGTTATGAAACTAACGGTTTTATTGATATTGGTCAATGTCTGCCAGGTAGCAGCAAAGGTAAATGCGCAAACCACCGTTACACTTAAATTAAACAAGGCCTCCATCTCTGCCGTGCTGAATAAGATTGAAAAACAAGGCACATACCGGTTTGTATATAACAGCAATCTTAAAGTACTACATCAAAAAATATCTATTGGTGTGGAAAATGCAGCTATTGGCGAGGTATTGAATTATATTCTTACGGGAACGCAGCTTACCTATGACATGCTGGACGACAACCTGATCGTATTACGGGAACAGCCCGCCGACGGCACCGTGCAACAAATGGTTAAGGTTATAACCGGGCATGTGCTGGATGAAAATGGGAGCCCGGTCTCCGGAGCTTCCGTAGTGATAAAGGGTACCAATAATGGTACCACTACCAGGGAGGACGGAAGTTTTTCTCTCAGTATACCTGACAATGCACCCAATGCTGTATTGGTAGTCACTTCCGTAGGATATGAGAAAAATGAAGTTCCGCTTGAGGGCAAGAGTGATATCACTATAGCCATTGTTGCCCAGGCGAAGGAAATGAATGAAGTAGTGGTTATAGGCTATGGCACTTCTACCAAAAAAGACCTCACGGCTCCGGTCTCAACAGTAAACATAGATGATCTGAATAAAAGAACTACCTCAAGCCCGATGGCTGGCTTGCAGGGTAGCATAGCCGGTGTACAGGTCACTAACTCAGGAGCTCCGGGATCTACGCCCAGTGTGCGAATAAGAGGAGTAGGATCATTAAACAATGAAAATCCATTGTACGTAGTAGACGGGATGTTCGTGGACAATATTGACTTCTTAAACCCTTCGGACATTGAAGACATGTCTATTCTTAAAGATGCGTCCGGCGCTGCTATTTATGGTGTGCGCGCTGCAAACGGAGTAGTGCTGATCACCACCAAAAAAGGCCGTATGAACATGAAGCCGAGGGTGACTTATAATGGTTATGCAGGCTTCCAAACCCCGGTAAACATGTTGAAGATGGCAAACGGACAACAATATGCTGCCATGGAGCTGGGAAAGGGTTTCGCTTCAGATTCCGCAAAAGTAACCCTGTCAGTTGCAAAATTCGGAGGCTCCGGTCTCAATCCGTCTACCAGCACAGACTGGTATGGCGAACTGCTGAGAAAGAATGCATTTATGCAGAACCATGGTATAGATATTGCCGGCGGAACCGAAAAAGTAAATTACGCCTTTGGTGTAAACTACTTATACCAAAATGGTATAATGGATGCAGAAAACAGCTACAACCGTTATAATATCAAGCTGCAAACAGAAGCAAAGCCCTTTAGCTGGCTGAAAGCCGGGTATACCGTTCATATCAGTAATTCAACGTTATTTTCTCCTGATAACGGGGCATTTACACTGGCATATTACGCCTCGCCGCTATATCCGGTATACGACCCTGCAAATACTCTAGCCAGACCCGTGGATTTTGCTTCGTCTACCAGCATAGGGTTTAATAACGGCGTATTCAGTAATCCCGTAGCGGCTGCATATTACCATTATGATCGTACGAAAGCTTTCCAGGTATTGCCATCTGTATATACGGAGTTGAATTTCTGGAAAAATAAATTGACATTCAGGTCACAGCTCAGTCAAAGGCTTGCCTCTAATCAGAACTATAATTATCAACCAGAATATTATGTTGATAATAACCAACATTCCGTATATGAGCAAACAACACTCCTTTCGCGTCTCACGTCCAAGCAGGACAGATATACCAATTATGTGCTGGATAATTTGCTTACCTATAAAGATGCAGCAGGCGGTCATCACTGGACTGTGTTGTTAGGACATTCCGTTAGGGAAGAACGTTGGAGAAATACGGAAGTTTCAGCGAATAATATTCCCGCTAACCAGGAGTCATGGTACGTAAGCTTGGGTAACCGTAATGCCACTGATTATAAAGAAGATGGATCACGCTTTGGCGGTATTTCCTATTTTGCCAGGGGCACGTATGATTATAATGGTACGTATTTGCTTACTGCCACTATCAGGGCGGATGGCAGTTCAAAATATCAAACCAAGTGGGGGTATTTCCCCTCTGTGGGTTTAGGATGGGTATTGAGCAATGAATCTTTTTTGAAAGATCAGAACCTCTTCGATTTTCTTAAAGTCCGTGCCAGTTGGGGAAAATTGGGTAATGATGGTATAGCAGGCAATGCCGGTTATGCAAAAGTGTATAGCGGTAACGACTATTCCGGCGTGTTTGGAAGTACTGCATTTACCAATGGCGCCTTAATACCAGGGTACAGAGTAGATGCACGTTTTTCATCTTTAGGCTGGGAAGTAGTGGAAGAAACAGATGCCGGTATTGATTTCACTATGGCAAGCCAAAAACTAAAAGGCACTATTGATTATTATCACCGTACTACCAATAACCTGGTATTTAACAGAGCTAATGCTTCAGTTGGAGGAACTACCTACGGTAATTTCGGAAAAGTTGTGAACAGCGGACTTGAAATCACCCTTAACTGGAATGATAAAGTAGGGAATGTTGGGTATAATATCGGCGCAAATGTAACAACGCTTAAAAATAGAGTATCCGACTTAAATTCACTGGCATACCAAATGACAGGTATTTCAGAATATCCAACAAGAATGGAAATAGGTAAGCCGCTGAATTTTTTCTACGGCTACCAGGTAGCAGGTATTTATCAAACACAGGCTGAAGTGGATGCGGATCCTATTGCCGTGGCCAATGGCGCTGTACCGGGATATTTTAAGTTCAAAGATCAAAATGGAGACAAAGTACTGGATGCTTCTGACAGGGTGGATTTAGGAAGCTATCTGCCCAAAGTAATGTATGGATTCAATGTAGGGCTGGAGTATAAAAGCTTTGATGTAAGTGTAGTGCTGCAGGGACAGGGAGGTAATAAGATCCTGAACCTGAACAGGGCGCTCAGGTCAAAATATACAGATATGAACGGCGATGCTGCATTCGTGAGCAATCTGTGGAATGGTGAAGGATCAACCAATAAATATCCTTCTGCTTATGCCACCACGCAAAACTATAACAGCACAGCGAGCGCTTTTTATGTAGAGAACGGATCTTACCTGCGTATTCAGAACGTACAATTAGGATACAATTTTAATGTTGGTAAAGATAACACGCGTATACGCCTGTATGTCACTGCTGACCGCCCGGCCATATTCACACGCTACAGCGGGTTCACTCCCGAGGTAGGCAGCAGCAATGTAACACAACAGTCAAATATTGGCTATGATACCAATATCTATCCTGTCTCTGCCACCTATAGCTTCGGTGTGAGGATTATTTATTAAAAAGCAAAAGCAAGCAATTATGAAACAGCTTAAAAATATAATATTTATTGCTTTACTCTCTGTGCTTGCGGGTTGTTCCTCGTTCTTGGACAAGCCGCTGGAGAATACAGCCCAGACGGAAAGTATAAACTATACAGATTTATCTATAATGTATCAACCTGTTTCCGGAGTATACCGCACGGCCGCCGGAGCTGCCCCGGGATTTGTGCACTGGATGGACTATGGCATAAGGGGAGTAAGAGGAGATGACCTGGAAAAAGGTTCGACACCGGGAGACCAGGCCACCCTGACAGATATTAAAGAGTTTAAGAATAACTATGTTTCCGTTCAGACTTTTTGGGGCACCAATAACTGCTGGACTGATTATTACGGGCTGATCTATTATTGCAACCAGGCTTTATCGGAGTTAGATAAGTTTGCCGCTAATATTGAGGCTTCAGATGCCAGCAACCTGGCGTTGAACAAAAGATATAAAGCAGAAGTAAGAGTAATAAGGGCTTTTGCACATTTGGTAGTATCAAGAGTATTTGGCGATATACCTATAATGGGAGACAGTACCAATTACAATACCATGCGCAAAAGCACTGTTGCTGATGTAAGAAAATATATTATAGACCAAATGGATGCTTCCATTAATGACCTGGAAGATGCCAGGCCTAACGAATCTGCGCATATAGGGGCAGTAACCAAGTACACCGCCCTTTTGCTGAAAGCCAAAGCGGCTGCAGATCTGGCAGGCGCCGATAATTCAAGTGCTTATTGGGATGTAGTATCGGATTGTACCAACCAGATCATCAATAGCGGCAGGTTCAGCCTTTATCCTGACTATTATCAATTATTCAAAAGGCCGGGAAAGCTCTGTAACGAATCATTGTATGAGATCCAGTTCACCGATTTTGGCACCAGTTCGGGAACCGCTGTAGGGCCCGATGCCTTTTTTGCCTTCCAGGGCCCCAGAGGTGATCAGAGAGGCAGCCCCATCAGCGGCTGGGGATTTTTGACGCCGTCTCAAAAGATCGTTGACTTTTTAACCAACCGGAATGACGATATAAGATTAAAAACCACCATACTTTTTTGCGGAGATACGAAAGATGATTTTGCAACAACTCCCAGCGGAGATAAAATCTATGGCAATACAGACGGATTGAAATATTTTAATGGGAAAGTATACCTTCCTGTCAGCCAGATGACCGCAGGAAGAACGGATTATGGCTCTGATAACAATGTAAGAGTAATGCGATATGCTGAAGTACTGCTGCTGAATGCCGAAGCTAAAGTGCGTAAAGGACAGAACGGTGATGCTGAACTTAACCTTGTACGCGAAAGAGCAGGATTATCAGATATTACCGGCGCTACTATTGATAATATTATGGATGAACGTCGGGCAGAATTTGCCTGTGAATGGTGGGGGGAAAGATATAATGACCTGTTGCGCACCGGTACTGCCGCAGCTGTATTGAGTGATTACGGATTTGTGGCTGGTCAGAGTGATTATATTCCTATTCCGCAAACACAGGTAGACCTGAATACAAACCTGCAGTAAGCGTGCGTTTTCTGATAAGATATTTGACCAGGGTATGAAGGGCTGTTCATGGCAGCCCTTTCATATTATGCCGGAGATCCATTCAGCTGATAAAGCCCGTATATGAAATACAACAAAATCCTTCTTTTTGTTTTTCTTCTCTTCAGCCTTTCCGTTGATGCTCAGAAAAAGAAAGACACACAGCCCGTTTTTAATGCTGCCGCACGTCCTAAAAACCTGCCTGATTCCGCATTGCTGGATATTGTGCAAAAGCAGACCTTCCGTTATTTCTGGGACTTTGCCCATCCCGTCAGCGGTATGGCGAGAGAAAGAAGTAATGAAGCCTACGATTATGGAAATGAAGTAGTAACAACCGGCGGCAGCGGCTTTGGTATAATGGCTGTTATTGCTGCTACGGAGCGGAAGTGGATTGCGCGGGATACTGCTGCAAGGCTCCTGTTAAAGATGGTAAAATTCCTGTCTAAAGCCGATGCCTATCATGGCGTATTCCCACATTGGCTCAACGGCGCAACGGGTAAAACCATTCCTTTCAGCCGGAAAGACGACGGTGCCGACCTGGTGGAAACTTCGTTCCTGTTTGAAGGATTTTTATGTGCGCGGCAGTATTTTAACAAGGAAGATAAGACAGAAACTGAGTTGCGCAACCGTATCAACTGGCTGTGGAATGATATCGAGTGGAGCTGGTTTACCCGCGACGGCCAGGAAGTGCTGTACTGGCACTGGAGCCCTAATAACGGCTGGGCTATGAATTTTCCTTTGAGAGGGTTCAACGAATGCCTGATTACGTATGTGCTTGCTGCGAGCGCTGAAAGATATCCGGTACCTGCAGCGGTATATCACAGGGGCTGGGCCCAAAGCAACTTTTTTAAGAATGGTAAAGCTTTCTATGGTCATTTGCTTCCCCTTGGGTTTGATTATGGAGGACCATTGTTTTTTTCCCACTATTCATTCCTGGGGCTGAACCCAAAAGGGCTGAAAGATCAATATGCAGATTACTGGCAGCAGAATGTGAACCATACGCTCATCAATCATGATTATTGCGTTGACAATCCAAAGCATTTTAAAGGATACGGCGAAGACTGCTGGGGGCTTACCGCAAGCGATACGTATGACGGGTACAATGCATTTTCCCCGACAAATGATTTTGGCACAATAACACCCACAGCAGCGTTGTCTGCATTTCCCTATACCCCGGAATATTCGATGAAAGCGCTCAGGCATTTTTATTACGATCTGGGTGATAAAATATGGAGCGAATATGGATTTACAGATGCGTTTAATGAAACAAAGAACTGGTATGCGACATCGCACCTCGCTATAGATCAGGGACCGATCATTGTGATGATCGAGAACTACCGCAGCGGCTTATTGTGGAAATTATTTATGAGCTGCCCGGAGGTACAGAAGGGGTTGAAAAAGCTGGGATTTGAGAGGAATTAGGGGAGAGTCGCCGGAGGCGACAAGACAGAAGTACGCGGCGAAGACGCCACGTACAGCAGAAAATAGAAGTACGGACTTACAGTAGAGAGGATAAAGGCGTCGTATATGACGAGAGTTAAAAGAGACATAGATTAAAAGAGAAAGTTGTTAACATTATTTTGTAAATTAATCAGCGAAAACTTGTTGTGCGTCAGGTTGGCTGGTGAGAGGGCTTGCTGTATGAGGGCTTGCTGTATGAGGCGTCTTCGCCTCATACAATCCTCTTAGGGCCTCCGGCGACACAACAACAATTATTAAACCTGTAAACACACTATGGCTATGAACTATGAATTCACCGGCGGGTATAAGATCCGCGATCAGTTTGGTTTGTTCTTTATGACCTTTACTGTAGTAGAATGGATTGACCTTTTCAGCAGAAAGCTATACAGGGATATCCTGGTAAAAAACATGCAGTATTGCAGAATGAGAAAAGAACTTTCATGGGTGCATATTTAATAATGACAAATCATATGCATGTAATATGGCAATCAAGGTCAGGGAAATTGAGCGATACATTAAGAGATTATAAATCTTTTTGTACAAAAGAATTGATTAACGCAATAGAGAATAACCCGGAGAGCAGAAAAGATTGGTTGCTGAGGGCATTTGAATTTCATGCAAAAGGTACAAATCAAAATAAGGATTATAAGATATGGACAGGTAATAATCACCCGGAACAGATATATACAGAAGAATTTTTGAGAGCAAAGCTGGATTATATTCATAACAACCCGGTTCGGGCAGGTTGGGTATCAAAGCCGGAAGATTATTTGTATTCGTCTGCATCTAACTATATTCTTGGAAAAGGAATAATGGAGATAGACTATTTGTTTTAAAGGTGAGGTAAGTCCGCGGGAGGCGACAGGAGTTCCGCATGAGGCGAAGGCTCTATGCAGCCAACTGGAGTAGAGGCGCTGTAGTAAAGACGCTGTGCGTGGAGTCATCGCCGCGCACCTCTATATTGTCGCCTCCGGCGACTTATAACATGAAGAAGATCCGCCCTTACAATGGTATTTTTAACCCATTTTCTTGCCCGAAATTGGTGCCTTACGAAACGCTTTCCCGGGTTTCGCTTTGAAGCTTCAGCAGCAGCATTAGCATAACTTTCACAGTATTCGTTAAATTATTAACAAAGTACCTGCTACAAAAGGAAGTTCTATTCGTTATTTTTAAACTGGCGCGATAATTAACCGTCCTATTATCACAAAAAACTTCCTGATATGAAAGCTTTTTACACAATATTATCCTTCGTGATAGCGGGGTTTATGTTACCTGCGGCTGCCATCTCCCAAAACGAATGGCCTAAGTCTTTTACCAATGCTAACGGAGATCTGGTAAAAGTATACCAGTTGCAGCCGGAAGCTTTTTCAAACGGAACGCTGGAAGCCAACGCGGCGATATCCGTACTGAAACAAGGGCAGGGCGATCCGGTATTTGGGATGATCTGGCTAAATGCCAGTACGGATACCCGCGGGCAACAGGTAGACCTGAATACAGTACAGGTGAACGCAATAAAGTTGCCAAACGAAAGTGACCAGGATGCCTTAACGGCGCTTCAGGATGATATCTCCAGGAGCATGAACAACTGGAATATCTCCATCCCCCAGAATGATATCAATACAGCCTTGCAGCTCAGTCGGCAGGAAACAAGCTTATCATCAGACCTGAATAACAATCCGCCTAAAATTTTATATGCCGATAAACCATCTATACTGGTGGTAATTGACGGGGCGCCAAGGTTGCAGAACAACAGCAAATGGAATGTACAGACTGTGGTCAATACTCCGTTTATTATCCTAAAGGATGATAACCGGTTCTTTTTATATGGCGGCAGGCACTGGTATACTGCCCCTGCCGCTACAGGCCCTTATAGCATAACTACTAATATATCTGCTAATCTGAACAGGATACAGGAGGAGGTAGCCCAGGCAAATAAAAACAATAATGTGCAGCAGGAACAAAAGGACTACGAAATATCCAATATCATAGTTACTACGGAACCTGCAGAATTACTGCAGTCTGATGGTGAGCCTAACTTTACACCAGTGCAGGGAACCAACCTGCTGTATGTCAGGAACTCCGACAATGATATCTTTATGGATGTATCCGGCCAGCAGTATTATGTCTTGCTTTCCGGCCGCTGGTACAGGTCATCTTCTTTGGATGGCAACTGGCAATTTATCGGTGCCGACAGGCTTCCCGCTGATTTTGCTAAAATCCCGGCAGGGTCGCCTAAAGACAACGTGCTGGCCAGTGTGGCCGGTACTCCCGCAGCCCGTGACGCTGTAATGGATGCCCAGGTGCCACAAACGGCAAAGGTAGATCGTAAAACCGCTACTGCGGATATTGAATATGACGGTGACCCGCAATTTGATAATATCGCCGGGACCGACATGGATTATGCTATAAATACATCATCTTATGTTTTGCGCTGGAGAGGGTCTTACTATGCCGTGGATAACGGAGTATGGTTTGAATCGTATAGCCCTGCCGGGCCGTGGAGAATAGCTACAGAGCGTCCTTATGCAGTGTCGCTTATTCCTCCCCGCTACCCGGTATATGCAATGAAATACGTGTATATCTATGATGTAACTCCCGACTATATATATATGGGATATACCCCGGGTTACCTTAATACATTTGTGTATGGGCCGACTGTTGTATATGGTACAGGATATTATTATCGCCCCTGGTACGGCAGGTATTATTGCCCACGTCCTTATACATGGGGATTCAATATGCACTACAACCCATGGACCGGATGGGGATTCGGCTTCAACTTCAACTTTGGCTGGTTTAATTTCGGCATCGGCAATTACAGCCCGTGGTCTTACTATGGCGGCTGGTGGGGACCGGCCATCTATCGCCCATCTTACAGCTGGGCACCTTACCGTGGAGGATATCATGGTGGCTATTATGGAGGGTACTATAGGCGCCACAATACTGTAGTAATTAACAATAATATTAATATTTACCGCAATAATAATATTTACAACCGTCGTACAGGGGTAATCGGCACCCGCGATAACGAAAGATTGGCTGCTGTATATCCCCGCAATGCTTCCCCCCGGCCCTCCGTAAGATATGGAAATGCAAGACCTGTTGAAAGAGAGGCAACCCGCAATCCCGGTAATTATTATAATAACAACAGGCCAACCGTTGGAAGGACTGCCCGTTCGGAAAACGCCCCGCGAACTGCGGCTCCGTCGGCAGGAAGCAATCCGGCTTCACCAGGAAGTGCACGACCAGCAAGAACTTTTGAGCAGCGGGCGCCGCAAAATAACCAGACTTCTCCCTCGCAGGCAACGCCTCCTTCCCGCAGGGTAAACAACGAAAGCTTTCCTCAGGCGAGACCACAGCGTTTCGGGCAAGACAGGAATTCCGTGCAGCAGCCTGTACGCTCTTCTTCCAATATTGACAGGCTGCCCCGCACTATAGAAAGGGCAGCTCCTGTACAGAGAAGCGTTCAGCCAGTCCGCCAACCTGCGCAAAGAGTGGAAAGATCAAGTGCCCCCACCCGCAGCTCTGGTGGAGTGGAAAGGGCTTCCCGGCAGGCTGGCGGAGAAAGGAGGGCAGGCAGAGGCTGATAAAAAAAGCAGAAATTATAATCCAAAAGAGAAATATCGGGGAGTATATTTCTCTTTTTTTTATTAAAAATATAGCTTTGTCCCAAATTTTTAATAATCAACAACACTGTAATTCAGCCCGATACTATATCTTTACCAACACATCTCAAAAACAACAGAAATGAAATTGAAGCATTTTTTACTATTGGCCATTGCTCCAGCTTTTCTTTTTTCCTGTGTAAGCAGCAAAAAATTTAAGGCCGCCCAGGCCCAGTTAGACTCCCTAAACCAGGCTCAGACAAAACTTCAGGGTGATTTAAAACTTTGTGAAGACAATAAATCTGAATTAGAGCGTCAGAAGACTTCGTATGAAGCTCAGCTTGCTGATCTGAACAAGCAGCTTGCTCTTGCCAAAGAAAATAATACTACTGCACTCAAGCAACTGGAAGATCTTTCTGTGATCTCCGCGGCGCAGGCGCAAAGCATAAAGAAATCTCTTGATAACATAGGCGCAAAAGATGCTTATATACAGGATTTGCAGGCTGCAATGGCCCGCAAGGACTCATTAAATATGGCTCTTGTTATGAATCTTAAAGGAGCTATAGGAAACCTTGATGACCAGGATATCAATGTGAAAGTGGATAAAGGCGTTGTATTTATTGATATCTCCGACAAACTGTTGTTCAGAAGCGGTAGCTATGATATCACTGATAAAGCTAAAGCTGTTCTCGGAAAAGTTGCGACAGTTTTGAAGGCACAACCGGATATTGAATTTATGGTTGAAGGACATACTGATGATGTTTCTTACAGCAAAGGTGTATTGCTTGATAACTGGGACCTGAGTGTAAAAAGAGCCACTGCAGTAGTAAGAGTATTACAAAAGCAATACGGTATCCCTCCTGCTAAAATGGCTGCAGCCGGTCGTGGTGAATATGTACCTGTTGCAGATAACAACACAGCCGAAGGAAGAGCTGCAAACCGCAGAACAAGAATCGTTATACTGCCCCAGCTCGATCAGTTCTTCAAACTGCTTGAAAGGAAATAAACCTTACATAATCATAATAAAAAAGCCGTTCAAATATGCTGAATGGCTTTTTTTATGGTAATGTGGTCAAAAATGGTTGGTGATTTTTTGAGTTTAAATGCTTAAAATGC
>CAYWVB010000029.1:0-64193 GCA_964461595.1 uncultured Terrimonas sp. | reverse complement strand
AGGTAAACCTAAAACACGGTATCATACTGGAGGAGACGCATTATTATCCGTTCGGGTTGACGATGGCGGGAATATCTTCAAAGGCTTTGAACAATGCACCGGAAAACAAGTACAAATTTACAGGTCAACTATTTGATGATGATTTAGGATGGAATACCTACCAGATGAAGTTTAGGACGATGGACCCACAGATAGGTCGTTTCCTACAAGTTGACCCCTTAGCCCCGAAATACGTACACAATAGCACTTATGCTTATGCAGAGAATGATGTTATTAGAGCAATAGACCTTGAAGGGTTAGAAAAATACATTGTTACAATGAGAGCGTTTATCCCGCAAAAAACCGTAGGCAATCCCAATCCATTTAGTAGTAACAAAACATTTGCTGGCGATAACAGAACACAATACCAAGCAAATGCTACCAGTTACAGAACGCAACAAAGTGTGAAGGCAGATTTTGATAACAAATCAATGTCATTGCAAAGCAATACAGCCAGTGGTTCTATAGGGTACGATAAAAATGGTAAAGTCAATGAGACATCTTCGCCAGGTTCAGCAGGAAGTGTCAAAGGAAATGTAGATGCTTTTGAAAATGCAGTTGGTAAACCTACGGCTGCAGTAGTAGACTTTGAAACAACTGCCAGCAATAAATTGGTTACAGGTGCTCCGGCGATTGATGCCAGCATGACGATAACAATTACTCCACAGGAAGACGGTACGTTTAATTTTTCTGTCAAAGGTTCTACCGATGGCTTCCCCGCTTATGAATTATGGGTAACAGATGATAAAGGGAACAGCGTTTTAGTGTTTGGACGAAACCCTATTGAGTCAGGGGAAGGCCCGGGTTCATTATTCCCACCAATGGAACATAGTTATGATTATAACGGGAACAGCAAAAATGCCACCAAAGGCCCTGTTGTAAATTTTAGCGATACCAAAAATACAAAAGAAAAAGACGACAAAAAATAAAACCATTTGTATGATAAGGTTCTTAAAGATTTTAACTGTCTTCCTATGCTGCTTTATACTTCAAAGTATTTTTGAAATTATACTTATGAGTGTACTTGCAAAATTGGGAGTTGTTTATATGGATGTGGAAGTTAAGGGCGAATCATTCAAAGAAGTTATTGAAGCAATATCAATATATTATTTTTATTCAAAATTGTTTTACGTAGCACCAGTTTATTTTGTTCTTACTATCGCTTCTACACTTTATTTATTCCGCAATAAAGAAATCAGCTTTAAGAGTGTTGCTATCGTTCACGTTGTTGTAAGCCTGCTGATTTTTTTGGTACTATGGTTTGGCTTTGGAAATGGTTTTACATTTATTGCCAATCCTCTTTTTGGGCTTTTACTTGCAGGATTTTTAATCTATTTTCTGGCATTGCAATTTAGAAAGCCATTAATTAGGCAGAAAGTAACTGCATTATAATAAAGAAGCCCGGCAGCGCCGGGCTTTTGTTTTGTTGCGCCAGTTTTTGCTTCATCTGCGACTGGCGCAGGTCTCTGACCACAAGTGTTCGAAACCTTTGAGGTGCTTAAATTTGCTTGATGACAGCAAAAGAACTTACTTCACCGCCGAATGTCCTTTTATTTTCCCAGGCGTAGTCTCGGCGCATAGCTATGTGCGTGAGCTGCCGGACTCGCCGTGTAATGAGCCAGGCGGTTATCCTGCCCGGCCTACAGCAGGTCTGCAGTGATGGTATTGCGACGCTTTTACATTACTTATTTTGCGATAATTGCAAGTGTAAATTTTTAAGTGCCTGGTGTAGTTAATACCGGGCTATTATTTTGTTACGAAGCATAAGCCTGTTTAGTTTTTACGTTCCTAAGAAACCACCGCTGGCAGAACTATACGGACAAGCTGCAGTTCATATCGCATGAAGAGGGGCGGATACGGCTTTCTGCGCTGACCAACGGCTTGCTTCACCGCCGAGTGTTCTTATTTCTTGAGGTTCGTAGCCGAGTCCTGCCTGCCTGTACCATATTGGCCGATGCAGAGACTCGGCAGGGAAGAAAACTTTTCCAGTTACACGACAAATATCTTCTTTAAATGCTCAAAGCATTCAAAATTTATCTAATTCTGTAAATCTCAAACAGTTTGTAAAACAGAATAAGGATAACATAATACAACTATAAGAAAATGAAAAGGCAATTTATTTTTTTCGTCTTAGTTATTCTTTTTAACTCTTGTAAACAAACATCGGAAGTTCCTGTTTGCGATGTAATAGAACCACGTGCTAATATAAAGTCGTTGTTAGATTCTTTTGTAATGGTTAATGGACAAAACAATGTCGAGTATGGAATATATATTGACAAAACTTCTCCGCACGATTATGATTTAATTTTATACACAGGGAATGAACCTCTTACAAAAGAAGAAGATCGGTTAAATAATCAATACCCGGTCAATAAGGTTCGGACTTCCAATATTGAGTTTAAAGTGTATTCAGGTGTAGAGCATTATTTTCAGAATAAATGCGATGACAAGGTGAGAAAAGAATCTGTTCCTCAAAAGATATTAGAAAAGAATGACTACGTAATTTGGGTTGTTAAGGATAGCGCCGGCATACTTACTACTTATAAAACCTTTGGTGCATATCCTTTCATTGCTTTACCTAAGAGAATCCCAGATAGTTTAAAATTTAATTTACCAGATAGTATATTCTGACATAAAAGCCCGGCAGTGCAGTGCTGCGGCTTTGTTGTTATATGCCGGTGATAGTTGTTTGTATTGATGCGCCTTTTTAACGATCAATCATTTTTTGCGCCTGTTCACCATAGCGGGCGCCTTGTACTTCTATCTTTGACAAGGCTTCATTGATTTCTTTAAGATCAGCAGCGCTCAACGTTATTTCAGCAGCGCCGGCATTTTCTTCTAAACGGTGCAATTTTGTAGTGCCCGGAATCGGAACCATCCACTGCTTCTGTGCAAGCAACCATGCCAATGCTATCTGAGCAGAAGTGGCCTGCCTGCCGGACAGGGGGGCATTTTTTTCTTTTGCAATTTTTCCAAGCAAATCAACCAATGCCTGGTTGGCTTTACGATTATCTTCAGAGAAGCGGGGAACTGTGTTTCTAAAATCATTCTTGTCGAATGTTGTGCTCTCATCAATCCTGCCGGTCAGAAAACCTTTACCTAAAGGACTAAAGGGCACAAAGCCAATACCCAATTCTTCCAGTGTTGGTATTATCTCTTGTTCAGGCTCACGCCACCACAAGGAATATTCACTTTGCAGGGCAGTTACCGGTTGCACCGCATGCGCTTTTCGAATGGTTTGTATGCCGGCTTCAGATAATCCAAAGTATTTTACTTTACCTTCTTTGATTAAATCCTTCACCGTTCCGGCTACATCTTCAATAGGAACATTTGGGTCAACACGATGCTGATAAAGCAAGTCAATCACATCCGTTCTCAATCTTTTTAATGAACCTTCAACGGCTTTTTTTATTTGCCCGGGTTTACTGTTAGTCCCAATCATCTTTCCATCCTGAATATCAAAACCGAATTTTGTGGCAATAACTACCTTATCAAGATAAGGCTGCAGCGCTTCGCCAACTAATTCTTCGTTGACATAAGGCCCATACACTTCTGCAGTGTCAAAAAAGTTTATACCAAGTTCAATCGCTTTATGAATAAGATTAATGGCATCTTTCTTTTCCGGGAAGGGATAGTAAGAAAAACTCATTCCCATACAACCGAGGCCTATTGCCGAAACTTTGAGGCCCTGATTTCCTAATTTGCGCGTTTGCATAATTTATTTTTTTATAAGTTATTTTATCAGATTTATTTTACACTATTATATTCCTCATCGGTTACTCTGTCTAACCACTTTATTCCCCTTGATTCCATTCCAATATAGGCGAAGCTGCTGTTCGGCGCTGCCATGTGGGTATGTGCCACGCCCGGCGTACATTTAATAACATCTCCTTTATGAACGATACGTCCCGGTTTTCCTTTTTCCAGGTAATAGCCTGTACCTTCCGTAATGACCAGCATTTGTCCCTTCGGATGAATATGCCATCTCAATCTTGAAGCCGGTGCAAAGGTCGCAAGCATTAAGCTGGATGGAAAGACATTATCTTCCATGCTCAATCCATTCAGCCAAACGGTTCCTGTGTAATCATCAGTGTTGGGCGCCACAAATCCTTTTGACCATATAGAAGTATCATTTACCATCGCACTTTCTTTTTTGTCTTGTTTGAAATTTACGCTGTTGTATTCTTCATCGGTTACCCTTTGCAACCAAATAGTCTTTCCTTTTTCAGAAGGAGAAATGGCAACATAAGCGAAGGTACTGTTTGGTGTTGCTCCATGCCAGTGTTCCACACCCGGTGCACATTTAATTACATCACCCTTGTGTACTATTCGTACCGGCTTTCCTTTTTCCTGGTAATAGCCCGCGCCTTGTGTAACCAATAAAATTTGCCCGCCCGGATGAATATGCCAGTCTAATTTTGAACCCGGCACATAGACCGCCTGGGCTATACCGAATTTGAAAATACTATCCGGTTTACTTAATTCATTAAGCCAGATGGTTCCGGTGTAGTTAGTTGTATTCTTTCCTGTTTCACCTTTTGGAAATAAAGTTGAATCCTGTGCGTTTGCATTAATACATAGAATGGCGGATAACAGAATTATTAAAGACAGTGCCCGTTTCATGTTTTTATTTTTATTAGTGATTTATGATTTCAATTTTCTTTCGCCCAGCCACTTCACCATTGCAGGGTCGCGATGGTCGAAGAAAAGACTTGCATTTGTGTCTAACGTTTTAATGGCTTCCATATCTTTTGCACTTAACTCAAAATCGAAAATGTTGAAGTTCTCTTCCATCCTTTCTCTGCGCACTGATTTTGGAATAGCGACAACACTTCTTTGCGTAAGCCAGCGAAGAATAACCTGTGCAATAGTTTTATTGTATTTTTTCCCGATCGAGCCAAGCAACTCATTTTGGAAAATATTGTTTTTGCCTTCGGCAAACGGCCCCCATGATTCTATCTGCACATTATTTTCCTCAAGAAATTTTTGTGTTTCAATTTGCTGATGAAAAGGGTGCGTTTCAATTTGATTGACGGCAGGAACAATTTCGGTGTGAACGATTAAATCCATTAACCTGTCTGGATGAAAATTGCTAACGCCTATCGCTCTTACTTTGCCTTCTTTATATAATTCTTCCATCGCTCTCCATTCGCCATATACATCGCCAAAAGGTTGATGAATAAGGTACAAATCCACATAATCCAACTGCAGTCTTTTCAATGAATTTTCAAAAGCTTTTTTTGTTCCTTCACAACCATTTGATTGTATCCAAAGTTTTGTTGTGATAAATAATTCTTCTCTCGCCACGCCGCTTTTTTTAATGGCTATGCCAACTGCTTCTTCATTTCCATAAGATTGTGCTGTATCAATTAAGCGATAGCCGGTTTCTATGGCATCAACAACGCTTCTTTCACATTCCTTTAGATCTTTTACCTGGAAAACACCAAATCCAAGCAGTGGCATTTCAATCCCGTTATTCAATTTTACTTTTTGCATTGTTCATTTTCTTTTGTTAATGCAAAGCTCTTTTATATTTTTTTGCCGCCTGTTATACGGATTACGGATTTACTTACCAATATCGCTGATCAGGAAATAACGGTTGGTAAAGTGAGAAACAAAATGGTAATTTTGAATTGGCAAAAAACGAAGTGTTATGGACAACATAAGAAGATTTGAAACTATCAATGAATACAATGTTTTCAACAACAATGAAACCTTGCATCCGCTAATAAGTGTTGTTGATTTATCAAAGGCAGATCCTCGACAAGGTTCAAAAATATATTTTGGTTTTTATACCATTTTTTTAAAGGATGTAAAGTGTGGCGATTTGGTATATGGACGGCATACTTACGATTACCAGGAAGGCACCTTGGTTTTTCTCGCACCCGGCCAGGTGGCAGGCGTGAACAGCAACGGAGAAACTTATCAGCCAAAAGGCTATGCACTGGTGTTTCATGCTGATTTGATACAGGGCACATCATTAGGAAAGCATATTCAGGATTATACTTTTTTTAGCTATCAATCAAATGAAGCATTACATATATCAGAGCGTGAAAGGAAAATTGTTCTCGATTGTTTTTCAAAAATTGAATATGAGTTGGAGCATGCTATTGACAAGCACAGTAAGAATCTTATTGTTTCTAACATTGAATTGTTTTTAAATTACTGCATTCGTTTTTATGACCGCCAGTTTATTACCCGTGATAAAGCGCACAAAGGGATTTTAGAAAGATTTGAAAATTTATTGAATGAATATTTTCAAACGGACAAACCTCAAACAAATGGCCTGCCTTCCGTAGCTTATTGCGCCGGAGAATTAAACTTATCTTCCGGCTATTTTGGAGATTTAATAAAAAAGGAAACAGGCAAAACAGCACAGGAATACATACAGTCAAAAGTGATTGAAGTGGCGAAGGGGAAAATATTTGACTTAAATAAATCAGTGAGTGAAATTGCTTATCAACTCGGATTTAAATATCCGCAACATTTTACCCGCTTGTTTAAGCAAAGGGTAGGGGTTCCGCCAAATGAATACCGCATGTTAAATTGAAATAAATTTTCAGGCTGAGAACAAACGAATTGCTGGAAATGGTAAACGCGTGTTGATGAAAGATCGTAGGCAGGGCTTTCGCGGTAATAACCAGAAATTCAAGATTTGTAAATACACTTAAAGCTGTAGCCTGATTTATTTGTTTTTAGGATAGAACGAGACAGTGCGAAAGGCTGCCCGGTTAATTTGAAATACGCTCCGGGTATGGGCGCATTTCAATTTTTCGCATGGGATTGAAATCCCGGTGAAATATATGTCATCGAGCCTACGGCTCTGGAATACGGAACAGCAAGAGCCGTAGGCCCGGTAGCATTTTGTTCCAGCGGATTTCAATCCGCTGCACATTTCCGCTTGCGAAAAATTGAAATACACCCTCCGGGTATAATACCCAGACCAAAGTCTTAAAAATAATTTACCTTTCAAGTGATATTTTAATTTGTTTAATGAAAAATGCATTGTTATGCCTATTGTAAAAGTCATTGAAGTAATTGCTTCTTCGGAAAAGGGAATTGACGACGCTATACAGCAAGCCGTTGCAGAAGCATCTAAAACAGTGAGGAATATTGATTCTGTTTACGTAAAAGACATCAAGGCCCACGTGAAAGACGGCAAAGTGGCTTCTTATGGGTGCATCTGTAAAATTTCCTTCAGGATTGATTAACCAGTTCAACCCCTGTAACCTGTTTAAAAGGTCACTTCAAATAGCTGCAGGCTATACGGAGTGATCTTTTATTGTTGTTGGGCAATAATACCTCTTTAACCCTTTATTGCCCGTTTCATTTCCTCATCAGCCATATCTCTGTAACCTGGGAACCTCTTTCTCCTTCGCCGCAGGTCCAGGAAAACACCACTTTGCCTGTGGCTGTAGCTTCCCCGGGAATATCAAATTCATAAGTAGGTTTTGTACCGGTTTGCATAAAATCGTGGATGATAATATTATCGTTGGCAACAAGCTTTATCCTGGAACGGAACCTGCCGGTATAAGTTATCCGCATTTTATATTGTACAGTAGTATCCAGACCGGTATATTCGATCTTCAGGGGCGTATCATACAGCGTATTGATCTGGCTCATCCAGGACTCCGGTGTGGTTTCTCCCGAAAAGCCTTTCGATTGCACTTCATGCACCCACTCTTCACCTATCAGGCCCACGCCAAAGCTTTTTCTTGGAGAGGAAAGGCTGCCGGGATCTTCCGCCCAGGTTTTGGCGGAGACTATCCTGTAGCTGCTTTCGGGCGTGCCAAAATGATCGTAAAAGCCGCCGGGTCCGGGATCTGTGCGATGCAGCATGCCGTGGAGCTGCTTTGCTCTTTCCTCATCATCAGCGGTCCGATCCAGCACATTCAACTGATCCATCAGCCAGGGAGCATCATTCAGGGGGATATCCATATTGTCAATGAAATTTCCCCTGCCTGGCATAGCGCCGTGCTTTTCTACTGTCAACTGAGCGCCGATGCTGCTATACAAGGAATCTGCGAGCACATAACATTTTTTCTTCAGCGCCGGTGCAACGGGCTCATCCTGCCCCTGCTGCAATACCATTTTAGCTTTTAATACGGCAATTCCCGATGTTTCAGGCGTTGCAGCTTCCAGTATCGTTCTCGCCTCTGATTCCAGCGCTGTTTCTTGAATAAGCTTACGCCTTACATAAGCATCATAATACGCACGCAGCAGGCACATCTGGAACCGGAAATTCTTCATCAGTGCAGGAGTGGCTTTTTGCTCAAGATCCTGCCATTGCATCAGGGTCTGCTCTACCGTATTGTTGCTCAGCAAAGGACCACGAAGATTTTTTTCTAAATTAAAGATACCCTGTGTTGCCGCTTCGCAAATGCCTGAGCCCATGAACAACCGGGTATAATCTCTTATGGTTTCTATTACAGGCGTGGAAGGATCCCAGTCCTGGTCGCTCCAGATGAATTTATTCACATCATCGTTGGTGCCTTCGGAGTAGCTGATGCTCCCGGAAGCATATTTGGCAAACACGTTATGTATATGCTTTTCATCCTGCGGGCGGGGGTTGATGCATTCTCTGCCCAGCGTTTGCGCATAAGCCAGGTCCCAGTCAGGTATGGGATACTGGCAGCTCAGGCTGTGTGTAATGTCCGGGTACCTCCTGATAGGAATATCAGCCTTCACCAACTGGCGCAGCTCTGCAATCGGTATCTTAACCCAGGGCCCGAATACCACGCCTCCCAGCCACGGGTAACCGGAGTTCACCTGCCTGAAAAATTCGTCAAACCATTTTTGTGTGGGACGGAAGACCTGTGGAGATACCCATATTTTAGCATTAGGGTGAAATTGCCGCAGCGCTATGGCAACTTTTCCCAGCCAGTCAAACAATATGCCGGGCTCCAGGTCGCCGGGGTCGCCTCCCGGCACAAAAACATTGTCCAGCTTTGGAAGGGAGGCAAACACTTCCATGCGCTCCTGCAGCTCTTTGCGCAGCTCCTGCCGGTCGGTATAATCTTTTCCCATATTCGGGTACCACATCCATACGTCCAGGTTATAGGCCTTACATATACGCGACTGCTCAATGATCATTTTTTCGGGGCGGAGCTTCATGTGCACACTGGTATCCTCGTCATCTGTGCGCGGGGGCATTATCTCAATGCTGTTGGCGCCAAAAAGCGCAAGCTCTCTTATATACTGATCATATTGCTCCACGGAAAAAGCATCATAAGAATTTGTTTTAGGACGAAAGCCTAACTGATGCCCCCTGATGGGATAGGCAGGGGTTGAAGAGATCGTTGCCGCAACAGGCAGCATTATACTGCCTTTTTGCATATCAGCTTTCCTGAGCAATCTTCCTATCCCGTACAGCACGCTTCTTGCATCTTTACCTGAAATGATTACGGCAGAAGATGCTTCTGATACCAGGAGACGGTATCCCTCATTGCCGGGCTGGGGTAATGCAGTCAAAGCTTCCTCCAGTGCTTTGGGTAATTTCGATATTCTCTCCTCTGCAACAAGGTATATAACTGCCCCGTGCTCCTTGGGGATTTTGTCTGTAACAGTGAAATGTATCCTCGTTCTTTTCTCCACTTCTTCTCTTAATACCTGCAGCGGTTTATTAAGTGATACCGCTTTTGAATCTCCTACCCATACAATGGCATTTGAAAGGTCGAGGGACTGGGAGACACCGGAGTATCGGATCAATAATAAAAAAAAGAGTGAAGTAAGCATTCTGGATTTCATAATTATCACTTTGATGACGGGGTTGAAATGCGCCTTGGATTGCAAGTATATAAAAAATAAATTAAGGACGGTAAATAACAGAGCTTTCATCTATCGTTATATACTCTTTTTATCGTAGTATAATTAAACCTCATGATACAAAAATGGTCTTATCCCCCAAATTTGCTTATGGCGTCAGCGGCACAGCAGCATAATCTTCATCTTTTATGGAGAGCGGGATTCGGCCCTTCCGCATCGCAGATCCCCGGGCTGCAGCACATTACTGCAAAAAAATTATATCATTCCCTGCGTATGTCTTCCGAAAAAAGGACAGAGGATATTGATGTGATTGATAAAGACCTCGCTGCTATGGCAGCCAATGCTGCTGCCGGTATGCGCATGAGGAAAATAGTATCGCCTGATGAGAAGAAAATGCTGAGGGTAAAGAACCGCGACAGCATAAAGCGTCTCAATCTCAGCTGGCTGGATATGATGGTGACCACAGACGCTCAGTTGCGTGAAAAAGCCGCTTTTTTCTGGCATGGTCATTTTGCCTGCAGGAATATTAACGCCGTATATCAACAGGCGCTTTTGAATATTATAAGGCGATATGCCCTCGGCAGCTTCAGGGATCTGCTGCATGAGGTATCCAAAAGCGGCGCCATGATGAATTTTCTTAATAACAATCAGAACCGCAAAGGGCATCCCAATGAGAATTTTGCCAGGGAAGTAATGGAATTGTTCACGCTGGGCAGGGGCAATTATACAGAAACAGATGTGAAGGAAGCTGCACGTGCATTTACCGGATGGGGCGCCGATCCTGCAGGTGAATTTGTTTTCCGCAGGCAGCAGCATGATGCGGGCGAAAAAACAGTGCTTGGTAAAACAGGCAATTTTGATGGCGATGACGTACTGGATATTTTGCTTGATCAAAAGCAGACTGCCCGCTTTATTGTTCAGAAAGTATACCGCTTCTTCGTGAATGAGCGGTTGGATAATGATAACATCACGATGCTTGCTGACCACTTTTATAATAGCGGCTATGATATTGCAGCGCTGCTGAAAGAGATATTTACTGCCTCATGGTTTTATGACCCTCTGAATACAGGTACCAGGATAAAATCACCTGTCGAGCTTATGGTGGGCATCCGGCGTATACTGCCCATGCGTATTGAAAACGATAATGCTTTACTGACTTTGCAACGCATATTGGGGCAGGTATTATTATATCCTCCCAATGTGGCAGGATGGCCGGGGGGAAGAAACTGGATTGACAGCTCCACGCTTATGATGCGCATGCGGCTGCCGGCGTTGCTGAGTGATGCAGATATGCTGAATGTAAGACCAAAGGATGACGATGACCAGATGATGGGCAGAAAAGATGATGAAGCAGCTGTCCGTCTGCGGACGAAAGGGCAGAAAATGTTCAATACCGATATTGAATGGGCAGGCTATACAGGTATATTTTCAGACATACCCAAAGAAAAGCTTATGGATGCGATGGCAGGCATATTATTACAGACTGATACAACGGTACCGGAAGATCTTATCCGCAGACATGCTGATGTGTCGTCGAGAGATAATTTTATCAGGTCGGCTACTATCCGTATGATGAGCCTGCCTGAATACCAGATGTGCTGATGTTCATCTGTTGTCATGTTAAGGCTATCATGTCGCATGCATTCGGGAGAAGGGAAACGTAAGACATGAGGTGCTCACGTTTACCGCCTGCCTGCCGGCAGGCAAGTCTGGCTTTTCACGATTCACTTAACACTGGAAAGATAGAAATATGCTTATCAAAAGAAAAGAATTTATACAGGTTGGTTCGCTGGCAACAGCCTCCATGTTGCTGCCGAGGTTTTTGAAGGCTTTTGAAAATAGAAATGCCGTGCCGCCCGGCAACAAAGTAGTGGTAGTCCTTCAACTGAGCGGCGGCAACGACGGGCTTAATACCGTTATTCCTTTCCGGGATGACCTGTACTATAAGGCAAGGCCTCAATTGGGGATCGCGGCGTCAAAAGCATTACCGCTCAATGATGAGGCGGCGCTTCATCCTGCCCTGAAAAGCTTCCGGCAGTTGTATGATGAAGGCAATCTTGGTGTTATTAACAGTGTCGGCTACCCGAATCCCGACCGTTCCCATTTTCGTAGTATGGATATCTGGCAGTCTGCCAGCAGCAGCGATCAATACTGGAATTCCGGCTGGGCGGGACGCTACCTTGATGCCCGGTGCCGGCAATGCGACAAGCCCACGCAGGCAATAGAAATAGATGATGTGCTGAGCCTTGCGCTTAAAGGAGATACAATGAACGGGCTGGCAGTAAAGGATCCCAAACGCTTATCCGGGACATCGAGCGAAGCCTTCTTTAAAGATATACGTGCCAGCCATGAAGCGTTACACCGGGAAACCGCTGCTGATTATTTATATAAGACCCTTGCGGAGACATTATCTTCTGCAGACTATATTTTCCGGCAGAGCAGGCTTCATCCTTCCGGTGCGGTATACCCTGCCACCGGGCTGGGCAACAGCTTAAAGACCATTGCTTCACTGATATTTTCAGATATCAATACAAAAATATATTATGTGTCGCTCGGGAGCTTTGATACGCATGTGAACCAGGATGCACAGCAGCAGCGTTTGTTTACCGAAATGGATAACGCCATAGCTGCTTTTGTAAATGACCTTAAAGCCAATCACCGTTTTGAAGATGTATTGTTGTTTACCTTTTCGGAATTTGGAAGGCGGGTAGCCCAGAATGCCAGTAACGGTACAGATCATGGTACGGCAAATAACATGTTCCTCGTGAGCGGCGGGCTTCGCCGGCAGGGGCTGATCAATCCTGTATGCGACCTCTCGGACCTGCAGGATGGCGATCTCAGGTTTAAAGTAGATTTCAAGGAAGTATATGCCACTGTGCTGGATAAGTGGCTGGATGCAGATGCTGCCGCTATACTTGGAAAAAAATATACGTACATGGATTTTATATAGACGATCCGTAACCTGTCAGGATGCAGCCCGGAGAAAATCCGGGCTGTTTGATTATCCAACAAAAAGCTAAATTGTACGTTAATTGCTGTATATCAATATAGTTTTTGAATAGATTTGTACAGATTACAAAATCTGATAATGAAGAAAACCATTTTATTTTTTGCATTATTGATGGCAGTATCATGGGGTTGGGCGCAGGAAGGCTACCAGATCAAAGTAACGCTCAAACCGTTCACGAAGGGTTATCTTTACCTGGGGCACCATTTTGGCAGCAAACAATATATTATTGATTCCGTAGCGCTGAATGCCGCCAGCGAAGTGGTTTTTTCGGGCAAAGAAAAGCTGCAGGGTGGCGTATATATGGTTATTTTTCCTGCAAAGAACGGCTGGTTTGAAATGCTGGTAGACCAAGCACAGCATTTTGCAGTAACCGCCGATACCAGTGATATTATCGGTAAAACCCAATTCACCGGCTCGCCCGACAATGATCTTTTCCAGGAATATCAGAAAACGGCGCAGCAGAAAGGGAAAGCTATTTATGCGCTGCAAAACCGGTTGAAAGAAAAGCCCGCCAGATCGGATTCTGCAAAAATAAAGGCGGAGATCATAAAGCTGAACGATGAAATGACCCAATACCGGGAGCAGTTTATCAGGGCTCATCCCGACAACCTGCTTGCAGCGATCTTCAGGGTATTGCAGGAACCTAAAGTGCCTGAAGCATCCAGACACCCGGGCGGGAAATATGATTCAGCTTTTGCCTATCAATATTACAAGCAGCACTACTGGGACGGGGTTTCATTCACTGACGAACGCCTGGTGCGCACCCCGGTTTTTGAACCCAGGCTCCAGCGTTACTTCAATAATGTGCTGATCCAGCAGCCCGACACCCTCATAAAGGCAGCCGACAAAATACTGGATGCTTCCGAACCTAATAAGGAAATGTTCAAATTCCTGCTATCCACGCTTACCGAAAAATATATTAATCCTGCCTATATGGGCCAGGATGCCGTATTTGTAAATCTTTTTGAGCGATATTATGCCCCGGGAAAAGCGGACTACTGGCTTAATGAGAAATACAGGAAGGCGGTTTTTGACAGGGCCTATAGCGTAATGGCAAACCTGATCGGCGAAAAGGCGGCTGATATGAATATGGTAGATACGCTCGGCAAAAGCAGAACGCTGTACAGCATTAATGCGCCATATACTGTTGTTTGCTTCTGGGACCCTACCTGCGGGCACTGCCAGAAAGAAGTTCCCAAACTGGATTCTCTTTTTCAAAATAAATGGAAAGCGCAGGGCGTTCAGATATACGGTGTAATGACTGACGGGGGCAAGACAGCCTGGATGAACTTTATTCATGAACACGGGCTCAAAGGCTGGAACCACGTATACCAGTTGCCGGAAGTGAAAGATGCTGAATATGCCGCAGGCAAACCGGGATACAAGCAACTGTTTGACGTATACCAGACTCCTATTCTTTACCTTTTGGACAGGAACAAAAATATTATCGCTAAAAAGCTGAACTATGAGCAGCTCGATGACCTGCTCCAGATGAAAATAAAAAACGTAAAAATGTAATCAGGGTAAGCTGCGATTATGAAAAAATTACTGATCCTTGGCTGCTGCATTATTTCCTGCTATTGTGTGCCTGCACAAACGCTTTTTACTTATGGGAAGCACAAAGTAGGTAAAGAAGAATTCCTGCGCGCCTTTTATAAAAATAATACCGGCGATAAGAGTGAGAAAGCTATGCGCGATTATCTTGATCTTTTTATTGCTTTTAAGCTGAAAGTACAGGCTGCCAGGGATATGGGACTGGATACCATGCCCGACCAGAAGGCAGACCTGGAGCAGTTCAGAAGACAAATGGAAGAAGAATATATCACAGACGATAGTGTGGTGACCGCACTATGCAATGAAGCCTTTCACAGGAGCAAAACTGATGTGCGCGTCGCTCATATCTTCATTCCTTTTGATCCTAACTATATAAATAATATGGCGCCGGGTGCTGAAAAATATGATACTGCCGCAGCGTTCAGCACGGCTATGCAGGCGTATGCGGCATTGAAGAAAGGAGAAGATTTTGGAGCGGTGGCACAACGGTATTCACAGGACAGCTCGGTAAAAAACAATAAAGGAGACCTGGGATATATCAATGTTTTCACGCTTTCCTATCCTCTTGAAAGCATTGCATATCATTTAGCCGATGGCGCATGCTCTGCCCCGTACAGGAGCAGTATAGGATATCATATTATTAAAAGAACAGCAAGCCGCCTGTCATTCGGCAAGATGCGCGCTGCCCAGATATTGCTTGCCTATGCGGCAAACGAAAGCCCGGAAGAAAAGCGACATCAGCAACAGCTTGCGGATTCTTTATACCATGTCCTTAAAGGGGGCGGGGATTTTGAAGCGCTGGCAAAGCAGTTTAGCTCCGAAAGAAATGCCTATATCACGGGGGGATTAATGCCTGATTTCGGCGTAGGCAGGTACGATCCTGTCTTTGAAAAAGCAGTGCTTGCCTTGCAGCACGACGGGGATATTGCAGCTCCTTTTGAGACCTCGTATGGCATGCACATTGTGAAGCGCATCAAACATATACCGGTAAATACAGACAGCAGCCAGGCTGTTGCCATGTATAAGGCAGACGTGCTGCAGGATGCGCGTATCAGCCTTGCAAGAGATAAGTTCAGTGAACATCTGGTGCAGCAGGTAGGATATAAAAAGATATTTCAGCACGACGACTTGTTGTGGAAGGCTACAGACACGGTGCTTGCAACAGCTGATTTGCCGGGAGGAAATATTACCGGTGAAACAGTATTATTTTCCGTTGGGAACGAACAAAAGAAGATGAACGACTGGTTGAAGTATGTAAAAGGTATACGCTCCAACTATCGCCCCAATGCGCCGCTCCCTTATGCTGATATCCGGAAAAAATTTGTTGAGCTCTCCGCTAATGAGTACTATAACAGGCATCTTGAACTGTACAATACCCGCTTTCGTAACCAGCTCAATGAATTTGCAGAAGGTAATCTTTTATTTGACGTAATGGAAAAGCAGGTGTGGAATAAAGCTGCTGAAGATAAAGCGGCTTTGCGCGAATATTATGATGCTCATAAGACCAGCTATACCTGGGGTCCGAGTGTAAGCGCTATATTCTTTACTACAGGCGATAAGGAAACAACCAAAGCGGTAAGAGACAATATCCAGTCGTATATTCCGCGCTGGCGTACGCTGTCGGGAAGCAGCAATGGTAAGATCATTGCAGACTCGGCGCGGTTTGACATCGGGCAGATACCCGGAGACCCGGCGGATATTAAAGTAGGCGCACTTACCGCACCGGTAATGGATACCGCAGAAGGGTCAACCAATTTTGTATACATCATTGATATTTACCGGGAGCCGGCGCAAAAAAGCTTTGAGGAAGCCAAAGGCATGGTGATCAATGATTACCAGGCGCTGCTGGAAGAAATATGGGTGGCAAAGCTTAAAAAGCAATATCCTGTAAAAGTGAAGAGGAAGGTTTTTGAACAACTGCTTCAATAAAGGGATCTACTAATTCCGGCATTCTGCATCGGGATGATTTTCAATATGGGGATGTGTTAACCCTGAAGTCCACATTTTTACAGCATAATAGGATTTCTGTATCTTTGCATGCTAAATCTGAAGTGTATGATCAGGACAGGTAATCCCGTAATAAGCATTTATACGGAAATGACCCCCAACCCGGAGACAATGAAGTTTGTAGCCAATAAATTGCTGTACCCCGGAAAGAGCATTGATTTTCCCGATGTGGAGTCTTCAAAGCCTTCCCCCCTGGCACAGGAGCTTTTTGGCTTTCCTTTTATAAAAGCGGTTTTTATTGCCAGCAATTTTGTAACACTTACCAAAACCACGGAAACCGACTGGCAGGATGTGATCCCTTCTATCCGGCAGTTCCTGAAAGAATATCTAGAAGAAGGCAAAAATGTGATCAATGAAGATGAGATAGTGGTTACCAGTACCGAAGCGTCCAATGTCATCAGCGCCGATGATGACGATGTGGTAAAACGCATTAAGGAAATACTGGACAACTATGTTAAGCCTGCTGTAGAAATGGACGGCGGCGCCATACAATTCAGGAGCTATAATGATGGCGTGGTAAACCTGATGCTGCAGGGTTCCTGCTCGGGTTGTCCTTCTTCCATGATCACATTAAAGGCCGGTATTGAAGGAATGATGAAGAGAATGGTTCCTGAAGTAAAAGAAGTGGTGGCAGAAGCAGAATAGCTGTAATAAGATTAATAAGAAAAAAGGCTGTCTCTTGTTTTGAGACAGCCTTTTTGTATGTAAACCCTGATCTCGTCCGGGGGCATTAAGAAGTTAAGAACAGTCAGGTCCCTTACTACCCTGATGATTTAAAATCTTCCCCATATGCATGTTATTTTACCGACAACGCTTTGTCAATAATGAAATTAAGATTGATACGGTGCGCCCTGGTTTGCTCATTGGTGGATACTGCAGTTGCCAGCATGGCTTTTATTTTCTTCAGCCCGGACAAGGCAGCAGATACTGAAGCGTTATCATAAGCATTTGGCGTAGCGCCGGTAGCGATATTTGCCAGCGCTTTCACATATTCTGTCTGCAGGTTCAGGCGGTAAAGGTTTACATTTCCCTTCAGGTCTTCTGCAAACAGGTATTTATTCATGTCAGCAACGAGGTCGGCCGTGGTATAGGCGTTGCCATACAGGCTGCTGTTGTTGATACGTTGTAAGGTGACCGGGTGCAGCAGTTGCGCCAGCAGCGACAGTTGTATGTTCTGCACCACTGCCTGGGGCTTGTAATCCTCTGTGGAACCGAAGAAATTAAAGCCGCGGCGCTGCTGCTGCAGGTAGGGAAACAGCAGAGCATCTGAGTTGAATGTATTGGGAGAAAAAATATATCTGCTCAATAGTGCAAGCGACTTCTTTTGCAGTTCTGCAGGCACCGGGGTAAATGGTTTGGCGGTAGTTTGTTGGCCATTAAAACTGCGGTCTACATATACCCCGCCTATATAGCGGCTCACTGCAGTAGCCATCTGGAGGCGTTGTGCTTGCAGCATAAGATAGCGCTGGCGCAGCAACTGGTGACTTTCCCCGGGCCGGCTGTAACGATCCTTCAGTTTGGGCAGCAGGTTATTTACAAGCTTAAAGCGGTCTTCGGCATAGCGGACCATATCATTGCTCAGATCATTTACCATCACCCGCGGATCTATCCCGCTGCCGGGAGCACGCATATCATCAGCATCATTGCCAAAAGCAAGCTGCGGGTCGGTACTGCGGCTCAGAATTTTATTCAATCCTGCCGCTTCCTCTGCAGGAGTGAAAGGCGTATAGCCATATTCAATAGCCCACAGATCGTAGGGGCCTGCCTTTGTAGTGAAATAATTGCCCTGTTTGCTCCTGTCGGTGCTTACATTGATAGAGGGATAATCCATAACGGAGCCTGTAAGCCCGATTTTTTCGGTAACAGACCTGTCGTTCACCTGATCGGGGCTGAGCATCTGGCTTGCCTTCATATTATGGTTCAGCCCAAGGGTATGCCCCATCTCATGCATGATAAGATAGACCAGGAATTCCCTGTGAAGCTGCTTTACTTCCTCCGGGTTATTGTCAAGTGTTTCTACCATGGTCAATCCCGCCATATACTGCGCCTGCAATTCACGTGCAGCAGTGCAATACATGAGGTGGGATTTTCCAAAGCCCAGGTGAGGGGTAGTTTCCTGCGCAGCAGCGGTTTCCCAGGGCAATGCTACAGCAGGTATGCCCGTGGCGGCCGCTCCGTTAAACAGATCATCATAATTCACCATAGCGCCACCGCCGCTTTTCCATTCAATGGTAATATCGGCGCCAAGTATCTGCCCGGTACGGGGATTAAAAAAGCTTGGGCCGATAGCGCCATAGCTGGGATAAGCGCTGCTTACCCAGCGGATCACATTATAGCGGATATCTGCAGGATCCCACGTAGCAGTATCGGGCATGATCTTCATTACTATGGCGTTCTTAAACCCGGCCTTTTCAAAAGCTTCATTCCACTTTTCTCCCGCTTCTTTGATGATCTCACGGTATTCAACAGGAGTGGTATTTTCTATCCAGTATACAACAGGCTCTACCGGTTCGCTTACTGCCGCCGAAGGATCTTTTTTAACAAGTTTCCAGCGGCTGATAAAGTCCCTATAAGGTGTGGCGGAAGATGAGGTAAGATCCTGTACCTCCGCGCCAAAATAGCCTACACGCGGGTCATCACGCCTGGGACTGAAGTCACCCTCAGGTAGTGCAAGAAACGAATGCTGCATCCGTATACGGTTGTAGCGTGCATCGGTAATATCGTCGCCACCCTGGTTAAAAGGCATGGGATTGTCGTAGGCAAGATCTACAACAATATCCGTATTGCCGGGGTAAGACCTGACCTGGTCGTATTTTGATTTAGCCACATTCAGATTTCCAAGATTAAATACCTTGGCGGGAGGTGTGCCCGGTGGTAAAATAGGTTTTATAGGATCTAATTTTTCGCTCAGAAACAGCCCGTCTGCCGCTACCAGGTAGCCGGTTGAATCTTCCGCCACTACTTTTTCCGAAAAAAAGGTAGCGGGCGCCGCATCCACATTGGCGGCTTTGCTCACTGCATTGGACGGATCATAATAGAAACGCGTGTTTTGCTGGGAAAACTCCAGCTTGTCAAAGCTTTTGCTGATACTAAAGATAAAAGTAGCCCTGATCATATTCTGGTTGAGGTACAGGGAAGTTGGTCCTCCCAGCGAAAAGCTCTGGTAGATATATTCTTTGCCAAGCTGATCTTTTTTGATATACAGTTGCACACTCCCCGTAGCTGTGTCCTGGTATACCACGAAAAGCCCTTCATTTCTTTTCGAGGATTTTGTTTTATCCTCAATAGTAGGCTTTGGTGGTTTTGCCGCTGCCTTTTTAGCTGTATCTGCAACGGGCGGAACAGGCACATTTTTATTTTTTTGCGCCAGCGCCACGGTGCATAGAACCGAGCACAATAGTGCCAGTGAAAAATGTTTTGCATGCATAAGCGATATTTTTTGCCAAGATATAGAGAATGCTGTTTTGCAGCAGCAGATTTTTTTGAGAGGCGTTTGGACGGGTTGATGAAAAGAAAAAGAGTTACGGAAGGTAAAATGGCAGAAAATAAATTTGAGATCTACGATAGTTTCGTATATTTACGAAAAATTCGTAAGTATTGGAAAAGATTACACCCCAGGAAGAAGGAGCGTTGCAGGCATTATATAAAGCCGGAGAAGGCAATATCAAGCTCATCATGGAAAACATGAATGAACAATTGCCATATACTACTGTTGCTTCCACTATAAAGAACCTTGAGCGGAAGGGATATATTTCTTCAAGGCTTATTGGCAACACTTATCTCTACACCCCGGTATTGCCGGAGGCGGATTTTAAAAAAAGCTTTATGGGGGATGTTGTCAAAAATTATTTCGATAACTCCTATACCTCGCTGATCAACTTCTTTGTTGAACAAAAAAAATTAAGCCCCAAAGAGCTGAAAGAGATCATAGCAATGATAGAGGGAAAGAAAAAATAGCGCCACTTATAAATACATATCATGTCATATTTCAGTGAATATATTTTAAAACTGACTATAGGTTTCAGCATTGTCTGCCTGTTTTACCAGTTGGTGCTAAAGGGATTAACATTTTACAGATGGAACCGGTTCTACCTGCTGGGCTATACCTTTCTGTGCTTTTTTATTCCGCTTATCAATATTTCCGGAGTAGTGCAAAGAAGCAATCCGGTGACTTATAAAACCATTGAGCTCATTCCTTCCATAATGCCGCGGGACGCCGCCGCTTCCGCTGTAGCCACGGAAGCGAATGGAACCGCGTGGTCAGTAGCAGACCTGCTGTTTGTAGTATTCCTTACCGGTGTTATGATAATGATAGTAAGACTTATTATACAGCTCATCTCACTAAGGCAGCTGATACGGAAGGCTGCATTGATCTCTGATGAAAAGGTGAAGCTGTACCAGGTAAACAGCAGGATCATTCCCTTTACCTTTGGCAGGTCTGTTTTTATTAACCAGCATCTGCATGAAACAAAAGATGTAGGAGAGATCATAAGGCACGAGTTCGTGCATGTCAGGCAAAAGCACAGCATTGATATAATATGGGCAGAATTGTTGTGTGTATTTAACTGGTACAATCCTTTTGTATGGTGGCTACGAAACTCGATAAAGCAGAACCTGGAATACCTGGCCGATGATAAAGTATTGCAGGACGGCATTGACAAAAAACAATACCAGTACCTGTTGTTAAAAGTATTGGGCGACCACCGGTTTGCCATTGCCTCTCCTTTTAATTTTTCTTCACTCAAAAAAAGAATAGCAATGATGAATAAAATAAAAAGTACAGGCATCCATATGCTGAAGTTCCTGTTTGTTGTGCCGCTAATAACGATAATGATTATGGCTTTCAGGAAAGACGATAACATGCCGGCAAGCACGAATATGTTGTCGCTTTCCGGGATCATATTTGACAAGGCTACGGAACTCCCGATCAGCGGGGCAGTGGTGAGGGATTCTGCGTCCGGTGTGCAAACTATTTCTGACAAAAATGGATTTTATATATTAACCATCCCTGTAAAAAATAGTCTTCCCTTCTATATACATGTAGATTATCAAAAAAAGGGATACCCGCTGACACTCCCGCTTAAATGCACATTCAGCACACAGAAAGGCGTATCAGAAAACATGGTCGTTTTAGCAGGGCTCGTAAATGAAAGAGATATCAGCAGGCGTATCAAACCTTCCCTGCACCTTGTTCCCTCCTCGCAGACGGGTTCAAATGCCTATAGCTATGCTTTAGAAAAATTTGAAGATCAGCTTTTTCAACAGCAAACAAGTAAACTTGTACAGCATTCAACCAAACCTGTTTGGATAATAGATGGCATTCCTTATGCATTCATGGAAGGCGGATCGGCATGGTTTGATAAAGAAGAAGTTATCGCCTCTCCCGAATGCAAGGTCTGGTTTGACGGAAAGATAATGAGCATTGGAGAAGCGAATAATACTATAAATCGTTTGGAAATAAAGAATATCGGGGTAATGCCAAAAGCACAGGCAAAGAAAATACTTGGCGTAGACTGCAACGTGCTAATGTTGGCTAAAGACAGCAGTATTCCAAGAGGTTAAGTAATAAGTGGTTTATAGTCAACTTTCTGAGTATGAACAGGTACAAAAATTCAATACCGCTGCGCTACAGGAGTATGAAGTGAAAATAAGGCTTAGCCGGTTTTTATTCAGCAAAGAAGAATGGGATAAGCCTTGCAGCATTTGGGCGGCGGCAAAAAATGCATTTAATACTATGCTGTTTGATCATCAGCAATCAATCTTCAGGCATTATAATTTGTAGACGAGCCAGCCAATAACCCGGATATACAGAACATTGAAATATTGACAAATGATCTTTTGAAATCACCGCCAGGAGTATAAGGTAAATATTCTACCTGCACACCCATAACATTTCGTACCTTCGCTGAATGCACAGGCATAGACTTAACCATATCACTTATCATGCTGATCCCGCGCCGCCATTTAGTCGCATTGTTCCTTTTGCGGGTAAACGCCTGTATGCTTTTTCAAATCCAAAGGACTTTAATAAGTAAGCCCCGGCAACTGCTTTAAGTTCCGGGGGATATAAATGTATGCCTTGCCTTAGTGGCAAAGTGGATTGGTATGTTGTTAGCACATACCTGCAACTATTTTATTTATATCAATTAAAGTTCACAATGGAAAACAGGTTTATATTACTGAACGAAGACCACAAATTACTTACAAAGGCACTGGAAACCGATAGGCACTTCGCTGTATTGAGCGATGCGGAGAAAAACAGCATCAGCAGCAGGCTTGCCAATGCGGAACAGGTGACAACGGCAGACTTTCCTAATAATGTTTCCCGGCTATATGATGTTATAACGCTCCGGAATATCCATTCGCGGCAGAATATCCAGTATAAGATCGTTCCGCCCGGCGAAAGAGATGACTGGAGGGGAAAAATATCGGCGATCTCCCCGCTGGGTATCCTGCTGATGGGTGTTACCAACGGACAATCCATTGTATTGCAAACCAGCAGAAAGAAAAAATATTATGTAGTAATGGAAGTCAGCAACGCGATGTATATATAAAAGGCTGACCAAAAGGTCATCATTGCGAACGAAGTGAAGCAATCTCAACACTTAAACTTCTATCATTCAAAGAGATTGCTTCAGTCGTTCCTCCTTCGTAAAGGCGGTCAATGAACTTTTGGTCAGCCCCTTAAAATAAAATTTGTGCAGTTAGATAACTGCACATATTTTTGCAGTCAAATAGCTGCATAATGGATTTACGAAGAGATGTTTTCCAGGCCATCGCCGATCCCACCCGCCGGGCTATACTTACCCTGTTGGCCGCACATGCCATGACGCCGGGGGCCATCGCCGCTAATTTTGATTCGACAAGACAAACCATTTCAAAGCATATACAAATTCTCACCGAATGTGAGCTGCTGAAGCAGGAGCAGAACGGCAGGGAGATTTATTATCATTTTAATCCCAAAAAGATGAGAGAGATCGCCGATTTTATTGAGCCTTTCCGCAATATGTGGGATGACAGGTTTAACAAGCTGGAAGCTGTGATGAAACAATACAAATCAAAAAAATAAATATAATATGGAACGCAAAACAAAAGTGCTCGCCGAAGACGGGAAGCCGGATATACTGATCACAAGAGAGTTTGATCTGCCTGTGGAACTTTTATTTAAAGCTTATACCGAACCGGGACTGATTGCACAATGGATGGGGACCAAAGTATTGAAACTCGATAATAAGCCATTTGGCGCTTATATATTTGAAACATCCGACGGACAGGGCAATATATTGTTTAAAGCGCATGGCACCATTCATGATATAGTTGCCAATCAAAAAATCATACGCACATTTGAAATGGAAAATGCCGGCTTTGATGTGCAGCTTGAATTTTTGCAGTTTGAGCAGCTTACTCCCGATACGAGCAACCTTACTATTCAAACCATTTTCCGCTCGGAAGCGCACAGGGCAAAACAACTGAAACTGCCCTTTGCTTATGGCATTAGTATGGCACACGACCGCTTGCAGGAGATCGCAGAAAAGTTGTAATACATTCCAATCAGTAAAAAACTGCCACAGCCATGTAAGCGAACGAATACATTCCAATTATTCGTGAAATGGAGGCTAATAATCAAATAACCAAAATTGCGATCAATGTCAAAACAAAACAATGCTTCAAACAAGCCCCGTACAATTATCTATTGGATTGCCACAGTATGGCTTGCATTGGGAATGACTTCAACAGGAATTGTTCAACTGATGAAAATGAAGGAAGAAGTGGATATGATGAATCATTTGGGCTACCCGCTTTATTTCTTAACCATCATTGGTATATGGAAAATATCGGGAGTGATCGCGGTCCTCATTCCCCGATTCCCTTTACTCAAAGAATGGGCCTACGCCGGTTTCTTTTTTGTTATGTCGGGCGCTGTGCTTTCCCATCTTGCTGCCGGAGATGAAGCGAAAACCTTATTCGGTCCTGTTTTGTTAATTATTCTCACTGTGGTATCCTGGTATTACAGGCCGGAAAGCAGAAAATTACGGCAACTCGCTAACCCGCAATAATTGAATCATTCAACGAATTGAAATCCGTTGGAACAAAGTGCTACCGGGCCTACGGCTCTTGTTGAGAGGTCTAGTGACTGTAACCTGAAACTTGCATGCCTGCTTACCACTTACCACTTAACTGAACAGGTATTCCACATCTTCCCTCGAAAGGCTTTTCACAAAAGTGGAGTCGTCTGCGATCAGGTCCCTGGCAAGTGATCTTTTCTTTTCCTGCAGCTGCAGTATCTTATCTTCAATGGTATCCTTACAGATCATACGGTAGGCGAAAATATTTTTGGTTTGCCCTATACGGTGGGTACGGTCAATCGCCTGCTGTTCTACCGCGGGATTCCACCAGGGATCAACGATATATACATAATCTGCTGCGGTCAGGTTCAAGCCCACACCTCCTGCTTTAAGCGAGATAAGGAATACGCGGCAGGTATCATCGCCCTGGAATCGGTTGATGGCCCTTTCGCGTTCCGTAGCGGAAGTGCTGCCGTCAAAATATTCAAAGGGCACTTCCAGCGCTTTGAGCTTTTCTTTGATCAGCGCAAGCATACCAAGGAATTGGGAAAATATCAACGCTTTATGATTGCTGATATTCTCTGTGATCTCACGTCCTATCTCTTCGAGCTTTATGGAATGGTTGGGATATGCTTCAGGTTCATTCATGATAGCCGGTGAATCGCAGATCTGGCGAAGCTTCATCAATCCCTGCAAGATCGTCAATTGAGATTTTGCAATCCCCTGCTCATTGATAACGCCAAGAATCTTATTGCGGTACTCATTTCGGTAAGCTTCATATATCTCCCGCTGGTCGTCCTGCATTTCGCAAAACAGGATAGTCTCGGTTTTATCCGGAAGGTCTTTGGCCACCTGCTCTTTGGTCCTGCGGAGTATAAAAGGATACAGCAGCTTTTTCAGGTGATCCTTCCTGTCCTGCTCACCGAATTTGTCAATGGGCGTTGCAAATTCATTCCTGAAATATTCCACTGTGCCCAGCATGCCAGGGTTGAGAAAATTCATCTGGGCATATATGTCAAAGGTATTGTTCTGCAGTGGTGTACCGCTCAGGCAAAGCCTGTTTTTGGCAATGAGCAGGCCGGCCGCCCTGGTAACTTTGCTCTGGGGGTTTTTGATCGCCTGCGATTCATCAAGAATGACATAGTCAAACTGTATTTCCGTAAGCAGCTTGATATCGCTCCGCAGCGTGCCATACGTGGTTATGATAACATTAGCAGCCGCAAAAGCATCTTTATCTCTTCTCCTGTCCCCTCCGTGATGAATAAGGTAAGTAAGATCGGGAGTGAATTTTTTTATTTCATTCTCCCAGTTGAACATGAGGGTGGTAGGGCACACCACTATTGCCCTGAGGGAATGATGGGTATCCTTATAAAATTGCAGGAATGACAATGCCTGCACAGTTTTCCCCAAACCCATATCGTCTGCAAGTATACCGCCCCAGCCTACCTCGCTCAGGTAGTTGAGCCAGTGATAGCCCGCCACCTGGTATGGACGCAGCACATGTGCAAGCCGCCGGGGGGGATCTATTTCCTTAATGCGGTTAAACCCGCGAAGGCGGTTGTACTTTTCCTCAAGTTCTATCATCACTTCGGTCTCATCTCTCTCACTGTATAATTCATCAATTACACTCAGGTGATATTTTGACAAACGGAGGGAATTGCTTTTGCTCTCGCCTACCCGGAATAAGAGTGAGTATTTTTTTAGCCAGTTCTCCGGCAGGATACCCAGCGTGCCGTCATTCAGTTGCACAAACTGCTGCTTATTGGCCAAAGCGCGCTTAATTTCGGCTATGCTTACCTGTTGTTCGCCAAACACTACATTCACCTTGGCATCAAACCAGTCTGTACCGCTGCTGATATGGATTTGTGTAGACGGTCGCGCCGTATTAAAACGGAAATTTTTCAATACATCAAACCCTGCTACCGGCACATTCATTTCCTTCATGCTGTCTACAAAAAGGAAAAACCAGTTATTCTTCAGCACATCGGCGCCTTTCAATGCCAGAGTAGCCGCTCCCTCGGGATGAATAAAATTTGAATGCAGGTTTTCCAGCTTTTTGATAAACTTCATTTCCGTCTGCCTGTCGCGGTGTATCTCAAGCACCTTATCGTTTACCGCTATGGTAATGATATCTTTTTCGTTGAAACGGGTTTCAAAGCCTTTATAGGAGAACACAGGGACAAACACGAGGTATTCACCTTTTTCCTGCAGCAATACTCTTATGTCAGGGCTTCCGTCCTTTACTTCATGCACAAGTGTGCTGTCAAATTTTACCTTATACTCTTTAGTAAGCGGGAGGATCTCCTTCTGAAGATAGCCCGGCCAATCTTCCAACGGTATTGTGATGACGGGCCTGCCTGAAAACCTTTCCACTTCAGCAATGTCTTCCTGCCGGTTCCAGTTGTAAAAGGTGTCGGCATACTTAAAAAGCATATTGCCCGGCCATTCATTTTCTTCCAGACCTACTTCGGTGCCGTTTACCTGCACGTGACAGGACAGCTCTATATTGTTCTTCTGCGGCTTAATGAAAAAGACCGGCATTACTGCTTCCTCCGACAATTGAGCGGGGTGCAGGTTAGCCGTTACAAAATTCTTTTTTGGAGGCAAAAAGTAAATAAGTCCGCTGTCTTTTTGCTCATTCAGCAGCTTTATAAGTTTGGGATACCAGTATTCGGTGATAAGAGACCTGGTTTCTCCGGGGAGCTCATCATCTTCGGAATGAATGATATTTTCCCATATCCCCGAAAAAGGAGAATTGCGGCTCACATATTTATTGACCTCGGCTTCCTGCAACTTTCTTACCTGCTGGAGCAACTGGCGGTCATGCTCGGGGAAGATATCAGCATTCACAAACTTACCCAGATCCAGCCTTTCCACCTTGCCGGTAAACCCTGTTCCGTCTTCCGCAGCCTCCCCGCTTACCGCATCTAATGAAAAATAAGGATAAGCTTTATTGGATCCGTTAAAAACGAGACCAATCCGCTGGGCGTTGGGCATAGAAACTGCTGTCTCTACTGCCACTTCAGGTTCCTTCACTTCTGCTTCTGCAGCGGCTACCGGCCCGGACTTTGCAGCCTGTGCCACAGGATCCAGCCGTTTGATAGAAGGATCCAGCACGCGGAGAAATGGCTTACCCTCTTTATATGCAAACTCAAATTTCCCTGCAAGATCATCTTCCAGCGAATATCCATAAGCCTCAAGCAATTTATTCTTTTGTTTATCCCAGTTGCGTATCGAATCAAAATAATGAGGCCCGTAAGCATTAAGCAATTGCAGGAACACGGCTACTTTGTGCACACATAAAGGATGCCCCTGCTCTTCACATTTGCAGGAAGTATCAAAGTTCCTTTCTTCATTTTTCTGCAGTACTACGATATAAGTATCCCCTCCAACAACAAGGCTGGACTCCACGCGCTCGTTTGCCGCGGATAAGATATTTGCCTTCTGCGACCGCATTATTGTCTCGGCTTCGGCATAGCTTTCCGGAGAGCTCAATAGCTTGATCGTCTTAAGATCAATGTCCTTCATCTTGATCACGGTATGCCGCTGGTGATATAGGATATCTTTTTCTCCCAGAATATTCTTGTCCAGCAGCTCCTGCAGCTGCAGTAAAGCAGCGGTTTCATGGCGGCATATATCACCCAGGTTATAAGGGCAGGTGCAACGCACGGAAAGCCCTTTGGGGTCTTTATACTTTTGTATATATACTTTATAAAAAGTAGCATAGCTGTCGTCTTTTACACGAAAAGTGACAGAGCCCAGCAAATCGTCATGCTCAACCAGTTCAACGTATCCGATAGAGTGGATTTTTTTTCCGCGGCGGATTACTTCGTCTGTACCATTGTTGTATACAAACTTGATCAGGTGTGGTAAGGCCATACTTTAAAACGTTCAGGATTGCCTTTTGTTCCGAAAAGGCTAATTGGCGAAATTACGGAAAAAATGCAAGTTGGCGATAGGTAAATAACGAAGAGCGCCGCTTTCATCGGGGGTAAATGCTTTTATCTTTTATTTATGTAAATGTACGCCGCAATCTTATATCAGTATAATACCGACCCGGTTTGCTGAAATAGCTGCCCCTATAAGCTGACGTCTTTAGGAACAATGCTCTTCTTATGTCTCATAGATGAAATCTTACCTGAAAGGTAGCCCAAAGCTAATGCCAATGGATAGTCGCTTATCCAGTGTACTTCCGTATTCATCATGGCCCATGCAGTTAACCCCATCACTGAATATCCAACAGGCTTAATCCATTTTTTTTCAGGATAATTACTGCTCAACACTGTAATTGTCGCCATCATAGTGGCTAAATGCCCCGAAGGAAAAGCGTCGTACCGGGGGGTATTTTCCTGGTACTGCCTGAAAGAGGGCAGAGGATGCCAGACGCCGCCTTTGGCTGTAGCTACAAAAGGGCTTTCCCTTCCGGATATATGCTTTAAAATCTGCGTGGTAACCCCCATAATAATAAAAGTTTCGGCTAAGTCGCCTGCTGTTTGTATGGACCGGTAGTCTTTTTTCACTTTTCCGTATATCCATAATCCACCGGCCAGAAGCATGCTCGTTCCTCCTTCGCCTAACTGATATAATGCAGAATTAAGGTTTTGAGGGTATTTGATGATCTTAGCATCCCCCACACGCCATAGAACACCATAACTGGTAGCATCCGACAAATATATATTTCCGGAAATCTGCCTTACATGATCTATACACCACTGGTCAAACGGCAACAATACTGCTGTGGAGGCAACTGTCAGTGCCAGACCTTTTAGGTTTGATTTTTGAAAGGGCGATTTGGCTATCTGCCACATATCATCCGGCAAATCACGAACAAAATGAAATACACCGCGCGAATCAAATACCATTTCCTTTCTATTGTACTGAATAATGAGCTGCTGATTTGCTGTGTCAAAATATTTTACAAATGCGGGGCATGGCTGCGCGGGAATACTATCTGCTTCCTGCGCATATACGTTGCAGGAAAATAACAGAATAAACAATATGCCTATACTTCGTGCCATAATTAATGTTATCCGATACGCAGCTTCCCATCCTTATACAACGGTAAGACATTTGCCGTATCGGGTATAAGGCAATGCTGAATATCTTTTTCCAGCCCATAAGCGCTTAAGCGTACATAGTGTGATGCATTTTTGCTTTTTATGAAGGCGTACAGGTCCTGCCTGCCTTCTTTGTACAGCGAGTGGGCCATTCCGGAGGAATCGCAGTGGATCTGAAAATGATCTTTCACTTTGTCAATCACTGCTCCGGCAAATAGTGTGTCCTCAATATTTACCCGGTTTTTCCAGGCGGCGCAGGCGAGAATGACATTTTGCTGCCGGCCGGTTAAATGTTCCACGACCGACGACATATTGGCAAAAGCGCCGGTAATAATGGTTTTAGCCCCTTTTTCAAGCGCCATATGCAACAGCCTGGTGCCATTGGTTGTAGTAAGCACTAATGTCTTATGCTCAATAAAATCCCTGCTATATTCAAATGGAGAGTTGCCGTGCTGCAGCCCCTCAATCACCCTGCCGTCACGCTCACCTGCTGTAATACCGTTTACAGACCTGCCAACGGCTATGCATTTTTCTACGCTGTCAACCGGCATAACGCAACTGGCGCCGTTATATAATGCAGTGGCAATAGTAGATGTAGCGCGCAATACATCAATGATCACTACAATGGCATCGTCAATATCATAGAGATGTAAAAGTGCGGGAGAAAGTACGGTATGTAATGTTGGTTTATTTGCATTCATGTTTTTAGTAATTCAGATGCTGTATCTCTCGTTGTGAAACATGAGACGTGAAAGATAAGGAGGTGAATGATGAATAGGCAATGGTGAATAGTAAGGCGATAGCCGTGAAATGCGCACTTCTCACATTTCTCTTTTCGCGATTTGCATAGCCCATTAGCCCATTACGGTACGCCATTTATCAGATTCAGCGTATTGCCTGATCAATTCGTTTCTTTTATTCAGCATTTTCTCAAAATACCCCTTCATAAACAGCCTGCCTGCGAGCCCGCCTATCGCGTCTCTCGGCTCCTCCATATATACCAGGTCAATCAGCAGGCTGCCATTGTCTACTTCCTTGAAATGATGTTCATGACGAAAACTTTTGAGATCACCCTTCACCTGCTCTTCCACAAATTTCTGAGGGTCATTCATTTCTATTATTCTTAACGTCATCATCCGGGTTTTGCCCAGATGTTTTGCGCTCAGCGTGATGGTATCACTGACATTCAGCAGGATGCTGCTTGCATTAGCAGTCAATACTTCTTTTCTGCCCTCCAGCGCTTTCCTGAAAACAGTGGTATTTCTTGAAAGATCAAACACGAGCTTTGCCGGCGCTTTGATAAAAGTGGTAAGATGAATGGAAAACATTGGATCTGAATTTTATGTTATGGCTGTTGCACAAAAGGTAATTTGGATACTCTGGCTTTCAGCAATTTATCCCTCACTTCTATAAATATCTCACTGTCTATCGGGGCAAACTCACTCATGACGTATCCCATACCAATAGCCCTGCCGAGTGTGGGTGATTGTGTACCTGATGTTACCCGCCCGATAAGGTTGCCTTCGCTGTCCTTTATCCGGTAATCGTGACGGGGTATTCCCCTGTCTATCATTTCAAAGCCTACCAGCTTCTTATCGGGACCCGCCGCTTTTTGCTTTTGAAGATAGTCACTCGCCGTGAATTTTTTCGAAAACTTCGTTATCCAGCCCAATCCGGCTTCCAGCGGCGTGGTAAAATCGTCAATATCATTTCCATACAGGCAATATCCCATCTCCAGCCTGAGCGTATCACGGGCGCCGAGCCCTACAGGCTTTAAACCTTTTGCAGATCCTGCCTCAAAAATGGCATCCCAAACTTTACCGGCATTGCCATCCTTGTTTTCAAAATATATTTCTACCCCGCCTGCCCCGGTATAACCTGTAGCGCTCACTATCACATTATCAACGCCGGCAAACTTACATTTTACGAAAGTGTAGTATTTCAGGTTAAGTATATCCGTCTCCGTGAGTGGCTGCAATATTTTTGCGGCATTGGGTCCCTGCACAGCCAGCAGGCAGGTCTTGTCGGAAATATTATGCATTTCCACTCCTGCCGTATTGTGAAAGCTGATCCAGTCCCAGTCCTTGTCAATATTCGCTGCATTCACTACCAGCATGTATACCTTATTCTCCTCTATGCAGTATACGAGCAGGTCATCCACTATCCCTCCGTTTTCATTGGTAAGACTGCTATACTGCACTTTGCCTGCTGTGAGCTTAGCCGCATCATTGGTAGTTACACGCTGGATCAGGCCGAGGGCGTCCTCGCCTTTGAAAATAAACTCCCCCATGTGACTTACGTCAAAAATGCCTGCATTATTCCGTACCGCCGCATGCTCATCATTGATGCCGGTATAGCTTATAGGCATATTATACCCGGCAAATTCAGCCATCCTGGCCCCTGCAGCAATATGTTTAGCGGTAAAAGGGGTCTGTTTCATGAAATAACTGTTTATTGGTGAATAGTGAATGGTGAAAAGTGAGCCGACAGACGTGAAACTTTCAGCTCTCACGTTTCAGCATTGCCCTTTCACCCTTGTCAAACCATGAACTGTACATCAGATAATTATTGGCAATGCGGTTTATTTCGCCGCTGATCAGCTCCGGGGAAACATCCTTTACCTTACGGGCAGGCACACCCGCATAAATAGTACCCGGATCCACTTTTGTGCCCTCAAGCACTACCGCTCCGGCCGCAATGATACTGTTACTGCCTATTACTGCATTATCCATTACTATTGCTCCCATGCCGATCAGCACATTATCATGTACCGTGCAGCCATGCACAATAGCATTATGCCCTATACTTACATTGTTCCCTATTATTGCTTTCGTCTTTTCGTAAGTGCAATGTATTACAGCGCCGTCCTGTATATTCACCTTATCTCCTATCCTGATGGCATTCACGTCGCCCCGCACCACCGCATTGAACCAGACACTGCAATCATCACCCATTACAACATCCCCTACTATAGTAGCGTTAGGCGCTATGTAGCAGTTGTTACCGGTTGCAGGATATATACCTTTTACAGGCAGTATTACAGGCATTTCAAATTGAGTTTAAAACAGAATATCGTCAATCGCCTTAACCGGCAACAAGGGAAATATCAAAATTCACCAGGTCTACAAACTCCTGGATCCTTTCGTCAATATCATTCTTGCTCAATTCTTTCAGGCGTGTAGTGCCAAATTTCTCTACACAAAAAGAAGCTATGGCAGATCCGACAATAATAGCCGATTTCATCCCTTCAAATGAAAAATCTTTTGTGTTGTCGAGGTATCCGGCAAAGCCGCCTGCAAAAGTATCTCCTGCCCCGGTTGGGTCAAATACCTCTTCAAGAGGCAGGGCGGGAGCAAAAAATACATGATCATCGTGGAATAAAAGCGCCCCGTGTTCGCCTTTTTTGATGATCAGGAATTTCGGACCCATTTTGATGATCTCTTTGGCCGCTCTTACCAGGGAGTACTGCCCGCTCAGTTGTCTCGCTTCACTATCGTTTACCAGCAACACATCTATTTTGGACAAGACCGTTTCCAGTTCGGGCATCGCCGTTTCCATCCAGAAGTTCATGGTATCCAGCACGATGAGCCGGGGGCGCTTTTGCATCTGGTCAATTACACTCAGTTGCACCGCCGGCGAAAGATTGCCAAGCATCAGTATATCTGCGCCCTGGTAGCTCTGGGGAACTACCGGTTCAAATTCACCCAAAACATTTAACTGTGTTTCAAGCGTATCCCTTGTATTCATATCCATGTGGTAACGACCGCTCCAGAAAAATGACTTTTTGTCTTTTTTTACCTGAACCCCTTCAAGGTTCACACCCCGTTTTACCAGCATATCCAGCTCTTCCTTCGGGAAATCTCCCCCTACTACCGAGATCAGTTGAATAGGTTTGGTAAAATTGGAGGCACTCCAGGCGATATAAGTAGCCGCGCCACCTACAATCTTATTGCTTCTGCCAAATGGAGTTTCTATTGCATCAAATGCCATAGAGCCAACAACGATCAAAGACATACGGGGTCGTTTAGTGAATGAATTTGTTTTAAAACCGTGCAAAGCTAAGGCAAATATGTAAGCAGTCCGCAGGCGGACGGATTTATGGAATACAATAGCGGCGAATTTGAGCGCCCTGTCCGGCGCCGGACGCTCATTTGTATTATTTTTGAAGCATGGAAGCTGAAAATTTTATCTCAAGCCTGACTGGTGACGCGCCGCCACCGGCACTATCGGTCTACCTGCAGGCGCTTTGGTATGACGGGAAAGGCGACTGGGAAAAAGCGCATACCATTATACAGGATATTGACGACAACAAAGCCGCCTGGGTGCATGCTTATCTCCATAGAAAAGAGGGAGATGCCGGGAATGCGCGATACTGGTATTCCCGCGCCGGAAAAGCATTTCCTTCCGTATCGCTGCAGCGGGAATGGGAAGTGATCGTTGCCGCGCTTATATAAAAAAACGAAGCCGTTCCCCAAAAAACAGCTTCGTTCCCGGAACAGTTTCATTTTATTTTTCTCTCACATTAATCGAGATCCGCCGGTTTTTCTTTTTGTTGGCTTCGGTATCATTAGGGGCCACAAAATGAGTAGGACCGTATCCTTCTGCAGCTTCCAGCTGGCTGCCATGCCCTGATTCCTTCAGTTTGGCGCTCACCGCATCGGCTCTTTCCTGCGAAAGCTTTACATTCGACAGGGAATCGCCCGTATTATCGGTATAGCCGCCAATCTTGATCTTCACTTTGGGAAATGCCTTTAAAATAGCTGCTATATTCTGCACCTGCTTCATAGATGAAGCCGTGATCGTAGCGCTTCCTGTTTCAAAGTTCAGGTCATCAAAATCAAACCATTTCTCTTTATTTACGGGTTCGTTCGAATTGAGGTAAGCTACAAGGTTATCTTCTATCCCGCCTTTATAAGCATCCAGCCCGGTTCCGTCGGGCAATTCCACCTTCAGAGATTCTCTTACCGGTTGCGCAGGTAAAATTTCGGCAGTCTCTTTTTTTAAAGTGTCTTTATGCGCCTCTGAAGGGATATGTTCTGCTCCGCAGCCCCTGAAAATATACAATAGCAATACAAATATCCCTATAGCCCAAAATGCAGGTACCAGCCAGTTATTTTTTCTTGTTGTCTCCGGTGATGTGTCATGAGATGTATGAGCGGCAGGCTGAGCAGGTAAGGTGCTCAATTTTGAGCCGGCCCCTGCCAGGCTAAACCCTGCAGGCATTGCAGATAAGATGCTTTCTTTCTGGCTTGCCAGCAGGGAACCAACCTCGTTAGCTCCCAGGTTGTTTGCGGCGGCATAGCTGCCAAGCTTATCGAGTGCGGCCGGGGCGACGGCTGACAGCAGCGCGGTTGCAGATATTCCTTTAACGCCCGAAAAATGTGCAATAAGACTACTAATACCGTCAAACTTTTCTCCCAGAACCCGGGCGGCTATATCCGATAAACCCGGGCGGCGGCTTCCATCATTTTGAAGAAGCTCTGCGAGCCTGCCTGATATTCCGCTGTCGGCAGATTGCCTGGCAAGTGCGAGAAGCGCCTGGGCGCCATCAGCAGTTCCGGCCTTTTCCAAAAAGCCTGTTAATACAGAGGGCACAGCCGCCTGCAGCGCTTTCTGAATATTGCCTTCGCTTTCTTCCAGGGAAGACGCAGCTTTACTTACCAGGTCGTGGTTGAAGATTCCGGAAACAGAATCAAGAAGATTGAATGACATAGTAGAAGTTTTTTGTGAAGAAATTACTTATTGATCAGTAAGTGGATATTTGTATAAAAACTTTTCTTTATTTTTTCAGAAATAGTTGATTTACTTTCATTTGTAATTATTTAAATTCGCTCTTAAGATATAGCATGTATATGCTTTTTGGATATAATGCTAATGCTTTCCAATTAGTTTTTGTATATTAAAAATAAATAAAGTGCCTTAAGGTAATGTAAAAAATTAAATTAAGGAGTAATATTTTCCAGTATTTTATAACCTAAAACCTTATCCGAATGTTCACAGACAATCCACCGTCAATTGAAAAAAAAATAACAATATTAATTGTAGATGATCATAAGCTCATCAGGGATACCTGGTCTTTTATCCTGAACAGCGACGAACGTTTCCAGGTCATTGCAGAAACCGATACCGGGCAAAGCGCTATTGAACTATCCGATAATTATCATCCCGACATCATTTTAATGGATATCAATATGAGCCCCATGAACGGGTTTGAAGCCACTAAGGAAATACGCAGGATATCCCCGTCTTCCAAGATCATAGGCGTTTCTATGCATTCACAACCGGCCTATGCCAAGAAAATGCTGCAGGTAGGCGCTGTAGGCTATATCACCAAAAACTCTTCTAAAGAAGAAATGATCACCGCCATCAGTGAGGTAGCAGCCGGGAATAAGTATATATGTAACGAAGTAAAGACTATTCTTTCAGAACAAATACTGGAAGATACTGAGCAGCCGGATGTAAACCTCCTGTCGCAACGGGAAGTGGAGATCATAAACCTGATCAAGCAGGGACAGTCATCCAGGGAGGTAGCGCAACATCTTAATATTACACTTAAAACAGTGGAAGTGCACCGCCATAATATCCTGAAGAAACTGAATTTAAAAAATACCGCCGCACTGGTGAACTTTATCAACAATGCGGGGATAAATTAAGGATGGGTGAATAGGCAATAGTGAATGGTGAGATGTGAAACGTGAGCCACAACCTGATACCTGAAACCTCATTTATGTCTTCATTATCCATTACCGCTGTTCAGGCCAATTTGCATTGGGAAGATAAGGCTGCCAACCTGGCTATGCTGGAAGACAGGATCGGCAGCATACAGAACCGTACCGAGATCGTAGTGCTTCCCGAAATGTTCAATACAGGATTTAGTATGCAGGCCCAACAGCTTGCAGAACCCATGGAAGGCAGCACCATGACCTGGATGAAAAGAATAGCAATGGAAAAAAAGATCATTCTTACAGGAAGTATGATCATTGAAGAAAACGGGAGTTATTTTAACAGGCTGATCTGGATGCTGCCCGATGGTAAATACGGGAGCTACGACAAGCGCCACCGCTTTGGCTATGCCGGTGAGGATCAATGCTTTACTGCAGGCACTACACGGCTGATCGCCTCGGTAAAAGGATGGAAGATCAATCTGCAGGTATGCTACGATCTCAGGTTCCCGGTATGGGTAAGGCAACAGATCATACCCGGCGATAATGCCGCACCGGAATACGACGTGATCATATATGTTGCCAACTGGCCGCAGGGAAGAATCCATGCATGGAAGTCATTGCTGACAGCCAGGGCAATAGAGAATCAATGCTATGTGGCAGGTGTAAACAGAACCGGCAATGACGGGAACGGCATTTATCACAGCGGCCACAGCATGATCATTGACCCGCTGGGGGAAATAATATACCATGCGGGTGAAAGAGAGGAAAGTTTTACAGCAGTCCTGGAAAAAAAGCATCTTGATAGTATCCGTACTTCATTCCCTTTCTGGAAAGACGCCGATCATTTTTTAATAGATCCGCAATAAAAAATCATAGAGCTCATGAAAACCGCTTATACGCATTGCACGATATATACCTCTGAAGAACAACTGACCGGTAAGGCTATACTGGTAAACAAAGGGGTAATAGAAGATATTGCAGATGCCGGCAGCGTCGGCACGGGTTATGACATAAAAGATCTTGGGGGATTAAACGTAGCTCCCGGCTTTATAGACCTGCAGATATACGGGGGCAACGGAAAATTGTTCTCAGCAGATCTTGATACGGCATCTGTTCAGGCTACCTATGAGTATTGCCTCAAAGGCGGTTGTACGCATTTTATGATCACCATGGCCACCAATACCATTGAAGTATTCCTGAAAGGCATGGAGATTGTACGCAATTATTGGGAACAGGGAGGAAAGGGTTTGCTGGGACTGCATCTTGAAGGTCCTTACCTCAACCCCGAAAAAAAGGGAGCGCATCTTGCAGATTGTATAAAAAGGCCCACCGCGGCAGAAGTAAAAATGCTGCTTGACCAGGGCAGGGGTGTATTGAAAATGATGACGATCGCCCCTGAAGTTTGTGATGCGGCTGTTATAGAATTGCTTTTGCAGAACGGCATTATTGTTTCGGCAGGGCATAGCAACGCTACCTATGAGGAGGCCACAGCAAAATTTGCTATGGGCATTCCCACTGCCACCCATCTCTTTAATGCCATGTCGCCGCTCCAGAGCAGGGCGCCGGGAATAGTAGGCGCCATATATAATGACGATCAGGTTAAAGCCAGCATTGTTGCCGATGGTATACATGTAGATTTTGCCGCGGTAAGCATCAGCAAAAAGATCATGGGTAAGAGACTTTTTTTTATTACCGATGCCGTTGCCGAAAGCCGCAAAGGCGGCTACCAGCATATATTCACCGGCGACAGGTACACCCTGCCCAATGGTACGCTCTCCGGTTCTGCGCTTACTATGATGAAAGCCGTAAGCAACGTGGTGCAGCATTGCCATATACCGCTTGACGAGGCGCTGCGCATGGCGTCCACTTATCCCGCTCAGTTACTTTCGGGCAATATCCCGCTTGGAAGTATAGCAAAAGGATATGCGGCGGATTTAGTAGTCTTTGACGATAAGCTCTCCGTCAGGGAAGTGATCACCAATGGATGATGATCGCAGGCTATTGCTTCAGCACCTTACGGATAAACAGGTTATCTTTTGTTCTCCCGGTAATGAAATATATTCCGCTGCTCAAACCGCTTAGCCCTTCCATGCTGTAATTGTATTTTCCCGGCAGGCATTGCAACCGGTGCGTCTGCAGGGTCCTTCCATACATATCCACCACGCTGAGCTGCACATTTTGCCTGGTATTGCTGAAGAAGCTGATCTCCAGCTTATCGCTGAACGGCGATGGCGCTGCCAGGAGGTTAAAGCTGTTCCCGTCATTTTTCCTTACTGACAATATTTTGCTGTAGTATACCTGGCTGTCGAGCGAGACTATGCGGATGCGGTAATATTTTGTACCCGAGAAATCAGCGTTATCATCCGTAAACCGGTAGGTTACAGTAAAGTCATTGCTGCTGTTTACCTTACCTATGCTTTTGAAATCATTATTATTGCCTGTGCCTGATACTTCTACTTCAAAATAGCTGGCGTCCGGCTGATTATATTCCCAGGTGAGACTGACCTTGTTGTCAGATAACTGGGAAGTAAAATTGGTAAGTCCCTCAGGCAACGTGACCAGGCTGCCAAATTCAACACCTCCAAGTTGGGCAGGAATAGTTAGAAAAGAAGTAGTAATCCGCTCGTTAGTGATCAATGCTCTTCTTTGCTTCACCGCAGTAATGCCTTCTACCTGCCCGGCTACAAGGACTGATCCCAAATCTATTTTCCGCGTATTAGTGGCAGAACTGAATACACGATCCATATCTGCAAAGCCGGAAATAAGCCAGATCCAGGCCCTGGTATTAAGTGCTCCTACCACATCTTTGTTATTATATCCCAAAAGCGCAATGGTCATATCATTCATCTTGGTTGCACCGGTGATCAGCACCCCGTCTGTAACAAAGTTGTCTAATTTAGTAGCCGTATATGTGCCTGCTGTTGCCGGTACGGTATAGTGCTGTGTAGTATTATTGGTAACCCAGTTTTTGGTGAACAAATGCAGCTTCCCGTTATCGTAAATCACTGCTTCACAATCAAACTGGGTCTTATTGCCGGTACAGGGAAAATCAACAGGGCAAAAAGTAGTTTGATCGGGGTATGAAAAGTTAATGATTTGAATATCGCTCAGCGGGATGGTACCGGCGTCTCCGGTAATAGCCGATATTGACTGCTTGGGAACTTTGTAAAATTTGAGATCTTTCCGGCTACCGTCAATATTATTTCCAAAATCTCCTACATATATATAATTATCGTCCTGGGTAATATCCTCCCAGTCGTGATTGGTAACACCCCCCAAAGTGATCCTTTTTATAATGTGCACGGTTGCGTTTGCTGAATCGAATTCAAAAATTACCGGGTCATTCCCGCTGTCGTCAATACCATACAAATTGCCACCCCACTCAATAACCCCGCTGATTTCATCCAGGTCAGGAGAAGGGAGATTCGCTTTTTTCACATAGCTCTGCGCGAATGTCGCAGCGGAAAAAAGCGTTAAGAGCATGATCAGGGTAGATTTTAAAGCCATAAACTACATTTAGGGAGGTCAGGGATAATACATAGTATATAGCAACAGCCTGGCTGCATTGCATGCAGTCAGTTTCCGTATACAGAGGTAAATGCTAACAGGTTTTTAAAGGCTGGTATTGCAAAAGATATTCGGGACAGAGGTGTGAAGTGAAGTAAAATTACATATTTCTCAATAAGAGCAGCTATTATTTTTTTGATCTTTGATCATTTCCAGCGTTCTTTTCATTTTCCCGTCTATTTCATTTCTCACGTTCTCTACGGTCGGCGGCACGTATATATCAGGCATTACGCCGCTTCCTTTTTCGGCGGCATTATGATTGTACTGCACTATCCGGAACAACGGCAGCCTCACTTTCATTCCGGTATGAGGCAGCACAACGTCGGGGATGCGGATACCGCTGTTGCCGTACCATCCACCTCCTGCTTCTTCTCCCAGCAGGATGACATTGTCCTGTCCTTTTACCGCATTGGCAAACAGGGTGGAAGCGGAGAATGTAGGGCCATTAATAAGTATGTATACATTTCCTGAAAAATGATTTTTACGTCTCGGGTGAAATACATGCTTCTCCCAGTACCTGAAATGATACCTGCCGTCGGCTTCTTTCCTGGTCACAAAAAACAACAGCAGCGAATTGAAAAGCCCGGCTTTAAAATATTTTTTATAGTGTCCCAGCCCGTTATGGTTGGCAAACATAGTATCGCATGCTTTAAAATCAGAAGCTCTTATATACCGGGTCAGTGCTGTATAGTTGCTTACATTGCCACCTCCATTGCTCCGTATGTCAATGATCAGGTTGTTAATATGTTTTTTACGAAGTGTCCGGAAGCTCTTTCTGAAAAAAGCAGGCAGCCTTCCTCCGGTAAAGCTGTTGATCTCCATAACAGCCACACTGTCTTTGTGTTTAATTTTTAAAGATCTGATCCCCGCCCATTTTTCAGGTTTTTCGTCAGGATCTATCTGCTTATTACGGGAATGGATAAATGCTTTAACGAGGCTGTCGGTGGAGGGGTCGAAAACGGGCACATCTTCGGTGCGTTCCACGCCAAGGCTATCTAAATATCCCACAGAATAAGTTTTGGAGAGCCCCAGTATATTGCGGTGGTAATAAGGAAAAGCCGCGCTTAGCCTTACATAGTTCACATTATCGGCATATCCGTCTGTAGGCATATAACGGAAAAGGGTACTGGTCAGCTTCTTTTCATTAAGCCCGTTGATGCTGGTGATAATCGTTCCTTTTTTAAGAATACTGTCGTTTTTGTTGAGATTACGGGTAAGTACCATAGTATCCGGCCATATTTTCATGAACAGGGGAAAGGAAGGCTGTGCATGTTCCCTGATCTGTTTGTTGTATTGCCTTGGATAATTAAAGCTGGTATGCCCGCAATGGATCATGGTAGTAACAGGAGCCAGTATCCCGAACCCGAACTGTTGCCTCGTCATAGAATCATTGATAGCGTTATAGTAACGGTCAAAATAATGATCCATGCTATCCTTTGGGGTGTACCAGTACAATGCGGGATGAAATTTTTCGAGGATCTCCCGTAAGAGCGTATAATCTTCCCGGAGCGCTGCCGGTGAGAATTTTTTTTGCGAAGAATACAGCTTGGCGCTGCTGTGGCAGCCGGAAACAGATTGTACAAGCACAAAAATTACCATTCCATAGATAAGCCTCTTTACCATTGCCGCCATTAACGATTTCATTGTTTGAATGCATTCCAGCCCTGGGCAGTAATCGCATGCTTTTTGCCGGAGCGCGTGATAATATGTGCCCCTTCTCCCGGTTCAGTGATATATCCTATAACGCTGATCTGCTCGTTTAGTACAATTTTATCATGATCTTTTTGGTCAAGAGTGAACAGCAGCTCATAGTCTTCGCCCCCGCTCAGTGCGCAGGCAGTGGGATCAAGCTCCAGCTTAAAGGCAAATTCCCGCGACTGCTCTGCAATGGGCAGTTTGTCTTCGTACAATATACAGCCGGCATTACTTTGTTTGCATATATGTAGTATTTCGCTGCTCAGTCCGTCGCTGATATCCATCATACTTGTTGGCAGGATATCATTTTTCTCAAAAAATTCAATAATGTCTTTACGGGCTTCGGGCTTCAGCAGGCGGCGTAAAATATAATCCTGCCCTTCCAGGTCCGGCTGCACTTCCGGGCTTTCCAGGAAAATTTTCTTTTCGCGCTCCATAAGCAAAAGCCCGAGATAAGCAGCTCCCAGGTCGCCGCTTACACATACCAGGTCGCCTTTTTTAGCGCCATCGCGTTTTACAAAACGGTTTTCCGCTACCTCACCAATTGCCGTTATGCTGATAATAAATCCTTTATTGGAAGTAGTAGTATCTCCGCCTACCAGGTCAACATTGTATTTTTCGCAGGCAGCATATACTCCCTCGTAAAATTCTTCGAGCGCTTCCACGCTGAAGCGGCTGCTGATGCCAATGCTTACCGTTACCTGCGTGGGCATGGCATTCATGGCATATACATCACTAAGGTTCACGATCACGCTTTTGTAGCCAAGATGCGTAAGCGGCGTATACATCAAATCAAAATGTACCCCTTCTATCAAAAGGTCTGTAGTAACCACTACCTGCTTTCCAAAGTGATCAAGCACTGCAGCATCGTCTCCTACACTTACCAGGGTAGACGCATTACGCGTTTCATTGTTGCGCGTAAGATGATCTATCAACCCAAATTCTCCCAATGATGCGATCTCTGTTCTTGATGACATACTATATCGTTGAATTTATTTATGTTAAAGGGATAAAGGATACAGGTATATTCATCTTTTTATCATTCATCCCTCTTACCTTCCTTCTTCCTGTCTTTTTCCAGCATCAGCAGCACTATATCATCAGCCAGCTTATTTAAATGCAGGCTGTCGAGACCGTTATACCAGCCTCTTACTACACGGTCTTTATCGAGCATAAAAAAATATTCCGTATGAATGAAGCTGGTATCTATATTGGTATCGGCAATATTGGCTTTAAATTCATTTTTAGCTATATCATATATTTCCTCTTTACTGCCGGTAAGCAGCCACCAGGTATCGGGATTGATCCCAAACTTGTCCGAATATTTTTTCAGGCGTTCTGCAGAATCACGCCTGGGGTCTACGGTAAATGATAAAAACCTTACAACGGTATCTGTTTTGTTAAAGGCATCCTGCAGCCGTTTCATGTTCCTGGTTAAGGCCGGGCAAATGGTAGGGCAGGAAGTAAAAAAGAAATCGGCCACGATAATTTTATCTTTCAGATCACTCAGGGACACCTGCTTACCCAACTGATTGGTAAGGGTAAAGTTTCGTACCCGGTGCCAGATAGTATCCTGCACCGTTTTTCCATAATCATCCCGGGTAACTACGGTGTCATAAAAATAGCGTTTCGGCATCACTACTGCCCCTGCGACAAAGTGTTTCAGCAAAAAATAACAGGTAAGGGGGAGAGCCAAAGCCAGCAGCACTGCGAAAAGAGATTTCCTGCTCATCATAGTGGCGCAAAGATAAGCCCTTCTATTGTTTCAGTATCCTTTTGGACTCGTTAATAGTATTGCCGCGAACGGATAAAATATAATCTCCTTTGGGTATGCTGTACATATCTAATATATGTTGCACATAGCGGGTGGTCTTTTTGAACTGGTAGCTGCGGATATATTTTCCGCTCAGGTCATAAAGAGTACAGGAAATATCTCCCGTCTCCTCATTATTGATGATAAGTGAGGCATTATTAAAAACCGGGTTCGGCATAATGCTGATCTCTGTTCTTGGCTGACGCGGGTAGCGAACGGACTGCACCCCTGAAAAAACCGTTTGCCCGAGCCCGTTTGTACAGGCAAGGCGGTAGCAACTGCTGTCTGACAAAGGAAGTTGCTCAGAAAATTCATAGTTGCTTCCCGTTAAAAGCTTCCGGACGGAAAAGGTATGTACCGGTTTGAATGCTAATCCGTCAACAGAGCGCTCCACGATAAAGGTAATACTGTCTGAAATGCTGCCGGAAGCCTGCCACCTGAGCTGTACCGTATTATTAGTAAGATTAGCGGTGAAAGCATCAATATTTATAAACTGGGAATCCTGTGCCTGAACTATCGTATGCGCAAACAAACAGACCAGCGAGGGGAGCGTACAGAAAAATAATTTGTGGCAAAGGATCCTCATACCATACAGGATTGGGCTTTTGGTTTTTCTTCAAAAATGTAATGGATAACAAAAATGAAGGGAGTTTGAAAACGCGAAAATTATGCCAGTTGTATAAGGGAAGTCTTAATTATTTATTAAAACGTTTAGTGGTCACCGTTACTAATGATACCGAGATAACGCCCCATCCAGTAAGGCAATAGCCATACATCTCCTGCGCCGAGCTCTGTGCTGCCGCCATGTTCCCTGTTCAATGTAAAGAGATTCCTGTTATGTTTCAGTTCGGGACGTTCATCAGGCGGCAGTACTGCTGCGGTAAGCTGCCCCCTGAAATTTTTAGGAATAGTGTCTATGTCTTTCCTGGAACTATTATGAACCGGCCATTCCACCATGTCCATCGGCATCTCTTTAAGAAACCATATACTCTCATTCAGATCAAAGGCCTTTGCGCCTGTCATGGCATAGCAAAAGTTCCATAAAGCGTCCTTTTCGGGGCGTTCTGCCTCCCAGTGATCCCTGATGGCTTCTTTATAAACAGGCTTCAGCGAATCATTGAAGGCATAGGGATAAAGCCCCCAATAAGCGAGAAAATACATTTCATCATCAGAATGATTCCACTCTTCCGAAAGTGCCCTGCTCCAGGCATCAGCCGTATCCGGAGCACTGCCGATGCTGCTGATGGGCCTTGAGAGGTTTTTAAGGTATCCCTGCTTATACAGTAATTCCTCCGCTACCTGCTTATACTTTTCTTTATGTGTGAAGTGGTAGGCTGTTTGAAGAAAGGCAATAATATTAGAAGAATACAATTTCCTGTCACCCACCATTTCAGGGAAACGGTTTACATACCCGGGATGCCATATTCCCCATAAGGTAGGCTTACCGTCAAAATCAATCAGGCGCAGATTATTGTCTACTATATAAGACATCAGCCCGTCCATTAATGTAACAGCTCTTCTGCGCAGGCTTTCATCGTCCATATATTGCGCTATGAGGGTAAGGGCAAACATCTGTCCTACGGTTTGGTCGCTGCTTGATGCACCCCGCCAGTCCCATTCCGGATCATCAGCCTGCTTCCAGCTTACCGACGAGTCATAGCCTTTGTACCAGTAATCTTTGAGGTAATCGCGAACTTCTCTTTTAAAAGGCATGATGCCATGCCGTTCAAAGGACCGTCCAAAATATCCCGGTATATTATTTATAGTAAACAGGCGCTCCATCCCCTCAAAAGCTTCGATGCAGTTTTGCCTTGCTTCCGGGTCATGCGTTACGAGATAACGAAAAAGCTGGCTGGCGAGATACATGGAAGTCCAAAGGTTGTCGCTGTCGTGCGGGGCCAGCTCACCGGCAGAAAGAATGCCATTGTGCACTCTTGTTACATCGCAATACAACCCGTAACGAATATGCCTGAGCCTTACCTGCCTGTCGTAAAAAGCAGCCTTTTCCGCCAAAGTCATTTCCTTAAAGCATATTCTTCCCAAGCCTTCTTCGGTCAGCACCAGCACGCTTCCATCCCTGCCACCGGATATATGCTTGACCCTGTCCGACGGGAGCCAGCGCCTGGATGCATAATAATTATATTTACCGTCTGCCCTAAGCATAAAGGCTCCCTGCGCTGAGCCAAACCACAGGTTACCGCCCAGTTCCGCTACCGATGTGAGCGCCGTGCACGGCAGCCGCCGGTTGATCTCTCCCTGCTGCTTACCGCTGCCGGCATCTATCTTCACCCAGCCATTGACAGTGCCCGCTACTATGCTCCTGCCCTGATCGCTCAGTGTAAAACAGGTAAGGCTGTCGGAGGTATAGAGTGCGGATAAAGTTTTGTTTCCCGGAGAAAATGAGCTGATCGCTGCGGGCGTCAATACCAGGAAGCGTTTGGCAGCGCTGTCAAATATTATATCTTCCACTGCTCCCGGTGCGCTGCCTTCCCACAGCACTTTGGAATCCCGGGTATACTGCAGGCTGCTGCCATCAGCTACCAAAAAAGAAAAGTCCTCCCCGCCGCTGAACACCGTAGCCGCTCCAACTCCATGCTTACAATATAAGGTGCCGGCCCAGGCATTGCTCAAGACGGCTTTGTCATCTGCATATACAAACTGGTTTTGATACAATCCTATAGCAGAAAGCTTCTTATAATTAAGGGACCGGTAGCTGCTGTCGGTCATCAGCTGACCCGGGTAAAGCATTTCACCGCCGTAAGTATGCAGCAATCCTTTGGAGCTTAGTATCTTGAGCACACCATTGCGGTCTTCATACGCTTTTTCCAAAACAACCCCGCTGTCTCCCAACAGGTATTTTATACTATAGTCCTGCACAAAGGGAACGTCCTGGTATGCGACAACAGAAGATGCAGGATCACCCGACCGGAGCTGGCGGCAACAGCTAAGCACAGATAGCAACACTATTGCCGCAATACTCCTGGTCATACTTGGGGGATTAGGGGTCAATTAAAGGGGCGCGGGTTAATGATTTGTTTCAGGGGCGCTGATCACACCAAGATAACGACCCATCCAGTAAGGCAGCAGCCAGATATCTCCTGCACTGTTTTCCTCCCTGCCATTATCACCGCCGTCAAGGGTAAAGCGATTGGCATTGTGACGGGCGATACGCAGTTCATCAGGGGGCAGTACTTCTTTGGTAGTCTGTCCCCTGAAATCCGGTGTTATCAATTCAATGTCTTTTCTCCCGCTGTTCGTTACCCTCCAGGTGATCATGTCAAGCGGGTATTCCTGCAGGTACCATACAGCTTCTTTCAGGTCAAACTCACGTGTGCCTGTCAATGCAGTAAATATATTCCATGCACCTTCCTTTTCCGGTCTTTCTATTTTCCAGTGATCTATGATGGCGTCTTTAAATTTCGCTTTGAGCGTATCGTTAAATGCATAACGGTAGAGCCCCCAATACCCGAGAAAATACATCTCGTCATCGGAATGATTCCAGCTCTCGGAAAGCATTTTGCTCCACTCATCGGCATGATCAGGCGCCTTGCCTATTTTTTCCATTGGTAACATCAGGTTTTCAAGGTAGCCGAATTTGTTCATCAACTCAAAAGCCTTATCCTTATATATTTCCTTTTTGGTAAAATGATAAGCTGTCTGCAGCATGGCAACGATATTGGAAGAATTGATCTTCCTGTCGCCAACCCCAATGGGGTGAGCATTAACATAGTCCGGGTTCCATTTACCCCAAAGGGTAGGCTTACCGTCCCAGTCTACCAGGTACATGTTGTGATCTATAATATGCTGCATAAGGGAATCAATCAATCCTATTGCTTTTTTCCTGATCCCTTCGTCATCCACCAGCTCTGCCAGCACGCCAAATACAAAAATATGCCCGATGGCCTCATCGCTGCTGGTAGTGGATTTCCAGTCCCATTCCGGGTCGGGGGCGGCCAGCCATTTATCTTTATCATGCAGTGCAAAACCATGACGCTCGAATGACCTGGCCGGAAAACCTTTTACCGGGTTCACAGAATATAATCTTTCCATGGCATCAAGCGATTCGCGGCAGTTTTGAAGCGCTTCGGGCGATTTTGTAACGGCATACCTGAATGCTTCTGCGCCGAGGTACATGGAAGTCCATAAGCCATCGTTATCAGAATCTTCCATAAACCCTGAAGACAGGTTACCATCCTTCATTCCTGCAAGCGTTGCATTGAACCCATTGCGAATATGCCTGAGCCTTACCTGCCTGTCGTAAAAAGCAGCCTTTTCCGCCAAAGTCATTTCCTTAAAGCATATTCTTCCCAAGCCTTCTTCGGTCAGCACCAGCACGCTTCCATCCCTGCCACCGGATATATGCTTGACCCTGTCCGACGGGAGCCAGCGCCTGGATGCATAATAATTATATTTACCGTCTGCCCTAAGCATAAAGGCTCCCTGCGCTGAGCCAAACCACAGGTTACCGCCCAGTTCCGCTACCGATGTGAGCGCCGTGCACGGCAGCCGCCGGTTGATCTCTCCCTGCTGCTTACCGCTGCCGGCATCTATCTTCACCCAGCCATTGACAGTGCCCGCTACTATGCTCCTGCCCTGATCGCTCAGTGTAAAACAGGTAAGGCTGTCGGAGGTATAGAGTGCGGATAAAGTTTTGTTTCCCGGAGAAAATGAGCTGATCGCTGCGGGCGTCAATACCAGGAAGCGTTTGGCAGCGCTGTCAAATATTATATCTTCCACTGCTCCCGGTGCGCTGCCTTCCCACAGCACTTTGGAATCCCGGGTATACTGCAGGCTGCTGCCATCAGCTACCAAAAAAGAAAAGTCCTCCCCGCCGCTGAACACCGTAGCCGCTCCAACTCCATGCTTACAATATAAGGTGCCGGCCCAGGCATTGCTCAAGACGGCTTTGTCATCTGCATATACAAACTGGTTTTGATACAATCCTATAGCAGAAAGCTTCTTATAATTAAGGGACCGGTAGCTGCTGTCGGTCATCAGCTGACCCGGGTAAAGCATTTCACCGCCGTAAGTATGCAGCAATCCTTTGGAGCTTAGTATCTTGAGCACACCATTGCGGTCTTCATACGCTTTTTCCAAAACAACCCCGCTGTCTCCCAACAGGTATTTTATACTATAGTCCTGCACAAAGGGAACGTCCTGGTGCACAGGCTGACTGCCTGCATCCTTACGATCAGAGCAGGAGATAAAAAAACATGCGGCAAAAACAGGAAACAGGAATTTTTTTTTCATGCCTAAAAGCAATAATGTGTTTAAATTAATTTGGATAACCCCGGGATAAGGGAAGCTTTTCATGATGACCGGCTATCATTCCGGGGGAAAGCAAGTACAGGCAGATAGAGAATAATAAGGGATGCTGATACTCAAACAAGGGTTAAATAGCTTCGGTCACAAAAAAACCCTGCAAAATGCAGGGTTACCCATTGTATCAATGCTCAACTCAAAAACTATTTTTGAATAATGACTCTATGCGGAATGGGCCCGGGGATACCGTTTGCATCAAAAGCAGCCTTTACTGTTTCCTGCACGCCAAAGTATACCTCCCAGTAATCTGCCTGTGTGGTATAAGGTCTTATAGCAAGTGTAGTCATCCCGTCGCCTACTTTTAAAACACTGACTTCCGGCTTGGGGTCAGCCAGCACTTTGGGATGCTGTTGCATTGCGGCTATTGCAACGCTACGCGCCTTTTCAACAGGCACACCCGGGTCTACCGCCATGCTGAGATCTACACGAAGATTGCCATACGTATTATAATTTGTAATAACTCCTGTAGATAGGGGGCCATTGGGAAGTATCACTGTTTTATGATCCGGAGTAAGCAGGGTTGTATTAAAAACACCCTGCTCTGTAACGGTACCGGTCACTCCTTGCGCCTCCACGATATCTCCGATCCTGAAAGGCTTAAAGATCAACATCATTACTCCTCCCGCAAAATTGCCCAGGGTACCATTTAACGCCGATCCAATAGCAATACCTGCGCCAACGATCAATGCTGCAAAAGAGGAAGTGTCAACGCCGAGTATGCCAAATATGGCAACAATCAGCACTACCAGGCAGAGGATCCTGAACAATGAGACGAGGAAAGATTGAAGCGACGGTTCAAATTTGCGGGAGGCGAGCGCTTTTCTTAAAAGACCGCCAAAGCGCCCTATAATCCAGCTGCCGATGATGTAAAATACTATTGCTCCTATGACTTTTGGTGTATAAGCAACGGCTGAGTCAATAAATCTGGACATGATGCCGGTTCCTTTTTGTAAAAGATCGCCGGCTTGCAGAATGTAGGTATACATAAAAGCAGCAGTATTTTAATGATTATTCCTCCTACGGCACCATAAAATATTTTCTGAAAAAATGAGACGATCACATTAATGCAAGGGTTGCACGGCAGCAAAAAAACTATATGTTTAATATCTAAACCATTTTACCGGGAAGAAATAAATAACGCTATATAAGAGGGGCAATATGCCATTAAATAATATATCAGCATATCATTAATGTTGTGCAAGATTGCCAACTTTTACGAGGCTTGCCTGTCTAAGGTTGGCTATCGTATACCGATTTGGCGTGAAAAGAAAATAAAGCCCGTTATTGAGCAAGCACGGAATATCGTAGAAGTAAATTTACATATTCAATCCTCCGCAAACGCTTATTACCTGACCGGTAATATAGCTGCTCCAGTCGCTTGCAAGAAATACCACCAGGTCAGCAATATTCTCGCCGGAGCCAAAGCGGCCGAGGGGAATACCGCTTTTATATTTCTCCGCAGCATCGCCTTCTTTGAGATAACCGGTCATATCTGTTTCAATAAACCCCGGGGCTATTGCATTGCACCTGATATTGCGGCTGCCCATTTCTTTGGCAATGCTTTTTGTAAAGCCTATAATCCCGGCTTTACTGGCTGCATAGCTGCTCTGACCGGCGTTACCGGTAATGCCAATGATAGAGCTCATGTTGATGATGCTGCCGCTTTTGGCTTTCATCATCGGGCGTATTACCTGCTTCGTCATGTTGAATACGCTTTTGAGATTCGTTGTCATTACCTCGTCCCACTGTTCGGCAGACATCCGCAGTAAAAGATTGTCTTTTGAAATTCCCGCGTTGTTCACACATATATCTATTTTACCAAACTCCTTCAACACATCATTTACCAATTGCTCGCTCTGGGCAAAGTCTCCGGCATTGCTCTGATAAGCCTTTGCCCTGATTCCTGAAGCTTCTAATTTTTTACAGAGGTTTGAAGCTTTTTCAGCGCTGCTGTCGCTGACATACGTAAAGGCAATATGCGCTCCCTGAGCTGCAAGCTTAAGGGCTACAGCTTCTCCTATCCCGCGGGCGGCTCCCGTTACAATGGCTACTTTGTCGTTGAGTAATTTCATAACTGATGCTTATTAGTACCGTTCTGTTTTGCAAGATAACAGAAACTATCGTAATTCAATCCAACTTCATCAGTGAAGGGCGTTCTGTTATTTCATGGTATTTTATTACGTCGTTTGCATAATAGTGGATCACCATGCTCCTGCGGGTAGTATTCTTATCTTCAATAGGCATGCCACCATGCACAAGGTTCGCATGCCAGATCAGCACATCTCCTTTCTTTGCTAAAAAGGGCATAGCCTGAAATTTATTTTGCTTTAAAATATCCTGCAGCATGTCTTCATAATCTGCATAGGTTCTATCGCCCAGGGTTAGCAGCGATGAATCATTATCATAATCGCTGTTGAACAGGAACGGTAATGTATGGCTGCCCGGGTAATAGAAAAGCGGCCCGTTTTGCAGGGTAATATCCTCCAGCGCTATCCACACGGCAATAAGATAGCCGAGCGGATAGGTAGTCATATGAATACTGTCGGAGTGCGCCTTCTGCTCACTTCCCCGGATAAAGTTGATGGTTTGAAAAGGAACTGCTTTTTTATCCAGCAGAAAATCAAGCACGGAGGTAAGCCGCTTATCATAGCAGGTATCATGTATAAGCGGCGACAGCTTATTGGCAAACATGAGCTTATTACCATTCGTAAAGCGAAGCTTTCCCGAATCCTGCAACCGGCTTATTGCTGCGTTGATATCATCAGCTTCTTTATCACTAAAAAGCTTTTCAAGGATCATATATCCCTTCGCAGACCATTGCTCTATCTGCGAGCGGGTAGAAAGATCAAAATCAAAAAAGCCCTCCCGGGAAGAGGCGATAAGTGAGGCATCACCTGTGTCCAGCCATGCTTTGGATGTTTTATCCGGGAAATCTTTGGCGGATATGGAAGCGAACAAAGGCTTATGAAGCCCGTATCTGCGGTAGGCCTCCCTGTTATGCCGCAGCGATTTAATATGCCACAGGTTATACAGCCAGTGAAAAATCTTATATTTTTTTAATTTTTTGCCCCTGTGCATATCACGATTTGAATTGAAGCATTTCTTCAATAAGTGTACGCTCATTGCTCAGCCTGGGGACTTTATGCTGCCCCCCCAGCTTCCCCTTGCTTTTCAGCCAGTCGCTGAAAAGCCCTTTTTTTACGCTGTGCACCAGGGGCTCGCGAAGCGCTATATTCTTATAACGTTTGGCCTCGTAATCGCTGTTGATGCTTTGGAGCGCCTTATCAAGCTCCGCAGTAAATTTACCCGGGTCATCCGGCTCCTTCTCAAATTCTATCAGCCACTCATGTGCGCCGTTACTATCTTCACTGAAATACATGGGTGCTGCAGTGTAGTCATTTACCACCGCTCCTGTTTTTTCGCAGGCAATGGATACTGCCTTGTCCGTATTGTCAATGATCACCTCCTCACCAAAAGCATTAATAAAGTGTTTCAGCCGGCCGCTCACCTTAATGCGAAAAGGTCTCAATGATGTGAATTGTATGGTATCACCGAGGATATACCGCCAGAGCCCGCCATTGGTGCTGATCACGAGGGCGTAATTTCTCCCCAGCTCAACATCTCTTAACCCGATAGTATAAGGGGTTTCTTTTCCATATTCTTCTACCGGCATGAACTCCATAAATATACCATGATCCACAAAGAGCAGCATACCGTCTTCACCGGGGCGGTCCTGCGCAGCGAAAAACCCTTCGCTCGCATTATAAGTATCTATGTAATTAATATCCCTGCCTATGATCTTTCTGAACTGCTCACGGTATGGCGTAAACGATACACCACCATGAATGAACAGCTCGAGCGACGGCCATACTTCTGCTATACAGCTCCTGCCTGTCATTTCAAGTATACGCTTAAAAAGCACCAGTGTCCATGTAGGCACCCCTGAAATAGAAGTAACATTTTCACGTATCGTGCTTTCTGCCAGCCTTTCTATTTTTGACTCCCATTCGTCCATAAGAGCAATGGAAAGCTCCGGGGTCCTGATCCACTGCCCCCAGAGCGGCAAATTCTGGAGCAGCACAGCGCTCAGGTCGCCGTAATGTATATTGTCGTGCAACTGGTGAACGGTATGGCTGCCGCCAATCACCAGCCCTTTGCCGGTAAGGAGCTCAGACTCGGGATTGAAATTGTAATACAGGGTTAGCGTATCTTTTGCAGCTTTATAATGACAGTCTTCCAGGCTCTCATCACTTACAGGAATAAACTTGCTTTTATCGCTGGTGGTGCCGCTGCTTTTGGCAAACCAGGTAACGGGCGTATTCCACAATATATTTTGCCCGCCATCCATCATACGTTGTATATAGGGCTTCAGGTCGTCATATTCATGAATAGGAACCGCTTTCTTATAATCTCTTGTAGAAAACAATGACGAAAAATTATACCTGCGCCCGAATTCCGTATACTGCGCCGAGGTAACCAGGTCCTGCAATACCTCACGTTGAGAGGATACAGGATGCTCTACCCAGCCCTGGATACGCCAGAGCCGCATTCTTGCCAGTTGTGATATCGTAGTGCTGAAAATACCCATGAATGCCGGCAAAATAAAGCATTTCACTCAAAACGAGAAATGTGAAACGTGAGGCGTGGTGAATAGTAAAACGGCAAGCCTGAAACGCTAAAGGTGAGCAATAAACTATTCACTTTTATCCCCGTCCGAATGGCATTCAGCCGGGCGGGCGCTCACTTTTCGCTATAACAATATTTCTCCCGGCTGATATGAGTCATATTATCAGATATCTTCCTTCATCGTAGGGATCTCGCTCATTCCTTTTACGGCCTCTTCGTGGAGATAATCTTTACGCTTTAATTCAAAATTGCGCCCGAGGTATAAGCGCTTCACCTGCTCATCTGCAGCAAGCTCTTCGGCGGTGCCGTGCTTAAAAATTTTACCGTCAATGAGCAGGTAGGCCCGGTCGCAGATAGACAGGGTCTCGTTTACATTATGATCAGTGATCAGAATGCCGATATTTTTATATTTCAGCCGCGCTACTACCGCCTGGATATCCTCAACGGCTATGGGATCCACGCCTGCAAAAGGCTCATCAAGCAAAATAAACTTGGGGTCTACCGCCAGCGCTCTCGCAATTTCAGTCCTTCTTCTCTCCCCGCCGCTGAGAGAGTCGCCGTTGTTCTTGCGTACGTGATGCAGGCGGAATTCATCCAATAAGGCTTCCAGCTTCTCTTTTTGTTCTGCTTTACTGAGTGAAGTAAGCTCCAGCACCGCTGATATATTATCTTCCACGCTCAGCTTCCTGAAAACCGAAGCCTCCTGGGGAAGGTAGCCAATGCCCATCTGCGCCCGTTTGTACATGGGCATATTTGTGATATTGTGCTCATCAAGAAAAACTTCCCCATCGTCCGGCTTGATCAGGCCTACCACCATATAGAAAGTGGTTGTTTTACCGGCGCCATTAGGCCCCAGCAGCCCTACAATCTCCCCCTGTTTTACTTCAACAGACACTTTATTTACAACAGTGCGGCTTCCATACTGTTTTAAGAGGTTGCTGGTATGTATTGTTAAACTCAATGCGGTGAGATTTGGGCAAAAATACAGTATAGCTCCTATCAACAGCAAGATACCTTTCACTTTAACAGGTATTTTTGGTGTGCGCCGTTTGAATTATGTTTGCAAATTATTGACCGTGAACATATATAATGAAAGTAACAGAGCATATTAATCAGGCTGAGAGTACTTTGGTATCATTTGAAATATTGCCGCCATTGAAGGGGAAGACCATTAATTCGATATATGATCACCTGGATCCGCTAATGGAGTTTAAGCCTTCCTTTATTAATGTCACCTATCACCGCGCCGAGCATATATTCAAGAAAAAGGCAGACAGCAGCTTTGAGAAAGTGGAGGTTAGAAAACGGCCCGGCACTGTGGGCATTTGCGCTGCCATTATGAATCATTATAAGGTGGACGCCGTTCCTCATCTTATCTGCGGAGGGTTCACTATTCGCGAGACGGAAGATGCTTTGATTGATCTGTATTTCCTGGGTATAGATAATGTGCTGGTACTAAGAGGCGATGCAGCAAAAAATGAGACGTTTTTTGAGCCGGAGCCTGAAGGGCACCGTCATGCCATTGACCTGCTGAAACAAACCGTTAGCCTGAATAACGGCATCTATCTTGAAGAGGATATCCGCAATGGTTTCCGCACAAATTTCTGTGCCGGAGTGGCCGGCTATCCCGAAAAACATTTTGAGTCGCCCAATCCTGCCACCGACCTGCAGGTATTAAAAGCAAAAGTGGATGCCGGTGCCGAGTATATCGTTACCCAGATGTTTTTTGACAACGATAAATATTTCTCTTTTGTACAAAACTGCCGCAACCTTGGTATAACGATCCCCATTATCCCGGGGCTGAAGCCTATTTCCTCCAAAAAACAACTGAGCGTTATACCACGTACTTTTCACGTAGATATCCCTACGGAGCTCAGCAATGAAATATCCCGCTGCAAAACGGATGCCGATGTGGAGCTCGTGGGCACAGAATGGCTGAAACAACAATCGCTTGAATTGAAAAAAGCAGGTGTTCCCGTGCTGCATTATTATACGCTGGGCAAGCCCAGGATCATTGAAAATGTAGTAAAGGCTGTACTATAAAAGCCCTGAATTTTTTCGTGGCATCAAAAGAATATGCAGACGCATTTCAGTTCAACTGCTGTGATCGGCAACGATCTTCCACTCACCCCTGATTTTCCGGACGAGCAGCGTAAAATGTCCGTCTGCATCGCCAGCCGTTCTGCTAAGCGCCCATTTGCCCACTACGAAATAGTATTCAGGCGAGAGCTTTTTGACCAGCAGGATCGTAAATGCCAGCTTCCCCATTTGGGCAGTATCACTGTAGGTGGTTTTATAGCGCTGTAAGGTATTCTGATAGCCGTATATGACTCTTTTGCTGCCGATGAACATGACGGAATCATTATTCCAGTAGCCTTTTACAAAATTGTCGAGGTCTCCTTTATTCCAGCAGAGCGTTTGGTCTTCCAGTATTTGCAGTATGGCTTTTTCGTCTGCGTTTTGAGCAGACGCCTGTAAACCCCAAAAGGAGAGGCATATAAGCAGCGGGTATATTTTTTGCATGAGGTGATGGCTTTGTATGCCTAAAAGTACGTATTCCGGCAAAAGCCGCCCAATGATATGCAGTTGAAGGGAGCGTCGCCACTATCGCCTGATAGCAGCACTGCAGCCGGTAAAAAAAAATAAATCAGCGTGGCTTATACTTCGAATCCGCCAGTATTGCGGCAGGGTTTATTTTTAAAAGCGCATCCAGGGTGGTGTCAGGGAATTTCTCCATGTATTTTTTTACGATCTGCCAGCCGATGAACAGGGCGATCTGCCCCGGAGAGCCTTCGCCGAGCTCCTGTGTTTGCGGGCCTTCTTCCACGTAAGATTGTATGCGCAGCGGATCGGAATTGTACAGGAGATCGTTCTGGTTCAGAAAGCTCCATATCAGCCCTTCGTTTTCATAGCAGCCTTTTAATTGCGCAGCGGTATAACCGGTTTTAAGGGAGTCTGGCGTATCGGGCATTAATTTGTCCAGCAGGTAAAGACGCTTTCCCTTGTCTATGCACATATCCAGCAATGTCCTGTCGGCGGGGTTGGGCGGGTAAATATCGTCTACAATATTCTTTATACAATTGACGGGTATATACTGTGGGCTGAACTTCCGCGATACATATTTGGGAAATAATGTTTGCGCTGTCTGGCTCTGGTAGAGCTCCGCATCGGCGCCAAGATGCAATTGAAGTCCTACGGCAAGCGCATCTTTTGTAATGACATCGCCGGTTTTGCCGGCAGGGGTCTGGAAGACGGCATCGAGCGGGCCAATAAAGGTGATGAGTTTTTCAGGAGCATGATAAGAGGGGAAATAATATTTGGCATAACGAAGCCCCTGTTGTATTTCCTGCTTTTGCGAATCAAAGTTTTTAAATATGCTGTCTGCGTTTTTTTTAACGATAGCATAGTCGTGCAGGAAAAGCCTTATGGCAGCGTCTGACTTTTCTGCGCTGTCTGAGAGGGATAGCCCCAGTATGTTTTGCACAAAGTCGGCCAGGAATACCGGATACTTTTGCTGCAGAGCCGGTAATGCGGCGGAGATATTATTAGAGTCTATTGCAAAAAAATCCTGTTCGAAACGTTGCAGCTCAAGCTGTACCTGTATGCCCGATACGTCGGGAGCGCCGGAATGACGGCATCCCAAAACAAGTAAGAATAGGGATAAAAAGCATAAGTAAAAATTTCTCATAGTATATCAAGCGGGTTGGTGATCACTAATTTGGAAGCAGCATCTTCGTCAGTTCCCTCCGCCTTCAAAATGAAGGGAGAAGAGGATCATGCTGGAGTTCATTCTGTCAATCACGTTTGAATATTTGTAATCAGGATCTTTCACATGCACATTTCTCAGCCCTTTGCTGATCTTTATTTCCGGGGAAACGATTACATATTTATTAAAGAACTGGAAGCCGATACCTGCCTCTACGCCAAAGTCGGTCTTGTTTACTTTCACGAGGTTGTCGGAGTTTGAGGTGCCTGAATTGGAGGCAAGGTCATAGTCGAATTTTACGCCTGCCAGCGTATATACGCGAAAATTTCGGATGCGGTCGCTTTTAAGCCTCAGCTGCAGCGGCCAGCTCATCACGATGGATTCTACTTTCTGGGTTTTGGTGAGGGTGGTTTCTCCCGCATCAGGGTATTTCAGGTCGTATTGAAATTTTTTTTCGCTGAATATAAGATTGAGCGGGTAAAAGCGGAGATCCCAGCGGGGGGAAAGCTGCAGGTTGGCCATTATGCCCAGGTGGATACGCCCGCTGTTCAGACCGTTGATAGCCTGGATACTGTCCTGCTGCAAAAAATAATTGGAATGGGTAATATTATAATGAGAAGTATTATAACCGAGCACAATACCGAAATAATACCGCTTATCATCGTGATTAGGCAGGTTCAGGTTGTCCCTGAGCTGTGCAACAGACAGCTTTGTTAAACAACAGGCAAATGTAATTGTAGCAACTACTTTACTCCACAATATATGCTGCAAATTCCCAGGCTTAATTTTTTGCATGACGTGTTTCGGAATCCAACGTTATTTAATATTTCCACGAAAGCTCTCCCTTCCGGAAACCCCAGCACAGACTTGTTCAGGTATTGATAGGCTTTTTTGTTTTTTGCTACCATTGAAGCCATCTGCGGCGCTACGATCTCCATGTACAAATAGTAAAGTTGTGCTATGCCTGCTAATTTAGGTTTTGAAAATTCTAAGATAACCAGTTTGCCTGAGGGTTTCAACACCCGTTTTATTTCTTTTAATCCCTGTTCCAGGTTCTCAAAATTACGCACGCCGAAAGCTACGGTTACGGCATCAAACGTATGGTCCGGAAAGTTTATTGCCTCACTATCACCGGTTTGCAGCTCAATTTGGTGTTGCAAACCCAACTTTAACACTTTCTCTTTTCCCAGTTCCAGCATCTTCTCCGAAATGTCGATGCCGGTAATTTTCTCGGGGTTCAGCAATTCGCATGCCATGATGGCTACATCGCCCGTGCCGGTGGCTACATCCAGCAGGGTTTTAGGGTTTTCTTTAGCCAGTTGGCGCAATGCCTTCCTCCGCCATCCCTTATCAATGCCTGCCGACAGGAACCGGTTCATAAAATCGTACCGGAAAGCGATCCGGTTGAACATGTCGGCTACCTGTTGTTTTTTTGTTAATCCTGAGTCCTGGTAAGGAACTACTTTGTCGTGCTTGTATACCGCCATCGGGCGGCAAAAATAATCAATAAAAGGTATTGGTTTGAAAAGGGAGAAAGGTTTGAGGTTTAGTTAACGTATGGATGGGGCGTCTCATTGATATGGTGGGTTTCTTGGCTGCATCTCAATTTTTCGCATCCCGGAATTAGGCGATGACAGCAATCACCGAAAATATCGCTGCCGGAGCAAAAGGAGGTGGTTGAACCAGAGCTGCCGGAGCAGGTGGCTAAAGTAGTGAAAGTGCCGGTGGAAGCGATCAGGAATTTTGATGAAGCTGAAAAGGGGAAGATAGATTTGCTAAAGCAGTTGCTGGAGAAGGTGAAGTGAGAAGATCGTGTTCCTCCTATAAAATATTTGATATTTTTAAAAAACTTCTTATCTTGAAGATGCTTTTTTAATCCTTTGATCTTTTGACTGCCTGCCCGACTGTGTCATTCAGGCGGGACTGCCACTACTCCCGTTTCAAGAATTTTTAGTGGCTTTAAAAATGCACTCGGTATTATGGGAGGCATGGCGCCCCGGTATCTGCTTTGTTTATATATACGTGCAAAATGAGGAATGGAAGAATAGCTGAATTTGTATTTACAAAATGCTTTTTGTCTTGAGCAATAAATATTAAAATACTGGTGAATAACCAAATGTGAAAAAACGGAAGTTCCGAAAGGGGATGATGTTCACCTATTTTTGAGTAGCTGCTATTTATTCAACCAATAAAACAAACTAAAGATGAGAAATTTAATTATCACAACTTTTATTGCAATCTGCTTATGCTCCTGCAATCCGTCGCCCAAAACAGGCGGCGAAACTTCAACGCAAGACGCCACGCCTACAAATTACGAAGTAAAAACAGGCGGCTGTAAGATGATTCAGGTTGACGGTAAGTATAATGTATGGACAAAGAAAGTGGGTGACGGAAAAATCAAAGTGTTGCTGCTGCACGGCGGGCCAGGCTTTACCCACGATTATTTTGAATGCTTTGAGGATTTTTTGCCCAAAGAAGGAATCGAATTTTACTATTACGACCAATTGGGATCAGGCAATTCAGATATTCCCACCGATACTTCACTTTGGAATATACCACGTTTTGTAGAAGAAGTAGAGCAGGTAAGAAAGGGTCTTGGCTTAGACAACTTCTATCTGTTAGGCCATTCCTGGGGCGGAATGCTTGCAATGGAATATTTACAGAAATATCAAAGTCACGTCAAAGCTGCTGTGATTTCAAATATGACCGCAGGTATGAAAAGCTATACTTCCTATGTAAATCAGTTAAAGCAAAAGTTATTTTCACCACAGGATATAAAAACGTACGATTCTCTTGACAATCTAAAACTGTATGACTCCCCACAATACCAGGAGTTGCTGATGAATAAACTTTATACTCAGGTATTATGCCGTATTCCAATTGAAAATTGGCCAGAACCGTTGATGAGGGCATTTAAAAAAGTTAATCATAGCATTTACGTACAAATGCAGGGCGTTGACGAATTCCATGTAACTGGAAATTTCAAAAATTGGGAAATGTGGGACAGGTTGCCTAATATCAAAGTCCCGACACTTGTAATTGGCGGCATGAAAGATGAAATGAACCCGGAGGACATAAAAAAAGAAGGACTGTTAATTCCAAACAGCAGGACATATTTATGCCTTAACGGAAGCCATTTAAGTATGTATGACGACCAACAGAACTATTTTAAAAATCTCGTTGCATTTCTGAAAGATATAGAAGACAACAAATTTGTGCCCGACAAAAAGCAATAAAACAGCAGCCAATATTGCATTGGCTGATATATTTGAAGCTAATGAATTAGAACGAAACTTAATTGTGTCTTATACACCAGAGCCCGGGTGTAAGGGGGATGACTTATATTACTAACTAATAGATATCTTAGCTGCATGAAAATCAGCATAACGGTACTGTTATCCCTCGCTGTTACTATGGCTCGTGCGCAGCAAAACCTGGTGCAGTATGTACATCCATTGATCGGTACGGCAAAAATGGGGCATACCTATCCCGGCGCTACGGCCCCTTTCGGCGCCATACAACTGAGCCCTGATACAGATACCATTCCTTATGAAATAAACGGAAGGTATAACGGCGAGGTATATAAATATTGCGCCGGTTACAGGTATGAGGATAAAACCATTACAGGATTTAGCCATACGCATTTTAGCGGAACAGGTCATTCTGATCTGGGTGATTTTTTGATCATGCCTACGGTAGGCCCTTTACAGCTCAACCCGGGAACAGCTTCTGACCCGTCAGGCGGTTACCGCTCGGCTTTTTCCCACGATACGGAAAAAGCCGAGCCCGGTTATTACAGCGTTCTTTTAGCAGATGGAAATATAAAGGCAGAGCTCACTGCCACAGAAAGAGTGGGCTTTCATCAATACACTTTTCCCTCTGCCGGGGAGGCTCATATTATCCTCGATTTAATGGCCGGTATTTATAATTATGATGGAAAAGACGTGTGGACATTTGTGCGCGTGGTAAACGATACTTTAGTCACAGGTTACCGGCAAACATATGGCTGGGCGCGTACGCGCACGGTCTATTTTGCAATGACATTCTCCAAGCCGTTTAAGAGCTTTGGCCGGAAGAGCTATGATGCAGCACAGGCCTATCGCGGCTTCTGGCGCAAGTTCAACCAGGAAGAAAACTTCCCGGACATCGCCGGCAGGAATATCCGTATGCATTTTGATTTTGATGTAAACGCCAATGAAGCGGTTAAAATCAAGATGGCTTTATCCCCCGTAAGCCAGGTTAATGCGTTGCTGAATCTAAGAACAGAAATTCCCGGTTGGGACTTTGCCGTTGTAAAAGATCAGACACAGGAAAAATGGAACAGGGAACTGAATAAAATACAGGTGGATGCTTCGGAGCCTGATAAGATCAATTTTTATACATCAATGTATCACTGTTTTATCAATCCCACTATTTATACTGATGTAAACGGCGAATATAAAGGACTTGACCAGGAAGTGCACAAAGCCGACGGCTTTACCAATTATACTACTTTTTCTTTGTGGGACACTTATCGTGCATTGCATCCTTTCTTTAATATCATTCAGCCATCGAGGAATAACGATATGGTGAAGTCAATGCTGGCGCACTACAGCCAGAGCGTATTGCACATGCTCCCCATATGGTCACATTATGCTAACGACAACTGGTGCATGAGCGGCTATCATAGCGTTGCGGTAATTGCAGATGCTATTGTGAAAGGCATTTATACCGGCGATGCCAATAAAGCGCTGGATGCCTGTATCGCCACTGCAGGGAAAAGGGATTACGAAGGGATTGGCTCTTATATTGATAACGGCTTTATACCTGATGAAAAAAGCAGTGTTTCCGTTTCAAATACATTAGAGTATGCTTATGACGACTGGGCGATTGCCCAGGCAGCAAAGAAGCTGGGGCGGACAGATGTTTATAATGAATTTTTAAAACGGTCTCAAAACTGGAAAAATAATTTTGACCCTACTATCGGCTTTATGCGGCCTAAAAAAGCTGACGGCACTTTCAGGACAAATTTTGATGCCCTGAATACGGAAGGGCAGGGATTTATTGAAGGTAATAGCTGGAATTACAGTTTTTTTGTTCCACAGGATCCGGCTTCGCTGGTGCAGGCAATGGGCGGAAAGAAAAAATTTGCAGCCCGGCTGGACACTTTATTCACGATGCATTTACCCGATGAGTTTTTTGCGCATACTGAAGATATAACACGTGAAGGCATTATTGGCGGTTATGTGCATGGTAATGAGCCTGCGCATCACGTAGCTTATTTATACAACTGGAGCAGCGAGCCCTGGAAGGTCCAGTCCACCATCAGGATGATCCTGGAAAAACAATACAAGCCAACGCCTGATGGTTTGGGCGGCAACGATGATTGCGGGCAAATGAGCGCCTGGTATATATTTTCATCGTTAGGATTTTACCCGGTTTCCCCCGGGGATAACAACTATAGTTTGGGCAGTCCGTTGGTCAATAAAGCGGTCATTAACCTGGAGAACGGTAAAACATTTACGGTAGAGGCAAAAAATCAAAGCAGGGAAAATGTATATGTACAAAAAGTACTGTTAAATGGTAAACCGCTTCTATCGCCTGTTCTGAAATATGAAGATGTTCTACATGGCGGAACGTTGCAGTTCTTCATGTCGGCAAAGCCGGTAAAATAAAAAGCTATGCGAAGTATTGTGTATTTATGTGCTGTTATATCGCCAATGATTAAACATTTGCTGAGTTTTTTATAAAAATCCCGGAGTATGAAATCAATAAAATACGTGGGGCTTTGGTTATTGACGTTGTATTTAGGTTTTGGGTGTAAGAAACCTAAGCCCATTGTTTTTTCAGGACAACTATTGCTCACGAAGAAAAATCCTGTTCCGCTATCTAATAAAAGGATAGAGATATTTCAACTTGGCGGGGGGAGCGCAATCTTGTTTAACTCTTCAGGTTCTTCTGCTACAGCAATGACGGATGCGAATGGGTATTTTAGTATTACCTTCACTCCGGGCACATCATCTTTTACTGTGTTCAGTAGTGAAAATACTTCTCCTCTTAGTTTCGGTGGGGCTATAAATGATACTATATCTTTTATGAGACAGTACTTTCCTGAACCGAATTATGATGCATCAAAGCCAATATTTGTAGGCAAGAGCATTGATACTATTGTGGTCAACGTGTCTACCTTTAAAGAAATAATTGCTTCTGATACATTGGGTCTCCGGGGTTCAAGTTTTAATAAGGAGTATACAGGAATAACAGCAGATTCAGCGTCTACCTTTACGCTTGACACGATCTACAATGCTCTTTTTACCAACTTTAACTGTTCTAACAATACATTTCTGAACGATATTTATTTTGGCAGAGTAATCACCGGGTATAATAAATATATTTCTGGTGGTGGCATGTATAATGAGTTGTTCAATGAAGACGAAACAAAAGCGGAAATGAGTTTTCCTTTTAATTACTGACGCTATCCTCTGCCGGAGGAAACTGCACCCATCAAAAAAAGATTGAAGCGGGTAAGGGATAACAAATGAGCTACTGTATACTCCGGGGTATCCGATCATTTGATCAGCATGACCGTCCCTTTTTCGTGGTGCACGGTTTGTCCTGAGAACTGATAACTGCAGGTCCAGATGAATACATGTGCTTCCTGTGGAACTCCATTAAAAGCACCATCCTAACCTTTTGTTATATCTAAACTGCTGAAAATAATTTGTCCCCACCGGTTGTATATACGAAATTGATACATCACAATATTTCCCGGCAGAACGGGTTTCTGGTTATCATTTTTCCCATCGTTGTTGGGTGTGAAGGCATAAAAAAGCCCTGGGGACAGTCTTTAGGTAACAACACAATGCTGTCCTTAGCCTTTGCCGCCAGATAAAATTGACTTGTGATAATCCGCCAAAAAATATCCGTTCTAAACGGGAAGAAGTTCTATGCTCACTTATTATCTGCCGCACTAAATCTCTTCCCGCTGATATAAGGGCTGTCTTTCACAATAAACCGGTAAGGAAGCAAGGCATCTTCTCCTGCATAATCAACACCTATACGGGGCGTAGCCATAATACGGCTGTTGGGGAACGTATAGCCGTCGTCGGCAATAAAGATCCTGTCCGACATGAGGTCAGTGCCACTATGGGCGGTAATGATGCCCAGCGCTTTTGACAGGTTGCCGGGGCCAGCCCCCAGGGTGTGATCCATTTTCTTTTTCCCGCTGCGCTGCAGCATAATATCAATGCCCTGAAGCGGTTCTATGGCTCTTATCAGCACTGCATGCGGGATATCCCTGCTGTTGGTAACCACGTTAAAGA